>DASXAQ010000044.1:0-55916 GCA_036406615.1 Actinomycetota bacterium | reverse complement strand
CGCCGACCGTGCCTCCGTTCACCGACGCCGGGTCGAGGCGTGCATGCGCATACAGGCGCGCCAGCTGCGCGTTGTCGTACAGCATCTTCTCGAAGTGCGGGACGTGCCAGCGCGCGTCGGTCGAATAGCGGTGGAAGCCGCCGCCGACCTGGTCGTACATCCCGCCGGCCGCCATGCGATCCAGCGTCGTCGTCAGCATCTCGAGCGCACCGTCGTACCCGCGAAGATGGCAGCGCAGCAGGAACTCCAGTGTCATCGGCTGCGGGAACTTGGGCGCGCCGCCGAACCCGCCCCACTCGGGATCGAACGCCTGCCGCAGCCCCTCGAACGCCGACCGGAGCACCTCCTCGATCAGCGGCTCGTGCGATTCGGCCGACGACGCCGCCCGTGAGATGACGTCCAGCACCCGGCGCCCTTGCTCGTCGGCGACGTCGCGCCGCTCACGCCATGCCTCGGCCACGCCCTGCAACACGCGCGGGAACGCCGGCATGCCGTGCAGGTCGACCGGCGGGAAGTACGTGCCGGCGAAGAACGGCACGCCGTCCGGCGTCAGGAACACCGTCATCGGCCAGCCGCCCGAGCCGGTCATCGTCTGGACCGCGTCCATGTAGATCGCGTCGAGGTCCGGCCTTTCCTCTCGATCCACCTTGATGCAGACGAAGTGCTCGTTCATGAGCGAGGCGGTCGCGGGATCCTCGAACGACTCCCGCTCCATCACGTGGCACCAGTGGCATGCCGCGTAGCCGATCGACAGCAGGATCGGCTTGTCCTCGGTTCGAGCCTTCGCCAGCGCCTCTTCGCCCCACGGGTACCAGTCCACGGGGTTGTGGGCGTGCTGGAGGAGGTAGGGGGAGGTCTCGCCGACCAGCCGATTCGCCGGTCGTGGATCCACGTCGCTCACGCGGCCAGCTTACGGTCGGTCGAGCCGAAGCCAGTCTGTCGATCGAACGCCGCCTGTCAGACGGCCGGGCGTCAGGCGGACGCGGCGGCCAGGCGCGTTGGCTCGACCAGCCCGAGCGCCTCCAGGATGATCCCCTCGCGCACGCCCCATTCGCTGACGGTGATCTCGGGAAGCCGAAGCAGCTCCGCCAGCGTCGACAGCACCACCGCGCCGGCCGCCAGGACGTCGGCGCGGCGCTCGTTCATCCCGGGCATCCGCAGCCGCTTGTCGCGCGACGCGTCCAGCAGGCGGTCGCGCATCGCGTCCAGGTCGGCGGCGCCCATCGAGAACCCGTGGACCGAGTCCCACTCGCCCTGCACCGCGGCCGCGGCCACCAGCCGGGCCAGCGCCTTGACGGTCCCGCCCGCCGCGACGCAGCGGACGTCGCCCCACCGCGTGACCTCGTCCGTCACCGGGATCAGGCTGCGCCCAACGTGTTCGCCCAGGCTTCGCGCCTCCGACGGCTTGATCGGATCGTGGCGGACGAACTGCCCGGTCAGGCGCGACGCGCCGAGCTCCAGCGACCCGGCCCAGTCCAGACTCACGTCGTCGCCCAGCGCGATCTCCAGGCTGCCGCCGCCGAGGTCGATCCCCAGGATCGTCTCGCCCTCGAGCCCGAGCCCGGCGTGCAGGGCCGCGAACATCAGCGCGGCCTCCTCCCGTCCGGTCAGGACGCGGATCGGCTCGCGCGCCGCGGCCTCGAGCCGCGGCAGCACGTCGTCCCGGTTCGACGCATCGCGCAACGCGCTGGTGGCGACCGTCAGGATCAGATCGGGCCGGGCCCGCTCGGCGTAGCGGCGGAAGCGCGCGACGGTCGAGACGGCGGCCGTGGCGTGGGGTTCGGAGATCTCGCCGTCGCGTCCGACGACCAGGCCGAGATTCAGCGCGGCGCGCTTGCTGGACAGGGGGACGATCCGGCCCTCCCGGTCGGCCTCCGCGAGGACGAGCCGGAAGGAGGTGCTGCCGAGGTCCAGGACCGCGACCTTCAATTCGTCTTCCACCCTACCCGCCGCGGAGCCGAATCCATGCATCGCCGGGTGGACGCCAGGTGAACGCCGGGCAAACGCACGGCGGCGTGGGCGGATCCGAGGAGGCCGTCGGGCGGCGGAGAGGTCAGTCGGACGCCGCCGGCACGTGCCGGCCCGAAACCACGAGCCCGTCCTCCACGCCGAGCGCCCACGCGGAGCCCTTGGCCGTCGGCCGATCCGCCTCCAGATCCAGCCCCTGCTCCACCAGCGCGCCGAGCAGCGCGTCGATCACGTCGCGATGCGTGCACAGGGCCGCGTCGCCCAGCTCGGCGATCAACGAGAGCGCGGGCTTGGCCCCGGCGCCCTCCGCCAGGCCGTCGTCGCTCTCCACCGGCCGGCCGAGCTCGGCCGCCAGCGGCTCGACCGTCTGGACGCAGCGCGCGAAGGGGCTGGAGACCACACGCCGGATGGGGAACTCGCGCGCCAGCGAAACCAGCCGGCGTGCCTGCTTTCGTCCGCGAGCGGTCAAGGGCCGCTCCTCGTCGGGCCCGGGCCACTTCGAACGAACGCCCGCCTTGGCATGGCGGATGAGCAGGATGGTGGTCTTCCCGACGGCGCCGGCGTGCCCACCGTTGGGACCCGAACGCGCAACGTGGTGTGCGGCGGCGTGCCCGCGCGAACCGCCGTTCAGCAGGCCCTCGACCAGCTCGCGGTCATGCGCGTAGCTCAGCTCCGAGAGCGCGTCGGACAGGCTCACCCAACGCAGCTGGTCCACTTCGTCTCCCGGAACGAACGAGCCCGGCTGGTCGACCGGATGCATGATCCAGTAGCGCACCACCTTCGTCTTGCCGCTGCGATCCAGGTAGGACACCTCGCCGAGGAACCGGCCGAGCCGGCAGCGAAGGCCCGTCTCTTCCTGCACCTCGCGAACCGCCGCCTCCTCGTGGCGCTCGCCCGGCAGCAGCTTGCCCTTCGGCAGGGACCAGTCGTCGTAGCGCGGACGGTGGATGAGCGCGGTCGTGGCGTCGGCGCCCTCACCGAGCACGACCACTCCCCCGGCGGCCTGGACGGTTTCGCGGCTGCGGTCGCGCGAGCTCACAGATCCGCCTTTCGGGCCGCCTTCGCCATGCGGTTCCATGCGCGTTGCCACTGTGCGCGCGCCTGGCGTCCTGCCCGCTCCTCGGCAGCGGACAACTCGCCGGCGACGTACGCGAACGAGCCGCCCGCTTCGATGCCGTGCTTGCGAAGCCATCGCCGCGCGACGACCGAGTCCTGCAGCTCGCCGAGAACGTCCTGCAGCGTCGCGGCCCGCTTGGCGAAGCGGCGGACGCGCTTGCCGAGCGCCGGACCGGCGGCCTCGGCCGCGTACCGCGCTCGCTTCGTCTCGATCCGCACCTCGTGCAGCTCCGAGTCGGCCGGCTCGGGGCCCAACGCCTCCACCGACGCCCGCAGGCGCCGCCACTGCCGCGACACGAGCGGCTGCGTCGCCTCCGCCGCCGGTCGATCGGACTGCGCTGCAGCGATCGGCGGCGCGCTCGACCCCTCGACCAGGCGATCGAGCAGCAACAGATACGGGCGGCCTCGCATCGCCGTGACGAGGTCCTGGCGAGCACGGTCGCCCGACCACGACAGCTCGGCCAGCAGCTCGATGGCCCGCGCCCGGTCGTCCTCCCGCAGGTCGGGCAGCCGGCCGCGCAGCCGGTCCAGCAGCACATCGGCGTCGCGGGCCACGCCGAGCTGCCGCGCCACCCAGCGGAGGTCTCGCCGCAGGCCCTGCGCCCAGTCGGCGTCGAGCAGCGACAGGAACGTCTTCAGATCCGACCGCAGCCGTCGCGTCGCCACGCGCGCCTGGTGCACCGCCTCGGGATCCGTCCCGAGGCGGACGCCCGGGTCGTGACGCAACAGCCGCTCGGTCGACGACGACAGCGCGAAGCGAACGACCTCGGCGACGGTCGCGTGGCGCGCGGGCTCCGTCAGGTCCAGCTCGGGCCGGCGGCCCGCGCGCGGCCCGAGCGCGCGCAGGTACTTCGGCATCGGGTCGGCACCGCCGGCCCCCGCGGCCCGCAGGCGCTGCACCAGGCCGTCCAGCGTCGCCGCCGAGACCTCGGGCTGCACCTCCACCTCGACCTCGCGAAACCCCGGCGCGCCCTCCACCGCCACGTCGTCCAGCACGATCTCCCCGAGCGGACGGCCCGCGTCGTTCATCAGCTGCAGCGGGCGTCGCACGGTGTGCAGGCGCACGACCGGCTCCAGCGACTCCTGCCGGACGAACGCGCTCACCAGATCCAGCGCCCGCGCCGGCGGCACGACGGAGTCGTCCTCGAACAGGATCTCGTCGCGCTCCAGGACGTCTCCCTCGTCCTCGGAAGGCAGCTTCAGCGTCCACCCTTCGCCGCTTCGATGACGGAGCGAGCACCGCCAGCGCGCGAGCCGAAGGTCCGGCGTGTCGACGTAGACGGTGTCGTACTCGCGCGGCTGCTGAGGCACGGCCCGCATCCCGGGCTCGTCGAAGGCCGGAGGGACGAACCCCGGCGGCGCCGCGAGCTTGACCTCTCGCTCGCGCATCGGCCTACGAGCGGTCCGGCTCCATGGCGGCCCGCCGCAGCGCGAGCTCCTGAAGCCGCCGGTGCGAGTTGACGCCACGGTGCGTCGGCACCTTCGCCCATTCGCCTGCGGGACCGAGCGCCCACGCAAGCGAGTCGTCGGCGAGCTCCACGTCCAGGATCTCCTGGAGGCGCTGCTGCAGGACGGGATCCTCGACCGGCGCCACGGCCTCGACGCGGCGGTCCAGGTTGCGCGGCATCAGGTCGGCCGAGCCCAGGTAGTACACCGGGTCGCGGCCGTCGGCGCCGAAGCGGAAGATCCGCGAGTGCTCGAGGAACCGTCCGACGATCGAGCGCACGCGGATGTTCTGCGAAAGGCCCGGGACGCCGGGACGCAGGCAGCAGATGCCGCGCACGATCAGGTCGACGCTCGCGCCGGCCTGCGAGGCGCCGTACAGCGCCCGGATCATCTCGCCGTCCACCAGGCTGTTCAGCTTGATGACGATTCGGCCGTCCGCGCCGGCCTCCGTCTCCCGCTGGATCAGCTCCAGCAGGCGCGAACGAAGCAGGGTGGGCGCGACCAGCAGCTTGCGGTAGTCCACGTGCCGGCTGTAGCCGGTGAGCGAGTTGAACAGGTCGACGGCGTCCTCGCAGACGTCGCGGTCGGTGGTGAACAGGCCCAGGTCCTCGTACGTCTTGGCGGTGGTCGGGTTGTAGTTGCCGGTGCCGACGTGGCAGTACAGCCGGATGCCATCATCCTCCTCCCGGACCACCAGCGCGATCTTCGCGTGGGTCTTCAGCCCGACGAGGCCGTACACGACGTGCACGCCCGCCTCTTCCAGGACCCTCGCCCAGTTGATGTTCGTCTGTTCGTCGAACCGAGCCTTCAGTTCGACGAGCGCCACCACCTGCTTGCCGGCTTCCGCCGCGCGGATCAGCGAGTGCACGATGGGGCTGTCGCGCCCCGACGTTCGGTACAGCGTCTGCTTGATCGCGCGCACAGCCGGGTCGCGTGCCGCGCGCTCGACGAACGCCTCGACCGAGGTCTTGAACGAGTCGTACGGGTGGTGCACCAGCAGGTCGCCGCGACGCATGGCGCGAAAGACGTCGACGGCCGGGCCGGACGGCGGCGCGGCCAGGCGGACCTGGGTGGTCGGCGCCCACGGTTCGTCCTTCAGATCGGGGCGGTCGATCGCGTGGATCGACCACAGCTGGTCCAGGCCGAGCAGCCCGCTCACCCGGTAGACGTCGTACGGCTCCAGCTCGAGCTCCCGTGCGAGCAGCGAGAGCAGGTTCTCCGGCATGGTTCGCTCGGCCTCGAGCCGCACGACCATCTGCGACAGGCGGCGCAGGCGAAGGATGGTCTCCACCGCCTCCAGCAGGTCCTCGGCCTCGTCCTCCTCGAGCTCCAGATCCGCGTTGCGCGTGATGCGGAACACGTGGTGCGAGACGACCTCCATCCCCGGGAACAGGTCGGCAAGGTGCGCGGCGATGACCTGCTCCAACGGGACGAACGCACTCCCGTCCTGCGTCTGCAGGAACCGGGGCAGCAGCGCGGGCACCTTCACCCGGGCGAACCGGGCGTCCAGGCTCTTCGGGTCCCGCACGACGACCGCGAGGTTCAGTGACAGGTTCGAGATATAGGGGAAGGGGTGGGCCGGGTCGACCGACAGCGGCGTCAGGACGGGAAAGATCTGGTCCTCGAACACCTTGCGCAGGTGCGCGCGGTCGTCCGGCGACAGGTCGGACCAGCTGCAGAGGTTGACGCCCTCGGCGCGAAGCGCCGGCACCAGTTCGCCGCGGAACACGCGCACGACGCGGGCGGCCTGCTCGTCCGCGCTCTCGCGGATGCGTTCGAGCTGCTCCGTCGGCGTCATGCCGTCGGGCGAGGTCACCGCCACGCCGGCGGCCACCTGCTCCTTCAGGCCGGCGACGCGGATCTGGAAGTACTCGTCCAGGTTCGAGGTGTGGATCGCCAGGAACTTCACGCGCTCGAGCAGCGGTGTTGACGGGTCCTCGGCGAGGGCCAGGACGCGGGAGTTGAAGTCCAGCCACGACACCTCGCGGTTGATGAACTGCGGCTGGGAGTCGGCCTCGATGGCGGCGCCGGGCACCGCCGCAAGGGGCGCCGATTGGGACGGCGCACCGGGACTCGCGGCCGCGGCCGCGGCGGGTGGGCGCTGTCGAGAGTCTTCTGGGTTCACCGTCGTCACGGGGCCTCACCGTGTGCTGGGTCGGCCAGGGAAGCCGCCGAAGTGAATGGGATTATAGGCCCCGCTCCCAACTGGGCCTCGCAGCCTCTCAGGTGAACGCGAACCAGAGCGACGCGGCGGCCCCCGCGACCAGGCAGTAGATCGCGAACGGCGTGAGCGTGCGGGTCTCGAACCACCGCACCAGGAACTTCACCGAGAGGTAGGCCGCGATGCCCGCGGCGATGCCGCCCACCACGGCCTGCGACCGGATGCCGTTGCCGAGCGACCCGGTGAGGTCCGGCAGCTTGTAGACGCCTGCGGCCAGGATGATGGGAGTCGCCAGCAGGAACGAGAACCGGGCGGCGTCCTCGTGGCTGAGCCCGCGCACGAGCCCGGCGACCATGGTGATGCCCGAGCGACTGATCCCGGCGAACAGCGCCAGCACCTGCGCGAGGCCGATGACGCCGGCCTCCTTGAAGCCCAGGGTGTCGAGACGGCGGTCCTGCGTGCCCGGGATCGTGCCGTGCTGCACGGCCATCTCGCGCACGGCCGCCCGCTTTCGGAACCGTTCGCCCGCAAGCAGGATCAAGCCATTGACCATCAGCAGCAGGCTCGCGGCCAAGGGTTTGGCGAACACGATGCGCAGCTCGTGCTCGGCAATCACGCCCACGAGGCCGGCGGGGATCGTCGCCACGATCAGCAGCCATGCGAGTCGTTCGTCCGGCGTCTCGATGCGCCGGTAGCGGATCGACGTGATGAACCCGCCGACGATGCGCACCCACTCACGCCAGAAGAAGATCAGCAACGCGACCGCGGTGCCGACGTGCAACAACACGAGGAACGCAAGGAAGAAGGACTCCGGTTCGGCTTGCGCCGCAGCCAGATTGTGCCAGCCGGGGATCAGCGAGGGGATGATCACCGCGTGACCGAGGCTGGAGACCGGGAACAGCTCGGTGAAGCCCTGGATGGCCCCCATCACGATCGCCTGGAAGTAGGTCAGCATGGCGCGCGCTTTCGTCGGTTGGCGGCGGGATGCCGAAGCCCGGCGAGGCTACAACCCGCCGTAGGGGCGGGCAATGGAAACCGGCGTGGCGAAAGTATGGAAACGAAGACGGCTCACCCGGCGCGAGCGCGCCAGAACCCGTACCCGGGGCTGTCCAGCGCGCGCGAGACCGCCGTCAGGCCGGCCACGGCCGCGCGCCCGCGGAGGCTGAGCCGCTCGCTGCCGTCGCGATGGCGCCGGATGAAGCGCTCGACCAGTCGCCACCCCGGCCCGGTGCGCGCCACCGCGAAGAACAGGTTCGGCACGCGTTCGAACAGCGTCTTCACGTCCCATGCGAGCGCCGTCCCGCGGTCCAGGTGCCGCCCGAGCGCCGCCTCGTACGGCGCAAGGCTCGTCTGGCGTCCGTGCAGCACGTCGGCGACCGCGTCGGCAGCGTGCCTCGCGCTGGCGAACGCTTCGAACATCCCATCGCCGGTCCAGGGGTCGACCAGGCCGGCGGCGTCCCCGACCAGCATCGCCCGCTCGGCGGCCAACGGAGCGCCCGGGCGCCTCGTCGGCAGCCGGTGGCCGCGGAGATTGCGCAGCCGTTCGACCGGCACCGCGTGCTCGCGGCACAGCCGCTCGAGGTGGCGGCGCAGGTTCGGTCCCTCGACCTCCCATCCGCCGACGCCGAAGTTCACGTGGTCGGCCTTCGGGAAGATCCATCCGTAGCCGCCCGGCACCGTGCCGATCTCGATGACCGCGCTGCCGCCGTAGCGGGCGGCGTCGATCTCGTCGTAGGGAAGGTTCCCCTCCAGGGCCACGCCGTGGTCGATCACGCCGCCGAGCCCGAGCGCTCGCGCCGAAACGCCGTTGGCACCGTCGGCGCCCACGACCATGCCGGCGTGGATGGAGCCCTTGGGAATCCCCACGCGCATTCCGCCGTTGTCGCGCTCGAGTGCGTCCACGCGCGTGCCGTCGCGGAAGTCGGCGCCCGCCTCGGCAGCGCGCTCCGCCAGGTAGGCATCCAGACAGCGGCGCTGCGTCATGAACACGAGCGGATCGCGCGTTCGCCGGCGCACCGATTCGCCGTACGCCATGCGGATCTCGAACCGCTGGACGGGCACTTCCACGACGGGCGTCACCGGGAACGGCAGCAGCCGCGTCGCCCGCGCGGTGAGCCCCCCGCCGCACGGCTTGTCACGCGGGAACTTCGCCCGGTCGAGCAGGACCACCGAGGCGCCGCCGCGCGAGAGCAGGTAGGCGCACAGCGACCCAGCCGGGCCCGCGCCGACCACCGCCACGTCGAATCGTTCCGCCATCGGCGGCGATCCTACCCTTCGGCCCCTGCGCCCGTGGCCGTCAGCTCGGCGAACCTGGCCGCATCGACGTTCCCGCCCGAAATGACCACCCCGGCGCGCCGGCCACGGATCTGGGCCGGCGCCGCCAGCGCCGCCGCGACCGCGACCGCGCCGCTGGGCTCGACGACGGTCTTCATGCGTTCGAACAGGAACCGCATCGCGTCCACGATCTGGCCGTCGCTCACGGTCAGGATGTCGTCGACGACCTTCCGGTTGACCTCGAACGTGAGCTCTCCCGGAACGTCGGCCTGCAGGCCGTCGGCGATCGTGTCCGGGACGTCGATCCGCACGCGATGGCCTTCGCGCAGCGAACGACGCGTGTCGTCGCCGCGTTCCGGTTCCACGCCGTAGACCTGCATGCCCGGGCGCAGGGCCTTCGCGGCCGTCGCGCACCCGGCGATCAGGCCGCCGCCGCCGATGGGCACGAGCAACACGTCGATGCCGGCCACGGCGTCGAGCAGCTCGAGCGCGACCGTTCCCTGGCCGGCCATCACCAGCGGGTCGTCGTACGGCGGGACCAGCGTCATGTTGCGCTCCGACGCCATCCGCGCGCCCATCGACACGCGATCGTCGCGGTAGCGGTCGTACGTCACGACCTGAGCGCCGTAGCCGCGCGTCGCCGCGAGCTTCGACGCCGGCGCGTCGGCCGGCATCAACACGACGGCCTTCGCGCCCACGCCCGCCGCGGCGATCGCGACCGCCTGGGCATGGTTGCCGGACGAGTACGCGAACACGCCCCGGCGGCGTTCGTCATCGCTCAACGCCGCCACCCGGTTGGTCGCGCCGCGGATCTTGAACGAGCCGCCGCGCTGCAGATGCTCCGCCTTGACGAAGACGCTGGCGCCGGCGCGTTCGTCGAGCGTGCGCGACGTGAGCACCGGCGTTCGATGGGCCGCGTCGCCGATGCGCTCGGCGGCGGCCTGGACGTCCTTCAGCCCGATCACGATCGGGACAGGGTACGCGTCCCGTCTGCCGGAGCCGCCGGGGTCGTCAGAACCCGGCGGCCGAGCCGCTCGCCTGCGGCCAGTCGCCCGCGTCGGACGCGGGAGCGATGTCGCGCAGCGCCCGGCGCGCGCGTTCGGCGTACGCCGTGGCGCCCAGGCGCTCGTACGTGGCGGCCGCGTGCTCGAGCAGGTCACGCGCCTCCTCGGGCAGGGCGATCACCGCGATGAACTCGCGGGTCCGCGCGGCCTCGAACGGAACGCTGAGACTCTCGAACGCGCCGAGCGCGCCGCGCAGCGACTCCAGGGCGCGCCACCGGTTGCCGGTCGCCGCCTCGGCGAGCCCCTCCGCGCGATCGCACACCGGCTCCAGGAACGCCATGCCGCCCGCCATCTCCCTGGCCTCGGCCACGAAGCTGAGCAGCGCCTCCCACTCCTGCAGGGAGGCCAGCGCCTCGATCATCGCGACGGCCGCCTCGGGTTCGTCGGCGGTGGCCAGCACGCGCCCGGCGAGCTCCTTGGCCGACCGCGCGTCGCCGAACGCCACCGCGTACCGCGCGAGCAGGCCATCGACCATGCCCGGCGACGCGTCGTCGATGGGCACGCGCGACGCGACCTCGGCGGCCCGTTCCCGGTCGCCCATCTGCGCGAGCGCCAGCGCCCCGAGCGCCGTCCCGCCGCGCACGAACGGGCAGTGCGAGTCCGGATCCTCGAGCAGCGCGTCGAGATGCTCCTGGAGCTCGGGCAGCAGCTCGGACCAGCGCCCGCGGTGATACGCCGCGCTGATCGTGAGGAACGTCGCGTGCATGCGCGCGTGCGGCCCGCCAAGCCGCGCGAGCGCGGCGGCCCGGCGCGAGAGCTCGGACACCTCTGCGTACCGGCCCTGCACGCACATGATCGTGAACGCGCTTCGAACGATGATCTCCGCGCGCTCGGCCGCGTCGTCGACCTGGTCGGCGACCGACAGCATCCAGCGCGCGTTCTGCACCGCGGCCGCGTAGTCGCCCGCGGCCCAGTACAGCCAGTCGAGCGTTCGCCCGACGAACGCGCGGAGTTCCGGCGCGCGCAGGGTCTCCGCGATGGAGCGCGCCGCCTCAGCGACATCGATGCGCTCAGCGAGCGAGACCGGGTCCTCGGCGCGGCCCGACCACTGCTCGGCGCACGCGCCCTTGAGCGCCAGCAGCCATGCGTGCGTCTCCTCGTCGGCGGCGCTGGCCAGGCCTTCGGCGACCAGGTCCTCCATGGCCGCGGGGTCGCGAAGTGCGGCCCCGGACGCGCCCGCCTCCCCCGTCGCCAGCTTCAGCGCCTTCACGCACAGCCGCGCTCGCTCGCCCGTGAGCGCCGGCTCGACGCGCGCGAGCGACAGCGCCTCGAGGTACAGGCGCGCCGCGTCCTCGCCGTTGCCGTCGGCGGCCTGCTCGTCGCCCGATCGCTCCAGCGCGCGGGCGCGGTCGACCGGGCTCTCGGCCGGCGGTGCTCCGCTCGGCGCCACGACCATCTCGATCCCCTCCGGCGCGGGCGCCTCCTCGGCACCGTTCGCGGCCGGGGCAGCCTCGGACGGCCCGGCGACCGGCGGGGGCGGCACCACGTCGTCGGCGTCGTCCTCGCCCTCCAGCAGGAGCCGGCGGGCCAGGACCTCGCCTCCGGTGCGCTCGTCACCGTCCATCAGCCGCGGCCGACCGAAGCGGAACCGGCCTCCGGCCGCCAGGTACGTGCCCTCCTCGACCAGCACGCGGCCGGGTTTCGACGCGTCGGCCAGCGTGGCGGCCACGTTGACCACCGGGCCGGCCACGATCGGGTCCTCGGCGCCGAAGTCGGGGAGCACCACGTCACCGGTCGCCACGCCGACGCGTACGCCGATCGCATCGGGCAAGGAACCGTCGCCGGCACCGGCGGAGACCAGGTCGATCGCCGCGCGGATCGCCCGCCCGACCGAATCGCCGGCCGCGGGGTCGGTCGGCGCAGCCGCACCCTCACCGGACGTCTCATCGGATGCCGAACCGCGCGCCGCGCCGTCGCCCGCTTCGGGCAGCCCGAACAACACGCGCAGGCGATTGCCCGGCATGCGCTGGGCCCGACCGCCCCAGCCGCGGGCGACCTCCGACAGGGCGCTCAGCCGGTCGTTCAGCGAGGCCCGGTCGGGCTCGGCGCGGCCCTGCGCCACCGCGAACACGATCGTCATCGTCGCGCGCGCCGGCTGTTGCCTGGGCGCCGCGTCGAGCGGCCAGCCGCAGGCATTGCAGAAGGACGCCGACACCGACACGAGCGCTCCGCAGGCCGTGCACTGTCGCGACAGGGGGCCGCTGCACACGGGACAGAAGTGCCAGAGTTCCTCGACGGCGGACGCGCAGGCGGGACAGGTCAGGCTCATGGAGCCGCCGCAGGCGGGACAGAACTTCGTGTCACCCGGGACGCTCGTCCCGCACGAGGGACAGCTGCGCATGCTTCTCCTCTTTCCGGCCGGGCGAGACGGCCGTCTCCCCGAACGGATATCGGAGCGAAACCGGGCCTTCTGTAGGGGGCCGGAGCGCGGCCGGAGCTGGACACCCGATACAATCCCGCCCGCGGTCGCCTCCTCGGGAGCCCCCATCCGGTGTACAACTGGCTCGTCTTCATCCACATCGCGGGCGTCCTGGGCTTTCTGGGCGCTCACGGCGTCTCCATGAGCGTCAGCTTCCGGCTCCGCCGGGAGCGCGACGCGGCCAGGGTCAACGAGCTGCTCGCCTTCTCGGCCTCCTCCACCCAGGTCATGTACGTCTCGCTGGTGGTCCTGCTGCTGGCCGGCATCGCCGCCGGGTTCAAGGGCCACTGGTGGGGACAGGCGTGGATCTGGATCTCCATCGCGGCGCTGGTCGTGGCCACGCTGGTCATGTACGCGGTGGCCAAGCCGTACTACACGCGCGTTCGCCTGGTCGCCAAGGCCCGGGCGGGGGGCTCGCGGGCCGTGAGCGACGAGCAGTGGGACTCGGTGCTGCGATCCGGGCGCGTCGATGCGGTCGCGGCCATCGGCATCATCGCGCTGGGACTGATCCTGTACATGATGATCTTCAAGCCGACGTTCACGAGCGCCGCCGTCACTCCGGTCGTCGTGCCGTCGAGCTCGAACGGCTCCGCGCCGGCCACGCTGCCGCTGGCCGCGAAGGGACTGAAGTTCACGACGTCGTCGCTCACGGCGCCGGCGAACGCGCCGTTCACGATCGCGTTCGACAACCAGGATCCCGGCGTGCAGCACAACGTCGCGATCTACACCGACTCGTCGTTCTCGCACACGCTGTTTCGGGGCGCGCTCGTCACGGGGCCGACCACCACCCGGTACTCGATCCCGGCGCTGCCGCCGGGCACGTACGTGTTCCACTGCGACGTGCATCCGCCGATGACGGGCACGCTGGTCGTCAAGTAGGGAAGGAACCGGGGCGTGGGATATCGAACGATCGCCGTGGGCACCGACGGGTCCGAGACCGCCGAGCTGGCGCGACAGGCCGCGACCCGCTTGGCGAAACGGTGCCGCGCCGAGCTGCTGATCATCTCCGCCTACGAGCCGCCCGGCGTGCCGGGCTCGAGCGCGCGCGAGATTCTCGACGAAGCCGAGTCCCGGTCCATCGAGGATGGCATCTCGGTGAAGACGGCCATGGCGCTCGGCGAGCCGTCGAAGGTGATCGTGGACGTCGCCCGCCGCGAGGGAGCGGATCTCATCGTGGCCGGCAACCGGGGCATGGGCAAGGCCAGCCGCTTCCAGCTGTCCGGCGTTCCGGACCGCATCGCGCACACCGCGCCGTGCGACTTTCTGCTGGTCATCACCACGCACACGCCCGGGCCGGACGACCCGCTCGGCCTGTACCGGAACTTCCTGATCGGGACCGACGGTTCGGCCACCGCTTCGGAGGCGGTGCGCAAGGGATTCGAGCTGGCGCTCATGCTCAAGGCGGGCGTCTCGCTCGTGTACGTCGGCGACGACGAGATCGTCGGCGGCATCGCGCTGGAGGAGGCCGCCGCCTCCCGGCTCGGCAGGACCGAGGTGATGACGACGCGCGTCGGCGGCGACCCGGCGACCAGGATCTGCGAGGTCGCGGTCGACGGCGGTCACGACCTGATCGTGGTGGGCAACAAGGGGATGGCCGGCGCGCGGCGCTACCTGCTGGCGTCGGTGCCGAACGGCGTGGCGCACAACGCGCCCACCGACGTGCTGATCGTCAAGACGGTCGGCCGGTCGCTGACCGACATCGCCCCCGGCCACGGCGGCGTCGTCACCGATCCGGGAGGGCGGACCGTGGCGGCGTATCGGGACCCGAACGGGGAGGTCACGACGCTCTCGCCGCGCTGCACCCACATGGGCTGCACGGTCGATTGGAACGATGCCGACCAGACGTGGGACTGCCCCTGCCACGGCTCGCGGTTCGCCGTCTCCGGCGAGGTCCTGGACGGCCCGGCCGCCAAGCCGTTGCCGCCCGTCTAGGGGGGGTCACGCCCCCCCGGGCTCAAGGCGGGTACCCAGGCCTGCCGACACCTGAGATGAGCCGAGTGCGGCCGTCCGGCTGCCCGGCGCCTGGCCATGAGAAACCACGGAGTGTTCCAGGGGCGGTCGCAGCCGCCCGGCGAATCCGAGCGCGAGGGTCCCCGCGTGCTCCTGGTCGACGACCTCGCCGAGTCGCGGCAGATGGTTCGCGAGTTCCTCGAAGGCGAAGGCATCAACGTGGTGGCCGAAGCCGGCAACGGCCGCGAGGCCGTAAGCGTGGTCCAGGAGCAGCACCCCGACGTGGTGCTGATGGACATCCGTATGCCGGACATGGACGGGCTCGAGGCGACCCGCAAGATCAAGGGCTGGAGCCCGGACACCCAGATCGTCATGCTCAGCTTCTACGACGAACCCGACCTGCAGAAGGCGGCGCTTCGGCTGGGCGTGTTCGAGTTCCTGGTCAAGGGCGAAGCGTTCCTGCGGCTCCCGGAGGTCATCGTCGACGCCTGGGAGCACAAGGCATCCCTCGAGCGCTGGGAGGAGCCGGGACAGGCCGAGTCCGGCGCCTCCGACTTCTGACCCACCCGGCGGCACAGGCCCTAGTCCCGCCGGTCACGCGTCCTCCCCGGCCAGCCGATCGAGAGTTCACCCCTACGTGGTATTGCTCGGGACCTGTGTCATGACCGACATTTGTGCCAACGACGAGGCAGGAGCCCGAATGCAGACCCTCGAAGACTTCGAACTCGATCTGCCCGGCCAGATCGTCTGCGACTACTGCGGCCAGCTGTGCCGCCCCGAGCCCGCCTGCCAGTGGTGCGGCTCGCCGATCAAGCAGGACGACATGGCTCGCCTGGCCGAACGCGCCCGCCGCGTCGAGTCCGAACGCGCCGCGAAGCAAGCCGAGCGCAAGCGTCTGGAGGAGCAGGCGCGGATCGCGTACGAGGCCGAGGTCGAACGCCTGCGGCTCGAAGAGGAGACTCGCCTGGCCGCCGAGGCCGAGGCGCGCGCCGAGGCGGAACGCATGCGGGTGGAGGAGGCCGCGCGCGCCGCGTACGACGCAGAGGTCGAGCGCCTCCGGTTGGAGGCGGCCGCGGCCGAGGCCGTCGCCCAGCAGCAGGCCACGGAGATCGTGCGGCCGCAGGTCGCAGCGAAACCCCGTGCGGAGCGCAAGCGCCGCCCGCCGAAGTCGCCCGCCGAACAGACCGAATGCGTGCGCTGCGGCGAACCGTCCAGCGGCGGGTTCTGCCCCGCCTGCCGCGACGCCCTGAGCGAGCTTCGCAACCTGTCTGACGAGCTCAGCGAGTACATCAAGCCACCGCTGTCTCTGTGACCCGGGCCGGCTGACGGCCCATTCGACCTCCGGCGACGGGCCCGGTCCCCTGCGCCGGACTTGGTGCGGCGACCCCCCTCGCCGTACCGTGCCCTCTGATGGCTCGCCGATTACTGCTGGACGTCTCCAGCCTGATGTACCGCGCGTTCTTCTCGATCCCCACGTCGGTGACCGGGGAGACCGGTCAGCCGGTCAACGCCGTCCACGGGTACCTGGACATGTGCGCCCGCCTGGCCGCCGACCACCGGCCGTCGGGGCTGACGCACGCGTTCGACCACGACTGGCGCCCGGCACCTCGCGTTCGCGCGTACGCCGGGTACAAGGCCGCTCGCCCGCCGGACCCCGAGGGGCTGCCCGAGCAGTTCGACATCCTTCGGGCTGCGCTGCACGCCCTGGGACAGCCGGTCGCCGAGGCGAAGGGTTGGGAGGCGGAGGACGCGATCGGCTCGATCTGCGCGGCTGCCGGCGCGCGTGGCCGATCCGACGCCGTGACCGGAGATCGCGATCTCATCCAGCTGGTGCGGGATCCGCAAGTGAGGGTCCTGTTCACGCTTCGAGGCGTGACGCAGCTTCGCGTGCTGGACGAGGCCGGCGTGCAGGAGCACTACGGCGTCCCGGCGTCGCGCTACGCCGATTTCGCCACCCTGCGCGGCGATCCGTCCGACGGGCTCCCCGGCGTTCGCGGCGTGGGCGAGGTGACGGCGCGCTCGCTGATCCAGTCGTACCCCAGCCTGGAGGCGCTGCTCGAGGACGCGGCCAGCCCGAGGCGATCGGGCGCGCCGCTTCAACGGTCGCCGTCGCTGCGCGCGAACGTGCTGGCGTCGCGCGAGTATCTGGAGGCGATGCGCCTGGTGGTGCCGATCCGGACGGACCTGAAGGTGACGTCCACGGACCTCAGGGAGCCGAATGAGGCTGCCCTGCAAGAGCTTTCGAAGACCCATCGCTTGGGCGGCCCCGTCGGCCGGCTTCGCGCGGCGTTGAAGATCTGACGGGGCACTCCGGCCGTCAACCGGCCGTGGACTCCACCAGGGAGAGGACCAGCTTCGGATCCACGTTGCCGCCGCTGACCACGATCGCGATCGTGGAGCCGGCGCCGTCCAGCCTGCCGGCGAGCGCCGCCGCGACCCCCACCGCGCCGCCGCCCTCCGCGAGGACGTGCTGGTATCGAAGTGCGAAGACCATCGCGGCGGCAATCTCCGGCTCGGTGACCTGGACCCACTCGTCGATGAACCGGCGGCAGGCGGGGAACGAGTAGCGGTTCTCGTCGCCGAGGCCGCCTGCCAGCACGCTCGCCAGCGTGTCCAGGTCAGGAACGTCGACCAGGCGTCCCGCCCGAACGCTCGCGTCCATCGCGGCGGCCCGCTCCGCCGACACGCCGATGGTGCGCAGGCCCGGCTTCACCGCCTTGGCCGCCAGCGCGACGCCGCCGGCCAGGCCTCCGCCCGAGACGGCGGTGACGATCGCGTCGGCCTGCGGGAGGTCGTCCAGGATCTCCAGCGCGATCGTGCCCTGGCCGGCCATCACGACCGGATCGTCGAACGGGTGCACGTACGTCAGGCCGCGTTCGGCCTGCAGCCGCAGCGAGACGAGGACGGCCTCGTCGAACGTGCGTCCTTCCGCGACCGCCTCCGCCCCGTAGCCGCGGATCGCAGCCAGCTTCACCGGGTCCACGGCGGCCGGCACGCAGATCGTCGCCCGGATCCCCAGCAGCCCGGCGATGTAGGCGACGGCCGCCCCGTGGTTGCCCGCCGAGCTCGCGATGACCCCCGCGTCGCGTTCGGCCTGCGTGAGCGACAGCAGCTTGTTGGCGGCGCCCCGGACCTTGAACGAGCCGGGCGGCTGCAGGGTCTCCAGCTTCAGCCAGACCTGCGCCCCCAGCCGCTCGGACAGCGGCGCGGAGCGGATCAGCGGCGACGGGGCGACCAGGTCGGCGATGCGACGCCGCGCCGCTCGAACGTCGCCCACGTCGAATCCCGCGTCGGCGGCGTCCACCCGTTCCCGCTCGGCCTCGTCCCGCATGGCCCAACCCTATGCGGTCGCGCGCCGAATTAGGACTTTCGGCCCATGCGAGGTCGGCTGCCTCGGGGGCACACTAGAGCGACCGTCGCACCACCGCCGCTCCAGGAGGGGGACGCACATGCTCGAAGGCATGATGATCGCGCTGGCCATCGCCGCGGTCGCCCAGTTGCCGTGGCTCGTGTTCGGCCTGTTCGCCGACCGGAAGGAAGGCCGCGGAGGCGGAGGGCGTGGCAACGACCAGCCGGCGCCGCCGCCGATGGAGCCCCAGTTCGACTGGGATGGCTTCGAGGAGGACTTCCGTGCGTACTCGGGCAACCGCCCGGGCACGGCCGGCGTCTAGCTCGATCCCGCCTCGATCCGCCGGCGAAAGGCCGTAAGGACCGACTGAAGCTCCGATCGGCTTGCGTCGTCGATCTCCGCCGCCGAGGTGCGCAAGCGCGCGGCCTCTTCCAGGTCCTTCAGCGAGCCGACGTTGATCTCGACGTTGGCCAGCGCGCTCTGCACGGCCGCGAACAGTGCCGACGCGGCCGAGGCGGCGTCGGAGGCCGCCGATTCGTTGCCCCGCTCCACCGCGACGCGCGCCTTGGCCATGAGTGCGAGCGCCGCGCGAGCCACCTCCATCGGCACCCGTGCCGCCTCCAGGAACGCGCGCTGGATGGCGGCCGAGCGCTCGGCGCGCTCCTCGTCGGTCTCCTTCGGCTGCCGAAACGCCGCCATCACCGCGTCGAAGGCGCGCGCATCGCGGTCGGCCAGCTCGATCAGGTCGTCGCGCGCCCGGTCGGCGTCGCGCACCATCTCGGCCATCTCGTCCTGCACGGCCTCGTATCCCGGGCGACCAGCGGTCAGCCGCCCCACCATCGCGATCAGCGCCGCCCCGACGGCCGCGCACACCGCCGCCACGCTGCCGCCGCCCGGCGTCGGCGCATCCGAGGCAAGGGCCTCGAGGAACCCGCCCACCGTGCGATCGCGGATGCCGCCGCCGCTCCCGCCCGCGATCGGCGGCGCGGCGGGGGTTCGCGCCCTTGCCTCCGCGCGGCTCATGACCGACTCCAGGATCTGTTCGTCCTCATCGAAGCCCTCCAGCTTCAGGTGGGAGACGCCGGCGGGATCGAGCGCGGCGCGCGGAACCAGCCCGACGATCTCGCTGTCGGTCACCGGCATTCCGGCCGACGCCGCCAGCGTCGACACGGCGTCGAACGCGGCGCGCAGGCCGGTGACTTCGAAGTCCACCAGATTCATGGAGACGGTCACGACGCCGCGCTCCTCGGCCAGGAACCCGATCGCGCGGACGGCCGGCAGTCCGCCGGACGACTCGCGGACCCGCCGGGCGATGTCCTTCGCCGCGGCGACATCGGTTCCGTCCAGGTAGACGTTGAACGCGATCAGGGCCTTGCGCGCGCCGACGGCGACCGCGCCGGCCGCGCCGATCTCGTGCGGCCCGAAGTCCGGCAACCGGCTTCCCTCGGCGACGTCGTCGCGGAGGCCCTCGTACTCGCCCTTTCGCACCTCGGCCAGGCTGGCCCGCTCCGGGATCAGCGCCGCCCGGTCGTAGAGGTAGACCGGGATCCCGAGCGTGTCGGCGATCTGGCGGCCGGTCTCGCGCGCCAGGTCGATGCAGTCCTGCATGTCCACCCCGCGCACCGGGACGAACGGGATCACGTCGACGGCACCCATCCGCGGGTGCCCGCCGCGGTGGCGCCGCATGTCGATGAGCTCCTCGGCCTTGGCCGCGCCCGCCAGGGCACTCGCGCGCACCGCCTCGGGGCTCCCCACGAGCGTGCAGTCCAGCCGGTTGTGATCGGCGTCCCATTGGCGGGAGAGCATGATCACGCCCGGAACGGCCACGGCGCCCAGGATGGCGTCGATCACCTCACGGCGCCGGCCCTCGCTGAAGTTCGGGACGATCTCGACGAGGCGCTCGTCGGCCACCCGGCTCCCTCCCGCCTCGCGGGCGCCTCGGACGATCCGGGCGCGACGCGAGCCGGGACACGATAGCGGCTCCCGGCGTGGGAGCCGTGCCGGCTACGGCTGGTCGTTCGTCCAGTGCGCCGGGACGGTCCAGCTCGAACCGGACTCCTGGCCGCTTCGGTCTTGCTCCATGTCGAAGCCCTGCGCCGGCCCGTGCGCGTCGCTCGCGTCGGCGGGGTCCGCGTCGTCGGTCCGGCCCGTATCGGCGTACTCGGACGCGCTCCCGTTGCCGTGCGCGGGCTCCGGCTCCCAGTCGCCGCGCGGGTCGGACCCGTATCGGCTCTGCGACTCGGCCCAATAGCCCGGGTCGGACTCGTCCTCGCGGGGCGCCTCGGCCTCCTCGCGTGGCGCGGGAGCGTCGGCCATCTCCATCTCGCTCGGCCCGTCGCCGTTCGGCCCGGCGTGATGCGTCTCGGGTTCCGGCACCGACGCCGGCGCCGGCGTGGCGCGGGGCGCGTCCACGATGCGCTCGGGCATCGACGTGTGCGACAGCTCGTCGAGCCCGCGGCCGACCGAGCCCATCGTCTCGACGACCGGACGAAGCGCTTCGTTGATGCGCGATGGCATCTGGTCGATCTCGCGCTGCGCGGCGTCGACCGCTCCCTTGACGGCGTCGAGGACCGCGCCCACCTGGTCGCGCCACGCGCTCAGCCGGGCCAGGTTCGCCTGCGCCTCACGAGCGCTGCGACCCGCCTCGCCGATCCGCCGGTTGCTCTCCGCCTCCGCGTTCTCGGTGATCCGGCGCGCCGATTCCTCGGCCGCCGCGACGATCGGGCCCAGCTCGCGCATCAGATCCTGCGTGAGGGCGTCCCGCGTCGTCGTCTCCTCTTCGAGCCTGCGTTTCACATCTTCGATCTCCGACTGCAGCTCCTGCTGACGAGCCTGCAGCTGCTGCTCGCGCCCCCGCGCCTGCTCCTCGCGGGCGTGCGACTCCTTCTGCTCCTGCTGGAGGGTCGCGATCGTCTGGTCCTTCTGCGCCGACTCCGACCGCAGCTGGCCGAGCGCAGCGTCGTGCTGTTGGGCGAGTTGCTGGGCGTGCTGCTGCGCCTCGGCCTGCACCTGCGTCAGCTGGGCCTCCCGCCGGCCGAGCTCCGCCTGGAGCTGGCCGATGCCCTCGTCGCGCTTGGCGATCTCCGCCTGCAGCTCGGGGATCTGCCCAACCGCCTGCTGCAGCTGCGCGGCGCGCGCTTCGGCGGCCTGCGCCCGCTGGGCGGCCATGTTCAGCATGGTCGCGCGGTCGGCCAGCATGCGCTCCACCGACTTGCGCTTGTATCCGAAGAGTCCGCGATCGAGCTGGCCGCTCTGCGTGTCCATCGTCTCCCTCCTTGAGGCCGCCCATCCGCTCGGGCCGCTCTCTGCATCTGTTTTCGGCAGCCGTTCGGCCCAACCTGAGCGTTCGGAGGAGGCCACCCGGCTACGCCGAAAGTCGGAGGCGGCGGACCCCGGGGCGGGACCGGCACCGCCCAACGGTCAAGGCCGGAGCTCGTCCTGCCGATGGTCGAAGGACGACGGAAGGAACCGGGAGGGCGCGCCGCGGCGCATCCAATGTCGAACACGACCATGAACGCGACCGGAACCCAGCTGCCCGAGTGGATCACGGTGCCCGAGGCGGCCATCATCACGGGCGTCCCCGAGTCGACGCTGCTGCAGGCCGCGGAGACGGGGCTGCTCAAGTCGGCACCGCTGGTCAAGGGCAGGAAGGGCGGCGGCATCCTGCTCGTCAAGGTCGCCGACCTGCGCGCGTGCGGGTTCTTCGGAACGCCGCCGGACCCGCAGCCGGCGCCCGCGTCGGCCGTGCCAGCCGCGCCGCCCACCGCTGTCGCGTCGCCCGCGGCCGCGCCGGTGGAAGCACCGCCGGTCGTCCCCGTCGAAACGCAGCCGGCCACGCCGGCCGAGGCACCGCACGCGGCGCCGGTGGAGACGCAGCCGGCCACGCCGGTCGAGGCACCCTCCCCGCCGACCGCGCCGCCCGCGCCGCCGCCCCCGGCATTCGTGGTTCCGCCGCCGCCTCCGCCGCAGCCGCTGTTCCCGCCCCAGCAACCCGCCCGGGCCATGCCGGCACCGAACCTGTTCCCCGAGCCGGCTCCGATGCCGCCGCTGAAGATCGAGCCGCTGTTTCCCGACGTCGCACCCGGGCCGGGCCAGGCGCTGGCGACCGCTGCCGCGCCGCCGGCCGTTCGGCCCGCCGCGCCCGCACCGCGCCCGGCGCCGCTTCCGCCGCTCGAGCCGATCACGCGGCCGCCGGTTCCCTCGTCCGCCGAGCCGCTCGCGCTCGGTCCCCAGCACGAACGCCGCATCCGGCCGTCGCGCCGCAAGGCCGTCACCCTGGGCGTCCTCGCCGTGATCGCGGGACTGGCCGCGGGCGCGTACTACGTGCTGCACCGCCCGGCGCCCCCGCCGCCCAAGGCCGCGCCGGTCGCCGACGGCAAGCCCACCAGCGTCGCGCTGGCCGTGACGACGTCGTCTGGTTCGCTCGTCGCCGTGATCGGAACGCCCCACGACCGACCCCCCGTGGCCATGGCGATCCCCGATCAGACGATCGTCGACCTGCCCGATGGCTTGACCACGGTCGGCGCCGCGTCCACGTCGTCGAACGCGACCCTCGTGGCGACCCAGTCCGCACTGCAGCGCCGCGTGGGACACGCCGTCGTGATGACGGACCAGCAACTCTCCGGGCTCATCGACTCCGCCGCCGGCATCCAGGTGCACACCGAAGCCGCGTTCCAGTTCCAGGGCGTGAACCTGGGGCCGGGGCTCGAGAAGCTGACCGGACCGGAGGCGCTGGCCTACATCGAGGCCGGACAGCCGGGCGAAGACCGGACCGGGCGCTGGGAGGACGTGCTCACGGCGTTGTTCGCCGCGCGGGTGACGCCGTCCGACTGGCAGACCGCCCTGTCCGGCGACGACGAGCAGGTCATGGCGTCGATCCTGGCCGGGGCGCACGGCGCGCAGGTGATCGAGATGCCGACGATCGAAGCCGGCGGCGGCCAGCTGCAGCCGGACCGCCAGGGCTTGGCGAAGACGGAGGAATCCTCGTACGGGTCGACGCTCGGTCCGCTCGTCCGCGTCGTCGTCATCAACGGCGGGGGACGGCCGGGCGTGGGCGGCGACATCGCGTCACGGATCGCGGGGGCCGGCTACTGGGTCGTGTCGGCGCAGAACGCGACCCGATTCAACGTGCCGCACACCAAGATCGTGGCCGCAAGCGATTCGCTGGTGCCCCACGCGAACGAGGTGCAGCAGCTCCTGAACCAGGGAACGGTCTTCGTGTCGGATCAGGAGACCGGGATCGCCGACATCACCATCGTCACCGGCCGCGACTTCCGTCCCTAGGCCGATCGCGCGCCGGCGTCGTGGCGCGGCTCCTCCAGCCGGACCACGTCCTGCCCGTGCGTCTCCTCCGCCTCTCCGAGCTCGACGACCACCGGCGGGATCTGCGTCTCGGACAGCAGCGCGAGGTCCCGGTTCACAACTTCGATGGCATCGGTGATCGGCTCCAGCGCCGCCTGCACGCGATCCGGCGTCTGGGCCAGTCGCTCCTTCGCGTCCTCGAAGTGCGCCTTCGAGGACGTCAGCAGCGATTCGATCTGGTCGCGCCACAGGCCGAACCGCGCGAGCTCTCCCTGCATGTTCCGCCAGAGGCGATAGGTCTCCTCGACCTGCAGATCGGCCGTGCGCTGCGCGCGCTCGGTGATGCGGCGCGCGGCATCCTCCGCGGCCGCGATGATCGGCCCGACCTCGCCCATCAGATAGTCGACGACGGTGTCACCGCGGCTCGGCGGCGCCTCCCGGAGCGCCCGCAGCTCGTCTTCGAGCCGCGCGACGTCGTGGCGCAGCAGCCGGGCGCCCTCCTCCTTCGCGGCGATCTCGGTGCGAAGCCCGCGGATCAGGTCCTCCCGATCGGCGATCTGCGTCCGCGCGTCACGAAGCTCGGCGCCCAGGTTCGACAGCTCGGATCTCGTCGTGGCGAGGTCCGCGCCGGCCGTGGCCAGCTTGGCGTCGCGGTCGTCGATCTCGGCATGTGCGGCCGACAGCTTCTCCTCGAGCGCGGTGACGCCCGCCTTCGCGTCGGCGAGCTCGGCCTCTCGATCTCGAAGCGACCCCTCCAGCTCCCCGGTTCGTTCCTGCGTGACGCGAAGCACCGCGTCGCGATCAGACAGCACGCGGCGCACCGACTTCTTGCGGTAGCCGAACAGGCCCTTGCGGAGTCTCTCGGGTTGGTCCTGCATCCGTACGTCGCCCTCCTCGACGCGTGCCGCAAGGGCATTGTCCGTCCGACGCCCGGGCAGTGCAACGAACCCCGCGCTGGTAGCATCCGGCCGATGCGAACAGGGTCGTCGAAGCGACCGGTCGTGGCGGTCGCCGCGACCACGATCGCGCTGATGTTGTCGGCGTGCGCCGGACACGGGGCCGCGGCTTCCGGCGGCACCACGACCACCCCGCCGGCGGCATCGCCGTCGCCGAGCGCGGATGCCGGCCCCACGGTGAGCATCCCGCCCGGTCCGCCACCGACCACGCTGGAGCGACAGGACCTTCGGGTCGGCCACGGCGCGCGCGCGGCGCGCGGCGACACCGTCACCGTGCAGTACGTGGGCGTGGCCTGGTCGACACGCCAGGTGTTCGATTCGTCGTGGTCCCGGAACCAGCCGATCTCGTTCAAGCTCGGGGCGGGCCGGGTGATCCCGGGGTGGGACCGTGGCGTGCCGGGGATGCGGGTCGGCGGGCGGCGAGAGCTGGTGATCCCACCGAGGCTCGCGTACGGAGCCCAGGGCTATCCGCCGGCCATCGGCCCCAACGAGACGCTGGTCTTCGTGATCGACCTGCTCAAAGTGAAGCGCTGAGCTCGGTCAGCCCCGGTCCGGAGGCTCCTCCATCGGCGGCAGATCGAGATCGAAGTCCTCGACCTCCGGCAGGCGCACGATCCGCTCGTCCGGCCGTGGGGCCCCGGGCCGCGGGGGCGGCGCGCCCGGCGACGAGCCCGGCCGCGCCACGGCGCCGGCCGATCCGTTCGACGGCCGCTGGGGCGGCATCCCCGGATTCGCCGTCGGCGGCTGAGGTGCGGCCGCCGGGCGCTGAGGCGCGGGGGCTGGGGCTGGGGCGGGCCGTTCGGCCTGCGGGCGAAGCGGCGTGGGAGCGGCCGGCCGCGCGGCCAGCGGCGTCGAGGGCTGCGGCCGTGATTCGGTCAACGACTCCATGCGGGGCGCGGGGATCGGAGGCGCCGGCGGCGCCGAGGAGATGACCGAGCCCATGTCGGTGACGATCCCGGCCAGTCGCTCGCGGGTCGTCTTGAGATCGGAGAGCAGCGTCTCGCGCCGGCTCGCGATCCCGCCGATGACGCGACGCGCCTCTTCCTCGGCCCGGGTCAGGGTCTGGCGTGCCTGGGTGCGGACCTTGTCGGCTTCGGTCCGTGCGCTTCGAACGGTCTCCTCGGCCCGGCCCTTGGCGGTGGTGGTGGTCTGGTCGGCCTCCTCCTTTGCCTCGCGCCGGATGTTGTCGGCGGTCATGTCCGCGCGTCGCAGCAGGTCCGCCAAGCGGTTCGCAAGCTGGTCGTAGGCCTCCTGGCGCGCCTTGGCCTGGCTCTCCTGCTTGCTCTTCTCCTGGGCGCGCTCGGCGGCGGTGGCCGCGGCCTGCGCCTGCGCGAGCTGCTGCTCCAGCCACGCGATCCGGCTGGAAGCACGCGCGATGAACGCGTCGACCTCCTGTGGCTCGTACCCGCGACGGACCAGCTCGAACTTGGGCCCAAACAGCTCGTGGTCTTCCGTCGGGAAGCCGAAGATCTCGGTTTCGGAGGACGACGTCATGAACGCTCCTTTCGCCGCCCGGCCTCGATCGCCGGCGGAGGGAAAGCGGCAGCGTGACTACGCGTTCAACCCTAGCTCTCGGTCAGGGCAGTTCAAGCACCAACGCGGAAACGTTGCCTGTCGGCCGCTCACGAATGCACCGGGTCCTGCGCCAGCAGCCGGCGCGCCCTCGCGGCGGAGACGAGGTTGCCCTTCGCGTCATAGAGATCGACGGCTTCGCGCATCGCCGCCTCCGCTTGGTCCCGCTTGCCCGCGCGGGTGAGGACCTCGGACAGATCCATGAGCGCGTTCCCCAGCAGCACCGGCGCATCGCTCCGGCGGGCGAACCGGACGGCCTCGAGCGCCATCGTCTGCGCCCCGTCCGTCCGATCACGGCGCGCCAGCACCCGGGCCCGGACCCCGCGCCAGATCGTCTGCGACTCGACGTCGTCATCGGCCGCGAGATCGGAGCAGCGACCGGCGAGCTCGTCCGCCTCGTCGATTCGATCCTGCGCGAACACCGCCTGCGCAAGGAACCCGGTCATCGTGGACAGCAGGTACCGCTCGCTCATCGCCTCGAGGACGGCCCGGTCCCGGCGAAGATCCCGCTCGGCGGCGGCAGGGTCCCCGGCCAGCATCTCGATGGGGCCCGAATCCAGCGACGTGGCAGCCGCCAGGACGGCGACGCCCAGATCCTCGAGGATGGACTTCGCCCGTGCGATGTCCGCACGCGCGTCGTCGAATCGGCCGAGCATCGCCTTGAGGTGGGCCAGCGCGCACAGCACGAGGCCCTCCGTCCGGCGGTCGTCCTCGGCCTCTCGCACGATCTCCTCGCACCGGGCCATCGCCTCCGGCACGGGTGTCGGCCCGGTGAGTGCGGTGATCGCATAGGGCGGGTAGTTGCGCACGACCAGCAGATGATTCCCGGCGAGCCGGGCGTGCTCGATCGTTTGCTGCACGGCTCGCTCCGCCTCCGCGTATCTCGCGGAGGTGCCGTGCACCTGCGCGATGAGGCGCCATGCCCGCGCCAGTCCCTCGTGGTCCTCGAGCTGCTCGAACGTCGGCACGGCCCTGGCCGCCTCCATCATCACCTCGTCCCCCAGTCCGTCGGGGTCGGTGGAGTAGCGCGCAACCAGCCGCACGAGTGACGCGATGGCGTGGAGCCGCCGGTCGCCGATGCGTGCGGCGCCGAGGACCGCTTCGGACAGCAGCCCCTCCGCGGCCGCGAACTGGCCTTCCTCGATCAGGACCTCCGCCAGGTCGGGAAGCAGCCGAAGCCGCTCGGGATCGGTCTTGGGCAGCGCATCCGTCGCGCGGCGGAGCAGGTTGCCGGCCGCGTGGACGTCGCCGCGAGCGAACGCACGCCCACCGGCCGAGGCCAGCAGCGCCGCCGCCCGCCGTCCGAGCTCGCTGGCGTGGCGATCCAGCGGCCCCAGCTCCAGGCGGTACCGGAACGCCTGCTCCAGGTGGTACGCCATGATCTCTTCCCACTCCAGGGATCGCGGCCCCGTGATGCCCACCATCCAATCGACGAAGCGCTCGTGCAGCTCAGCCCTGGCCCGCTTGAGCAACGCCTGGTAGGCGGCGTCGCGGATCAACGCGTGGTGGAAGCGAAAGGAATCCTGTCCGGCGAACGTGGACTCCTCGGGGGCGACGAACTGCTTGCGGATGAGCGCACCGAGCTGCGCGTCGACGGCCTCCGCCGACGCCAGCGACGAGAGATGCTCCACCGCTCCGCGGAAGAACACCCGGCCGACGACCGAGGCGGGCTCAAGGACCGAGCGCTCATCGCGCCCGAGCCGGTCCAGCCGGGCCGACAACAGCGCGTGGATGGTCGGGGGAACGGCGATGGGGGTTTCGTTCGAACCGGAAACCCAGCGGCCACCCTCGTTTCGAAGCGACCCGGCATCGATGAGCATGGACATCATCTGCTCGACGTACAGTGGATTGCCCTCCGCTGCAGTCGCAATTCGGTCACGGGTGGGGGCATCGAGCGCCCCGCCCACGAGGTTCTCGGCCATGAGGGCCGCGTCGACAGGCGACAAGGGCTCCAGGGTCACACGGGCCGCGCCGGGCCACTCGCCCCACGCCGGGTGCTCCTCCAGCAGATCGGGACGGGCCGTGCACACGATCAGGACGGCGCCATCCGTGCCGGCCTCCACCAGGTGGTGGACCAGATCCAGGAATGTCGGCTCTGCCCAGTGCACGTCCTCGAACACGACGACCAGCGCGCGCTCCGCGGCAAGGGACTCCAGAAGCTTGCGCGCCGCCCAGAACGTCTCCTCGATCGGAAACACGTCGTCCGACAGTCCGATGACCGACGACAGGCGGTTGGCCACGTCCGCGGACTCCGTCGTCAGCAACGATCCGATCCGCGCCCGTGCCTGCTCCGGCGCGTTGGTCTCGCTGATGCCGGCCACCGAGCGGACGACCTCGGCGAGCGGCCAGAACGTGATGCCGTCGCCGTAGGCGAGGCATTGACCCCGCAGGGTCGAAGCGCGCCCCGCCACCGCGCGCGAGAACTCCTCGAGCAGGCGCGTCTTGCCGACGCCCGCGTGTGCCAGGACGGTGACGAGCCGGACCGATCGCTCGCGTGTCGCCTCGGCGAGCGTGCGGTCCAACAGAGCGAGCTCCGGCTCGCGGCCGACGAGGGGCAGGTCGGGCCGCCGGGGCAAGATCGCTCCCGATTGCACCGAGACGAGCCGGTACGCCGCGACGGGCTCTGCCTTCCCCTTCAACGTCAGTGGCTCCAGGGCTTCGACGGACACGGCGTCGCGCACGAGCGCGAGCGTGGTCTCCCCGATCAGGACCTCTCGTTCGGGCGCGGCCTGTTCCAGCCGTGCGGCCACGTTCACCGCGTCGCCTGTGACGAGCCGTTGACCGCTCACGGGATCCCCGGCGACGACCTCGCCGGTGTTCACGCCGGTGCGGTTCGACAGCGTCACGCCGAAGTCTCGTTGCAGGTGGCCGTTGAGCTTCGCGAGCGCGACTTGCATGTCGGATGCGGCTCGCACGGCGCGCAGGGCGTCGTCTTCGTGCAGTCGGGGAAGCCCGAACACGGCCATGACGGCGTCACCGATGAACTTCTCGACGGTGCCGCCGTGGCGCTCCACGACGCGGCGCATCTCCTCGAAATAGCGGCCGATGACCTCACGCAGCGACTCGGAGTCCAGGCGCTCGCCCATGCTGGTCGAGCCCTTGAGGTCGCAGAAGACGACGGTCACGGTCTTGCGCACTTCCGCGGGCGGTGGCGCCGCGCCAAGGGCGGTGCCGCAGAACCCGCAGAGGCGGAACCGGTCCGGGTTCTCCTCGCCACAGCCCGGACACCGTTGCATGACCGGAGTGTAGATGCGTCCCCTAGCCGCCACCCCGGTACGTCGGATCGGACCCGTCGTCCAGCACCACGATGTGCACGTTGCCCGTCTGGCCCTTCCGGCAGACCTTGAGCGTGCAGGGCGGTGGAACCGCCCCGTGCCCGTCGTCGCCACGGCAGTTGGGCAGGATGACGCAGCCCTGGTCGGTCTCGCGCAGCACCTCGATGTCGTAGAGCGGCTCCCCGGGTGGGACGCCACCGGGCCCCGACACGTACGCGAGGATCAACCTCGTCGGGTGCCCCTGCGGGGGAAGGGGCGACGTCACGGAGATAGGGTTGCCGTACGGTTGGAACCCTTCGATGGACCCGCACTGCGTCGGCGCGTCGTTGTCGATCACCACCGCGCCGCCGGCCGTACCCCGGGCGACCGTGACGGTGGTGGACTGCGTCACGCCGTCGCCGATGGGAGCCGTCTTCACGGTGCCGCCGTCCTCGCCCACCCAGCCGCTCCCCCCGTCGCCGCTCGGCGGGACGACCGTGACGTAGACGCACGCCGAGTTGTCACCGGGATGCGGGTCCGGCTGGTCCGCCGACACGTTGGCCGGGTTCGCCATCACCTCGCCGGACCCGACGTTCGTCGGCGACGTCACCTGCACTTCGACGACGGCGCGTCCCGCCACGGCGATCGAGCCCAGGTCGCAGGTGACGACGCCGTCGGCGACCGAACATGTGCCCTGGGTCGTCGACATTCCGGCGAACGTCGCGTTCGTGGGGAGCGTGTCGGTGAACACGACGCCGGTCGCGGTCGCCGGGCCGCCGTTGACCAGCGTCGAGGTGAAGTTGGCCTCGTTGCCGGCGCTCACCGGGTTCGGCACGCCGGTCATGATCAGCGACAGATCCGCGTACCGAGGTCCACCCAGTGTGTCGGCGTGGGCCGGGGCGGCGGCCAGCCCGCCTGCGACCAGGCCGGTGAGCGCCGACACGACGGCGATGCGGACGGCGGTGCGCGCGGCTCCCCGCGCCCAGCGACGTCGGTGGATCGTGAGGCGCGGAACGAACTTCATGGAATCTCCCCTGGTTGAGAGGGTCGGACACGTCGGTCGCCGTCGGACGGCGCAGCCGGTCACGTTTCTAACATTCGGTCACAGACGCCACAAACCGCCTGGCCCGTCGGCGGGCACGGCTACGTGAACGTGACGAGCTGGGCGATACCGTGGACGTACAGCCGACTTCCCGTCGCCGATTGCACGCCGGTCGGGCCCTTGCTGAAGTCGGCGCTTCCCGACGCTTCGGCCAGGAACACGTCAACGCTCTGGATCTTCTCGAAGCCGGAGGGGACCTGGATCGGCGCCGCGGGGCGGTGGGCCACCCAGAAGCCGATGACGAGCCCCGAGCGTTGCAGCGACACCGACGGCGCCGGGAGCTGCGTCCCGCAACCGGACGTGAGACACGTCGACCGGACGTCGCCGGCGTACTTGTCGCAGACGAAGTCGCCGGGGCGCGTGCACAGCGGCTGGCCGCTCGCCGCCTGGATGGAGGTCGCGCCCGACACCACCAGGATCTCGCCGAACCACCGGTAGCCGCGCGCGTGGCCCGAGTGCCACGTCCACGAGGGCGGGTCGGACGAGGAGGCCTTCCGGTACCAGATGCCCGCGTGCAGGTTGTAGATGACCGCGTGCCATCCCGCCGGAGGAACGGACTGCTTGTCGGGGTGCGACCCCACCGCGACGACGTAGGCGACGAGCAGGTTCCCCGCGGCGCCGCCGGGCTGGTTGATCGTGAAGCTGCGCGAGAAATGCGGGTCGAGCGCCACGACGTCGTTGACGACCTTCGCCTTGCCGCCGGGCGGCGTCGTCGTGGGCGGCGTCGTCGGTGGCGTCGTGGGAGGGGTGGGAGACTGCGTCGAGGACGGCGACTTGGTGCATCCAACCAGCACAGCGCCGGCGAGCACCGCCGACAGGGAGGCTACGAGCAGTCGACGGCCGGCACCGGCGCGTGCGAAGGGGACGTGCGGATTCACGGTGTCCCATCGTAGTGTCGGGATGGACCGTTTCGGCGAAGGACACGAATGCGTCACATTCTTCTCCTCAGACATGCCAAGTCCAGCTGGGACGATCCCGCGCTGGAGGACCGCGACCGACCCCTGTCGCCCCGCGGCCGGCGCGCGGCCGACGCGATGGCCGCGCACGTCGCCGCGTCGGCGATCCGCCCGGCGCTGATCCTGGCCTCGCCGGCCAAACGCGCACGCCAGACCGCGAAACCGGTGGCGAACGCGTTGGGCGATGCGGTCGAGGTCACCATCGACGAGCGCCTCTACACGTTCGACGCGGGTCCGCTGGCGGATCGGATCCGCGCGGTCGATCCATCCGTTCGAGCCGTCATGCTCGTCGGGCACAATCCGGCGATGCAGGAACTGGCGCTCCGGCTGGCGTCGAGGGGAGACCGCCTGCACCTCATCCGCGAGAAGTACCCAACGGGGGCGCTGGCCACGCTCGAACTGGGCGACGATTCGTGGAAATCCATTGGCGACGGGGACGCCGCGCTGATCGACTTCGTCGTGCCGCGCGACCTGGTCTGACGGCGCCCTCTCGAAGCGAAGCGCCCGACCCTACAATTGGGGGTACATGGCCGGTTCGAGCTTGTCCACCGCACCCGTCGAGGTCGATCGCCCGGTCGGCGACGACGTGGTCGTGCCGGCGCGGCCGTGGGTGGTGATCGTGTGGAACGACCCGATCAACCTCATGTCGTACGTGACGTTCGTGTTCCAGAAGCTGTTCGGGTACTCACGAGACGCCGCGACCAAGCTGATGCTCGACGTGCACCAGAAGGGCAAGGCGGTCGTGTCGAGTGGAACGCGGGAGAAGGCGGAGTTCGACACCTACCGCCTGCACGCGCACGGCCTGTGGGCAACGATGCAGCAGGACTCGTGATCGCGGCGTTCTTCCGAACGTCGCCGCGAGGTGCCGCGCGATGAGCCCCCTGCGTCGGCGCGTCCAGCGGGCTCGAGGCGGTGGTTACCGCCTTCGGCTTCCCGCCCAGGAGCGCGACGCGCTGCGTCCGTTGGGAGCCCAGTTGCGCGGGGTGTCGCCGTCGGATCCTTCGATGCGGCGCCTCACGCCGCCCGCGTACGAAAGCGACCCGCTGATGGAGGCCGACTACCGCGAGATGGTCGGCTCCGAGCTGACCGCGGAGCGCGAGCGCGCGCTCGACACCTTCGAAACCACCCTGGACGCGGATCGGCTGGACGAGGAGCAGATGACGGCGTGGCTGGTGACCATCAACGACCTCCGCTTGATCCTGGGAACCCGGCTGGACGTCACGGAGGACATGGACGTCTCGGCGATCGGGCCGGACGATCCGCGGATGCCGGGGCTCACGCTGTACGGGTACCTGAGCTACCTGCTCGAGGAGATCGTGGACGCCCTTGGCGCCGGCATCCCCTGAGCCCTCGCGAGAGCCTCGGCTGCCACCCTGGCTCGAGCTGCAGCCGGACGAGCGCGTGCTGTTCCACGAGCATCCGACGCGGAGCGCGCGATTCGGGGCGTTCGCGGCGACGCTCGGCGCGTTCGAGATCTGGCGCCGGCGCACGCACTTCGTCGTGACCACCCATCGCGTCTTGGCGTTCCGCGGACTGGTGTCGCGGGATCAGCAGGAGATCCCGCTTCGCCTCGTCGCGCGCGCCGACGCCCGGCGCAGCGGCCTGGCCTCGACCGTCTGGGTCGCCACCGTCGGAGGCGCGCTCGGAACGCAGCCCATGGGCCCGATGGGGCGCGAACAGGCCGAAGCGTTCGCGGAGGCGATCACCCGCGCGCGAGCTGCCTGAGCGTCTCCTCCACTCGCGCCAAGCCCTTCAGCGTGTGGTCGATCTCGTAGCCGAACCCGACGCGGAAGTACCGTCCCAGGCCGAACTGCTTGCCGGGCACGATGAGCACGGACTGCTCGCGGCGGATGCGATCGGCCAGCGCGATCGAGCCGATCGGCAGCGCGTACCGGATGGTCGCGATCGCGCCCGCGACCGGACGCACGTGTGTCAGCAGTCCCTCCTGTTCGGCGATCCACGACTCCAGGCGGGGCAGGTTCTCGCGCAGGATCCGGCGGGTACGAGCCAGCACCGCTTCGCGGCGCGCCGGAGCCATGACGATGCGGGCCAGCCGTTCGGAGAGGAACGCCGGCGACAGGCTCGTGTAGTCGTGGCGCCTCCAGAGCTTGCCGATGAGCCGCGGCGGCGCCACCGCCCACCCGATGCGCAGCCCGGGCAGGCCGAACGCCTTGGAGAGCCCGGACGTGACGACGACCTTGTCGTAGCGCCCCCAGAACGTCGGCGTGCTGGCCGACTCACCATCGCCCTGCAGCTCCGCGCCGCGGTAGATCTCGTCGGCGACCACCCACGCCCCCACGCGTTGCGCGGCGTCGACGACCGCATCCATCTCGTCCTCGGTCAGCACCGCGCCGGTCGGATTGTTGGGGTTGGTCACCAGCACGGCCCGGGTTCGCTTCGTCACCGCGGCGCGCAGCTCGTCAACGTCGAGCGCCCACCGGCGTCCGCCTTCGTCGCCGCCGACGCGAAGCCGGAACGTGTCGGTGCCGGCGCCGTAGTGGCGTCCGAGCCCCCAGCCCTGCAGGTAGTTCGGGAGCATGAACGCCAAGCGGTCGCCACGACTGCGGTCCAGCAGCGTCCACAGGGTCAGGTGATTGACCTCGGACCCACCCGTGGCCACCGTGACGTTGCCGGCCGAGGCGTCCGGGTACCACGTCGCGATGCGCTCGCGGAGCACGTCGGAGCCCTCGGCCTCCGGGTAGTACAGCTGCTGTCCGGCGAACTCGGCAAGGTCGCGGCCGTCGAGCACCTCGGCAACGGTCAGTGGCCACACACCGCTCTCCGACAGGTTGTATTCGACCTGGTACTCGTACAGCGCCTGCATGCGTTCCATCCGGAACGTGTCGATGCGCATCGCGTCCCCCTTTCAGAGCTCGTCGTGCCGGAAGCACGTCGTCTCGTGATCGTTCACCATGCCGACCGACTGCATGAACGCGTAGCAGATCGTCGGGCCGACGAAGCGAAACCCGCGCCGCCGCAGGTCCTTGCTGAGCTCGCGCGACTCTGCCGTCTCCGCCGGCGCGGGCGCCCTCGACCTCCGGATCCGAGTTGCGCCGTCCACGAATCGCCACACGTACGCGTCCAGGGAGCCGAACTCCTTTCGCGCCTCCAGCACCCGGCCGGCGTTGTTGACGGCGGCCTCGATCTTGGCGCGGTTGCGGACGATTCCCGGGTCCGCCAGCAGGGCGGACCGTCGCGCGTCGTCGAACCGTGCCACCTTCGACGCGTCGAACTTCGCGAACGCACGGCGGTAGCCCTCGCGCTTGTTCAGGATCGTCGTCCAGCTGAGGCCGGCCTGCGCCCCCTCCAGGATCAGGATCTCGAACAGGTGACGGTCGTCGTGGGACGGCACGCCCCACTCCCGGTCGTGGTACTCGAGCAGGAGGTCGCCGCCGCCCTCGGCCCATCCGCAGCGTGTCGCCATGGGTGGATCGTAGTGCGCTCCGGCGTCGCCGCTCGGTGGCGCAGAATGTCCGGTAGGCTGCCGCGATGCCGCGCGAGATCCTGGTGCTTCGCGAGTCCGAGATCCGCCAAGTGCTGGACATGGAGTCCTGCATCGACGCGATGGCGCGCGCGTTCACGTCGTACTCGGCCGGCGAGGCCGAGCTTCCCGACGTCATCCACCTGAACGTGCCCGAACACGACGGCGAGATCCACATCAAGACCGGGCACCTGCACGGGGAGCCGTTCTTCGCGGTCAAGGTGGCGTCGGGCTTCTATGAGAACCCCGCGCTGGGGCTGCCCAGCAGCGACGGCATGGTTGCCGTGTTCGACGCCACCACGGGAGGGGCGGCCGCGTTCCTGCTGGACAACGGCTACCTGACGGACCTACGAACCGGCGCCGCCGGCGGGGTCGCGGCGCGACACCTGGCCCCGGCCGAGCCGGAGGTCGTCGCCGTCGTGGGCACCGGCGCGCAGGCCCGCCACCAGATCGATGCGCTGTCGCGGGCGCGATCGTTCCGCGAGGTGCGCGTCTGGGGCAGGGACGAGGGCCGCGCCCGCGCGTGCGCGGCCGACCTCGCCGCCCTGCCCGCCATCCCCGAGGGATGCCGGGTGTCCGTCGCCGCCACGGTGGCCGAGGCGGTGGATGGCGCCGCGGTCGTGGTCACGGTGACCGCCAGCCAGGAACCGTTGGTGCGACCGGAGTGGATCGCCCCGGGTGCCCACGTCACCGCCGTGGGCTCGGACGGGCCCGACAAGCAGGAGTTGGACGGCGGCGTGCTGGCCGCTGCGGACCTGGTCGTGGCCGACAGCCTGCCCCAGTGCCTGCGGCTTGGCGAGATCCACCACGCGGTCGACGCCGGCGTCCTGCGCGCGGAGGACGTCGTCGAGCTCGGCCGGATCACGGCCGGCGCTGCCCCCGGCCGAACCTCCGAGAACCAGCGCACCGTCGCCGATCTCACCGGAGTGGGGGTCCAGGACGTGGCGGCGGCCAACCTGGTGATGCGCCGGGCCGACGGCGCCGGGATGGGCGTGCGGATCGAACGGTAGAGCCGCCGAACGGCCTAACCCTCGCCGAGGCCACGAAATCCACTGACCGACTCTCTTTGCCCCGGGCCGCGGGGTGCCGATACCGGTTGCACATCACCAGACGAGGTGCCATGCGAGCGGTCCGCGACAACGGTTCTCCCGGCCGGTCCACCGGCCAGCAGGCCGACGTGCCCCTCCTGCAGACAGCGCGAACCGCCGACCTCCCCCTCCCCCTGGTGCTGGTCGTGTGGCACGACGCGTGGTTCGATCCGGAGCAGCAGACCCCCGACGACTGGCGCGCCGACTACGTCGTCCGCACCGTCGGCTTCCTGGTGCGCCGGAGCCCGCGGGTCGTGTCGATCGCGCAGGAGCTGCTCCCGGACGACGACGGATTCCGGGCCGTCACCCACATTCCGGCCGGGATGGTGGAGAGCCTGACGTTCCTGGTGGACGAACACCCGCCGGCCACCGGAGGGGCAGCACTTCGTCAGGGCGCTTGAGCGCCGTCTCCCAACAGCGTACGAAGCTGGGCGGGGCTGATGTTCCCTCCGCTGCAGATCACTGCGATCATCCTGCCCTGCAACTGCTCTCGTAGACGAAGGGCTGCCGCAAGCGCAGCGGCTCCCGCCGGCTCGACCAGGTTTCGGGTCTTCTCGATCATGATGGCGGTCGCGCGGCGGATCTCTTCGTCGGAGACCAGCAGGAACTCGTCCAGTCCCTCGCGCATGATGCCCTGAGGAAGCTCGAACGCCGTTCTCGTCGCCAGACCCTCGGCGAACGTCGTGTTGGCCTCCTCGACCAGGCGGCCCTCGGCCCACGAGCGGTGCGCTGCGGGCGCCGCATCCGACTGCACGCCGATCACCCGGACGCGGTTGCCGGTCGCCGCCTTCACGATGCAGGCGCCGGCCGCGCCGCTGCCGCCCCCGATGGGCACGATGAGCGTATCGACGTCGGGCTGCTCCTCCAGGATCTCCAGCGACTCCGTGGCCACCCCCGCGATGAGCAGCGGCTCGTTCCCCGAGTGGACGTACCGGTAGCCGTGCTCACCGGCGAGCGCCTCGCAGTGCTCGCGGGCGTCGTCGAAGTCGCGGCCGACCGCCACGATCTCGGCGCCCAGGCCACGCATCGACTCGACCTTGACCGGGTTGGCGTCGGTCGGCACGCAGACGATCGCGCGGACGCCGAACCGCCGGGCCGCGAACGCGATCGACTGGCCGTGGTTGCCCGTGGACGCCGTCACCACGCCGCGGCGGCGCTCGTCCTCGGACAGGTTCGCCATGAGATTGACGCCGCCTCGCACCTTGAACGCCCCGACGGGCTGGTGGTTCTCGTGCTTGACGAACGTGCGCGTGCCGACGACCGCGTCCAGGGCCGGATACGAGAACAGCGGCGTCGGTCGCAGGTGCGGGGCGATCGAGCGACGGGCCGCCAGCACGTCGCCGAACGTCGGGGGGGTCAGGGCGTCGACCACTCGGAGGGCTCGACCCCCGGCTCCCAGTCGCGGATCAGCTCACCGAGCTTGACCAGCAGGACCGCGCCGCCGGCCAGCTCCAGCGCGCGCATGGCCCAGTGCCGGCGAAGCCCCGGGAGGCGGAAGATCAGCGGGCTCCCGATGATGAAGGCGAGCCCGACGGCGCGCTGCATCCGCCGGCCTGCGGGTGTGGCCAGGTAGTGGCGGAGCTGATCGATCGCGTCCGCGAGAGCGCCTTCGGACATCCGCTGCGCCGACACGTCAGCACGCTCCCCGTGCCACGACCGCCTCGCAGGGTGAAGCTTCCATGACCTCGACCTCGCCGGCCATGGCGAACGGCTGCATGTACGAGTTCACCGTGTCCTTGTCCGCCGCGTCGAGGATCAGATACAGCGTGTGCTCGCCGTCGATCACCGCCTCGCCGTGGATCCCGACGCCGGCCGCCTTCGCGTTCGGCTCCGAAAGATGCTGCAGCAGCATCGGAGCCATCTGCGGATCGCGTGCGGGGCAGGTCTCGTCCGCGTGGGTGTGCCGAACCAGGTACAGACCCATCGTCAGCCTCCAGCAGGTGTCGCCCGGCGTGCCGGGCCCGAGTTCACGGCCTCGGTCCGGCCGTGAACATCCAGTCTGGTGCCTCTGCCGAGATCGGACAACCCTGGCCTGAATCGTGGCGACCGCGGCCCGCGACGGGGGGACCCGTCCGATCGCGGGGCCGCCTATGCTGCCGGGCGATGCCGACGCTGGTGGCACAGCTCGAACTCGGCCCGCCGTTGCGGTCCGTCGCCGAGCGCGGCTACGCCTTCGTCCCCGCGGCGCTCGACGAAGCCTTCCGCGCGCGGCTGGCCGCCGAGATCGCGGCCGGCCCCTTCCGGCAGTTCCGCGAGGAGTTCGGCCAGGTTCGCCAGCAGATCGACGGCTACGACGTCGACGCGCCCTTCGACGGCTTCGCGGAGCTCGCGGCGCTCTGCCGCGACCTCACGAGGGGCGTCCGCGAACAGGGCACAGGGATCCGCGGGCTCGCGTCGTGGCGGGTCACGGAGGTGGGGATCGCCCACTACCGTCCCGGCTCCATCGGGATCACTCCTCACATGGACGGCAAGGGCTACCGAGCGCTGGTCGCGGTCGTCACGCTCCATGGCACCGCCCCGTTCGCCATCTGCAGCGACCGGGAGGGCACGGTGATCGAAGGCTGGGATGCGCGACCGGGCGATCTCACGCTCATGCGCGGGCCGGGCCTGGGCGGCGTCGCCGACGGGCGGCCGCTGCACATGGCCGGCACGCCGCCTCGAGGCGAGCGAACCTCGATCGGGTTGCGGATGAAGCCGAAGTAGCATGGTTCGTCGATGACGAGCACCACCGCCGAGCAGCAGCACCTGCGCGATCTCGCGCTGTTGCGCCGCGTTCGCGACCGGATCGACCGGGAGTACGCGCAACCGCTGGACGTCGAAGCGCTCGCCCAAGGAGCGCACATGTCGGCCGGGCACCTGAGCCGTCAGTTCCGGCTCGCGTTCGGCGAGTCCCCCTACAGCTACCTGATGACGCGTCGCATCGAGCGGGCGATGGCCCTGCTGCGCCGCGGCGAGCTGAGCGTCACCGAGGTCTGCTTCGCCGTGGGCTGTTCGTCGCTCGGCACGTTCAGCACGCGCTTCACCGAGCTGGTCGGCGTGCCGCCCAGCGCGTACCGGCGCGACGCGGCGGGCGAGACCAGGGGGATGGCGCCATGCGTGGCCAAGCAGGTGACCAGACCGATCAGGAATCGAGAAGCGGCATCGGCGGCCCATGGCTAGCATGGCCGCCATGGACACCATCACGATTCACGCCAGCATGCTCCCGCAGACCGACCCCGAGGCTGCGATGGCCTTCTACCGCGACGCCCTCGGATTCGAGGTCCGCCTCGACGTCGAGTTCGGCGGGATGCATTGGATCACGGTCGGCCCGGCCGACCAGCCCGACACGTCGATCGTCCTGTACCCGCCTGCAGCCACGCCCGGCCTCACCGACGACGAGCGCCGGACGATCGACGAGATGATGGCGAAGGGCACGTTTGCCAGCATCAACCTGGCCACCAAGGACCTGGACGGCACCTTCGAGCGGATCCAGGCGGCCGACGCCGAGGTGGTCCAGGAGCCGACCGACCAGCCGTACGGGATCAGGGACTGCGCCTTCCGCGACCCCACCGGGAACCTGGTCCGCATCCAGCAGCTCGACTGAGGCGATCATCGAGTTACCGGACCCAGGGTCTGGGAAGAACGAGTCACAAGGAGGTGCTTCGCAATGCCTGAGAAGAAAGCCGCCACGAAGCGCACGCGCACGACCGCGAAGAGCACTGCCAAGAGCAAGGGCGGGGTGTTCTCCTCCGGGGAACGGGCCGCGATGAAGGAACTGGTCCGAGAGCGAAAGGCCGCCCAGACCAAGGAGGAGGCGGAGCGCGACGTTCTCGCGAAGATCGCCGAGATGCCGAAGTCGGACCGCGTCCTGGCCGAGCGGATCCATGCGCTGGTGCAGGCCAACGCGCCGGACCTCGCGGCGAGGACCTGGTACGGGATGCCGGCGTACACCAAGGACGGCAAGGTGGTCTGCTTCTTCAAGGCGGCGGAGAAGTTCAAGTCGCGGTACGCGACGTTCGGCTTCGAAGACGCCGCGAACCTCGACGATGGCGCGATGTGGCCGACCTCGTACGCGCTGACGGAGATGACTGCCGCGGACGAGAAGAAGATCGCCGCGCTCGTGAAGAAGGCCGCGAGGTGACCGGCGCTACTCGGACTCGTCCGGCATCGGGCCGCGGACGGCCTGATACCGCTTGCTGAACTCCCACAGGATGCGGTCGTTGTGCGGGTAGACGCCGCGCGTGAACGCGCGTGATCGGACCCCGCGCTGCGCTCGCTCGCACACCACCCAGTCCTGCCGGCTGACCAGGTCCCAGAAGTCGACGACCTCGCTCGGGTCGAACGCGGGATCCGCGATCGTCTCGGGCCGGAACAGGTACTCGCTCTCGATCGTGGTGTGGTTCGGTCCGGTCGGGAACATCGTGTACGTCATCACCGAGTCGGACATCAGATTGAGGATCAGGTTCGGCATGATGGTGAAGCCGTAGTAGAGGTGGCGGTCCTCCTCGGTGATGCCGGGCAGCGGCGGCAGGCTGGAGAAGCCGCTCGGCGTGAAGCTGGTCGCCTCGCCGACGAGCGAGTTGCCCTGTTCGCCCTCGTAGGCCTCGACGGCGCCCTGGCGGAAGATCGGCACCAGCTGCACCAGCTCGGGGTGCACGGTGGGGCAGTGCAGGCACTCGTTGAAGTTGTCCAGCACGATCTTCCAGTTCGCCTCGACCTCGTAGGTGATGCGCCGGCCGACCCGCAGCTCCCCCAGTCCGTACCTGGCGAACTGGAGCGGCTCCTCCGGCTCGGCGGCCAGGCTCTCCATCAGCGGCGGGGGATCGGGCAACAGGTTGACGAAGACGAACCCGTCCCAGGTGTCCAGGGCCACGCTCCACAGTCCGTACTGCGAGCGGTCGAGCCCCTCGTCCGCGCCGACGTTCGGCGTGCCGACGAGCTCGCCGTCGAATGTGTACGACCACGCGTGGTACGGGCACTTCACGACGGACTTCATGGTTCCCGCGGGCGCGTCGCAGAGCATGCTCCCCCGGTGGCGGCAGACGTTGTAGAACGCGCGAAGCTCTCCTGCCTTGGTGCGGACGACGAAGACGCTCTCGCCGGCCACGCCCCGCACCAGGTAGTCGCCGGCTTCGACCAGTCGCTCCGCCCGGCCGACGCAGAACCACAGCCGGTGGAAGATCCGTTCGCGTTCGAGCTCCCAGACCGCCGGGTCGTGGTAGTCGCGCCCGGGCAACCCGGGATGCACGAGCGGCGTTGCCGGCCCGTCCGTCGTCGCGATGCGCTCTTCGGTGTCCATCGTCGAGCCTCCTGAGCAATGGCCATCAGGGAACCACACGGACGAACCCTGAGCAATATTCAACGGCCGAAGCGGTCTTGGGGCGGGCTACTCCCCGGTCTCGCCGTCGATCGACTCCCTAATGAAGTCGGCGTGGCCGTTGTGCCGCGCGTACTCCTCGATCATGTGGGTCAGGATCCACCGCATGCTCGGGGCGTCGCCGCTCGGCCACGTGCGTCGTGCCATCTGATCCAGGCCGCCTTCGGCCAGCGCCTCCTTCACCGCGGCTCGGGACTCGGCGACGGCGTCCGCCCAGATCGCGCGAAGGGCCTCCGGGGAGTCATCGGCGGCCGAGCGCCAGTCCCAGTCGGGATCGGCATCCCAGTCGATGCCGTCCCACGGAGGCTGGCGATCCCTGCCCCGCAGCCATTCACAGAACCACGACTCCTCCACGAACGCGATGTGCTTGAGCAATCCGCCGAGCGTGACGGTCGAGGCCGCGGTGGTGGTGTTCAGGCCGGTCGCGTCCAGGCCGCGGCACTTCCATTCGAGGGTCGCGCGCTGGTAGTCGAGGAACCCGAGCAGGGTCTCGGCCTCGTCGCCGGTGAGCGGCGGTTCGGGCCGGCCGTGCTCGTCCACCTGGGGCATGGGTCGAGTCTACCGGGCACCGCTTCTATCCTGGCGGGCGTGCGCAGGATCCTCGTGACGGGCATGTCGGGCACCGGCAAGTCGACGGCGCTGGCGGCGTTGCGGGCGCGCGGGTTCGAGGCCGTCGATACCGATGAGGGCGGATGGACCGAGTGGTCCGACGAAGACGGTGGATACGTCTGGCGCGAGGATCGAATCGCCGAGCTTCTCGATCGCGACGGCCGAGGGACGCTGTACGTCTCCGGCACGGTGTCGAACCAGGGACGGTTCTACCCGCGCTTCGACGCGGTCGTGCTGCTCTCGGCACCGGCCGACGTGCTGCTCGAGCGGATCGACCATCGCACGACGAACGAGTACGGAAAGCGCGCCGACGAGCGGGCGCTCATCCTCGAGCAACTCGCTGATGTCGAACCTCGGCTTCGGGCCACGTGCACGCACGAGGTCGACACCACTCAGCCGATCCATGCCGTCGTCGCTGAGTTGACGGCGATCAGCGAGGAAGCTGGCCCCTAGCCTCGGGCGGCGCCCACGTTCCCGGGGTCCGCCATCTTCAGCGAATATCCTGCTTCAGGTGGACAAGCCTGAGCTGATCCGCGAGATGCAGGGGGCACACGCGCGCGTCGCCGCAGCGATCGAAGACGTCCCCGACGAACGGCTGCTCGAGCCTGTGATGGACGACTGGACCGGCAAGGATCTGATCGCCCATATGGCGTGGTGGCATGATCACTCCGCGCGCGTGATCGAGGATCTGCGAGCGGGCCGACAGCCGTACGAGACCACGGATCCCGCCAACAGCACCGAGGCGCTCAACGAGCGGACGTACCGCGAGCACGCGGACGATCCCCCGGAGTTGACGCGGCAGGCGTTCAACGAGTCGTTCGGCCGGCTGCTGGCGGCGCTCGAGCCGGTCACGGACGAAGAGCTATTCGCCGAAGATCGCTGGGCGTGGCTCGACGGTGAGGCTCTGGCGGAGATGATCCTGTGGGACTCCGCGCGCCACTACGAGGCTCACCGCGAACACCTCGAGCCGCTCATGCGGTCGGCGTAGCCTCCGACTCGACGCCGACGCCCACCGGACAGGACACGCCCGTGCTGTGGTCCGGGCAGTACCCGTTCGGGTTCTTCGCCAGGTACTGCTGGTGGTAGTCCTCGGCGTAGTAGAACGGGCCGGCGTCGCGGATCTCGGTCGTGATGTCGCCGTACCCGGCGGCGCGCAGCCGCTCCTGGTACGCGCGCAACGATGCCTCGGCGGCGCGTCGTTGCTCGGGCGACGAAACGTAGATCGCCGATCGGTACTGCGTACCGGCGTCGTTGCCCTGGCGCATGCCCTGCGTTGGGTCGTGGTTCTCCCAGAAGATCTTCAACAGCTCCTCGTAGCTCACGAGCTTCGGATCGAACACGACCAGGACCACCTCGGCGTGCCCGGTCAGGCCGGAGCAGACCTCCTCGTACGTCGGGTTCGGCGTGAAACCTCCCGCGTACCCGGCCGCGGTCGTGAACACGCCCTTCGTGCGCCAGAAGACCTGCTCGGCGCCCCAGAAGCAGCCCAGCCCGAACACCGCGGTCTGCAAGCCGTCCGGGAACGGCGGCGTCAGGGGATTGCCGTTCTCGAAATGGCGCTCGGGCACCCGCATCCGCTCGTCTCGCCCGGGCAGCGCCGCCTCCGGAGCCGGCATCTCGGCAGCCTTTCTCCACGTCCACGTCGGCATCGCAATCACCTCTCGTTCGTCGGTATCCACTACGGTATCCGAGCCGGCCGATTCCGCGTGCCCGGAACGCAGACCCATGGACACCCCAACCATCACCCAGACCCTGCAGCAGCGTCGCGGCGAGCTCGAAGAGGAGCTTCGCCGGCTCACCGAGCGTCCGGTCGACGCCGCCCCCGCCGTGTCGTTCGGCAAGCGCATCGGCGACGGCACCACCGAGGCCGTCGAGCGGATCAACCAGGTCGCGGCCGCGCGCTCGCTGGACGCGGCCGTGCGCGAGATCGATCGGGCCCTCGCCAAACTCGAAGACGGCAGCTACGGGATCTGCGATCGGTGCGGGCGCCTCATCCCCGAGGAGCGGCTCGAGGCCGTCCCGTGGGCGTCGCTCTGTGTGTCCTGCGCCGGTCGGCGCTGAGTACTCACAACGCCGACCGAGCCGCCGTCATTCCTCGTCCGGCTCGTACGCCAGGTTCGGCCGCAGCCAGCGTTCCGCCTCCTCGGGCGCCTCGCCACGCCGGCGTGCGTAGTCCTCCACCTGGTCCCGGCCGATCCGGCCGACCGCGAAGTACCGCGCCTCCGGGTGGGCCAGGTAGAGGCCGCTGACCGACGCCGCCGGCGACATCGCGAAGCTCTCGGTGAGCTCCATGCCCACCCGATCCGCGCCGAGCAGGTCGAACAGCCGCCGCTTCTCGCGGTGATCCGGGCACGCCGGGTAGCCGAACGCCGGCCGGATCCCGCGGTACCGCTGGTCGATCAGCTCCTCGTTCGACCACTCCCGGTCCTCGTAGCCCCACTCGCGGCGCACGCGCCCGTGGAGCCACTCGGCGAACGCCTCCGCAAGCCGGTCGGCCAGCGACTTGATCATGATCGAGCGGTAGTCGTCGCCCTCGGCTTCGAACGACTCGGCAAGCTCCTGCGCGCCGATGCCGGCGGTGACGGCGAACGCGCCGATGTGGTCGCACAGGCCGCTGGAGGCCGGGGCGACCACGTCCGCCAGCGACCGGTTCGGCCGTCCGTCGTCGTAGGCGGCCTGCTGGCGAAGCATCGAGAACCGCACCGGCGTCCCCGACGCGTCCACCACGATGTCGTCGTCCTCGCCGACGGCCGGCCAGAACCCGTAGACGCCGCGCGCGCGCAGCAGCCCGCGCGCCTCGACGTCGTCGAGCAACGCGTTCGCGTTGTCGAACAGCTCGCGCGCCGCCGGCCCGCGCTTCGGGTCGTCCAGGATCTTCGGGTATCGCCCCTTCATCTCCCAGGCGGTGAAGAAGAACGTCCAGTCGATGTAGGGCCGCAGCTCGGCGATCTCCGGCTCCACCAACCGCGTGCCGGTGAACTCGGGCTTCGACACGTCCTCGGCCCGCCATTCGATCGGTGACCGGTTCGCCAGCGCCTTCTCGTAGGACAGCAGCGGACGGTTCATCCGCAGCGCGTGCTCCTCCCGCAGCCGCTCCTGCTCCTCGCGGTTCTTCTCGTCCAGGACCTGGCGGCGCGTTGGGTCGAGCAGGTCCGACATCACGTTGACCACCCGCGAGGCGTCCAGCACGTGGACGGTCGGCGGCCCATAAGCGGGCGCGATCTTCACCGCAGTGTGCTGCCTCGACGTCGTGGCGCCGCCGATCAGCAGCGGGAGGTTCATGCCGCGGCGCTGCATCTCCTTGGCGACGTTGACCATCTCCTCGAGCGAGGGCGTGATCAGGCCCGAAAGCCCGACCGCGTCGCAGCCCTGCTCGACGGCGGTGTCCAGGATCTTGTCGGCCGGAACCATCACGCCGAGGTCGATCACCTCGTAGTTGTTGCAGCCCAGCACCACGCCGACGATGTTCTTGCCGATGTCGTGCACGTCGCCCTTGACCGTGGCCACGACGATGCGGCCGTGGAACCCGTGGGGGTCCCGCGCCAGGCGAGGCCCGCCGTGCAGCGCGGTCACCATGCCGCGCAGCTCCTCCTTCTCCCGCTCCATGTACGGTTCCAGGTAGCCGACGGCGCGCTTCATGGCCCGGGCGCTCTTGACGACCTGCGGCAGGAACATCTTGCCGGAGCCGAACAGGTCGCCGACGATCTTCATCCCGTCCATCAGCGGCCCCTCGATCACGTCGAGCGGCCGGGGGTACTTCTGCCTGGCCTCCTCGGTGTCGTCCTCGATGAAGTCCAGGATCCCGTGCACCAGCGCGTGAGAGAGCCGCTCCTCGACGCCGGCCTCGCGCCACGAGAGGTCCAGCTCGCGCTTGGTGGCCTCGCCCTTCACCGTGCCGGCGAACGTGACGAGCCGCTCCGTCGCGTCGTCGCGCCGGTTCAAGATGGCGTCCTCGACGTGCTCCAGCAGGTCGGGCGGGATGTCCTGGTACACGGCGAGCTGGCCGGCGTTGACGATGCCCATGTCCAGGCCGGCCTGGATCGCGTGGTACAGGAACGCCGAGTGCATCGCCTCGCGCACAACCTCATTGCCCCGGAACGAGAACGACAGGTTCGAGATGCCGCCGGACACGAGCGACCCCGGGCACCGCCGCTTGATCTCGGGGATGGCCTCGATCGTCGCCTTCGCATAGTCGTCGTGCTCGGCCATCCCGGTCGCCACCGGCAGCACGTTCGGGTCGAAGATGATGTCTTCCGGCGCGAAGCCCGCCTGCGTCGTCAGCAAGCGGTACGCGCGCTCGCAGATCTCGATCTTGCGGGAGGCGTTGTCGGCCTGGCCGGTCTCGTCGAACGCCATCACGACCACGCCGGCGCCGTAGCGCTTGACGGCGCGGGCCTTCGACAGGAAGTCCTCCTCGCCCTCCTTCAGGCTGATCGAGTTCACGACGCCCTTGCCCTGCACACATTTCAGGCCGGCCTCGACCACGCCCCACTGCGAGGAGTCGACCACGATCGGCAGCCGTGCGATCTCCGGGTCCGACTCGATGAGGTTCAGGAACCTCGTCATCTCCCGGTCTGACTCCAGCAGGTCCGCGTCCATGTTCACGTCCAGGAGGTTGGCGCCGCCGCGGACCTGGTCCAGGGCGACGCTGGTCGCCTCCTGCGCGTCGCCGCCCTCGATCACCCGGCGGAACCGGATGGAGCCGGTGACGTTCGTCCGCTCCCCGACCATCACGAACCCGGTGTCCGGGCCGACGACGAACGGCTCGAGACCGGAGAACCGCGGCAGCCCGGCCAGCGGCGACGCGTCCGGCACCGTCCGCGGCGCAACGCCACGCAGCCGTTCGGCGATCGCCCGGATGTGCTCGGGAGCCGTGCCGCAGCAGCCGCCGAGGATGTTGGCGAGCCCGGCCTCGGCGAACTCGCGCAGCCAGCCACTGGTGATGTCGGGCGTCTCGTCGTACCCGCCGAACGCGTTGGGCAGCCCGGCGTTCGGGTGACACGAGGTGAACACCGGCGCCAGCCGCGCCAGCGTCTCGAGGTACGGCCGCATCTGCTCGGCGCCGAGCGCGCAGTTCAGGCCGATGCTGAACGGCTCGGCGTGCTCGACCGAGATCCAGAACGCCTCGAGCGTCTGGCCCGACAGGGTTCGCCCGCTGGCGTCGGTGATCGTCACGGAGATCATGCGGGGCAGGTCCGGCGCCACGTCCCTGGCGGCGGCGATCGCCGCCTTCGCGTTCAGCGTGTCGAAGATCGTCTCCATCAGCAGCACGTCGGCCCCGCCGTCCGACAGGCCACGGATCTGTTCGGCGTAGGAGTCGTAGATGTCGTCGAACGTGACGCTGCGGTACGCGGGATCGTTCACGCGCGGCGAGATCGACAGCGCCTGGTTGGTCGGTCCGACGGATCCGGCCACGAAGCGGTCGGAGCCGAACTCCGCGCAAGCGCGCTTGGCGATCTCCGCCGCGTTCCGGTTGATCTCGTACACGACGTCCTGCAGCCCGTAGTCGGCCTGGGAGACGGCCGTGGCCGTGAACGTGTCGGTCGTGACGATATCGGCCCCGGCCTCCAGGTACCCCCGGTGGATGTCGGCCACGACGTCGGGGCGCGTGAGCGTCAACAGGTCGGGGTTGCCGCCGAGGTCGCTCGGGTGGTCGGCGAAGCGTTCGCCTCGGAAGTCCGACTCGACCAGGCCTCGAGCCTGGATCGCCGTGCCGGTCGCCCCGTCCAGGATGAGGATGCGCTCGGCCAGCAGGGCCGTCAGGCGTTCCCGAACGTCGCTCACCGAGCCTCCTGTTCCGGGGACCGGATTCCGCGGCGCCGCCGCCACGGGGGTTGCGACTTTCGGAACCGGACACTTGGTTGCCCGTTCCGGGCCGCATCCTCGCCGTGGCGAGAGGGCACCTTGGAGGTCCGTCCCAGGTTGCCGGGCCGGCCGCATCGGCCGACCACTCCTGATGCTTCGGGCCGATAGCTTAGCTGAGTTGACCTCTGGTCACACGCGCAGGGGCCGCTTCGTCGTCCACCGGCGGCGTCGCGCGAACCAGCGCGTCCCACCCAAGGTCTTCCGCACGGGCCTCGCGCTCGGCCCGGGCGCCGCCGCGGACCCCGAAGAGTCGCTTCGCCCACAGGAGGTAGGCCACGACCGCGATGTTCACGACGAACGCGACCACCTTGACGATCGAGACGCTCTGCGCGATCTCGTAGATCTCCAGCGGGAGCAGCGACGAGGTCACGATCAGCGTCAGGTACTCGGCCCACCGTTGCAGCAGCCACAACCCGACCATCTCGGCCGCCTCCACCAGGGCGTAGGCGCCCAGCACCCCGGCGGTCAGGTAGAGGCGGGAGTTGCTGTAGGAGAAGACCTTGTTCAGCTCGCCGAACAGGCCCTGGTCCGGCCCCGACCCGGTCGGGCCGCCCAGGCTTCCCTGCAGCACCGACAGCACGGCCTCGTACAGGCTCCGCAGGGTGGTTCGGTGGGCAGCGACCTCCACGACCGCCAACGACAGCAGCCCGAGGACCACGAAATGGAACGCGCGGTCGATCGCGATCAGCCGCAGCACGAACTTGTCGCGAAGCGGGCGGCCTCGCAGCGGCAGCTCGATCTGTCCGGGGTCCGGCGGATACTCACGCGCCGGCGCGGACGGAGGCTCCAGTGGGATCCAGCTGTCGCAGCGAAGGCACCGGTACCACCGCACGCCGGCCCCCTCGCGAACCACGACGGCATCGGAGGGGCGCACCGTCGCGGCGTCCATCCCCACGAGCTCGTGTCCGGCCAGCCCGCACGCGATCAGCTCGTAGTGGAAGCGCGCCCGGAAGCGCCGTGGCTTTTCGACCCCGGGCAGGACCGGGAGTGAGGGGTGCGGGGCCACGGAGCCGGGCCGGTCGTCCCCGGTGCGGCGCGGCTGCGCCATGCGCGCCAGCCTACCCGCAGGGGCTCACCGGATAACGCCGAAGGTCCGTCGGTACCAGAATCCGCACACTTCCCCGTTCAAGGGTTCTCCGTTCGGGGACCGATACCTGAAGTACGAGGTCGAACTCCATGAACCGTCGAATCGCTGCCACGCTGCTGGGCGCCCTGCTGGTCGCGGGGGCGCTCGGCGCCGCCCCCGCCACCGGTCCCACCGCGCCCGGGCTTCGGTGCGCGATCACCCGAGTCTGGAAGCAGGGCACCGGGCACGGCGGCCTGCCCAAGTACGGCGTCGCGGTGCGGCTCACGAACGCGCGCGCCACCGGGACGAACATGCGCGCCGCGCTGACGACCGGCACCGGCAAGACCCTGCTCACGCGGCTGCTCTTCGTGGCCGCCCACACGGCGCGATCCACGAGCGTGACGGCCGACAGTTCCACCGTGTCGGTGTCGGACTGCCGGACGACCTGATCCGGCAGACGCCGGTTCCTAGCCTTCCTCCGCCAGCGCGCGGGCCAGGTCTCGCAGCGACACGATCCCCACCAACCGCTCATCGTCGACGACGGGGAGATGGCGAAACCCGCCGCGCAGCATCAGCCGAAGGGCGTCCATGACCGGCGCGTCCGCGGCCACCGTCATCGGGTCGTTGGTCATCCAGTCGCCGACCGGGGAGTCCAGGACGCCGTGCGGATCGCGCTTCAGCGCGCGAAGGACGTCGCGCTCGGTGAAGATCCCCTGCAGCGCCTCACCTTCCATCACCAGCGCCGCGCCGACGCGGGCCGCGTCCATGATGGCCGCGGCGGTCGTCACGGTGTCATGCGCCTCCACGTGGATCAGGTCGGCGCTCATCACGTCCTTGATCGTCGTCACTTCACCGTCCCTTCGCCGTGAGCGCATGCTCCGTCCGCGCCGCCGGTCCCGTCAAGCGCAACCCCGTACGCTGGCGGCATGGACGCCACGGAGGTCTCGGCGAGCCGCCTGGCCAACCAGGCCGCGCAGTCCATCGTGGACGGCTTCGACGCGTACGGGGACGGCTTTCGGACCATCACGCGGCGCGCACGGCTCCGCTTCGAGCAGCGGGACTGGGAGGGCGCGGTCGCCGACGCGGCCGAGCGCCTGGACCTGTACGGGCGCATCATCGACGTCGTCGAACGCGACGTCCGGCGCACGCTCGGCGACCGCGTCGGCGACCGGCAGGTGTGGCCGGGCATCAAGGCCGTCGTCTCGAGCCTGATCACCGGCCGCGACGACTGGGAGCTCGCCGAGACGTTCTTCAATTCGGTGACACGACGGATCTTCGCGACCGTCGGCGTCGACCCGGACATCGAGTTCGTGGCCTCCGACTTCGAACCGCCGCCCGGGCTCTCGGAGTCGCCGGTGGTTCGAACGTACGAGGGCGCGGACGGCCCCGTGCGGTTGATGGCGGCCGTGCTTCGCGATGACTGGTTCGACGCGCCGTTCGACAACCTCGACCGCGACGCCGAGCTCGCCGGCGCGCGCATCCGGGACCACCTGGCGGGCGCGGGCGTCGCGGTCCGAGGCGTGCGGGCGGAGGTCGTGACCGCGCCGTTCTTCCGGCGCAAGGGCGCCTATCTCGTCGGACGCCTGCTCGACGGTGAGCGATCCGTCCCGTTCGCGCTGGCCCTGCTGCACGGCGAGGACGGCATCGTCGTGGACGCCGTGCTCGCCGGCGAGACCGATCTGAGTGTGCTCTTCAGCTTCACGCGCTCGCACTTCCACGTGGAGGTGGGGCCGCCGCACGAATTGATCCGGATGCTGAAGCTCCTGATGCCGGTCAAGCGGGTTGCCGAGCTGTACATCGCCATCGGGTACCACAAACACGGCAAGACCGAGCTCTACCGGGACCTGCTGACGCACCTGGCGACCACCGGCGACCGGTTCGAGCCGTCACCGGGAACGCCGGGCATGGTGATGGTCGTGTTCGCGCTTCCCGGCTTCGACGTCGTGTTCAAGGTCATCCGCGACGCCTTTCCTCCGGTCAAGCCGGTGACACGCCAGGGCGTGATGCAGAACTACCGGCTGGTGTTCCGCCACGATCGCGCCGGGCGGCTCGTGGAGGCGCAGGAGTTCGAACATCTGCAGTTCGACCGGGACCGCTTCTCGCACGCGGTGCTGGACGAGCTCGGCCGCGAGGCGGCCCAGACGGTGGCGATGACGGATCGACACGTGGTGATCCACCACGCGTACGTGGAGCGGCGGGTCACGCCGCTCGACCTGGTGGTGCGGGAGGCGGGACCGCGGCGGAGACGGGCGGCGGCCGTCGACTTCGGCCAGGCCGTCAAGGACCTGGCCGCGACCGGCATCTTCCCGGGCGAGCTGCTGCCGAAGAACTTCGGGCTCACCCGGCACGGCCGTGTGGTCTGTTACGACTACGACGAGCTGTCCCTGCTCACCGACTTCTGCTTCCGCGCCCGCCCGGAAGCCACCAACGACGACGACGAGCTGGTCGACGAGGGTTGGTTCGGCGCCGGCCCGCGCGACGTCTTCCCGGAGGAGTTCGCGACGTTCCTCGGCCTGCCGCCGGACCTGCGCGACGTCCTTCAGGACCGGCACGCCGAGCTGTTCGACCCCCAGTTCTGGACGCAGGTGCAGCACCGCGTGCGAAGCGGCGAGATCGTGGATATCTATCCCTACGCGCCGGCGCGCCGCCTGCACCGGCCTTGACTGACGATTCAACGAACGGCTACCGTCCAGGTCTCGTCGCGGGAGGAGACCGTGTTGCAGAATGCGAAACGGCCTTCGGACCCGGCGGCTCGCCGGGAACGCGGCCCGGATCGAAGCATCCTCGACGCCATCGGCGACACGCCGCTCGTCCAGGTGGACGAGGTGTGGGCGAAGCTGGAGTTCCTGAACCCATCGGGCTCGGTCAAGGCCCGGCTCGCCAAGTACGTCATCGAGCGGGCCGAGGCCGAAGGGCTGCTTCGGCCCGGCGACGTGATCGTTGAGGCCAGCAGTGGGAACACGGGCAACGCGCTGTCGATGGTCGCGGCCGTCAAGGGCTACCGGATGCTCGTAGTGATGCCGAAGGGGGTCAGCCGCGAACGCGCCGCGATCTCCCGGGCGTTTGGGGCCGAGGTGCTCGAGGTTGGCGACTTCCACGTGAATGAGGCGCTGGAGAAGGCCGCCGACCTCGGGACCCAGCCGGGCTATTTCGCCCCGCAACAGTTCGAATCGGACTGGAACGTCGAGGAGAACCGCACCTGGCTCGGTCCGGAGATCCTGGCGCAGCTGCCGGACGGGCTCCGGCCCGACGCCCTGGTCTCCGGTGTGGGGACCGGCGGGACCCTCGTCGGCGTCGGCCAGGCCTTCCGTCGCGCCAACCCGGCATGCCGCCTCGTTGCCCTGGAGCCGGCCGAGTCCCCGACGATCCTGCGCGGCGAGATCGGGAAGCACCTGATCGAGGGCATCTCGGACGGCTTCGTGCCGGGCATCTTCGATCGCTACCGGGGCGTGATCGACGAGGTGATGGAGATCCCGAGCGCCGAGGCCGTCGCGGAGATGCGCCGCATCGCCCGGGAGCACGGCATGCTCGTCGGGCCGAGCAGTGGCGCCCACATGGTCGCGGCCAAGCGAACCATGGCCGAGCATCCCGAGTGCCACACGGTCGTGGCCCTGTTCCCCGACGAGGGCGAGAAGTACCTGGCGGAGCCCGAGTTCTACGGCTGAGAGGGCCGAACCGGCCCCGCCGTCCGTATTCTTGGTGGAGATGGGTGGGAACGTCCTTTCGCCCATGCATACTGGGCGGTACTCGTTTCGGCCCCCTCGAACGACGATAAAACAGAGGTAGCGATGGCTGTGACCGGACAGCGCGGAAGGCACGTGGCGCGCCGCCGATGGGCGGGGCCGCTGCGGATCACGGCCCTGGTGGCCGCCGTCGTGCTGCTGGCCCTGGCCATCGGCGGCTACGCGTACGCGCGCACGACCTCCGGGCAGCTGCTGCACGGCGTCGAGGTGGCAGGGGTGGACGTGAGCGGCATGACGCGCCCGCAGGCCATGCAGGCGGTGCAGCGTGCGGTGACCGCCGAGCTGTCACGCTCGATCACGGTGCAGGCCGCCGGCAAGACGTGGACGACCTCGCCGGCGCAGCTGGGCGTAACGGCCGACGTCGCCGGCGCCGTCGACGAGGCCTTCGCTGCCTCCGACGCCGCCTGGCCGGTGCTTGCGTTCGACCGGCTGACGCACCGCTCGCTCGGCGCGTCCATCGACGTCGCGTACACGTACCCGACCGACCAGGCCGCGGCCCTGGTGGCCACCATCGCCAAGAGCGTGAACCGGTCGCCGCGGTCCGCGTCCATGGGACTGACAGGCGACGACCTGACGATCGTGCACCCGCACGACGGGCGCGCCGTGAAGGTCTCGACCGGCGAGACGATGCTGGTGAGCGCGATGAAGGACGGCACCTCGTCGGTCACGATCCCGGTCCGCACGGTGCGGCCCAAGATCACGGCCAAGAACTTGGGCAAGACCATCACCGTCGACGTGTCGACGAACACGCTGCACCTGTACAACGGTTTCAAGGTCGAACGGGCCTTTCCGGTCGCCACCGCGATGCAGGGCTTCACCACCCCGATCGGCCAGTGGAAGGTGATCGTCAAGGAGGCAAGTCCCTCCTGGACCAACCCCGCCCCCAACGGCTGGGCGAAGGACATGCCGAAGTACATCCCGCCGGGCCCGGGCAACCCGCTCGGGCTTCGCGCCCTGGCGCTCAACTCGCCGGGCATCCTGATCCACGGCACGCCCGAGGAATCCTCGATCGGGTCCTATGCCTCCCACGGCTGCATCCGCATGCACGAGGCCGATGCGATCGCGCTGTTCCCGCTGGTCCCGCAAGGGACGCCGGTGATCATCTACGGGGCGCCTCCCTGGGGGAACTCCAGCAGCACGGCTCCCGCGGGCTTCTAGACTCCCCCGACCGGACCGGGCCGCCGCGACCGGCCGATTCCCGCGCCCGATTCTTCAGGAGGGTCGGTTCCGAGTCGATACGGGGTCCGTGAACGCCGTGGCAGAACGCCCGAGAGTCCTCATCGTCGACGACGCGGAAGACGTCCGAAAGCTCATCTCGCTGCTGCTCAGGGGCGAGGGGATCGAGATCGTCGGCGAGGCGGCCGACGGCGCCGCGGGAGCCGACCTGGCGCTGCGCAGCGACGTCGACGTCGTGCTGATGGACCTGCGGATGCCCGTGATGGACGGCATCGAGGCGACGCGGAGGATCAAGGCGGCGCGTCCCGACGTTCGGGTGTTCGTCTTCACGGCCGTCGACAGCCGCGAGGAGGAGCATCGCGCTCGCATGGCCGGCGCCGATGAGTACGTCATCAAGGGCGCCGACGCGCTGGTGCTCTCGGAGATGATCCTTGGGGCCTGCAAGGCCGACCGGGCGAGCTGAGGCACCCGCCCGCGAGGTCGGGCGCGCTTAGTCCAGCGAGACCACCGGGCAGGTGATCGTTCGAGTCACGCCGTTCACCGCCTGAATGGCGCGCACCGCACCGCCCATCGCCTCTTCGAGTGTCTCGGCCTCGACGCGGGCGACCACGTCGTAGGGACCGGTCACGTGGTTGGCCTCGGTGACGCCCGCCTGCCGCGCCACCTCGGCCGCGACGGCGTCCGCGCGCCCCACCGTCGTCTGGATCAACACGTACGCCGCCGTCATCGCCCGCGATCATGGACCGTTCTCCGCGTGGCGGCAACATGCCACGGATCGCGCCGGAGCAAAACCCGGCTCCCCGGTCCGGCAACCCCCGCACGGGGAATGACGAACGCCCCGCACGGGGAATGGTCAGCGACCGGTGCCGTCGTTATGTTGCTCGAACCCCCGGCAGCGCAGGGAGGGACGGTTCGCCGGGCGGGACGTACCGAGTCGCCGTCTCATCCGATCCCCCCGGCGCGAGGACACGTCCCGCCCCGGCGTCCGGTTCGAAACGACGCCGGGTTCTCGATTCAGACGCCCGGCGCCCGCACGTCGAAGTTCGTCGCGGGACACTGATGGCTCTGCGCATCCCGGCCGTGGATCCTCGCGTGGCCGACCTCGGCGCCCGCCGGCACCGTGATGACCGTGGAGAACGTTCCGTCCGCGGCGACGGGGATGTCCCCCGACACGACCGTGATCACGCCGTCGACGTCCTTGAACACGACGACGACCGACGTCGACAGGCAGTACCCGGTGCCGCTCACGGTCGTCATCGACCCGGCGGGACCGAAGTTCGGACTCGCCGTCACCGCCGCGACCGTCGAACACGTCACCGCCGCCGTCGCGCCGGTTGCCGGCGACGCGACGGCGGTCGCGGCCGGCACGGCCACGCCGATCGCGCACAGCGCCGCGCCCACCAGGACCGCGCGACATGCTCGAGTCATCCATCCTCGGGCCATGCTCTTCCCCTCCCCGCGCACGCGCGGCATCGACCGGTGTCCCCCGCGCATGGATGTATCGCGGCCGCGTCGCGCGAGCAATGACCGAGGCGGGCTACAGCACCAGGCGTAGCGCCGCGCGCGTTCAGGCGCGGCGTGATTCGGCGTGGCGCTTGAGCGCCTCGAGCAGGTCGGCTCCGCCCTGCCGGTACCCCTGAAGCGTCTCCTCGTCGATGTCGCCGAGCAACGACGCGATCGTTCGCACCGCCGTGCCGCCGTCGCGGGCTTCGAGCTGATACGTCTTGACGTAGTGGCGCGCGCCGGGCAGCCCGAACGACCCCGTCAGCCGCAGCGTCTTGCACGGCTCGAAGAACGTCACCAACCCGTACAGCGCGCCGGCGCCGGACTCGTCGAACTGCTCGTAGAACCTGCCGCCGATATGCGGCTCCAGGAACACGCCGAACCGCTCGTCCCGGTACGCCTTGTGCCACCACGCGCCGATGTCGTCGACGAGCGCCTTCCACACGTGCTCGGGGGCGGCGTCGATCCAGATCTCGGCCTCGATGTCCAGCGCGATCGGGCTGCGAACGTCCAGCGCCTGCGTCTCGGTCGCCATCACGATCCCTCCTCGGGTCGGGTCCGCCGCTTCGTTCCCCCTTCGACGGCCTTCGCCAGCGCGATCAGCTCGGCGGCCGGGGCTTTGGCGTACGGACGGATCCAGCGCTCGTAGATCTGGGCGATCGGCACGGGGTTCAGGTGGTTGAACCGTTGACGTCCCCGACGAGTCGCGATGACCAGGCCCGCGTCGGTCAGCACGTTCAGGTGGGCCATGACGCCGAACCGGGTCATCTCGGGGTGGCGAGCGCAGAGCTCGCCGGTGGTCAGCGCGCCGCCGCGAAGCTCGTCCAGCAGCTCGCGGCGGGTGGGGTCTGCCAGCGCCTTGAACACCTTGTCCTCTCCTCGCGGGGCCACGCGCCCAGACATGTGAGCGAATACTCACATGTCTGGCGCGTGGTTGTCAAGGTGTGACGGCTGTTCGGCGTGGGCGACCTACTCGTCCTCGGCGAGGATCGCGTAGAGCTTCTTTCGCGCCTCGTGCAGGACCTGGACGACCTTGCTCATCTGCTCCTCGGTCCCGGTCTCGGCGATCTGCCGGACCGCACCGAAGATCTGGGCGAACGAGCGCCGCACGTCCATGGCCGACGGGTCGGCGCCCGCGGTC
>DASXAQ010000043.1:0-49890 GCA_036406615.1 Actinomycetota bacterium | reverse complement strand
GGCCGCTCGGGCAAGGTCATCCTGCTGGCCTGAGGAGCGCGCATGGGAACCGGAAGCCTGGACTACCTGAAGGAGCAGCTCGAGGGGCTGGAGCGCGACGGCTTGGCGATCCACCCGCGCACCCTCGAGGGCGAACAGCGCGCCCGCGCGCGATTCGACGGCCGCGACGTCATCAACCTGGCGTCCAACAACTACCTGGGCCTGGCCGCGCACCCGCGGCTGAAGGAGGCGGCCAGCGCCGCCGCCGCGGAGTACGGCGCGGGATCGGGAGCGGTGCGCACGATCGCCGGCACGATGTCGCTGCACCACGAGCTCGAGCGCCGCTTCGCGGAGTTCAAGGGCGCCGAGGCCGCGCTGATGTTCCAGTCCGGGTTCACGTCGAACGCCGGGACGGTCGCCGCGATCCTGTCGAAGGAGGACGTGATCGTCTCCGACGCGCTGAACCACGCGTCGATCATCGACGGGGCCCGCCTGTCGCGCGCCGAGATCAAGGTGTTCCCGCACAAGGACGTCGGCGCGGCCGACGCGCTGCTGTCCGAGACCGCGGCGCCGGGCCGCCGGCAGCTGCTGATCACCGACGGGGTGTTCTCCATGGACGGCGACATCGCTCCGCTGGACGGCCTGGTCGAGGTGGCCGAGCGCCACGGCGCGATCATGATGATCGACGACGCGCATGCGTCGGGCGTGCTCGGGCCGGGCGGCAAGGGGACGGTCGCGCACTTCGGCATCGACCCGTCGCGCGTGGACGTGCAGGTCGGCACGCTGTCGAAGGCGATCGGCGTGCTGGGCGGGTTCATCGCGGGGCCGCCGCACCTGATCGAATGGCTGGTGAACCGGGGACGGCCGTTCCTGTTCTCCACGTCGGCGCCGCCGGCGGTGGCCGCCGCGTGTATCGCCGCCCTGGACATCATCCGCGACGAGCCCGAGCGGATCCAACGCCTGTGGGACAACACGGCGTTCTTCAAGAAGGGCCTGCAAGGGCTGGGGCTCGACACCGGCGCGAGCGAGACCCCGATCACCCCGGTCATCGCCGGCGAGGCGACGACCGCGCAGGAGCTGGCGCGGATGTTGTGGGAGGAGGGCGTGTTCACGCCGGCCATCGTGTTCCCGACCGTGCCCAAGGGGTCATCGCGGGTACGCACGATCGTGACCGCCGACCACACCGAAGCGGACCTGGCCGAGGCGCTGGACGCGTTCGAGAAGGCCGGCCGGGCGCTGAGCCTGATCTGACCGTGGCAGGTCCGGGGGGACGCTCGGTCGCGGCCGCCATCGGTCGCGTCGGCGTGTGGAGCTTCGCCGCGCAGCGCCACGGCGCCGCCGAGGAGCGTACGTTCGTCGAGGAGATCGAACGGCTCGGGTACGGCGCGCTCTGGATTCCCGAGAGCATCGGCAGCAAGGACGCGTTCGCCCATGCGGCGATCCTGCTGTCGGGCGGGTCGCGCATCTCCGTGTGCACCGGCATCGCCAACGTGTGGGCGCGCGATCCGATGTCGATGGCCAACGGAGGGCGGGCCCTGGCCGAGGCGTTCCCGGGCCGGTTCGTGCTCGGGATCGGCGTGAGCCACGCACCGTCGGTGGCGGCCCGCGGCGCAGTGTACGTCCGGCCCCTGGAGCGCATGCGCGAGTACCTGACCGCGATGGAGACCGCCCGCTACGACGGGCCTCAGCCGGAGCCTGCGCCGCCCGTGCTGGTGGCCGCGCTCGGGCCGCGCATGCTCGAGATCGCGGCCGAACTCGCGGACGGCGCGCACACGTACTTCGTGCCCGTGGAGCACACGCTCGTGGCGCGCGAGCGCCTGGGATCCGATCCGGCGCTGGCGGTGGAAATGACCGCGGTGCTTGACACGGACGCGGCGCGGGCGCGGGAGGTGGCTCGGGGCTTCGCCGCGCGCTACCTGGAGCTGCCCAACTACGCGAACAACCTGCGCAGGCTGGGCTGGAGCGACGAGGACCTCGACGTCCCCGGCAGCGACGCGCTGATCGACGCAGTCATTGCGTGGGGCGACGCGCCCGCCATCGGCGCCCGCGTCCAGGCGCACCTGGAAGCCGGAGCGGATCACGTTGCGGTGCAATTCGTCTCGGACCACCCCGACGATCTGTGCCTGGCCGCATTCCGAGAGCTGGCAGCAACGGTCCGGGAGTCGGAGCGATGACGGACACCGTGGCAGCCGCCGGATACCGGGTACGCGCGCCGGCGCACGACGACGCCGACGCCGTCGTGGAGCTCGTCGGCGCCATCGAGGAGGCCGAGTTCGGCGAAGCGGAGATGACGGCCGGCGACCTGCTGGCCGAATGGAGCCGGCCCGGATTCCGCCTGGACACGGACGCGTGGCTGGTCACGGCGCCGGACGGCATGCCGGCGGGGTACGCCGACGTGCACTACGGGCGCGGGCGCGCCTTCGTCAGCCCGAGCACGGGCGTACACCCGGATCACACCGGCATGGGGATCGGGTCGCGGCTGCTGGGCCTGCTGGTCGAACGCGGCACCGAGATGACCCATGCCGCGACGGACGACCCCACGAACCGCCGGTGCATCACTCACATCCTGGGGGCGGCCAACCCGTTCACCGATACCTTGCGCCGCAGAGGTTTCGAGGAGACGAAGCGTCACTGGACGATGCGGATCGACATGCAGGACCGCCCGGCCACGCCACGGTGGCCCGACGGCGTCGGGGTCCGTTCGTTCGAGCCCGGTCGCGACGACGAGACCATCTACCGGCTGGTGCAGACGGCGTTCGACGACATCGAGGACCGCGAGTGGTCGCCCTACGAGGAGTGGCGCGTGTACCTGATCGACCGCGACGACTTCGATCCCGGGCTCTGGTTCGTCGCCGAGGCCGACGGCGAGATCGTCGGATGTGCGCTGGCCGTCGCGTATCCGACCGAGGGCTGGATCCGGCAGCTGGCGGTCCGCCGCGACGCGCGCGGCCGCGGGGTCGGCACCGCCCTGCTCGAAGAGGCGTTCGGGGGACTCTACGACCGGGGCGAGCGCCGCGCCGGGCTGGGAATGGCCGCCGCCAACGCGACGGCGAAGCGCCTGTACGAGCGCGCGGGAATGTACGTGAACCAGGAGTTCGTCGAGTACGACCTTCGCGTCTGACGCCTACCGCTCCAGGTGGCGCCTCAGCGCGTTGAGGCGCCGGTCCCACTCCGCGCCCACGTCCGTCATCCACGTCATCGCCTCAGCCATCGGGCTGGGCGTGAGCCGGTAGCGCACCTCACGTCCGTGGCGTTCGGCCTCGACCAACCCGGCGTCGTCCAGGGCGGCCAGGTGCTTGGCCACCGCCTGGCGCGACACCGGAAGGCGCTGCGCGAGCTCGGTCGCGGTGCCGGGTTCGGCCGACAGGCAGCGGATGACCTCGCGCCGCGTGGGATCGGCCAGCGCGGAGAACACCGCGTCGATCCGTTCGTCGCCACTCACGACCGGCTCCCCGCGCCCGCCAGGAACCCGACCGGGTTGGACGCGCCCGGCGACGGCCCCTCGGTCACCGTCAGCGTCGTGCCGGATGGGTCGTCCTCCAGGACGAACTCGACCCGCGTCGCCGGCCGGCCCGGGGAGGCCTCCCACTCGACGACGAGCCGGTACGGGCGTCCGGCCGCAACGACAACCCCGCGTCGCTCGGTGCCGCCGGGCTCCCGAACGGTGACCCGCCCGCGCGGGCGCGGCTCGATGCTCACCACGCCGCCGAACCAGTCGGCCAGCCGCTCGGGATCCGTCAGCGCGTCCCAGACCTCCTCGCGGCGTGCCGGGAGCACGATTCCCCGGCGGACCTCGCGGTCGTCGCCCATCCCGGCCATCCTCCGCTCCCCCAATCCGCAACCTCTAGGTTGCGCAACTCCGCAGGTCGCGCTACGCTGATCCGCAACCTACGAGTTGCAGGATATCAAGGAGGAGCGGTTCGATGCCACACCCCCACCGGCTGCTGATCCCCACCGTCATCGAGCCCACCGAGCGCGGCGAGCGCGCGTTCGACATCTACTCGCGGCTGCTGCAGGACCGGATCGTGTTCCTGGGAAGCGAGGTGAACGACGAATCGGCCAGCGTGCTGATCGCGCAGCTGCTGCACCTCGAGGCCGTCGACGCCGAGCGTGACGTCGCGCTGTACGTGAACTCCCCCGGCGGATCCAGCACGAGCCTGTTCGCCATCTACGACACGATGCGCTACGTCCGTCCCGACGTGGCGACGTACTGCGTCGGGCAGGCCGCCTCCGCCGCGGCCGTCATCCTGGCCGCCGGCGCTCCCGGCAAGCGGTTCGCGCTGCCGAACGCGCGCGTGCTGATCCACCAGCCGCACGGCGGCATGCAGGGCCAGTCGGCGGACCTGGCCATCTGGGCGGAGGAGATCCTGTACGAGCGCCGGCGCGTCGAGGAGATCCTGGCCGAGCACACCGGCCAGCCCATCGAGAAGGTCCGTGAGGACACCGACCGCGACTTCATCCTGCGGGCCGAGCAGGCGCGAACGTACGGCCTGGTCGACCACGTGATCTCCCGGCGCGAACTGGTGGCCGTGCCGCCGCCCCCGGCCGGCTGAGCCTCAGCGGGCGGGCTACGCGTCCTCAGGCCGGCTCGCCAGCAGGTACAGCCGGCGCGTCTGGGATTCGAACTCGTACGGGTCGCGCTCGATCGACTCGTCGACGCGCAGGCCTGCCGCTTCCGCCAGCGCGGGAAGTTCGTCGTCCGCGAACAGCGTGGCCGCGACGGAGACGGGGTGGCCGAACCAGTCGTCTGCGGTCGCCGTACCCTCGCCGCCGTGAACCGCGATCAGCGTGTGCCCCTCGGGCCGCAACGCGCGTCGCATCTCCGCCAGCGCCTGGGAGACCGACGTCCGCGGCAGATGGATGACCGAGTAGAACGCGACGATCCCCGCCAGGCTCCGGTCTCGGACCGGCAGCGCCACCATGGTCCCCTGCACGAACGTCAGGTTCGAATGTCGGCGCGCGGCCTCGGCCACGCTCTCGCCGGAGAGGTCGAGGCCGGTGACCGCCGCGCCGCGTTCGGCCAGGCGCGCGCCCACGTGGGCGGGGCCGCACCCGACGTCCAGCACCGGTCCGGCGCGGACCAGGCCGGCGAACCGATCCAGCAGATCCCGGTCGAACGGCTTGCGCGACAGTTCGTCGTCGAACTGCTCCGCGTAGTCCTTCGCCACGGCGTCGTACGTGGCGCGGATGTCGGGCCAGTCGTCCATCGGGCTCACCGCCTCGATGCAGTCCGCCGTCCCGGAGGGCGCGAACGCTCCCTGCCACCGGAGATGCCGAGCCGGCGCAGGTGATCCGGGTGGTGGAGCTCGCGGATCGCGTCGGCGGCGATCCACCTGGCCGCGCGCGAGTCGATCCGCGCGATCCGTTCGGCCTCGGCAAGCGCCTTCGCGTGCAGGGCGGCGTCGCGCTTGCCGATCTGCCGGAGCGCCCAGTTCACCGCTTTCTTCACGTAGTGCCGCTCGTCGGTGGACTCGCGACGGATCACCGGCAGCAGCCCAACGAACGCCCGGTCCCGCGCCTCCTTGTCGTGGACCGCCAGCGCGGCCATGAGGGCGAAGCCGGCCCGCTTCACGAACTCCTCGTCGCGCCCCGCCCATTCGACGGCCTTGTCCCACGCGTACGGCGTACGGACGAACAACGCCGAGCACACCTGGTCGCACACGTCCCACGAGTCGAAGCCGGCGACCCAGTCCTGCATCTGCGCCTCGGTCACCAGCGCCGGGTCGTCGACGAAGGCCGCCAGGATCCGCGCCTCGTGGATGCGCGTTCGCCACAGGTGCAGCGCCAGGCGATGGTCGGTCCCCAGCTCCTTCGCCGTCGCGCGAAGCGACGGGATCGAGACGCCGAGCACCTCGCCGCCCCGGATGCCGAACCGCGCCATGCCGGCCGCGTTGCCGCGGTTCGCCTGCCCGCGCAGCCGCGCGACGACCTCGCCCACCCCGGGCCGGCGCTTCGGCGTCGCGCGACGGCTCAGTCCCTGGTGAACCACGTGCCGCCCGACCGGTTGTAGTTGGGCGACTCGCCCCACACGACGAACGTCGTGCCCGACGAGTCGACGGCCATCCCGAAGTAGTCGCCGTCGGGGAAGAAGTACCCGTGCGGTCCTTTGTACACGGTGCCGCCGTTCACATCGGACAGGCGCAGGGCCGGCGACCAGGTCTGCCCGCCGTCCGCGGTTTGGCGGTACCACGTGTTCCACGCGCGATAGCCGTTGCGGTCGTCCTGGAACGCGATGCGGAAGTCCCCCGGAACCGTCCCGGCGGCGATGGCGGGGAAGTTGGCCCCCACCAGGTAGGCCCCGGCGGAGACCTCCACGGGGTTCGTGAAGTGCACGCCGTCGGTCGTCGTGCTCGTCTGCATCGTGAGCGGCGCCCCGGCGGCGTCGTTGGCCGCGTACTCCACCATGACGGTCCCGGCCGAGTCGACGGCCACGTTCATCTGCGAGCCGTAGAAGTCCGGCGGGCAGCCCGCCTCCGGGCACGCGGGCTGTTGGCGGCTGGTGGCGACCAGCGTCTGCTGCCAGGACGCCCCCCCGTCGCTCGAGCGCAGCAGCCACAGCTGCACGCTGCCGGTCGCCGACTGGTGCTCCGCGCTTTCGGCCAGGTACACCGTGCCGTCGGGCGCGACCGCCCCGCCCTCGGCGAACCAGTACCGCCGGTCGTCGTTCGTCCTGACCGGATCGGTGAACGTCGCGCCGTAGTCGTGTGACGCGCGGACGTAGGAGTCGCTCGAGTTGAACGCGACGTACACGTCGCGGCCGCTCGGCGAGATCGTCAGGATCGGCTTGTCGGTGAACGCCCCGACGGGCCGTTGGAGATTGATCGGCGGTGTCCACGTCGCGCCGTGGTCGAACGACTTCGAGAACACGACGCGCCAGTTGTTCATCCATGCGGCGTAGATCGTCCCGTCGGCGGCGACCTTCACCTGCGGGTCGTTCTGGAACCCGACGTTGTCGCACGGCGGGCACATGACGTGGTCGGGCCCCCACGTCCGGCCGCCGTCGTTCGACGCGCGGAACACGATGCAGTGTTTGAGATAGGGGTACTGCCCGCACACGACCTTGCCGCCGTAGCGTGTCGTCATCTGATAGACGTAGTGCGAACTCGGGTCGGCCGCGACGGTCGGCTCCCAGTCCGTGACGTTCGGGTTCCATACGCGCTCGACGCGGAACTGCGGCTGCGCCGCCGTGCCGGCCGCGGCGCCCGCGGGGTCACCGACAACGGTCACCGTCGCCACCACGGCGGCCGCGACAACCGCCACCCACCGTGCTCGCATGCAGGACTCCCTTCCGCGCAGGGACAAAACGGGCGATCCGCTGACCCTACGCGCGGCGGGAACGGCCGGTCAAGCGTGCGACGGTTCGGTGTACGGCGCCACGGCCGGCTGACCGGGTCGCGCGTACTTCCACACCTCCGGCCAGCACGTCCCCACCACCGCGCAGCCGATCGCCAGCACCCACTGCCAGGCCGTGATCGAGGTGGTGCGAAGCGCGTCGTGCACGCCGGGGACCAATACCGACACGATCGCGAGCACGACCATCGCCGCCGCGAGCGCCAGCGCCGAGCGATTCGCCAGGATGCCGGAGCGGGTCACCGGCTCGCGCTCGGTACGCAGGTTCGCCAGGAGCAGCGCCTGGCCGAGGAGCCACGCGACGAACGTCACCGTCTGCGCGCGGGCGAGGCCCGCATGCGTGTACCACGTCACCAGGTAGGCGGCCGAGACCGCCGCGAAGAGGCCGGCGGCCGCGACGGCGATGCTGCCGATCGCCTGGCCATCCAGGAACGGCCGGCCGGGATCGCGAGGGATCTCGCGCATGAGGTGGTCCTCCGGTGGCTCCGCGACGAACGCGACGGTCGCCCCGAGCGTGATGGCGAGCCCGATCACCAGGATCTGGATGGCGGCCAGCGGCACGGGCAACGTGAGGAGCACCGGCAGCAGCAACGCGCCGGCCAGCGCGAGCTTCGTCGCCAACGCCGAACGAACCGCCTTGCGCACGTTCGCGACGAGCAGGCGCCCCTGTCGGATCGTCCCAACCAAAGCGGAGACGTCGCCGTCCAACACCAGCATGTCGGCGGCGTCGTGCGCCGCATCGGTCCCGTCGCGGCCGAAGGCGATGCCCACGTCTGCGGCCTGAAGCCACGCCGCGTCGTCGGCCCCGTCCCCCGTCGCCAGGACGCGCTCACCGGTCGCCTGCAACGCCCCGACGATGGCCAGGCGCTCCGCCGGCGTGACGCGCGCGAACATCGAGACCTGCGCCGCCACGATCGCCATGTCCCGGCCTTCCATCCCGTCCAGTTCGGTCCCGCTCACGACCCGCTCCACGTCCAGTCCGATGTCCCGGCCCACGCTTCGAGCCGTCTGGTAGTGGTCGCCGGTCGCCACCACCATGCGCACGCCCGCATCGGCACATGCCTGGACCGCGTCGGCGACGCCGTCGCGCAGCGGATCCTCCAACGCCACCAGGCCGACGAACGTGAGCCCGTACTCGGCGACCTCCGCCGAGATCTCCGACGGGGAGAGCGGACGCATCCCGAACGCCACGACCCGCAACCCATCGGCCGCCATCGCCGCCGCCGAGGACAGGATGCGCTCGCGGTCCCACTCGTCGAGCGGACGCGGGTGGTCGGCGGCAACCCATCCGCAGCGGCGAAGCACCGCCTCCGGCGTGCCCCTGACGGCCGAACGGACCTCTCCGTCGCGTTCGTAGACGACGGACATGCGCTTTCGGGTCTCGTCGTACGTGAACTCCGCCACCAGCGGCCGGGCCGCACGCAGCGCGGCCACGTCCACGCCGGGCCCGGCTGCCTCCAGGAGCGCCACCTCGATGGGGTCGCCGAGGTACCCCTCAGCGGCGGGCTCCGCGTCGCTGCACAGCGCTCCGAGCTCCAGCATCACCTGCTGCATCGAGGCCGGCTCGAACCGCGCCACGCGAAGCTGCCTCTGCGTCAACGCGCCCGCGATCTCGTTCGCGACGATCGTGACCCCGCCGACTTCCTCCACCGCGGAGAGCCGGCGCACGAGCACGCGATCCCGCATCAGGCGTTCGGTCGCCGCCGCGAGCGCGGCCGCGACGAGCACGGGCAACTCCGCCGGGGTGAGCGCGAATCCGATCGCCAGTCCGGCCAGCGCCATCTCGCGGCCCGGCTGGGACGCCAGTACCAGCCCGAGCACCGACACGACCAGGGCGACGCCGAGCCCGAACCATCCCAGGCGGCGAGCAAGCCCCGCGAAGGCGAGCCGCAGCGGCGTCGGCGAGGTGGCCCGAATGGGCGGGCGGCCGGATTCGGCGTCGCCGATCGCGAAGACGACCGCCGTCCCACGACCGCGCACCACCACCGTCCCCGCAAACACCTCGCCGCGGCGATCGTTCGGGGCCGATCCGTCTTCCTCCTCCGGCGCCTCCTTGTCGGCCGCTGCGCCTCCCGCGATCGACGTCTCGTCCACGACCAGACCGAGAGCCTGCGTCAGCCGGGCGTCGGCCGGCACCCGGCGCCCCGGCCGCAGCAGGATCGTGTCGCCGAGGGCGACCTCCCGAACGGGGATCTCCTCGGCGGTCGCGCCGCGGCGCACGAGCGCCATCGGCTCGTCCGACGCCGCCACGCGGGCCGCCGCGCGGCGCGACCCGCGCTCGATCGCCACCGACACGGCGGCAACCGCCAGGGCCACCGCGAACGCGATCACGGAATCGGGGGCGCTTCCCCATACGGCCCACAGCACGCCCATGGCGAGCGGCAACAGGAGCCTCGGCTCCGACAGGACCGCGGCGACCTCGCCGCGTTCGGTCGCCATTCGACTACGACGAGGGCGAGGTCACCGCGTCCAGGAGGCGGCGCGACGCGTCGCTGATCTCGTCGACCGCCGCGTCGAACGCTTCGGTGTTGCGCTTCGACGGGACGCGGTAGCCGCTGACCTTGCGAACGTACTGGAGGGCCGCCTCGCGGATCTCCTGCTCGGTGGCCGGCTCGTCAGACCGGCGCAGCGTCTTGATGCTTCGGCACATGCGGCCACCATACCCCGGCCATCGCTCACGGCCGGTACGCGGGGTCCCCCAGGTGGTGCACCTTCAGCAGGTTGGTGTGGGCGTGTCCGACCGGCGCTGCGGCGACCATCACGACGGTGCGGCCGCGCCCGCACAGGCCGTCGCCGACCAGACGCCGGTCCATCATCGCGATCAACTCGTCCACGTCGGATGGAGCGTCGGACAGGAACGGCTGGACCCCCCAGGTGAGCGCCAGCGTCCGGACGGTGGAGGGCTCGGACGAAAAGGCGATGATCGGCTGGTCCGGGCGCGCCGCGGCCAGCGCGCGCGCCGTGTAGCCGGTGCGGGTGAAGCACGCGATCGCCGACACCTCCAGCCCGGTCCGCGCGATGGCGCACGCTGCCTGGGCGACCGCCCGGCCATCGTCGTCCACCGTGGATACGGGGGCGGGTGCCCGAAACGGCGCGCCGCGCTCCTCGGCCACCCGCACGACGGTCGCCGCCGCCTCGGCCGCCTCCGCCGGGTACGCACCGATCGCGGTCTCGCCGGAGAGCATCACGGCGTCGGCGCCGTCCAGCACGGCGTTCGCCGCGTCGCTCACCTCGGCGCGCGTCGGGCTGGCCGAGCCAAGCATCGACTCCATCATCTGCGTCGCGACGATCGACGGCGTGCCGGCACGCCGGCACACGCGGATCAATTCCTTCTGCGTGACCGGGATCTCCTCCAGCGGAATCTCGACGCCGAGGTCGCCCCGGGCCACCATCACCGCGTCGGCGGCCGCTGCGACGTCCTCGGCGGCTTCCACCGCCGGGCGATTCTCGATCTTGGCCACGATCGGCACGCGGCGGTCGCCCATCAGCGTCCGAAGCGCTTGCACGTCCGCCGCCGATCGAACGAACGACTGCGCCACCAGGTCGAACCCCATGTCCAGCACGGCGGCGAGGTCGGCGCGATCCTTCTCGGTGACGGCCGGCATCGACAGCCGTTCCGAGGGAACGTTCACGCCGGCGTGCGGCGCGACGCGCGCTTTGCGCAACGCTTTCACGACCTCGGTCACGACCTCGTCGCCGGCCTCCATGACCACCAGCTCCACGACGCCGTCGGCGATCAGCACGCGGTCTCCCGGCCGCAGGTCGTGCCCGAGCCCCGGGTGGCTCGTGGACGCGCCGGTCTCGTCGCCCGGCGGGCCGTCCGGCCGAAGGACGAAGCGCATCCCCGGTTCGAGGTGCAGGTGGTGCGACAGCTCGCCCAGCCGGACCTTCGGCCCGGAAAGGTCGGCGAGCGCCGCCACGGTGCGGCCCGCCTCGCCCGACGCGGCCCGCACACGTTCAAGCGCCGAGGCGTGCTCGTCGTGCGTGCCGTGCGAGAAGTTGATGCGCGCCACGTCCATCCCGGCGTCGACCAGCGCGCGAACGGCGCGCGGAGTGGCCGTGGCCGGGCCGAGCGTGCAGATCAGCTTCGCCTTGCGCATCGGTCTCCTTCGGGCGGCGTCACCGCAGACTATCGGCCGCGCGTTTCGGGAACGTGAACACCGGCTAGCATCCCGACCGTGTCCGAGCACGAATGGGACGCGGCAACCTACGACCGCATCGCGGACCCGCAGGTCCACTGGGCGACGGGAGTCCTGCAACGCCTGCCGCTGCGGGGAGACGAACGGGTTCTGGACGCGGGATGCGGATCCGGCCGCGTGACCGAGCTCCTGCTCGAGCGGGTGCCCGACGGGTCGGTCGTGGCGCTGGACGCGTCGGCGCGGATGCTGGACGAGGCGCGCCGGCGCCTGGGCGCCGACAACCCGCGCGTGGCGTTCGTCCGGGCCGATCTCGGGCAGCCGCTGCCGGTCGACCCGCCCGTCGACGCGGTGTTCTCGAACGCCGCCTTGCACTGGGTCCCGGACCACGAGGCGCTGTTCCGCAACCTGGCGGACGTCATGTGCCCCGGCGCGCCGATCGCGGCGCAGTGCGGCGGGCGGGGCAACATCGCCTCGATCGGGGAGGCGCTTCGGCAGGTCGGCGGCGGCTCCCTCGGCGACGTCGCGTTCGCGTCGCCCGAGGAGACCCGGGAGCGCATGGCGGCCGCGGGCTTCGAGGACATCGAGTGCTGGCTGCACGACGAGCCGACGGAGTTCGAACCGGGCGAACCGTTCGAGCGGTTCCTCGGCACGATCGTGCTGCGCGTGCACGTGGCGGCGTTGCCGGAATCCGAACGCGCCGCATTCGTTCACGACGTCGCGTCGCGGTTGCCGGGACCCCGGATCGACTACGTTCGCCTGAACATCACGGCGCGGCGGGCGGCGCACTGACCGGCGGCCGGCGCGGCGCGCGTCGATCCCCCTGCCTCGGGTAGACTCACGCAACCATGGAGTTGCTCGTTTTGGGCGGGACCCAGTTCCTCGGCCGTCACGCCGTCGAGGGCGCGCTCGCACGCGGCCATGGCGTGACGACGTTCACGCGCGGGCGAACCAATCCCGACCTGTTCCCCGACGTGGAACGCATCCGCGGCGACCGCGACGGCGGCCTCGACGCGCTGGGCGACCGGGAGTGGGACGCCGTGCTCGACACCAGCGGGTACCTGCCGCGCGTGGTCGGCGCGTCGGCGCAACGGCTCGCCGGCCGCGCCGGCCGTTACGCGTTCATCTCGAGCGAGTCCGTGTACGCGCCGACGGACGACACGCCGGTCGGCGAGGACGGTCCGCTGATCGAGCCGCCGCCCATCGAGGTCGAGGAGGTCATGGAGCACTACGGCGGCTTGAAGGTCGGATGCGAGCGCGCCGTGCAGCAGGCGTTCGGCGACCGTTCGCTGGTGGTCCGCCCCGGGCTCATCGTCGGGCCGTTCGACCCAACGAACCGTTTCACGTACTGGGTGCGCCGGATGCACGACGCTTCCGACGGGCAGGAGGTCCTGGCGCCAGCGCCGCCCGAGCGGCAGGTGCAGTTCATCGACGCGCGGGACCTCGCCGCGTGGCTCCTCGACCTGATCGAGGCCGGGCGGGGCGGCGTGTTCAACGCCGACGGGCCCGACGGCCGGCTCACCATGGGCGAGACGCTGCAGGCGTGCGCGTCGGTCGCCGGCCGAGCGCCGGCCATCGTGTGGGCCGACGAGCGGTTCCTGATCGAACGCGGCGTCGAGCCGTGGATGGGCCTGCCGCTGTGGATCCCCGAGGACGACCCCGAGGGCTTCGGTCCTTTCGACAACGCGAACGCCGTCGGGGCGGGCCTGCGCTTGCGGCCACTGGAGGAGACGGTTCGCGACACGCTGGCGTGGGACCTGTCGCGCGCGACGCCGGGCCCGATCCGCGAGGACGGGATGTGGGCCGGGATCCCGCGCGAGCAGGAGGCGGAGGTTCTCGCCGCCTGGGCCGAGCGGCGCGGCTCCGGCGCATAGTAGCCTCCCGCCAACCCAGAGGCGATCGGAGGCCTTCGATGCAGACCACCGTGGACCGCGCCAGGCTCGGCGACGTGATGGCCCGCGAGGTGCGCGCGTTTCGCGACCGGACGCCGCGGTCGCTCGAGTTGTTCGAGCGCGGGACGAAGTCGCTGCTGGGCGGCGTCCCCATGCCGTGGATGACCGAGTGGGCCGGCCCCTACCCGGTCTTCGTCGCGCGGGCCGAGGGCGCGCGGTTCACCGACGTCGACGGGCACGAGTACGTCGACTTCTGCCTGGGCGACACCGGCGCGATGACCGGGCACGCGCCGAAGATCGCCGTCGACGCCATCGCCGAGCAGGCGTCGAGGGGCATCACGACGATGCTGCCGACCGAGGACTCGATCTGGGTCGGCGAGGAGATGGCCCGGCGGTTCGGGCTGCCGTACTGGCAGTTCTGCCTGACGGCGACCGACGCGAACCGGTTCACGCTTCGGCTGGCGCGAGCGATCACCGGCCGGCCGAAGATCCTGGTGTTCAGCTGGTGCTACCACGGCTCGGTCGACGAGACGATCGCCACGCTGAACGAGGGCGTGGCGGGCGCGCGCCCGGGCAACGTCGGTCCAGCCGTCGACCCTTCGGAGACGACGCGCGTCGTGGAGTGGAACGACGTGGAGGGGCTCGAGGAGGCGCTGTCGCACGGCGACGTCGCGTGCGTGCTGGCCGAACCCGCGCTCACGAACATCGGGATCGTGCTTCCCGATCCCGGTTACCACGACGCGCTGCGGGAACTCACGCGGCGGCACGACACGTACCTGGTGATCGACGAGACGCACTGCATCTGCGCGGGGCCCGGCGGCGCGACGAAGGCGTGGGGGCTCGAGCCCGACTTCCTGACGATCGGCAAGCCGCTGGCCAGCGGCGTGCCCGCCGCCTGCTACGGGATGAGCCGGGAGGTGGCTGGGCGCATCGGGCCGTACATGGACGGGCTGCCGACCACCGACGTCGGCGGCGTCGGCGGGACGCTGTCGGGCAACGCGCTGTCGCTGGCGGCCATGCGCTCGACGCTGGAGCATGTGCTCACCGACGAGGCGTTCGGGCGCATGATCCCCCTCGCCGAACGCTGGACCGATGGAGTGAAGCAGGCGATCGACGAACACGGGCTGCCGTGGGAGGTTCAGCGCCTTGGCTGTCGCGCGGAGTACTGGTTCTGTCCGACGCCCCCGCGCACCGGCGGCGAGGCCGCCGACGCGGACGACCACGAGCTGGCAACGTTCATGCACCTGTACGCGCTGAACCGCGGCGTCCTGCTCACGCCCTTCCACAACATGGCGCTGATGTCACCGGCCACGTCCGACGCCGACGTCGACCTGCATTCGCGCGTGTTCGCGGAGGCCTGCTCCGAGCTCGTGGGCTGACCGGCACGTACGCTCGCTCGTTCCTCGCCGGGCGCGGCGATGGTCGCCCCGGAGGTCAACCCTCGTCCGATCCGCCGGGCACGCGAGCGCGCAGCAGCAGGTAGTCGATCAGGCCGCGGCGCCGCAGCAGCTCCGCCTGCGCGAGGAAGAACCGCGCCGCCAGGACCTGGACCGCCGGCACGCCGGTCGGCGGCTCGGCGAGCCGCAGGTGCGCGAGCCTGAGGGCCGGGTCGATCACGCGCTCCCCGCACGATTCGGTCCGCACATCGACGAACCCCGCGGAGCGAACCTGGCCGGCGATCCGGTCCGCGGTGGCCGCCGCCGAGGGCCGAAGCCCCCACAGGCGCAGCTGAGCGACGCCCGCCACGAGCTCCGCCGGCGTGCGCGGCATCCGCTTCGCCGGAACGTCCGACATGACCAGCACGCCGCCGGGTCGCAGCACCCGCCGGGCCTCGACGAAGAACGCGATGCGGGACCGGAAGTGGAACGCGGCCTCCACGCAGATGAGGCCGTCGACGCTGCCGGACCGAAGCGGGATCCGCGTCGCGTCGCCGGCGACCGCCCGCGCGCCCGCAGCCGCCAGGCGCTCGCGACCTGCCCGCAACTGCGATTCGGTGATGTTCAGCGCGATGAGCCGCGCCGGCCGGACCGTCTCCGCGATGACGGGGTCCTGGGCGCCGAGCCCGTTTCCGACGTCCAGCACGACGCCGCCGGCGGGCAGGTCCTCGGCGAGGGTTCGAACCAGGCGCCGGACGGCCTCGGGCGCTTCGGCCTCGTCTCCGAGCCCCTCCCAGAGGCCCAGGTTGAGCCACCCGGGCGCCGGCGACAGGAAGAACCGCTCCCCGACGCTGTCGTACACGGCCGCGGCCGGGTTGCGCCCCTGCCACACGAACGCCAGGGCGTGGCGAACGTTCTGCCTGGTCAGGCCCCCGATTCCCATTGCCGCCAACTGTCGCAGACGGGCGCGGACCGGGCGTTTGCGCAGGTTAAGCCCGCGGTTTCGACCCCCGATATCTACCTCATGAAACGCCGCGTGTGGTGGCTCTACGTCGCGGCGGGCGGAGTCCTGCTCGTCCTCTATTACGTGGGACCGGGGTGGGCTCGCTCGGGGCCCGTCTTCAACGTGTTCGGGGCATCCGCCTTCCTGGGCGTCGTGGCCGGCATCCTCATCAACCGTCCGAAACACTGGGCTCCGTGGGCGCTGATGGCCGTGGGCCTCGCCCTGTTCTTCGCCGGGGACGTCATCACCTACAACCCCGGTCTGTTCTACGGCGTGAACAACGCGCCGTTCCCGTCGATGGGCGACCTGTTCTACGTGCTGGTGTACCCGATGTTGATGGCGGGCGTGCTGTGGCTGATCCGGCTTCGCTCGCCCGGCCGCGACCGCACCGCCCTGATCGACACGATCATCATCACCACCGGCGTCGGCGTGCTGTCGTGGGTCTACCTCATGGCGCCGAACGCCCACGCCACGGACCAGACGCTGATCCAGAAGCTGACGTCGATCGCATATCCGCTCGGCGACCTGCTCCTGCTCGGCGCGATGGTGCGCCTGGCGGTCGGCGGCGGCAAGCGCGCGCCCGCGTTCTACCTGCTGATGGCCAGCGCCTTCACGCTGCTGGCCACCGATATCGCGTACAGCGTGCTCCTGACCGTGTTCCAGTACAACGGCAGCGGGAGTTTCCTGGACGCGGGCTGGGCCTGCTACTACCTGTTCTGGGGCGCGGCGGCGCTGCACCCATCGATGTTCGCGCTGGATCAGCCGGCGCCGCTGTCCGAGCAGGCCGTGGGCGGGCGACGGCTGTGGCTGCTGGCCGGGGCCTCGCTGGTCGCGCCGGCCGTCATCGGCGCGCAGGCGCTGCGCGGGATGCTGTCGGATTCGCTGCCGACCCTGGGACAGCTCGGCAGCCGCGAGGCCGACACCGTCATCGTGGCGGCGGCCGCGGCCGTCCTGTTCGTCCTGGTCCTGGTCCGCCTGAAGGGCCTGATGGTCGACGTCGCCGAGTACCGGCGCGCGGAGAAGGCGTTGCAGGAGGCGGAGTCGAAGTACCGCAGTCTCGTCGAGGGGCTGCCCGCGATCGTGTACATCGCCGAGCTCGGCAAGGAAGGCGACTGGCTCTACGTCAGCCCGCAGATCGAGTCGGTCCTCGGCTACACCGCCGAGGAGTGGACCTCAGGCTCTCCGCGCCTGTGGCAGGAGCGGCTGCACCCCGTCGACCGCGACCGCGCGGTCCGCGAGCAGACCCGCCTGGTCGCCCCCGGCGAGCGCATCCTGGCCGAGTACCGCCTGGTCGCCCAGGACGGCAGCGTGGTCTGGATCCGCGACGACGCCGAGGTGCTGGCGGACGAGCACGGCAACCCGGAGCTCCTCCAGGGCGTGATGTACGACTTCTCCGAGCAGAAGCGCGCGGAGAGCAAGCTGCGCGAGGCGCTGGACCGCGAGCGCGAGGCCGGACAGCACCTCCGAAAGCTGGACGCGATGAAGAACTCCTTCCTGGAGGCCGTGTCGCACGACCTGCGGACGCCGCTGACCAACATCCTGGCCGGCGCGCTCACGCTGCAGAACGAGCAGATCGAGCTGTCGCCCGAGGACACGAAGGATCTGATCGCGCGCCTGGCCGCGAACGCACGCAAGCTCGACCGCCTGCTGAGCGACCTGCTCGACCTCGATCGCCTGTCGCGCGGCATCCTGGCGCCGAACCGCAAACCGACCGACCTGGCCGAGGTGGTGAACACGGTCGTGCGCGAGTGCGACCTGAACGGGCACCCGGTCGAGGTGCGTGCCGAGTCGCTCGTCGCCGAGATCGACCCCGCGCAGTTCGAGCGCATCGTCGAGAACCTGGTCACGAACGCGGCCCGCTACACGCCGCCGGGCACGCCCATCTGGGTCCGGGTCGAGGGACAGGAACGTGGCGCCCTGCTGATCGTCGAGGACTCCGGGCCCGGCATCGCCCCCGAGCTTCGCCAGACGATCTTCGAGCCGTTCCGGCAGGGCAACGCACGCGTCGAGCACTCGCCCGGCGTCGGCATCGGGCTGTCGCTGGTCGCGCGGTTCGCCGCGCTGCACTCCGGGCGCGCCTGGGTCGAGGAGCGCCCGGGCGGCGGCGCGTCGTTCCGCGTCTACCTGCCGAAGCAGACGCCCGTCCGGGCGATGGCGTCCTGACGGACGCCGCCTACCCGATCGAGTCCAGGATCTCGCGCACGTCCTCGATCGTCGTCAACGGGTTGACGAAGCACAGCCGGAGCGCGCGCTCCCCGTCCCACGTCGTCGGCGCGACGAACGCGACCTGATCGCGCAGCAGCCGGTCGCTCCACTCCGTGTAGTCCGACGAGGACCACCCCGTCCGACGGAACAGCACCACGGAGAGCTCCGGCTCCATGATGAGCTCGAGCTGCGGCCTCCTCCGGATCTCCTCCGCGGTCTCCCGCGTGAGCCGCAGCGTCGTCTCGATCGCCTCGACGTACGCGTCGGTGCCGTGCGAAGCCAGCGAGAACCAGAACGGCAGCCCGCGTGCTCGCCGCGACAGATGGAACGCGTAGTGCGCGGGACTCCACTCCGTGAGCGCGTTGATGTGGTCGAGGTACCCGGCCTCCTGCATGTGCGCCCGCGCGGCCTCGATGGGCCGCGCGTACAGCAGGGCGGCGCAGTCGTACGGCGCGAACAGCCATTTGTGCGGGTCGATGACGAACGAGTCGGCGTGCTCGATGCCGGCGAACCGGTCGCGGACGGACGGAGCCGCCAGGGCCGCGCCGCCGTACGCGCCGTCGACGTGCAGCCACAGACCCCGCTCGCGGCACACGGCGGCCACGCCGGCCAGGTCGTCGACCGTGCCCGGGTTGGTCGTGCCGGCGGTCGCGACGATCGCGAACAGGCCGTCGACCTCCGCGTCCGGCGCCCGGTCGAGCGCCTCGCGCACGGCCCGCTCCGTCAGCCGGCCGTGGTCGTCGGCCGGAACGGTCAGCACGGCCGCGTCCATCACGCGCAGCGCCGACAGGACCGAGGAGTGCGCCTCGGTGCTGGCGGCGACCCGCCATCGATTGGGGCGTTCCCGGCCGGACGCCTCGGCCGTGTGCCGGGCGGCCACCAGCGCCGACAGGTTCGCGGCCGATCCGCCGGAGACGAATACGCCCCCGGCGCCGGCCGGCAGCCCCGCCAGGCCGGCCAGCCATGCGAGGGCCTGGTTCTCGGCGAAGATGGCCCCGGACGCTTCCAGCCACGTGCCGCCGAAGATCGACGATGCGCTCACGGCCAGGTCGAACAGGATCGAGGACTTCGTCGGGGCGGTGGGCACGAACGCGAGAAACCGGGGATTGTCGACCGAGATCACCGCCGGGGCGAGCTCTTCGGTGAACACCCGCAGCGCCTCGTGCGGACCGAGCCCGGCGGCGGTGATCGTGTCGCCGACGCGCGACTCGAGTTCCTTGTCGCTCAGGGGGCCGTCCAACGGCGGCGGATCCATCTTGATCCGCGCAACGGCGTAGTCGACGATCTCGCGAACGGTCGCGTCGGTCTCTTCGGTGTACCTATGCATCGATCCCTCCGGGGTCGGCCGGTCCCGTCAGGGTAGCGGCCCCCGGAGGGAACAGCGCGGTCGAGGGGGGCTCCTCGGCCACGGCGTCGACCAGCGGCGACTCCGCCGCGGCCGCGGGCACCGCCTGCGGGGGGCCGTCGATGCGGCGGACGCGGCGCACGTCGGGGATCGCGAGCACCGTGCCGGCCAGCACCAGCACGGCCAACCCCGACGCCATCAGCGTGGTCTGCAGGCCGATGGCCTTGGACACCGGGCCGGCCAGGACCTGGCCGAGCGGCATCAGCGCCACCGACCCGAGCCAGTCGTACGAGCTGACGCGCGACAGCTTGGCGGGCGGGATGTGCTGCTGCACCGTCGTCTCCCACAGCGCACCGAACAACCCGAGCTCGATCCCCGCCACCAGCGCGCCCGCCGCGATGACCGGCACGGGCGCCTCCAGCGCGAGGAGCACGAACAGCGGCACGACGAGCGGATGCAGCACCATGCCAACGAAGATCGGCCGCTGCGGCTTGAATCGCAGCGCCGCGGAGCTTCCGAGGATCGTCCCGAGCCCGAGGCCGGTCATGATCAGCGCCCACGCCTTGGGTCCGCCGAGCGACTGGTTGGCCAGCGTCGGGCCCAGGACCTGCAACGGCGCGATCGAGACGAACAGGAAGACCGCCGACTCCAGGATGACCGCCCACAGCCAGACGTGGGAACGAAGCTCGCTCCAGCCCTCGGCGAGCTCCCGGACGAACGGCCGGCGTTCGATGACGCGCGGCCGTCCCGCCGATCGCAGCCGCAGCAGGAACGAGGCGCTGACCAGGAACGTCAGGGCGTCGAACCCGACCGCCGACCCGGCCCCGAGCGTCGCGACCAGCAGGCCGGCGAGCAGCGGTCCGGCGACCCGGCTCAGGCTGGTGGACATGCCGAACAGGGCGTTGGCCTCCTGAAGCCGCCCGGGGCTGATGACCTCGGGCAGGAACCCAACCGAGGCGGGGCGGAAGAAGGCCTCGGCGCTGCCGTAGGCCACCTCCAGCACCACGATCACCCACAACTGCGGATGGCCGAACAGCAGCAGCAGCGCCAGCGACCCCTGGGCAGCGGCACGGACCAGGTCCGAGGCGAGCATCACTCGCTGGCGGGGCAGCCGATCGGCCCACACGCCTCCGACCAGCAGAAACAGCAGGAAGGGCAGGGTCTGGGCCGCCAGGACGATCCCGAGATCGGTGGCCGACCCGGTCAGGTCCAGGACGGCAAAGGCGATGGCCAGTGGCGCCACCCCGTCGCCAACCACCGAGACGGCCTGTCCGGCGAACAGCAGACGGAACTCCCGCTCCTGCAGCGGGCCCATTCGATCTCTGAAGGCCACGGACTAACTATCGCCCATTCCGGGCCTCCCCTTTCGCAGGGTCCCCTGATATGCTCCGCCGCCGATGGCCGAGGCGCGAACCCTGTACGACGGCTACGCCCGCGACGAGGGCGACGACTCCCGGGTCGCGAGCACCGTGGGGTTCGTCCGCGACGGGGACGCCCTGATCGTCATCGACCCGGGGATGGTGCCCGACCCCGCCGAGATCCTGGCCTCGCTCGCCGCGATCGGCGTTCGGCCCGACGCGGTCACCGACGTCGTGTTCTCGCACCACCATCCGGACCACACGCTGAACGCGGCCCTGTTCCCCAGCGCGCGGTTCCATGACTTCTGGGCGATCTACCGCGGCGACCGGTGGACCGATCGCGCCGCGGAGGGGTACGCGGTCTCGCCGGCGGTGACGCTGCTCGAGACGCCGGGCCACACGCCGCAGGACATCACGACGCTGGTCGATACCGACGAAGGTGTGGTCGCGTTCACGCACCTGTGGTGGATGGCCGACGGTCCGGCCGAGGACCCCTACGCGCCCGACCCGGCCGTGCTGCACGTGCAGCGCGCTCGGGTGCTCGAGCGGGCGGCGGTCATCGTGCCCGGCCACGGCCCGCGGTTCACGCCGGGACCCGGCACCCCTCGCTGACCGACGCATCGTCGAGCGGCTACGCGCCCTCACCCCTTTCCGGACGTTCCTGCGCCGCAACCGGTTCCGGCTCCGCCAGCCACCGGTAGCCGATCCCCGGCTCGGTCGCGATGAACCGCGGCGCGGCCGCGCTGTCCCCGAGCTTGCGGCGAAGCTGGCGGACGTACACGCGCAGGTAGTGGCTCTCGTCGCCATACGCCGGCCCCCACACCGTTCGCAGGAGCCACACGTGCGTCAGCAGCTTCCCGGGCTGGCCCGTCATCGCCTCGAGCAACGCGTATTCGGTGGGCGTCAGGTGCAGCGCGCGCCCCGACAGCGCCACCGTTCGACGCTCGCGGTCGATCTCCAGGTCGCCGAACCGCTGGACGGGCTGGCCGCCACCACTCGACGGCGCACGCCGAAGCGCCGCGCGCATCCGCGCGAGCAGTTCCTCGATGCCGAATGGCTTGCTGAGGTAGTCGTCCGCGCCGGCGTCGAGCGCCGCTACCTTGTCGGCCTGCGCCTCGCGAACGGAAAGAACCACCACGGGGACCGAGGACCACGCGCGTAGGCGCTTCAAGACATCGACGCCGTCGAGGTCGGGCAGCCCCAGGTCCAGCACGACCAGGTCCGGCGGTGCAGCCGCGGCGGCCGCGATGCCCTCCTCGCCCGTGGCGGCCGACACCACCCGGTAGCCCTGCGCGCGAAGCGACGCGCCGAGCGCGCGGACGATCTGCGGCTCGTCGTCCACGACGAGCACGGTCGTCATCCTTCGCTCCCGCCGAGTCCGCCCGGCCCGTCCACCGAGCCCTCGCGCCGGCCGTTGCCCCGGCCGTTGCCGTTGCCCCCGTCCACCGCGCCCGGTGCCGGCCCGACGGGGACGTCGGGCGCGACCGGAAGCTCGAACACGATCGCCGTGCCGCCGCCCGGCACGCCTTCGGCCCAGATGCGTCCACCGTGGGCGGTGATGACGGCGCGGGAGATCGCCAGGCCCAGGCCCGTCCCGCCGCGCCCGGAGCCCGCATCGCGCCGGTAGAACTCCTCGAAGACGCGCTCGCGCTCCTCGGTCGGGATGCCCGGGCCGTGGTCGGCCACGGAGACGCGCACGCGCGACTGCGACCGGCGCGCGGACACGACGATCTCGGTGCCGGGGGGTGAGAAGCGCGCGGCGTTCTCCAGGACGTTCGTCAGCACCTGGTCCATCTGCAGCGGGTCGGCCGTCACGGGGGGCAAGTCCTCCCGGACCTTGACCACGACCTGGAACGGCGCCAGCAGGCCGGCAAGCCGGTGAAGGACCTGTCCCAGCACCTCGTCGACGTCGGTCAGCTGCAGCTGCGGCTCGAGCGCGCTCGCGCGGAGCCGCGCCAGGTCCAGGAGGTTGCCCACCATGCGGTTGAGCCGGTCGGTCTCCTCCAGGATCGTCTGCAGCAGCTCGCTTCGCTGCTCGGGTTCGAACACCGCGCCGGCATCCTGCAGCCCGGTCACGGCCGCCTTGATGGACGCGAGCGGCGTGCGCAGGTCGTGGGTGACCGAGGAGAACAGCGCCGCGCGCAGGCGATTCGCCTCGGCCTCGAGCCTCGCCTGCTTGACCGTTCGGTCCAGACGCTCGGCCTCGAAGACCAGCGCCAGTTGCGCGGCGACGGCGTGCAGCAACGTGCGCTCTCCGGCGCCGAAGCCCGGCTCGTCACGGGGGCGCTCGACGGTAAGCCTCCCGACGTTGGTGTCGGCCGGGCTCAGCTCGAACGACGCCACGGGGCCCCCACCGCGCGGGTCGCCCGCATCGCTGCGCACGCCGACGTCCACGTCCGCGGTGGCGATGCGGCATGACGACAGCCCGAGCAGCCGGACCAGCAGGGCGGCGACCTGCTCCAGCGTTCGCTCCAACGTCCCCGGCGAGCCGAGCAGCGTCGAGATCTGGTTCAACGTGCGCGCCTGGTGCTCGCGCTCCTCGGCGCGGGCGCGTTCGCGGATGGCGCGCGCCAGCAGGCCGCCAACCAGCAGCGCCGCCGCCAGGAAGACCGCGAGCGCCACGACGCCCTCGACGCCGCGCACCTCGAACGTGTGCTTCGGCGGCACGAAGAAGAAGTTCAGGCCGAGGAACGACAGCACGGCCGCGCCCAGGCCACCCCACAGGCCGCCGATCGCGGCGGCGACGACGACAGCCAGGAAGTAGCAGGACTCCGCCGTCGGTGCGCCGGCATGCGGAAGGGTCAGCGCGACGACGGTGGCGGCGGCCGGGGCGAGCACCGCGACGGCGATCGCGCGCATCGGCGAGACGACGGAGCCTCGACGCAACGCGGCGCGCAGACGCGCGCCCGAGTGCGCGTCGGAATCCGAAACGGGGCCGGGGCCGGCGGGAGTCACGGCCCCATCTTTACGGCATTTTCACGGCCGTGTCGCGCGCCTTGACGCCATCCTTACGCCCGCGCGCCGACGCTGTACGTGCACATGAAACGGCCAACGACCACCGACGATCCCGGCCCGGGCGTCGAAGCCCCAACGGCCGCGGCGGGGCCGCGGCCACGAACCTCATCCGCCGTCGCCGGCGGCACGCGCGCCGGCCTGGCCAAGCGACTGGTCATCGGCCGCGCGATGCCGAGCAGCCGGCTCGAGCACACGCTGCTGCCGAAGGTCCTCGCGCTGCCGGTGTTCGCCGCCGACGCGCTGTCGTCCGTCGCCTATTGCGTCGAGGCCAGCCTGATCGTGCTCGTCTCGCAATCGGGCGTGGCGGCGATGAGCGCGGTCATCCCCATCCAGATCGGCATCGCGGTCCTCATGGCGATCGTCGTGGCCTCGTATCGCCAGACGGTGAGGGCCTATCCGAACGGGGGCGGCTCGTACATCGTGAGCAAGGACAACCTGGGGACGTTGCCGGGCCTGATCGCGGCCGCCGCCCTGCTGACCGACTACGTCCTGACCGTCGCCGTGTCCGTGGTTGCCGGCGTGCTCGCGATCGTGTCCATCGCACCGGCGACGCTCGGGCCGTACAAGGTCGCGATGTCGCTGGCGTTCGTGATCCTGATCGCCATCGCGAACCTGCGGGGCGTGCGCGAGTCGGGCATGCTCTTCGCCTTCCCCGTCTACGGCTTCATCGTGTCGATGTTCGCGCTGGTGCTGGCCGGCGCGGTCCGGTGCATCGGGGGGTGCCCGTCGATCGGGGCCGTCCCCGACGCGCTGCCGGCGGGAACGTCGGCGCTCGGCCTGTTCGTGGTGCTGTACGCGTTCTCGTCGGGGTCGTCGGCGCTCACCGGCGTCGAGGCGATCTCGAACGGGATCCGCGCCTTCAGGCGACCGCAGTCGCGCAACGCCGCCCAGACCCTGCTGGCGCTCGGCGTCATCGGCATCACGCTCATCCTCGGCACGGCCCTGCTGGCGCACGGCATGGGGGCGCGGCCGAGCGCGAGCGTCTCGGTGCTCTCCGAGATCGCGCGCACCGTGTTCGTGAAGGGCAGCGCCGCGGGGTTCCTGTTCTACGTGGTGCAGGCGTTCACGTTCGCGGTGCTCATCCTGGCGGCGAACACCTCGTTCCAGGACTTCCCGCGCCTGTCGGCCATCCTGGCCCGCGACCGGTTCATGCCCCGCCAGTTCGAGAACCTTGGCGACCGCCTGGTGTTCTCCAACGGCGTGATCGTGCTGACGACGCTCGCGTGCCTGCTGATCGTCGTGTTCGACGCGAACGTTGACAAGCTGATCCAGCTGTACGTGGTCGGGGTGTTCACCGCGTTCACCCTGTCCCAGTCCGGGATGGTCCGGCACTGGTTCCTGTTGGGGCGTCGCGGCGGCCCCGAGGCGGCCGGGTGGCACCGGCGTGCCGTCGTCAACGGCGTCGGCGCGTTCGCCACGGGCGTGGTCACGCTGGTGGTCATCTACACGAAGTTCCGACACGGCGCGTGGATCGTCATCGTGGCCGTGCCGGTGCTCGTCGCGCTGTTCTATTCGGTGTCCCGCCACTACCGGCACGTGGCGCGGCAGCTGCGCGAAGGCGACCTTCGGCCGCGCGACGCGGCCAACGCCGTGGTGCTGCTGGTTCCGGCCCTGGACGCCGCGACGGCCCGGGCCGTGGGGTTCGTGCGCTCGTTCAAGGGAAACGACTTCCGCGCCGTGCACGTCGGACGCGCCGACAACGGCCCCGACCTGGCCGCGCGTTGGCGCGGCTTCAGCCGAACCACGGTCTCGCTGGAGCTCGTCGAAGCTCCCCGGGGGGCCGCCTCGGCCGTCATCGACGAGGTCCGTGCGCTCGTTCGCGAACCCGGAGACTTCGTCACGGTCGTGATCCCCGAGTGCCTGCGCCACCGCACGCTGCTGTCGGCGCTGCGGGGCAGGTCGGCGCTGTCGCTGAAGCTTCGCCTCCTGCGCGAACCCGGCGTGGCCGTGATCAGCGTGCCGGTGGTGGACCCGAACGGCGGCGCCGCCGACGGCGGCGAGAACCGTCCCTTGATCCCGAAGTCCATCGAGACGCTGGTGTTCGTCTCGGCCGTGCACGACGCGACCGTGCGCGCGGTCGACTACGCCCGGTCGCTGCGCACGCCCGACGTCCGCGCGGTGTTCGTCGCGCTCGATCCCGGCCGCGTGCGCCGGGTGTGGGACGACTGGCTGGCGCGCGAGATCCCCGTGCAGCTGGACATCGTGGAGGCGCCGTTCCGGGAGTTGAACGGCCCGGTCCTGGAGGAGGTCCGCCGCGTCACCTCCCATGCCGGCGCGCTCGCGGTCGTCGTGATCCCCGAGTTCGTCGTGCCGCGGTGGCGTCACCTGCCGCTGCACAACCAGAAGGCGCTGTTCATGAAGCGACTGCTCCTGCTCGAGCCGAACGTGGTGGTGGCCAGCGTCCCGTTCGCCCTGGCCCCGGCCGGAGGGCGCCCTCAGCGCGGGACGCGTTCGGCCGACGCCGCCCGCCACGCCTCGCGGATGCGCACGCGTCCGCCCGTGCGAAGGATCGCGGCGGAGTAGAGGCGGCCGGCCACCGGCACCAGGGCCGCGGTGGTCGCGATCGAGATCAGCACCGACGCGACGATCTGCCAGACGGGCGCCGCGCCCTGCGCCACACGGATCGGCATCGCCAGCGGTGCGGACGGCGGCAGCAGGGACGCGATCACGGCCGACGTCGAATCGGGGTTGTTCAGCGCTGCGATCGAGACGAAGAACGAGATCACGATCACGAGGCTGAGCGGCGTCATGCTGTTCTGCAGCTCCTCCTGGCGCGGCACCATCGAGCCGGCCACCGCGAACAGCGAGCTGTAGAACGCGAAGCCGAGCACGAAGAAGGCCAGCACCGTGACCACGATCCCGGCCGACCCCGGCGGGAAGGTGAAGCCGCCGCTGAGCTTCGCCGTCACGATGCCCACGATCCCGACCCCCAGCAGCTGCAGGAACCCGAGCGCGCCGATGCCCAGGATCTTGCCGGTCAGCAGCTGGCGCGGGCGGATGGCCGACAGCAGCAGCTCGATCACGCGCGACGACTTCTCCTCCACCACGCCCGAGGCAACGGCCACGCCGTAGCCGAACAGCTGGCCGTACAGGAGCAGGACGCCGACGAACGCCACCGTCACGCTGGACTGGCGATGCGGGCGCGGCGGCTGCAGGGATCGCACCGGCAGCGGCCGCGGCTCGAGCACCCGGGCCGCCTCCGCCGGCGACAGCCCCAGCCGGCCCACCGCCGCACGGACGCGCGCCTGCGCCGACGCCGACTGCAGGATGTTCACCAGGTCGGTCGGCGGCGAGGACTTGACGAGGATGGTGGCCCCGCCCTCCACGACGGCGTCCAGGTCGCCGCGGCCGAGCGCCGCCTGCGCGCCGCCGGACCGCGCGTAGGCGTGCAGGGTGACGCCGGCGCCCTGGGCCCGTCCCACGTCAACCGCGGCCGCGCCCACGGCCGCGGATCCCGGGCCGACGATGCCCACGTCGTAATGGGTCCCGCGGTTGAAGAACGCGTTGGCCAGGATGAAGCCCACCAGGATCAGCAGCGTGACGCCGGTGGAGATGGCGAAGCTGCGATCGCGCGCGCGTTCGACGAACTCGCGCCGGGCCACGACGCGCAGCGCGTCCAGCCGCCCGCTCACCCGGCGACCGCCTCGCGGAACAGCTGCGACAGGCTGGGACGCACCACGCTGAAGAACGTCACGTCGCCGGCGGCGCGCGCGGCGTCGAGCACGTCGCGTTCGAGCGCGCCGTCGCGAAGCTCGAGCACTGCTCCCGTCGGCAGACGTTCGACGACCTCGACGCCGCTCAGGCCGGCCGACCAGTCGGGGGGCTGCGCGCGGAACTCCACGCGGACCAGGCGGCGGTTCCCGCTGCCGCGCAGCTCCTGCACCCGCCCGGCCGCCACGACGCGGCCGTGGCTCACCATGACGACCGAGTCGCACAGCCGCTCGACCAGCTCGAGCTGGTGGCTGGAGAAGACCACCGGGACCCCGGCGGCGACCTGCTCACGCAGCACGCCCGAGAGCAGGTCCACCCCGACGGGGTCCAGCCCCGAGAACGGCTCGTCCAGCACGAGCAGCTCCGGCCGGTGCACGAGCGCCGCCGCCAGCTGCACGCGCTGCTGGTTGCCGAGCGACAGCGATTCGACGCGCGAGCTCATCCGCTCCGGCTCGGACAGGCCGAGCGCGTCAAGGACGCGCACGGCCGAGGACCGGGCCTCGGCGCCGTCCATGCCGCGCAGCCGCGCCAGGTACTGCAGCTGGTCCAGGACGCGCATCTTCGGATACAGGCCGCGCTCTTCCGGCATGTAGCCGAACCGTCGCCGCGCGGCCGCGTCCACCGGCTCGCCCCGCCAGCGCACCTCGCCGACGTCGGGGGCCAGCACGCCGAGCACGATACGCATCGCGGTCGTCTTGCCGGCGCCGTTCGGCCCGACGAAGCCCAGCATCTGGCCCTCGCGGACGGAGAACGACACGCCGTCGAGCGCGACGACGTCGCCGAAGCTTCGCGACAGGTTGATCAGCTCGAGCACGTGAGCGATCGAAGCCTAGCGGATCACCCCGCGCCGTCCCGACGGCGCCTTGCCGTGCCCGACAGCGCCTCCAGGACGATCCGGTTGGCCAGCATGGCGGTGACCTGGCCGGGCCCGTCGTACGGCGGCGAGACCTCCACGACGTCCATGCCCGCCAGCGGGAGCTCCAGCGCGCAGCGCCGCACGGCGTCCAGGATCTGCCGGGCGGTGAGGCCGCCGGCCTCGGGCGTCCCCGTGCCCGGTGCCATCCCGGGGTCGACGACGTCCACGTCCACCGACAGGAAGACGCCGTCCGCGTCGGCGGCCGCACGTTCGAACGCCTCGTCCAGGCAGGCGTCCAGGCCGCGGCGTCCGATCTCGCCCATCTCGTACCAACGCATGCCCTGCTCCGCCATCCACGCCTGGTGCTCGAGGTCGGGCCAGTAGCCGCGCAGCCCGATCTGGGTGAACCGGTGCCCCGGGGCCGCCCCGGACTCGATCAACCGGCGCATCGGCGTCCCGTGGCCGTACAGCGACCCGAACTCCGAGTAGAACGTGTCGCAGTGTGCGTCGAAGTGCAGCACGCTGACGCGCCCGTACCCGAGGTGCCGCGCGACGCCGGTGACGTCGGGCAGCGCGACGCTGTGGTCGCCGCCCAGGGTCACCGGAATCGCGCCCGCAGCCGCCACGGTCGCGACCGCCTCCTCGAGCGCCGACAGGCTCCGTTCGATGTGGCCGGGCGGCATCAACACGTCGCCCGCGTCGGCGATGCGCAGCACCTCGAACGGGTCGACCCCCAGCGCCAGCGAGGGCCGGACCGGCACGTGCGGGTTGTAGTCCGCGGTCCGGATCGCCAGCGGCCCGAACCGCGCGCCCGAACGGAAGCTCGTGCCGCTGTCGAAGGGCGCGCCAACGATGACCACGTCCAGGCCGGCCAGCGACGACGCGTCCCGCAGGTCGGCGCGCGCGCAGCCCAGGAACGTCACGTCGGGGCCGAACATGGCCCGCATCGACGCGAGGAACTCGGGCGGCTCGCCCCCGGGAGGAACGGGCGCCCGGCCGCTCACGAGACGCGGTGCACGCTGAGCAGCGTCGTCTTCGAGTACGGGTTGACCGAGCCGGTGGGCGACGGCACGAAGCCGGTCCAGTTCGTCGCGTGCGCGTCGATCACGTCGTCGTACGTGAGGATGATGTACGGGCGGTCGTTGTAGAGCTTGTCCTGCATCTGGTAGATGATCGCCTGGCGCTTCGCCGGATCGACCGCCGCGCCCTGCTCCTGGTACAGCTGGTCGTAGGACTTGTCGCAGTACCCGCTGTCGTTCCAGATCTCCCACGACCCGCACGTCATCACCGACAGGATGAAGTCGGGGTCGGGCGGCATGACCGTCCAGTCCCACATCGCCAGGTCGTAGTTCAGGTACTTGCCGTCGGGCGCGATGATCGCGTCGAACGTCGCGTTGACGTCCAGCTTGTGCTGCGTGAGCTGCACCCCGATCTGGCGGAAGTCGTTCTGGATGATCTGGAACGCTCGGTCGCCGGCGCCGTTCTCGTCGGTCGCGAAGATCACCGTGTAGGACATGGGGTGGCCGTTGGCCACGCGGATGCCGTCCGCGCCTTTCGGGTACCCCGCCTGGTCCAGCAGCTGGTTCGCCTGCGCCAGGTCGAAGGACTCCGGTTTCAGGTTGGGGTCGTGCCAGTGGCCCATCGCGGGCGGCACGAGCGAGTCGCCCGGTGCCGCGTAGCCGAGCCAGGCCGTCTTCACGATGTCCTGCCGGTCGATCGCGTGCGCGAACGCCTCCTTGACCAGCGGGTTCAGCAGCTCGCGGTTCTTCGGTTTCTTCGGGTTCGAGTTGATGATGAAGTCGCGCAGTCCGGTCTTGGGCGTCACCGTCACGACGAACCCGGCCTTCTTCACGTCGGCGACCGCGGTCGGCGGCACCACGTCCACGTAGTCGAGCTGGCCGGTCTTCAGCGCGGTGATCATGGCGTCCTGGTCGCTGAAGAACTGGATGCCGAACCCCTGGATGTGCGGCTTCTGGCCCCCGTACCAGTTCGGGTTCGACTGGAACAGCGCGATCTGGTCCTTCTTGTACTGCGTCAGGACGAACGGTCCGGCGCCCACGATCGGGGCCGGGTTCGCGAACGTCTTCAGCCCCTTGCCGTTGCCGGTGGCATACGTGCCCCACACGTGCTGGGGCAGGATCGCGATCTGCTGCAGGTTCGACAGCGCGTTGGCGACCGGGCTCTCGTAGTGCACGACCAGCGTGTTGGCGTCGGTGGCCTCGGCGGAGGTGACATGGGCCAGGTCGCCGGCGACGGCTGCCGTCGGTCCCTTCGCGTACTTCAGCTCCATCGTGATCGTCCACGCCGCGTCGGCGGCGCCGAGCGGCTGCTGGTCGGACCAGGACGCGCCCGGCACGGTGTGGAACGTCCACGTCAGCCCGTCCGGTGCCTCCTCCCACTTCGTGGCGAAGTCCGGCACGATGTTCAGCTGGCTGTCGTACTGGACCAGGTACGGGTAGATGTACTGGAAGGCGATGAACGAGTTCTGCTGGAACGCCGAGAACGGGTTCAGCGTGTCGATCGGCGAGATCGACCCGATGCGGAGCACCCCGCCCTCGATCACCTTCTGACCGGACCCGCCGGGGCTCGGGTTGGCGGAGCTCCCGCCGCCCGTGCAGGCGGCGGCCAGCATCGCCACCAGCGCCGCGGCCGCCACGCCGCGAGGGACCCACCGCTTCACGCCCCCACCTCCCCCGTGTTCACCGCGGCCGATCCTTCCACGTTCTCGTACGCGGCGCCCGCGACGCTTGCCTCTCCGTACCGGACCGCCACGCCGCCGGGCGCGCCCTCGCGCGGGGTCGCCGCCGGCATCGCCTCTGCCAGGTCCGCCAGGAACGGCTCCGCCGACGTCTCGTTCTGCGGCATCGTGCACAGGCAGATCGCGACCGGCTCCGGCACCGGGTTCGTGACGAACATCCAGCCCTTCTCGTTCAGCGCATCCACGACCGGCGCCAGGTCGAACCGTTCCGAGTACACGACGAAGATGTTGATCTTGCCGTCGGGCACGACGGCGAGGCCGTCGATCCCCTCCACCCCGTCGACGATGGCCCGCTTCAGATCCATGGAGCGCCGCGCGATCGCGACGTAGCGTTCGATCCCGAGCAGGTGCAGCATCGTCCACGACGCCGCGATGGGCCCCGTGCCGCGCGTGCCGGCGAGGGTGCCGAACGGCGGCGCGATCGCCTTCGCGTGGGCCAGCAGCGATTCGTCGCGGAAGTACAGGCTGCTGGCCGGCGGCGGCACCATCCCGTTCTTGTGCAGGTCGGCGCTGACCGACGACACGGCCGGCACGCGGAAGTCCCACATTGGGATGTCGATCGGATAGCCGCCGCGCTCGAGGAACGGCAGGATGAACCCGCCGAAGCACCCATCCACGTGCAGGTACAGGTCGCGCTCGGCCGCGATCGCGCCGAAGTCCTCGATGGGGTCGATCGTGCCGAACGGCCACGTCCCCGCCGTTGCGATGATCGCGATGGTGTCGTCGCGCACCGCGTCGCGGACGCGGTCGGGGTCCACCCGGTACGGCGAGCCGGCCACGTGCTCCACGACGACCGGCTCCAGGTCGAACATCCGGCACCCCTTGAAGAAGGAGTAGTGCGCGTGTTTCGGCAGGACGACGCTTGCCGTGCGGCCGGCGCGGCCCGCTCCGGCCTTGGCGGCCAGCAGCGCGCACAGGTTCGACTCCGAGCCGCCCGACGTGATGAACCCGACCGCGTCCTCGTTGCCGAGGACGCCCCCCATCATCGAGATGACCTGGCGCTCCATCTCGCGAGCGCCGGCGCCCGTGTGCCAGGTCTCGCCGTGGATGAACCGCGTATACGCCTCCACGACCTGGTGGCGCACGTCGTCCCCGAACGGCAGGAAGGAGGACGACGTGAGGTGCGGGCCCTCGTCGAACAGGTTCCGGTCGAACTCGTCGAACCGGGACTGCACCTCGAACTCGCGCAGGCGTTCGAAGACCTCTTCGGGAGGGACCGGCGCCTCGGGGAACCTCATCGCGCCGGCGTGGCGGGGTCGGGAGTCGTCGGCACGGCCGCGGTGTCGGGCAGCCGAACGACCTCCCCGCCCGCGAGGCGCGACGGGACCACGTCGCGCGCCAGCACGTCGTCAAGCGTCTCGGCGCGGCGGATCACCTCGGAGCGGTCGCCCGTCACCAGAAGGGTCGCCGGGCGAGACAACGCGTTGAAGTTGTTCGCCAGCGCGTCCTGGTACGCGCCGGTGTCCAGGACCGCGATGACGTCGCCGGGCTCGACCGCCGGCAGGTCCGCCTCGGGCAGGATGCGATCGGGGTTGCACGACGCGCCGACCACGTCGGCGCGTATGACGGCCGGCGCGTCGGCCCGGTTCGCGACGACGAAGAACCATCGGTTGTGCTCGAGGAACACGTCCGGCAGGAAGTTCTCCGACGAGTCGGTCTCGACCCACGTCCACGCGAGCGGCCGCTCCTGCCGTTTCACGCGCGTGACGGTGGTCAAGTGGACGCCGGCGTCGCCGTACAGGGCCCGGCCGGGTTCGACCTCAAGCGCCATGCCGTCGGTCGACATCCCGACGCGCCGCAATCCGCCTCGAAGCGTCTCGGTGATGACGCCGGCGTAGGCCTCGACGTCCGGCGCACGCTCGGTGGGGCGGTCGCGAAGCCGGGACATGTCCCGGCCGAACGGATCGCGCGGCACCGGCAGGCCGCCGCCCACGTCGATCTCGCCCGGGATCCAGCCGCCCCAAGCGTCGCGCATCCGGCCGAGGAAGTCCGCGACGTCGTCGATCACCTGCGCCCAGTAGGCCGGCTCGCTCCGGTGGCGCCCGACGTGGACGTGCACGCCGCTCACCGTCACGCCGTCGATCGACAGTGCCTCGGCGCCCATCGCCAGGACGTCCTCCGCCGGGATGCCGGCCTTGTAGACGTGGGCCGCGATTCGCACGGGAGTCTCGTCCTCGAGCCAGTCCGACGGCATGTCCAACCCCGCCAGGTCCGGCCGCACCCGCGGGCGGATCGTCGCCGGGCGGCCGAGGCGTCGAACGGCGTCGGCCACCAGGGCCAGCTCGTCCACGTGGTCCAGGGTCACCTTCGCGCCGGCCGTCACCGCACGGTTCACGGTCGCCTGGTCCTTCGGCCCGTTCACGGAGATGCCCGCCGGGTCCACGCCCGCGCGCAGGGCGATCTCGAGCTCGGCGGCCCCGAACGCGTCGCAGCCGGCGCCCTCCTCGTTCAGGATTCGCCGAAGGGCCAGCGCGACGTTCGCCTTGATGGACGGCAGCACGCGCACCGGGCCGTCCGTCCAGCCGGATGCGAACGCGTCGCGGATGCGGCGGAGCGTGCGCCGCAGCTGGTCCTCGGAGACCACGAACAGCGGCGTGCCGTGGCGCGCGGCCAGCTCGGCCGCGTCGCACTCCTCCACGAACAGCCGGCCGTCGCGGACGGACAGACAGGCGTCAAGGTCGGTTCGAACCATCGGAGCGTTCCCCTGCCTCGATGGACGGGCACCGGAGTATGGGAACGGCGCGCGCCGGACGTCAAGACGCGGATCGGCCGGCCGCCTCAGACCAGGCGGAGCTGCGTTTCGTACGGGCCGGTTCCGGCGCGGCACGCGGCGCCGCACTTGGCCGCCAGCGCGACGGCCTCGCCCGACGCCATCCGCGAGGCCAGCCCGAACGTCAGACCGGCGGCGAAGCTGTCTCCGGCGCCGTACGCGTCCCCGCCCGGGCCCGGCAGGGGGGCCGGATCGAAGTGCACCGGCTCCTCGCCCGGCCGCTGCCACGTCCCGCCCGATCCCCCCTCGGTCAGCACGACCAGGGATGGCGGCGGCCGCAGCGCCTCCAGGTCGAACCGCTCCCCGCGGTCGCGACCGCTTGCCACCAGCGCGTCCAGCGCCACGCCCGCGCGCGCGAGCTGATCGAACACGCGCGACGTCGCGACGACCGCGCCGGCGGACCGGGATGCACGCAGCGCGCCGTCGTCTCCGGCGGTGAAGTACACGCCGGCCGTCGAGGCCAGGTCCTCCCACGGCAACGGGTCGGCCATCGCCGGACCCAGCCGGTCGCCGATGACGGTGATCGTTCGTTCGCCGTCCGCGTCGATGAACACGAACCCCCGCCGCTGTGGCTCCGGCCGGTACGTGGACTCCACCCGCAGGCCCATGGCCGACAACTCGTCGTGCGCGCGGTGCCCGAGCTCGTCGTCGCCGAACGCCGTGAACAGGGTCGCGCCCCCCGCGAGCTTGGCCAGCTGCACCGCCGCGACCGCGCCGCCGCCGCCCGGCAGCTCCCACCGCTGCGACGCGTGGACGATGTCCCCCGGGCGCGGCACGCGTTCGACGCGGACGAACTCGATCCACTCGACATGGCCGACGACCGCCATCTCGCTCACGTCGCCAGCCCCATCAGCGCCAGCACGCGGTCGCCGTCGGTCAGGTCGGACAGCACGGCGTCGGCGCCGCCCGCTTCGTCCGGCGGCAGCGGATCGCGTCCCGTCCGCACCAGCAGGCATCGCGCCCCGCCGGCGCGCGCGCAGGCCAGATCGCGCAGCGTGTCGCCGATCACCCACGCCTCGTCGGGCTCGAACCGTAGCTCGCGAACCCTCGCGGCCTTCTCCAGGGCGATCGGCACGAGCTTCAGCCGGTCGTGGTCGTCGCTGCCGTACGCGCCGATGTCCAGGTCCAGGAACGCGTCCAGCCCGAACGCCGCGACCTTCACGCGCGCGTTGGCGGCCAGGTTCCCGGTCAGGACCGTCTGGGTCACGCCGGGCGTGTCGTGCAGCCGGCGCAGCAACTCGGGGACGCCGGGCAGCGTCCGCCCGCTGGCGGCGAACTCCGGTTCGGCTCCCGACAGCTGACGTTCCAGCTCCGTGAGCACCGCCGACAGGTGGCCGTCGGCTTCGTCCTCGGGAACCTGGAGCGCGGCCATGATCTCCCGCGCGATCTGGGGATCGGTCTTGCCCCCCATCGACACGCCGTGGCCCGCGGCGTCGCGGCCGACGACCTGCTGGACCGCCGACGCGAACGCCGAGCTCGCCAGCGGACCCAGTCGGACCAGCGTCCCATCGACGTCCCACAGGATCAGGCGGCGGGCGACCATAGCGGCAGGCGAGTGTACCCATCGACCGGCTACGATCGGGCGCCATGGCCGGCCTCACCGAGGACGAACTCGCCGAGCGGTCGGGCTCGACGGCCGAGCACGTCCGGCGCTTCGCGGCGCTCGGGATCCTCTCGGCCGGCGCCGACGGGTCGTACCGGCCGCCCGACATCCAGCGCGTGCGGATCGCCGAGGCGCTCGACGGCGCGGGCGTGTCGCCCGAACAGGTCGGCGAGCTGATCGCCGACGGCCGCTACTCCACCGGCTGGGCGGACGGCCTGTTTCCCGACCCGGTGCCGCTGACCGCCATGACCGTGGAGCAGGCGGCGGCCGAGCTCGGCCTGCCGGCGTCGCTCATCACCCGCCTGTTCATCTCCTGGGCGCTGCCGGTCCCCGGTCCCGAAGACCGGCTGCGCGAGGACGACCTCATGCTGCTGCGCACCATGGTCCTGGTGTATCGCGCGCTGGGGAACGACGAAGGGAGCACGGTGGCCGCGGCGCGTGTGTTCGGCGAGAGCCTGCGACGGATCGCCGAAGGGCAGCTGGAGATCTTCCGCACGTTCGTGGAGCGCCCGATGATCGCGTCGGGCATGCCGCACCACCGGGTGATGGACGCGGCCGCGGCGATGGCCCAGCCGATGGCGGACCAGGCGGAGCTGGCCGTGCGGCTGCTGCACCGGCGTCACCTGGAGCACTACTCCGTCGAGGAGATCGTCGAGAACACCGAGATCACCCTGGAGCGCGCCGGCGTCGCGCCGCGGCGGCCGGTCGCGCCGCCCGCCATCGCGTTCCTCGACCTGTCGGGGTTCACGCGGCTGACCGAGGAAGAGGGAGACGAGCGCGCGGCGGACCTGGCGACGCGGCTGGCCGACCTGGTCCAGGCCACCGCCACGCGGTTCCGCGGCCGCCCGGTGAAGTACCTGGGCGACGGCGTGATGTTCCACTTCCCCGACCCGGCCGGTTCCGTCTCGTGCGGGCTCGACCTCATTCGCGATGCCCCGGCCGCCGGCCTGCCGCCCGCGCGCGTCGGCATCAACGTCGGGCCGGTGATCTTCCGCGACGGCGACTACTTCGGGCGCACCGTCAACATCGCGGCGCGCGTCGCCGACCGCGCGGGACCGGGACAGATCCTGGTGACCGACGACGTCGTCATCGCAGCGAAGGGCTCGGCCGAGTTTCGCGAGGTCGGCCCGATGGAGTTGAAGGGCGTCGCCGGGCCCGTGCTCGTGCACGAGGCGGTGCGGGCGACGGAACCTCCGGCAGCCTAGCCGGACGACGAACCCGACATCACCGGCGCCGCCGGCGCGAGCGTCACCCAGTGGACGTTCGGCAGCCCTTCTGCAGCGGCGCTCCACGAACGGCCCGCGTCGCCCGAGACGAAGATGCTGCCGTCCGGGCTCGCGAACGCGGCCGTGGGGCCGTCGGCGACGAGCCACCCCGTGTCGATGTTGGCGTCGAACGACATCGGCAAGCCGTCGGTGCACCGCTCCAGAACGGGGTGCGCGCCGGGGCCGGCGTCGAACGCGCTTCGATACACCGCGGCGTCGCCGCCGCGCGGCCCGTTGGATGCCGTCAACAGGACCGCGCCGTCGGCGACGGCCACGGCACGCGCGTACGTCGACGCGAGTCCTTCGGCCTCCGTTCGCCACGTCGCGCCACCGTCCTCGCTCACCAGCAGCCCGACGGCCGCGGCCGCGAGCACCACGTGGGGCGCGATCGGGTGCGCGATCACCTGATGGACGTCGGCGTCCACATCGACCGTCGGCTCGAACGCCTCGCCCCCGTCGAGCGACCTCGGGATCCCGCCGACGTGGACGTTGACGTGCAGACGCCCGCCCCGGTCCTCGGCGATCGATCGAACGGCCGGCGGGCCACCCCACGGCGTGTACCAGTCGTCGCGGCCGGCGACCTCGTCGAACGCCTCGACCGGGAACAGCGCGCCGCCGTGGAGCCGAAGCAACCGGGCTCCCTCGGTCCCGACGAACACGCCGTGGCTGGACGCCACCAGGCTCGTCGCCGCTTCCGGTTCCGCCAGCGCGAGGTCGGTCCACGAACCGTCGTTGCGCCGCCACGCCAGGACGCGCTCATCGAGGATCGCCCACGCCTCGTCGCCGTCCGGCACCATCGCTTCGACGTCGCGAGCGCCGAGCCCGTCGTCGCGGGTGATGGCGCCGGTGGCCTGGTCGATGCCGAACAGCCCCTCGGACGTCGCGACCAGCACCGTGCGGTTCCGCGCCACCCCCGTCACCGGCGTCCTCCTTCGTTGCGAGCGGACATCTCGGCCTTCCACGGTACTCGCCCGAGCGTGATGGACGTCACGCCGCGATCGTGCCCGCGGGCACCGCCGGCCGCATGCGGCCGGCCATACCGTGAGCGCGAGTTTCCGGACGGCGGGTCCGGCACCGGGCGAAGGAGGCGGAGATGGCGCAGAGCATCGGAGTTCGCGGGGTTCCGAAGGGCGGCAGGGGCGGAGCTGTCGCACTGACGGTGGGGCTGACCGTTGCGCTCGCCCTGGTCGCCGGCGCGGTGGCCATCAAGGCCGGGACGTCGAGCGTAAAGATCGCCCCCGTTCCCAGGGCCCAGGTCCAGCCGGCCACGGCGCAGTGGGAGACGGCGGCCAGGCAGGCGGGGTTCACCGGCCGGCTCGGCGGGGTCGCACCTGTGGTGGCACCGCAAACGAACGCCGTCCCGAAGGGCGCGTGGACGTCGACCGCGAAGGCGGCAGGGTTCACCGGGCGGCTGGGCGCCACGACCCCGGCCGGGCCGCCGATGAGCACCGAACGGAAGTGGCTCGAACGAGTGAAGGCCGGACGGGCCTGACGGGTCAGCGCCGATCCTCCCCGGAGGCGCACGGTGGCCCCGAGCGAAACCGCTCGGGGCCACCTTCAACGTTGCAGCCGGGCCTGACCGGGGACAGCCGGCGTTCCGTCCGACGGCATCACTGCGTGCGCCACACGCGGTCGCCGGCCGGGATCGTGACGACGACCGTGGCCCGCTTGAGGTCCGTGCTCGTCCCTTCCCGGCCCGCCCACGTGGTGAGGCCGCCCATCCACGTCGGCAGCCCGGCGGGCAGGTCGTCCGCGGGGATCGGCACGTCGTCGGACGGCGCCAGCGACGTCCCGTAGTGAACGAGCGGGCGTGCCTCGTCGGGGTGCTTGATCGCGGCCGACAGGCGCGTGAGCGCGTCGTTCCATGCCGACAACATCGCCGCCATCGCGGCGCTGCCTCCGCCCGAGCTCTCCGGGTACGTGGGGTGCGGCACGTGCTCGTACGCCTTGGAGAACTTCATGCCGGTGTCGGTCTTCCGCCAGCTCGTGAACGCGGCATCGGCCAGATGTCCGAACGCGACGACGGCTTCGATCCAGTGGCGCGCCATGAGCGCGTCGATCCACCGATTCCGGTAGCCGGCGATCGCCGGATCGTTCATGTGGCGCTCACCGCCGCTTTGCCCGTAGACGCTGTAGAGGAACGCGTTGATCATCACGTAGCTGCGGTCGACGCCGAGCTTCGCCAGGAACCCCTGCACCCGCTGGCCGGCCTCGCCGACCAGGATGCGCCGCGCGATCGACTCGTGCGGTCCGGGGTCCTGACCGATCACCAGCACGCGCGCCGAACCGTCGAGCCGGCCGCGATGAAAGATCGGACCCCACTCCACGCGAAAGTCCGCTGCTGGGTACACGTCCGCGCCGGGCGCGTCGCGGCACAGTGTGACGAACGGTTCTCTGGCGTAGCCGGGGTCGAACTCTGCCACGGCCGCGTCCCTCCCGCGGCTACAGTAGCCTGTCCGAGTTTCGCGCGCAGGCGCCGTCGGATCGCGTGGGAGGAGGGCCCCGTGAGCCTGGTGCTGCTTGGTCGCTGTGTGACGATGCGCGACGATCGCGCGCCGATCGACGACGGCGCCGTCTACGTCGGCGACGACGGCCGCATCGAGGCCGTGACCACCGCGTCGGCGTCGCCCCCTTCGGGATACGACAGCACTCCCCGCGTGCGGACCGGCGGCGTCATCTATCCCGGCTTGATCGACCTGCACAGTCACCTCGCGTACAACACGCTGTCCCTGTGGACGCCGCCGGGTCAGGCGCCGTTTCGCACCGATCCGTTCGACACGCGGTACCAGTGGAGCGGCATCGAGGGCTACGCGCGCGACATCGGGCTGCCGGCACACGCGCTCGGCGCCGCCGCCGGCAAGGAGCTGCTGAAGTACGCGGAGATGCGCGCGCTGGCCGGCGGCGTCACGGCCATCCAGGGCTCGCCGACGACGAACCGACCGTACGAGGGCTCGCTGGTCCGCAACGTCGAGTACGAGACGTTCGGCACCAAGGTGCGAACGGTGTTCCAGTCTGTGCTGCCGCTGGAGCCCGACGGGCTGGCTCCGTACCGCCAGCACATGATCGACGGCGACGCGTTCCTGTACCACCTGGCCGAGGGCCGAAGCGACTCGGCGAAGCTGCACGGCGAGTTCGACGAGATGCGCGACGCGAAATGTCTGCGCCCGCAGTTCGTCGGGATCCACTGCACCGCGCTGTCGCCGGCGGAGTTCACGACGTGGTCGGCCGCCGGGGCCGGTTCGGTCGTGTGGTCGCCCCTGTCGAACCTGTGTCTGTACGGGCAGACGACCGACATCGCCGGTGCGCACGAAGCAGGGCTGCGGCTGTGTATCGGCGCCGACTGGGGCCCGTCGGGCTCCAAGAGCGTCCTTGGCGAGCTGAAGGTCGCCGACCTGCACGTGCGCGAGCATCTGCACGCGGCCAACGTCTTCACGCGGCATCGCCTCGTGCAGATGGTCACGTCGAACCCGGCGGACGCCCTGGGGTGGTCGGACAAGGTTGGGCGCATCGCGCCGGGGCTGTACGCCGACCTCATGGTCACCGCCGAGGTCGACGCGGACGCGTACGACAACCTGGTGCTCGCGAGCGAACGCGACGTTCGGCTGGTGTTGGTCGGCGGATCGGCCGTGTACGGCCTGCCGTCGCTGATGAAGGCGGCGCTCCCGCCGGCCTCGGCGGGAGCGGCGCCCGACCGCGAGACCATTCGGGTCGGCGGCCTCGAACGCGTGGTGAGCATGATCGTCCCTGGCTTGAAGGACGCGGACGTCACCTGGGCCCAGGTGCTGGCGAGGCTCGCGGCCGTGCGCAAGGACCCCGAACAGGAGGTCCGCAGCGCGTTCGCGTTCGGCGAGGAGCCGTTGCAGGTCATCCCCGACATGCCGTGGGATCGCGAGCTGCCCATGGCCGTGCTCGCCACGGCGGCGCCCGAAGTCGTGATCCCGCCGCTGGACCCGCTCACCCACGGCCCGTCGTTCTTCGACGCGCTCGAACGCGCGCCGATCGTGAACGGCGCGCTGAACGGCCTGCGCGCCTACTACACGCGCTGAGGGCGGGCCCGGATCGGGCCCGCCCTCAGGTGCGCGGTCGCGGGAGACCGTGCGCGATCGGCCCGACGGCCGAACGGTTGGATCAGGCGGCTTCGGGCTCCGACGGTTCCGAGGGTTCGGAGGGCTCGGACGGGCCTGCCGGCTCGGGCAGCTGCGTGCGGCCGTCGGCCGGCTCGAGCGCCCAGCCGAGCACGTGGTCGATGGACTCGGCGGGGTGGAACGCGATCTGCTCGCGCACCTGCTCGGGCACGTCGTCCAGGTCGCCTTCGTTCCGCATCGGCAGGATGACCTCCTTCAGGCCGGCCCGGTGCGCCGCCAGGACCTTCTGCTTGACGCCCCCGATCGGGAGCACGCGGCCCTGAAGCGTGACCTCGCCCGTCATCCCCACCGTCGGCTTGACCGGCCTGCCGGTCAGCAGGCTGACGAGCGCGGTGGTCATGGTGACGCCCGCGGACGGACCGTCCTTCGGGACCGCCCCCGCGGGGACGTGCACGTGGAACCGCCGGTTCAACGCGCCGGGAGCGATCCCGAGCTCCGAAGCGTGCGACTGAACATACGAGAGTGCGATCTGCGCGGATTCCTTCATCACGTCGCCGAGCTGGCCCGTGAGGGTCAGGGAGGGCTCGCGGGCGCCGCCGGCGGGCCGGCCGGCCTCATCGCCCATGGCCGTCGCCTCGATGAACAGCACGTCGCCGCCCACGCCCGTGACCGCCAGACCCGTCGCCACGCCCGGCACCGCCACCCGCTCGGCCACCTCGAAAAAGAACTTCGGGCGGCCCAGGTAGTGCCGGACCGACTCGGGCGTCACCTCGACCGGAGCCGGAGCCTCGGCCGTCTGCGCTCGCGCGGCGATCTCGGTGGCCACCTTGCGAAGGACCTTGCCGATCTCGCGCTCCAGGTTGCGAACGCCGGCCTCGCGCGTGTAGTCGCCGACGATCGCCCGGATGGCGTCGTCGGACAGCGACACCTCGTCCGCGGCCAGGCCGTTGCGGTCGATCTGCCTGCGCAGCAGGTGGTCGCGCGCGATGGCGACCTTCTCGTCCTCGGTGTAGCCGTCGAGCCGAATGACCTCCATGCGGTCCAGCAGCGGACCGGGGATGGTCTCGGACACGTTGCCCGTGGCGATGAACAGCACCTCGGACAGGTCCAGGTCCACGTCGAGGTAGTGGTCTCGGAACGTGTGGTTCTGCGCCGGGTCCAGCACCTCGAGCAGCGCCGAGGAAGGATCGCCGCGCCAATCCGCACCCACCTTGTCGATCTCGTCCAGCATCATCACAGGGTTCTTCGTGCCGGCGTCCTTCAGCGCGCGCACGATGCGGCCGGGCATGGCGCCGACGTAGGTCCGGCGGTGGCCTCGGACCTCAGCCTCGTCGTGGATGCCACCGAGCGACACGCGGACGAACTTGCGTCCGAGCGACCGGGCGACCGACTCGCCGAGCGACGTCTTGCCGACGCCGGGCGGTCCGACGAGCGTGAGGATCGCGCCGGAGCCTCGGCCCGACACGGCCTCAGTCATCCCCCGCTCCGCGCGCAGCTTGCGCACGGACAGGTACTCGATGATGCGGTCCTTCACGTCCGACAGCCCCGTGTGGTCCTCGTCCAGGATTCGGCGCGCCTCGCCGATGTCCAGGTTGTCGTCGGTGCGAACCTCCCACGGCACGTCGAGCAGCCAGTCCAGGTAGGTCCGGATCCATCCGTACTCGGGGTTCTGCTCGGAGGTCCGCTCCAGGCGACCGAGCTCCTGCTCGGCTTGCTTTCGAACCTCCTCGGGCATCCCGGCCTCGTCGATCCGGCGCCGGTACTCCTCCGCGACGTTCTCCTCGGAGTCCTCGCCGAGCTCCTTGCGGATGGCGGCCATCTGCTCGCGCAGCAGGAACTCGCGCTGGCGCTTGTCGATGCCCTCGGTGACGTCCGAGCGGATCTTCTCCTTCAGCTCCAGGTCGGCCAGCGTCCGCTTCGCCCACTCGACGACCAGCTCCAGGCGGGCCTCGACGTCCACCGTTTCCAGAATCCGGACCTTCTGCTCGAAGGACAGGTCGGGCGAGTAGCCCGCCGTGTCTGCCAGCGCGCCAGGCTCGGTGATGCCGCGAAGCATCTCGGCGACCTGGGGCACGCCGCGCCCCTCCACGATGTTCTCGATCGTCGCGCGATACTCGCGCGCGAGCTGCTCGACGCGGTACTCACGCGCGAGCTCGTCCACGCGCGCGTTCGGCACACCGCTTTCGTCGACGGCCTCGACCTGCACCCAGGTCGCGTCGCCGGTGCCGGGCACGCCGGCGCCGATGCGGGCGCGATGCAGTCCGCGCACCACGAGCGCCTCGATGCCGGAGGGCAGCCGCCCCACGTCCTCGATCTTCGCCACCGTCCCCACCGTCGCGTATCGCCCGTCCACCTTGGGAACCAGGATCAGGGTCGAGTCCGCCGTCCTGGCCGCCGCGATGGCGCTTCGCGCCTCGTCGGTCTCCAGGGCGATCGTGACCACCATCCCCGGCAGCACCACGCCCGTGGTCAGGGGAAGCAGCGGCACAACCTGCGTCTTCAATTCGGCCATCGTTCGTCTCCCGCGAGTCGATTACGCCATTACTGACAGGCTGAACCCCATGGTAGCGACGGGTATTCCGTTCGTCAGCCAAAGTTGAGCGTTCGGCACTCATATCTGTGGGCCCTCTCCGGAGTTCGTATGGCGGTTGACAGACGTCATTCATGACGTCATACTGACGTCATGAACATCACCGCGATGCTGGATGCCATGCAGGTGGACGTGCAGACGGCCGCCGAAGGAGGCGACCCGAAGACCACCGAGATCGCCCTTCGGCTGGGCAGGCTGCTCGAGGCGTCGGTGCGGGTGCACCTCCTCGATGCCCTGTCGGAGGCCGCGGCCGAGTTGAGCGACCAGGTGCCCGCGGGCCGGATCGAGGTCCGGGTTGCCGGAACCGACGTGTCGCTGGTTTTCGTGTCCGATCCCGATGAGCCGGCCGACGTGTCCCCCGAGGAGGACTCCGCGCGGATCACGCTGCGGCTTCCCGAGAGCCTGAAGCTCGCCGCCGAGGCGGCGTCCAACCGCGAGGGCCTGTCGACCAACGCCTGGCTGGTTCGAGCCGTGAAGCGCGCGCTCGACCAACGGCCCGTTCGCGGACGTCGCGTCCGCGGCTTCGCCCAGAGCTGACCGAACCGAAAGGAGACCGAGCCATGACGACCTACCCGACCCCGGAGCCCATCGCGATCGACGTAAGGATCCCCGCCGGCACGATCGAGATCGACACCGTCGAGGGCGCGGAGACGACGGTCGACGTGCGCCGCCTGCGCGGGCCGCGCGCCGGCGAGACGCCGCAGGAGGTTCGCGAGATCTTCCGCCCCTCGTCGGGCGGGCGCGCAACGCTGTACGTGGCGGTCGAGCAGGGCCGGCGGCGCTGGTCCGGCCGCGAGTCGTACGAGGTCCGCATCACCACGCCGCATGGGCCGAGCGTCGCCACCGCCACGGGATCCGCCAAGGTCACCGGCAGGGGCCGGTTCCACTCCCTCGACGTCAAGACGGCTTCGGGCAACGTCGTGTTCGGCGACGTCGAGGCCGACGCCCGGGTCCAGAGCGCGAGCGGCGACGTGGAGCTCGGCGACGTCGGCGGGTCCGCGTCCATCGCAACGGTTTCTGGCCAGGCGCGAGCGAGCCACGTCGGTGCCAAGCTGAGCGCCTCGATGGTCTCGGGCAGCATCTCGGTGGAGCGCGCCGACGGCGACGTCTCCGCCAAGAGCGTTTCTGGGAGCGCGTCGGTCGGAGCGGTGGACCGGGGGCGCGTGGATCTGTCAACCGTCTCGGGCAACCTGGACGTCGGCGTGGTCGCCGACCGGGGCGTGTGGATGGACCTGGTCTCGGCCTCGGGCGACACGTCCTGCGAGCTCGACGGGTTCGGCGAAGGGCAGCACCGCGCCCGGGCCGCCGACGTGGAGATCCACGCGCGTTCGGTCAGCGGCGACATCCGCGTGCATCGCGCGATCGCCTCCGCCGGCGCGGCCTGAGTTCGACGTACCGGGCTCGACCGTTGAGCCGACACGACGGAGGGAAATCCGGGGCGGCGCCGTGCTACCCTCTCCTGACGACAGACCGGCGACGGTGCCGGTCCGACCGGCCAGGAGGTGCTGAATGACGACCGCCAGGGTGCGGCTTCGTCGCGCCTCGACACCGGCCGGCTTCTCTTCGTAGCAGCCCCTCCGAACCTCGCAGGCGCGACGGCGTCCTCACCGATCGTTGCGCTCGTGGAGGTTCCCCGTTATGTCTCGCGACCAACGCCGTGGCGCCGTGCGCCATGGCACGAACTCGTTTCGCTGCGGGCACTGCCGCCTGGACGTGTCCATGCACGCGTCCGGGACGGCGCACCGCAACCACTGCCCGAACTGCCTGTGGAGCAGGCATCTGGATGACGACGCCCCCGGCGACCGCGACGCGGACTGCGGCTCGCTCATGGAGCCGATCGCGGTCAGCGTCCGAGGAGACGGGGAGTGGGTGCTGGTGCATCGGTGTGCCGGGTGCGACGAGCTTCGACTCAACCGGACGGCGGGCGACGACAATCCGCTGCTCCTGTTTCGCATCGCGGTCATGCCGCTGGCGCGAACCCCGTTTCCGATCGAGCGGATCGCCGAATTGTGATCGCCGGCGACCGTGTCACACGGCGTCCCACGGGCGGAGCCGGCGGGCGCCGTTCTCGCGGACGAGCCTTCCGAGCGCCGCGGGAGGGACGTGCGCGGAGGCGAGCGTCATCCCTTCGGCCTCGACGCGGTCGAGCCAGACTGCCCGATACTTCGCCGCCGCGTCGGGATCGCGGTCGCCGTGGGTTGAGCTCGCGACGTCGTTCAGCTGCAGCGTGAAGTGCAGCAGATCCCCACAGAACAGGACTCGCTCGCCTTCGACTTCAAGCAGCGCCACGCGATGCCCGGGCGTGTGGCCAGGGGCATGGTGGAGGCGCAGCCCCGGCACGATCTCGAGATCGTCGCTCGACGTGTCGAGTTGGCCGGATGCAATGAGCGGCTCGATGATCTCGGAGAGCTCTCGGACGTCGTCCTCGTCGTCCGAGGTTCGCTTGGCCTCGACGTCGGCGGCGTGCAGGTAGTAGCGGGCGTTGGGAAACCGCGGAACGAACGCTTCGGCCTGCGGGCGGGTGCTCCAGCCGATGTGATCCGAATGCATGTGGGTGAGCACCACGTGGTCGACGTCGTCCGGAGTCACACGCAGCGCTGCGAGCGCGTCCGGCAGGACGCCTGCCACGCCGAGGTAGCGGCCCATCGAGGAGTCGATCGGGCCGGATCCCGCGTCCACCAGGACGACCGAGCCGGGCGATCGAATCAGGAAGCACCGGTCGCGGAAGCGCCAGGCGCCCGCCGTGAAGTCCTCCGGGAAGCGCTTCACCAGCGTGTCGCGCGAGGCGGACTCCCGGTCGTCGGTCGGGCCGAACGCGTCCTCGATCGGAAACGCCGCCTCCAGGTCGAGGATGGCGTCGATCCTCACGTCCCCCAGGTGGCGAACCCCGTCCGGCATCCGAGCACCTTATCCCAGCGACGGCGGCCGGTCCGCGGGGCTCATCGAATCGCGCCGGACAGCCGGAGCCCCGCGCAGGCGACGGCGATCTGGATGGGAAGCAGGGCCACGCCGACGGCGGTGAACCGCCACACGGAGAAGGCGGCGCCGGATTCTCTGGCGAGCCGGCGGCAAAGAACCGTCGCCACCGACCCGACGACGAACAGGTTCGCGCCCGCCGACATGGCGAGGATCGCGGCCCAGGGGCCGATGGCTCCCCCGCCGCCGTGGACCACGGCGGCGGCGGGCAGGTTGTCCGCGGCGGAAGCGAGCGCCGAAGCGGCCAGGACCTGCGTCGCGAACCCGCCGGGAAGCGTGAGGCCTGCGGGCAAGAACGTGCGCAGCCCGGAGGCGAGCAGGAACATCGCACCGAGATCCATCGCGATCCGGGCGAGAGACCAGTCGGCTCCCCGTGGTCGAAGCGGCGAGGTCCACCCGGATTCGCGTCGAGCCGCGATGGGCACGAGGCACGCCACGGTTGTCACCGTCACCGCAAGCCACCCGATCCACGACCCTGCCGCGTAGGTGCGGAACGACGGTGCGTTCGATCGCAAGACCAACAGGGTGGTGAGGTTCGACGTGGGCAGCAGGAAGGAGGTCGCATTCGCGGTGTTGGCGACGGCGACCGCCAGAGCGCCGGCCGCGAGTCCGGACTCCGCGGCCATCGCCATCGCGACCGGCATGGTCACAACGACGGCGACGTCGAGGTTCACCAGCCCGCCGATCGCGGCGGTCATGAGCAGCGCCACCGCTACCCTCGCGGCGGACGGCCAGCGGCGCGGCAGGCGCGCGGCTCGCCGGAACACGCCAAGGCGCACGGCCACCCACCCGGCGAGCACCACGGCGCCGACCTCGAGAAAGGGAACGGCCGTCCCACGAGCCGCCGTCGCCAAGCCGTCCGGCCGCAGAGCTCCGGCCAGTGCGGCCGCCGCCGCGCCGATGCCCGCCAGGGTTCGGGAGAAGCCATCCGAATCCGGCAGGATCTTGACTGATCTTCGACCCGGCCAAGGGCGCATTGGGGCCAGCATTGCCTCCACGGGTGGGCTGACGTAGAGTGGGGCCGCCGATGCCGCGACCCGAACACGACGATATCACGTCACATTCCGAGGCACTCGTGGCCATCCCTCGACTGGCCGAGGAGGTCGGCGTCACGCCTCGGGTCATGCGCTACTGGGAGGAGCAGGGGCTGATCAGCCCGTCGCGCGAGCACGGCAAGCTCCGGTACGCGCCTCACGACCTGGCGATCGCGCGGCTGGTGAAGCGCCTGCTGGACGACGGCGTGGGGATCGACGGAATCCGCGCCCTGCGGTCGTTGTCGGAGCGCGAGGTGCGCACAGCCGCCGAGGGCGGCGACGAGGCCCACCTTGCGGAGCTCGCCTTGCGGATCCTTTACGCGCGCAAGGCGTTCCGCGACCTCACCGGCGACGAGCCGGACCGCTATCTGCACCCGCATCCGGAGCCGCCCGGTCCGCCCAAGGGTCCGCGAGGACTCGGTCCGCGCCCTCCGGGGTAGATTCGTCGAGACGCATCTGCCCAGGTGCGCCGCGAGGAGAGGAGGGATCGTCATGGCGATGGCGGACCGGATCGCGGTGGTGTCGTGGAAGGGCAACCTGACCGAAGGCGAAGGCGACCTGACGCTGGACAGCAGCAAGGTGCTGCAGGGCGCGCCGATCACGTGGGCCTCGCGGACGGAGAAATCCGACGGCCGCACCAGCCCCGAGGAGTTGCTGGCCGGCGCGCACGCCGCGTGCTACGCGATGGCGTTCTCCAACACGCTGGCCAAGGCGGGCACGCCTGCGGACTCGCTCGATGTGAAGGCCACGTGCTCGCTGGATCGGGTGGACGGCGGCGTCGCCGTCACGACCATGCATCTGGAGGTCCGTGGCGTCGTGAGCGGGCTTGACGACGCCGGCTTCAAGACCGCCGCCGAGACCGCCGAGGGATCGTGCCCGATCTCCAACGCCATCCGCGGCAACGTCGACATCACCCTCGACGCCGGGCTCGCCTGAGGCTTGGTCCAATCACTCATCCTGCTTCGCGGAAACGCTGGTAGCGCTCCTCGAGTAGCTCGGTGCTCGGAAGGTCACGACGATGCCTTGGAAGATTGATGGTCGTGCCGTGAAGGTCCTGCAATGCGTGCCGGAGGGTCGGCCCATCGTGTTCTGCAAGAACAGCTGAACGGATCTCCACCACATGGTCAGGCCGGACGCCAAGGACGTTCGCATCGAAAGCCCGATGGTGGATCGCGCACATGGCCATGCCGTTCGGCACCACGGGTTTTCCCCCCTCTGAGTCTTCCTTGATATGCGCTGCGTCCAAGAGCGACTCATGTCGCAGGCGGCAGAGCGCGCATTGTCGGTCATAGGCAACGAGTACTTGCCCCCTGAAGACCCGCTGGTGCAGCCTTTGACGAGCCAAGACGACCGCATATCGTCGGAGAGGATCGAACGGAGTCCGGTCCGCAAGTTCGGGGGTCCAGCCATCACGTTCGACCTCATCGAGCGCGACGACGAACTGATGTTGGTCGGACTCTTCGGCGACGAGCCACACAGGATAGGCGGGTTGGTAAATGCCTGGAGCGACTCCGAGTAGCCAGACGAGAGGCTTCCCCAACTTCATTGCGGCCCGTAGCCGCCGATTGTCGCTCATCTCTGCATCCGTCCCACGCCACTTGTAGCGCTGATATCCGTCCGGACCCACTTCATCCGCATAAGGACGCTGCTCGGGACTTGCCGCAAAGGTCGTCATGATCGTCAAGGCTGCATCCAGCCCCTTCGGCGCCCAGATCCCTTGCTGCGGGGCGATGAGGCGCACTCGTTTCCCATCGAATGGGAAAGCCTCCAACTCGGATCGGGTCACGAGCCCGCCCGACCGATCGATCAGCCCATGCAGGTAGGCAAACGCCGCAGCTCGAAACCGATCGTCGAAGTCCTCCGGCACGGCAACGAAGGATGCTCCTCGTCGCGCGCCAGAGCAAGTCCCTTGCGAACGCTAGTCTCCACCGACATGACACCAGTAGACGACAGCGATTCACTTGCGAGGGCAATCGCGTTTCGGCGGGAGACCCAGAACCGAATGGCGACCCACCTCGAGCCGTTCGAGTGGGGCACGGCTCTCACGAATTCGCGCTTCCCGCTCTCCTATGACGTCAACTTCCTCCGCATCGAGCGGCCGGACGACCGGCTGACCGCGGACCGTCTGATCGACGTGGCCGATGGCCTGCTCGGCGATGCGGGCATGCACCATCGATTCGTTCGCCTCGACGACGAGGCGGCGGGCAGCACACTGGCAGCCCAGGTGGCGGAGAAGGGATGGACGGCGTACCCGGTCGTCGTCATGGCGCTTCGCCGCGACCCCGACCGGCCGGCGGAACCAGGGGTGGCCCGCCAAGCATCGTGGCCCGAAGTGGCCTCCGCGAAGGAGCGTTGGGTGCGGGACGACCCTTCGGATACCCCGGACGAGCGCGTCCGCCAGATCCTCGGGCGGGTGCGATCGCTCGCCGACGCCACGCACCTTCGCCACTTCGCGGCCTTCGACGGCGACGGGGCCGTCGCGTTCTGCGACCTGTACTCGGACGGGCGGACCGCGCAGATCGAGGACGTGTGGACGCGCGAGGACCATCGCGGACGCGGGATGGCGCGCGCGGTGGTCCTGGC
>DASXAQ010000042.1:0-1943 GCA_036406615.1 Actinomycetota bacterium | reverse complement strand
CCGGTTCGACATGAACGCGCGCGTGAACTTCGCGCGCCACGGCGTCGGGTTCGAGGGACAGATCACCGGCTGGATCGACGGCGCGTCGGCGTTCAACTTCCAGGGCAGCGGTGCGGTCAAGGCCGGGCCGTTCAGCCAGGGGGGCGAGGGCGTGGTCTCCTCGGACGGAATCGCGGTGTGCCGCAACGGTTTCGGCCCGGACGTCGGGTTCGGCTACGCGTGGAGCGGCAACGACACGCGCATCTTCGCCGGCTCGTGCAACATCGGACCCTGGGTCGTGGAGCGGGCCGCAGGGGCGGCGCAGGTGCGACGGACGTTCCGAAGCGTCAGCGTCGGCCGCGGTGAGCCGGTCGCGGTCTTCTCGGTGGTCGGCACTACGCTGCCGCCGAGGGTCGAGCTGACCGGCCCTGGCGGCCGCGTCCTCGCCGTCACGCCGGAGGACCCGGCGGGCGGCGTCGACGACGGCCGCGTCCTGTTGTTCCAGAACCAGGCCGACCGGACGACCTACATCGCCGTCGACAGGCCGGCCGCGGGTCTCTACCGGCTGTCGCTGGTCCCCGGCTCGCCACCGGTGGAGAGGTTCCGCGCCGCGCAGGCCCTCTCGCGGCCGGCCGTGCGCGGCCGCGTGACCGGCAAGGGCCACCGTCGCGCGCTGCGCTACCGCTTCAAGAGGGAGCGCGGCCGCAGCGTCGTCTTCTACGAGCAGGGCCGCGACACGCGCAAGCGGCTGCGCCACACGCGGCGCCCGGCGGGCACGATCCGCTTCACCGTGCCGGACGGGCGGGCGGGTCGGCGCGACATCGTCGCCATCGTGAGCCAGAACGGCCGCGCGCAGTCCGCGGGAGTGATCGCGACGTACATCGCGCCGCCGGCGCGGCGGCCGACCCGCCCCGCGCACCTGCGCGCGCGGGTGCGCCGCGGCAGGCTCGTCGTGCACTGGGCCCGGGCGCGGCGAGCCGCCTCCTATGAGGTGCGCGTGCACGTCTCCGACGGCCGCCGCCTGCTGTTCCTCCCGAAGAACGGCAGGCGCACGGTGCGGCTGCACGGCGTTCGGCGCGGCCAGCGCGCCAGGGTGACGGTGCGAGGCGTGAGCGCGAAGGGCCGCCTGGGGCGACGCGCGTCGGTACGAGCTCGCTGAGCGTGGAACCGTAGGTCCCCGTTCGCGTCCTTGGGTAGAGAGGACACCGAGGGAGCTCCCGTGACCGAAGGAGAATCGAGATGGGAAAGCTGATCGCGACCACGCAGGCCACCGTCGACGGCGTAATAGACCCGGTCGCCGAGTGGGTGCAGCCCGACGGGGACCACGGGGCCTACTCGTTCGAGCGTCAGGCGAGATCGAGCGGGCTGGTGCTGGGTCGCAAGACCTACGAGGGGCTGGCGGGATACTGGCCGGGCCAGTCGGGCGAGTGGGCGGACATGGTCAACGCGATGCCGAAGTACGTCGGATCCACCACCCTGTCCGGCGACCTCGAGTGGAACGCGACCCTGCTGGAGGGAAGTCTCGAGGACTCGATCCCGAAGCTGAAGGAGGGCGTCGACGGTGACCTGTTCATGCACGGCAGCGGCGAGTTCGCGTACGCGCTTGCCGAGAAGGGCCTGATCGACGAGTACGAGGTCTACCTGAACCCGCTCGTCTGGGGCGCGGGCAACGTCCACGTGCTCGGCGACAGGGGAACCGTCCGGCTGAAGCTCGACGACGTCCAGCGGTTCGAGTCGGGAGTGGTCCTCCTCACCTACCTCCCGCAGTCCTGACCGCGGCGAGCGCGGCAGTCGTCGAACTCGGCCGTTAGGCCAGCGTCGCCGCCATCCCGCGCGCGATCTTGTGCGCCACCGCCTCGATCGTGATCATCGGGTTCACCCCCAGGCCCGTCGGCAGCGCCGCACCGTCGCAGACGTAGAGGCCCTTCACGTCCCACGACTCGCCCTCGCCGTTGCAGAACGAG
>DASXAQ010000041.1:0-42760 GCA_036406615.1 Actinomycetota bacterium | reverse complement strand
CAACGGCGACCTGCTCATGTTCGGACCCCCGTTCGTCGTCACGGACGACGAGATCTCCGAGATCGGCGCGAGGACGCGCGCGGCGCTGGACGCCGTGCTTCCCGGCTGAGGCGCGACGCCTCGGCCGCCGGTGCCCTAGCTCGAGCGGCGCCGCATCTCGGCGACGTCGTCGGCGATGTCGGCGACGGCGCGGAGCAGCTGCGCGAACGCGAGCGGCCACGTGGCGAGGAGCACCGCGATCGGCGCCACGATCAACAGGACCACCAGCGCCTCGATGAAGTCCTTGGCGCGGAACACCTCCACCACGACGCCCGTGATCGCCAGCGCCATGGCGACGACGCCGACCACCGAGAACACGACCCCCCACAGCCTCAGCAACTCGTTGCGCTCCATCGAACTCCTTCCGGACGCGGGCACGGCACGTCGACGGCCTGGACTACCTCCCCATGCGCCAGAGCCGGACCATCGAGTAGATCCACAGGACGATCCCGAGACCCAGCATGATCAGGGTCAGGGCGACCAGCCCGGCGCCCGCATGGTAGGCCAGCATCGCTTCGGGCACTTCGAGCCTCCTCCCACCTGCCGCCGCGAGCTCCCGGCGATCCGCACGGCGCGGACCCTCGCGCAGCCGGACGGCATGGTGCCATGGCCGGCCCAGCGGGGCAACCGCGCCGCCCGTCTGCTGCCCGCGATTTCCCCGAACGCGCACGTCGGAGATAGACTGCGGCTCGCAGTCCGCCATCACCGGGTTGGGGAAATTTCGAAAGGGGGGAGCCTCGTGCGGCATGTCTCCGTCACCGTGAACGGGACCCTGCGGGAGAGCGACGTGGAACCCCGCCAGCTGCTCGTGTACTACCTGCGCGAGACGCTGGGACTGACGGGCACCAACGTCGGGTGCGACACGTCGACGTGCGGCGCGTGCACCGTCCTGCTGGACGGACAGTCGGTGAAGTCGTGCACACTGCTCGCGGTTCAGGCCGACGGACACGAGATCACCACCATCGAGGGCATGGCCTCCGACGGCGAGATGCACCCGCTGCAGCGCGCCTTCCACGAGCATCATGGGCTGCAGTGCGGCTACTGCACGCCGGGCATGATCATGGCGGCGGACAGCCTGATCCGCGAGGCGCCGGGACCGCTGTCGGACCAGGACGTGCGCCTCGGGCTCGAAGGCAACCTGTGCCGCTGCACGGGCTACCAGAACATCGTCAAGGCCGTGCTGGCCGCGTCCGAAGAGATGCGCGCCGGCTCCCCGTCCGCGTAGGAGGCGAGCATGGCACAGGTCGCAGAGCGATACGTCGGCAGCGCGGTCCTTCGCAAGGAAGACCCGGAGCTGCTCACCGGGCAAGCACGGTTCACCGACGACATCACGATGCCGGGCATGGCCTGGATGGAGGTCGTTCGCAGCCCGTTCGCGCATGCCACCATCGGGGCCATCGACGCCTCGCGCGCGCTCGCGATGCCCGGCGTCGTCGCGGTGCTCACCGCCGCCGACCTCGAGGGCGACTGGGGCGGGCCCCTCCCGTTCGTGTGGCCCATCACCGAGGACATCAAGGTCCCCACGCACTGGCCGCTGACCAAGGACAAGGTCCGTTTCCAGGGCGACGGCGTGGCCGTGGTGGTCGCCGAGACGCGAGAGCAGGCCAAGGACGCCGCGGCGGCCGTCGACGTCGACTACACGGCGCTGCCCGCCGTCGTCGACCTCGAGGAGGCGCAGCGGGACGACGCGCCGGTCGTGCACGAGGATCTCGGCTCGAACGTGGTCGTGCACTGGGTCCACGGCGGCGGCGGCGATGTCGACGGCACGTTCTCCTCCGCTCCCGTGGTGGTCAAGGAACGGTACGTGCAACCCCGCCTGATCCCGAACGCCATCGAGCCGCGCGGTTGCCTGGCGATGTCCATCCCCGCGCAGGGCGAGTTCACGATCTGGTCGGCGACGCAGATCCCCCACATCGCGAAGGTGACGCTGGCCGGCACCTGCGGCATTGCGGAGTCCAAGCTTCGGGTCATCGCTCCCGACGTCGGCGGTGGGTTCGGTTCGAAGCTGAACGTCTATGCCGAGGAGGCGCTGTGCCTGGCCCTCGCGCGGCGGACCGGGCGCCCCATCAAGTGGGTCGAGGAGCGCACGGAGAACTACCTGGCCACGATCCACGGCCGCGGCGTGATCCACGACGTGGAGCTCGCCGCCACCGAGGAGGGCAAGATCCTCGGCGTCCGCGTCAAGGAACTGGCCGACATGGGCGCCTACTACCAGCTGCTGACCCCGGGAATCCCCGAGCTCGGCGGCTGGGTCTACATGGGCCCGTACGACATGCAGGCCTACTGGTACGAGTTCACCGGCATCATGACGAACGCCACCCCGACCGACGCCTACCGGGGCGCGGGCCGCCCCGAGGCCACGTACGTGCTCGAGCGGGCCGTCGACGCGCTGGCGCGAAAGCTCGGCAAGGATCCCGCCGAGGTGCGGCGCATCAGCCTCGTTCCGCCGTTCGACGAGCCGCGGGCGGCCATCTCCGGTCTGAACGTCGACTCCGGAAACTACGAGGCCGCATTCGATCGAGCGCTCGAGCTGGCCGGCTACGACGAGCTGCGCGCCGAGCAGCGGTCCCGCCGCGAGCGCGGCGATCCTGTCCAGCTGGGGATCGGGCTGTCCACGTACATCGAGATGTGCGGCCTGGCGCCTTCCAACATCCTGGGCGCGCTCCGGTACGCGGCCGGCGGGTGGGACGCGGCAACGGTGCGGTGCCTGCCGTCGGGGAAGGTCGTCGTATCGATCGGGACGTCCCCCCACGGGCAGGGGCACGTCACCACGTGGTCCCAGATCGTGGCCGACGAGCTCGGCCTCACGCCCGACGACGTCGAGGTGCTGCACGGGGACACCATGGTGTCCCCACTCGGCATGGACACGTACGGCAGCCGAAGCATCTCGGTCGGTGGCGCGGCCCTGCACGCGGCGCTCCAGAAGATCAAGGAGAAGGCACGCCGGATCGCCGCCCACGAGCTGGAGGCCTCCGAGGACGACCTCGCCTACGAGGACGGGGCCTTCCGGGTCAAGGGCGCGCCCGATCGCGCCCGGACGATCCCGGAGCTCGCGGCGTCGGCCTGGCACGCTCACAACCTGCCGGGCGACGTCGAGCCGAACCTGGACGCGACCGCGGTGTTCGACCCGCCGAACTTCACGTGGCCGTCCGGCACGCACGTGTGCGTGGCCGAGGTCGATACGCAGACCGGGCTGACGGACATCACGAAGTACGTGGCCGTCGACGACTGCGGCACCGTCATCAACCCGATGATCGTCGAGGGCCAGGTCCACGGCGGCGTCACCCAGGGCATCGCCGAGGCGCTGTACGAGGAGGCCGTCTACGACGAGAACGGAACGCTGTTGACGAGCTCCATGACCAACTACGAGGTGCCCTCGGCCGCGGAGATCCCGGCTTTCACGCTGGATCGCATGTCCACGCCGTCCACGACGAACGAGCTTGGGGTGAAGGGAATCGGCGAGGCCGGGACGATCGCGGCGCCCCCCGCCGTGGTCAATGCGGTCATCGACGCGCTGTCCGGTCTGGGCGTGACCCACATCGACAAGCCGCTGTCCCCGGAGCGCGTTTGGAGAGCCATCCAGCAGGCCCAAGGAGGTGCCAAGTGATCCCGGCGGCGTTCGAGTACGAGCGGGCCGAGTCCATCGACGGCGCGATCAAGCTGCTCCAGGAGGGCGGCGACGACGCGAAGATCCTGGCGGGGGGCCACTCGCTGCTCCCCCTGATGCGGCTGCGGCTGGCGACGCCCACGCTGCTCGTGGACGTCGACCGGATCCCCGATCTCTCGTACGTGCGGGAGGCCGGCGAGCAGATCGAGATCGGAGCGCTCACGCGCATGGCCGACGTGGCCTCGGACGATCTGCTTGCGCAGCACAACCCGCTGGTGGCGTACGCGTGCGGCCAGGTGGGCGACCCACAGGTTCGCCACCGCGGCACGATCGGCGGATCGGTGGCGCACGGGGACCCCGCTTCGGATCCCCCGACGGTGCTACTGGCGCTCGATGCCGAGATGGTCGCCAGGGGTCCCGGCGGCGAGCGGGTCATCCCGGCGTCGGAGTTCTTCTCCGGCCTGTTCGAAACCGCGCTCGGCCCGGCCGATGTCCTGACCGCCATCCGCGTTCCGAAGCTCGGCCAGGGCACGGGGTGGGCCTATCAGAAGTTCCATCGCCGGGCGATCGACTGGGCCATCGTCGGGGTGGCCGCCGTCGTCGAGCGACAGAACGGCTCGGTCGGAAGCGGCCGGGTTGCGTTGACCAACATGGGCCTGACGCCGATTCGCGCGTCGGCGGTGGAGTCCGCGTTGTCGGGAGCCTCCGCCGGGGCGCTCGAGGAGGCGGCCCAGCACGCGCCCGAGGGCACGTCGCCGCCGAGCGACACGAACGGCAGCGCCGAGTACCGCCGCGAGCTGTCCAAGGTCCTGACGCGGCGCGCGCTCGAGGAGGCGCTCGGCCGGGCCGGCTGACAGGGGTCGCGGCACATCCCCGGCCGCGTGTGCGGGAAGCGGGCGGAGCCGTCGCGCCATCGCCGCCGTTAGGCTGATCGGCGATCCATCGTGTCGACGCTTCGCCAGGATCCGACGACCAAGGACTGGGTGATCCTCGCCCCCCGCCGGGCGGGGCGGCCCCATCGGCCGCCAGAGCCCGGGCGGGCCGCGCCGCCCGAACGGGATCCCGAGTGCTCGTTCTGCCCGGGCAACGAGGACCGAACCCCGCCCGAGATCCTGCGTGTGCCCGAAGGCTCGCCCTGGCGGGTTCGTGTCTTCCCCAACCTGTTCCCGGCCGTCGGGCACGACGGCGACGGGCGGCGCGACGGCGTCGCGCTGTTTCGCGAGATGCAGGGCCGGGGCGAACACGAGGTCGTCGTGGAGTCCCCGCGACACGACGCTCGCCTGGACGAGATGTCCCACGACGAGGTCACCGACGTCCTGCGCGTGTGGCGGGAGCGTTATCGGCGCCTGGCGCGCCGGTCGTGGGTACGGGCCGTGATCGTCTTCAAGAACTTCGGTCCGGGCGCGGGGACGTCGCTGGCGCATCCCCACTCTCAGATCGTGGCCATCCCCGTGTTCCCCGCGAGCTGGCTTCGGCGGTTCGCGGTCGCCATCCGGTACTACGACGACACCGGCCACAACCTGTACGACGACATGATCGACGCGGAGCGCGCCGCCGCTTCTCGCGTCGTGGCCGAACGGGGGCGGTTCCTGGCGTTCGAGCCGTACGCGAGCAGGACCCCATTCGAGACCACCATCATGCCGGCGGTGCACCAGTCCTCGTTCTCGCAGCTGACCGACGAGGACACGGGGGACCTGGCGAGGCTGCTGCACGACGTCACGGGAGCGCTTCGCGAGGCGGCCGGCGACCCCGACTACAACCTCGTGGTCACCTCGGCGCCCGCCGACGACCTGCAGCGCCGGCTCGTGCGCTGGCACGTTCAGATCCTGCCGAAGCTGGCCCTGCCGGCGGGATTCGAGCTCGGGACCGGGATGAACATCAACCCGGTGATGCCGGAGGAGGCGGCCGACGCCCTCCGAGAGGCGCTCGCGCGACGCGAGGCGACCAGGAAGGAGTGATCGGATGCCGCGCACGCCCGACCCGGTGAACGAACCCGCCGAATACCAGGCCCACCTGCTCGGGTTGCTCGGCGACGACGACCCAGCCGTGGTGCAACTCGGCACGCCCGGCGCCATCCGCTCGATGGTGCAGCAGGCCGGCGATCGCGTCCGCGAGCGGCCCGGCCCGGCCGAGTGGTCGGTCCTGGAGTGCCTGGGCCACCTGCTGGACGCCGAGATCGTCTACTCCGGCCGCTACCGGTGGATCCTGGCGCACGACGAGCCCGAGCTGATCGGCTACGACCAGGACGACTGGGTCACGCGCCTGCGCCACAACCAGGACGACCCCGAGCAGAGCCTCGCGCTGTTCGAGGCGTTGCGCGGCGCGAACCTGGCGCTGTGGGAGCGCACGCCCGTCGAGGAGCGGCCCCGAGCCGGGATGCATCGCGAACGCGGACCGGAGAGCTTCGAGCTGTCGTTTCGGATCATCGCTGGCCACGACCGGTTCCACCTGGCCCAGGCGGGCCGGGCGTTGGACGCGGTTCGGTCGGCCTGACCGAACGCGGTCCGGCGCCGTGAGCCGCGGACCGGTTGGGCTCGCCGGGCGGGCGGGGACGAGTCAGTACGCGTCCAGCTCGCGCAGCCGGGCGTCCGAGATGCCGAAGAAGTGGGCGAACTCGTGGACGACGGTATGGGCGATCACGCGCTTGAGCGGAGTGCCGTCGTGTCGCGCGGTCGCCTCGATCGAGCTGCGGAACAACGTGATCCGGTCCGGTAGCGCCGCGTTGTAGCTGCCGCGCCGGGTCAGCGGCACGCCCTCGTACAGCCCCAGCAATCCCGGCTGGCCGGGCGGCGGGTGCGCCTCGACCAGCACGTCCACGTTCTCGAGGCGCTCGTGCACCCACGCCGGCAATTCGTCGACCGCCTCGGCGACCAGGTCCTCGAACTCCTCGTGCGACGCCACGCCACCATCGTGGCCGATGCCGGCCGGTTCGACACGCCGGCGGGGCCCGGCGCTTTCTGGACTCGCCTGGCGCGATCGGACGGCCGGTGCTAGCATCCCGTTTCCGAATTGCCGCCTTTGGGCAGTGCTTTTGCCGGCCGGTCCGGACCACAGGAAGGGGAACTGGGATGCGACGTTCGCTTCGCCTGCTCGCCGTCTCGTGTCTCGCGCTCGCGGCGCTGGCCCTCGCCGCCGGCCCGGCCGGCGCCTCGCCGGCCGCCGCCCGCGCCGGGTCCGGGCTTCATGCCGTCGACCTGAACGGCCACACCTATCTCGTCCAGACCCATGGTCGGTTCGGCGTCAAGCCCATCCGCGCGACCGCGGCACCGGCGGCCGGCGGCACGCTGTCGGTGCAGACGAACGGACGCCGCGGCGTGGTCTCCCCCACCCCGACGGTGTACCTGGTGTTCTGGGGGAACCAGTGGTCGAACGACCCGGCCGGCGCGGAGCCCGCGCTCCAGGCGTTCTTCACCGGGCTGTTCGGCTCGGTGGACACCTGGGGCACGATCATGAACCAGTACTGCGAGGGCGTGCCGGCGGGCACGAAGACCTGCGGCACCCACGGGATCCACATCGCCCACCCGACGGCAACGCCGCTGGCCGGGGTCTGGATGGACAACGCCGCCCGGGCGCCGGGGAACGCCACGCAGGCGCAGATCGCCGCTGAGGCCGTCGCCGCGGCGCAGCACTTCGGCAACACGACCCAGACCTCGAACCTCAACTCGCAGTACGTGATCGCGTCGGCGCACGGAACGCACCCCGACGGGTTCCCGAACACCGGCTTCTGCGCGTGGCACGACTTCACGTCGTCGTCGTTCGGCAACCTCGCCTACACGAACCTGCCGTACGTGGCCGACCTGGGCACCGGCGCCTGCACGACGATCGCCGGCGGCAACCTGCTCGACGGCTACTTCTCCACCGAGACGCACGAGTACGCCGAGTCCAACACGGACCTGTGGCCGGCGCGCGGGTGGCTGGGAGCCGGTGGGGAGGTCGCCGACGAGTGCATCCAGCTCGACTCGTACCTCACGCTGTCGACCGGCACGTTCGACGTCCAGGGGTTGTGGTCGAACGACCGCAACAAGTGCGCGACCCACGAGGCCGCGTAGACGTAGATCCCTGCGATCGCGACGCCGGCACGGCCGAACGGCCCTCGGGGAGCCGTCCGACCCGTACCATGGTGCCCATGACGAACCCCGACGGCCTCGGGTCGGTCGACGATCTTCGCGACGCGCTCGGCCGCCAGGCGTACCTGGCGGACCGGCCCCTGGCGACCGCCATCTACCTGGCGATCTCGCTCGGCAAGCCGCTGCTGCTGGAGGGCGAGGCCGGCGTCGGCAAGACCGAGGTCGCGAAGGCGCTGGCGGCAGCGCTGGACCGCCGGCTGATCCGGCTGCAGTGTTACGAGGGGATCGACGCCAGCCAGGCGCTGTACGAATGGGACTACTCGCGCCAGCTGATCGCCGTGCGGGCGCTCCAGAACGGGGAGCACGCGGGCGACGTCGGCGACCTGTTCGGCGAGGACTTCCTGGTGGAGCGGCCGTTGCTGGCCGCCATCCGGTCGGGACCGTCGGCGGTGCTGCTCGTCGACGAGCTGGACCGCGCCGACGATGAGTTCGAAGCCTTTCTCCTGGAGGTGCTCTCGGAGTTCGCCGTCACGATCCCGGAGGTGGGTCGCGTGGCCGCCGACCGGCCGCCCGCGGTGGTGATCACGTCGAACCGCACCCGCGAGCTGCACGACGCCCTCAAGCGTCGCTGCCTGTACCACTGGATCGATCACCCGACCCTGGAGCGCGAGGTCGAGATCATCGGCGTGCGCGCTCCCGAGGTGCCACCGGCGCTGGCTCGGCAGGTGGCCGAGGCGGTGGCGCGACTGCGCGAGATGGACGTGGCCAAGCGCCCGGGCGTGGCCGAGGCGATCGACTGGGCCCACGCGCTCGCGTTCCTCGGCGTGGATCGCCTGGACGGCGAGGCGGCCGACACGACCCTCGGCGCCGTCCTGAAGGATCACGACGACCTGGAGCTGGCGCGCGCGTCGGTCTCACGGGTCGTCGGCTCCGAGGCCTGAGCGTTTCGGCGATGGCGGCGCCGGGAGGTACCGACGCGCCGGCGCCCCCGGACCTGCCCGCTCCGTTGCTCGAGCGGCTGGTCGGCTTCGGCCGCTTCGTTCGGGCGAACGGCCTGAGCGCCGGGACCGGACGCGTGCTGGCGTTCTGCCGCGCGGCCGCCGTGCTCGATCCGTTCGATCCCGTGGACCTTCGCATCGCCGCCCGTGCGACGCTGGTCTCCCGGCCCGACGACTTCGAAGCGCTCGACGCCCTCTTCGACCGCTACTTCCGGCCGGGCGAGCCAACCCTCCCACCGCCCGCCGGCGGCGAGGACCTTCCCTTTCCACGCGTGGAGACGGCCGGCGACGCCGTCGAGGAGGTCACCGGCCTGGCCTCGATGCGCTGGTCCCGTGCGACCGCCGAGGACGAGATCGAAGGTCAGGCGGCGATCCGCATCGTGGCGAGCGATGCGGAGGTGCTGCACACCAAGGATTTCGCTGAGCTCACCGAGGATGAGCGTCGCGCGGCGTCCGCCGCCATCCGACGGCTGACGCTTGCGACGCCCATGCGATCCTCGCGGCGGTACCGTCCGTCGCCCCACGGGAGACAGTTCGACATGCGGCGGACGCTGCGGCGGTCTCTTCGTACGGAGGGCGAGCCGTTTCGGCGCGAGTGGCGCGATCGTCGGACGCGTCCCCGGCCGCTGGTGCTGCTGCTCGACGTCTCGGGGTCGATGGCCCCGTACAGCCGCCCGCTGATCGAGTTTGCGCACGCCGCCGCGGCCACCGGTCGCCGCGTCGAGGCGTTCGTGTTCGGCACGCGCCTGACGCGGATCACGCGCCTGCTGAGGCGCCGGGACCCCAACGCCGCGCTCGCCGAGGTCGGGCGAAGCGTCGCGGACTGGGAGGGCGGGACCCGGATCGGCGACTCGCTGCGGGAGCTGCTCGACGAGTGGTCGACGCGTTCGGCATTGCGCGGCAGCGTCGTCGTGCTGTGCTCCGACGGCCTCGAACGCGGCGACCCGGCCATCCTCACGCGCCAGGTCCAACGCCTGTCGAGGCTCGCGCACAAGGTGATCTGGGTGAACCCGCTGAAGGGCAGCCCGCGGTACGAGCCGCTCGCGCGCGGGATGGCGGCCGCGCTCCCGTACGTGGATGTGTTCATCCCCGGACACAACCTGGACAGCCTGGAGTCGCTGGCCACGGTCGTCTCGGAGCCCTGACCGGCCGGCCCGGCGCCGCTACAGCAGGTCGTCGAGCGTCTTCTTCGGCTTCGCCCCGGCCTCGTCCGCCAGCGCGTCATCGAGCGATCGCTTGGCCTTCGGCTGCTCGGACAGCAGCTCTTCGATCTTGCGGTCCTGCCCGAGGTCGCCGGCGGTCGCGAGCATCTCCTCGAGCGACGCGCCCGGATCGCCCTTCAGGCGAAGGCGCAGCGCCGCCAGCACCGACGCGTGCTCGTCGGACAGCCCCTGGGCCACCTTGATCTCGGTGAGCGCGCGCTCGGCTCGCTTGAGCAGGTCTTCGTCGCTCATGCTTCGAAGTGTCTCACGGCCGGGCGCGCCGGCGTCCGAGCGGACTCGCTACCGGGCGGCCGCGCGACGCGGCACGGCGGCGACGGGGGCGTCGGTCTCCTCGTACACGTACCGCCCGCCGCGCAGCCAGGAGGCGCCGGCGGCGATCAGGCACATCACGATCGAGAACGACAGCGCGACCTCCAGGCCGTGCTTGAACGGCCCCGCGATCAGCGAGGGGAAGAACGTCGGCCCGGTCAGCCGCGCCGCGTCGGCCGCGGGAAGCGACGCCAGCACGTGGGGTCCCAGCAGGCTCTTCAGGGGGTTGTACCCGAGGAACGCGGCGAACAGGTAGCCGACCGGGGGCAGGTGCGACAGGCGGGCGGCGGTGGCCGCGGGGACGCCGTTGGCAGTCAGGCCGCGGAACATCGCGCCGGGCACGCCGGAGGACAGCCCGAGGATCATGAGCGAGAAGAAGATGCCGATCGACAGCGGCAGCCCGGCGTTCTGGAACGTGGCCCGCATGCCCGAGGCGGCGCCGCGGTGCCGCGCCGGCACGCTGTTCATGATGCCGGTCGTGTTCGGCGCCGCGAACATGCCGAACGCGATGCCGTTCAGGAACAGCACGACGGCGAACGCGGCGTACGCGAAGTTCGCGGGCAGGCTGAGCAGCAGCCCGAAGGTCGCGGCCGCGAGCAGCATGCCGCCGGTCGCGAACGGTCTGGCGCCGTACCGGTCCGACAGGTGGCCCGAGATCGGGCCGGCCAGCAGGAACCCCGCCGTCAGCGGCAGCATGTAGATCCCGGCCCACAGCGGCGTGCGTTCGAACGAGTAGCCGTGGATGGGAAGCCAGATCCCCTGAAGCCAGATGATCAGCATGAACTGGAGCCCGCCGCGCCCCGCCGAGGCGAGCAGGCCCGCCACGTTGCCGGCCGCGAAGGCCCGGATCTGGAACAGGTGCATGTTGAACATCGGCTCGGGCACGCGCAGCTCGATCCAGGTGAACAGGCCCAGCATCGCGATGCCGCCCAGCAGCATCGCGATGACGAACGGGTCGCCCCAGCCCATCGACGAGCCGCCGTGCGGGTGGATGCCGTACGTGATCCCGACCAGGACCATCGCCAGGCCGATCGCGAACGTGACGTTGCCGAGCCAGTCGATCCGGGCCGGATGCCGCTCGCCCATCTCGCGCAGCTGCGCGTAGGCCCAGATGGTGCCGAACAGCCCGATCGGTACGTTGATCCAGAACACCAGCCGCCAGTCGATCGCCGCGAGCACGCCGCCCAGGACCAGGCCGATGAACGTGCCGGCCATGCCGGCGATCATGTTGATGCCCATCGCGGTCCCGCGCTCGTTCGCGGGGAACGCGTCGGTGAGGATCGCGGCGGAGTTCGCCATCAACAGCGCCCCGCCCACGCCCTGGATCATCCGGAACACGATCAGCTCGATCGCGCCCGCGGACCCGTGGCTCCACGTCAGCGACAGCGCGATCGACGCCCCGGTGAACACCGCGAACCCCAGGTTGTACATGCGGACGCGGCCGAAGATGTCGCCGACGCGGCCGAGGGTGACCACGAGCACCGCGGTCACCAGGAGGTAGCCCATCAGGACCCACAGCAGGTAGCCGAAGTTCGCCGGGTCCAGCGGGTTCACGCCGATGCCGCGGAAGATCGCCGGCAGCGCGATGATGACGATCGACGCGTCGATCGTGGCCATCAGGATCCCGACCGTCGTGTTCGACAGCGCGATCCACTTGTAGGCGACTCGGCTCATACCCGGCCCTCGCTCGTCTCGGCTCGCGGCTCCTCTTCCACCAGCCGCCGGAGCACGCCGGCCGCCGCCTCCACGGTCTCCAGCTCAACGGGCGTCAGGATGGCGAGCCGCTCCGCCAGATACCGATCGGCGGCCGACCGGGCCTTCTCCAGCAGCCGCTTGCCGCGCGCGGTCAGCGCGACGCGGCAGACACGACGGTCGAGCGGGTCGCTCAGGCGAAGGATCAGCCCGCCGCCCTCCAGGGCGTCGACCATCCGCGTGACGGTCGGAGGGCGAACCCGCTCCGCCGCGGCGAGCCGGCCGAGCGTCATCGGGCCCTCGCGGTACAGGGTGGCCATGGCGGCCAGTTGCGACGGGGTCACCCCATCCAGGGCCGTCTGGCGAAGCCGCCGGCTGAGCCGGCCGATGGTCGGCCGCAGCTCGGAGGCGACCTCCAAAGTCGTTCGCATATCTAATATTTAGCCAGACGAACGAGCTTGTGACAACCGCTCGTCCGGGAAAAAATGTCTGGTGCGGGCCAACCGGATCGGCCCGTCGCGCGTCGTCACAAGGAATCGGTACCGGCGAGCTGTCGAAGGGGGTCGTTCGATGAGACGGACGTGGTCGTTCGGAGTGACGGTGGCATCGATCCTGCTGCTGGCGGCGGTCTCGCCGGCAAGCTCCGCCAGCGCCCGGACTGGGGCGTCACACGCGCCGTCGACGGCGTCCTCGGGACGCATCCGGGAGTTCAGCGTCCCGACGGCCTCCAGCAGCCCCGAGGGCATCACGCTCGGCCCGGACGGGGCGATGTGGTTCACCGAGTTCGCGGCCGACAAGATCGGACGCGTCACGACCGCCGGCCAGGTCACGGAGTTTCCGCTCCCGCGGCCGGACAGCTTTCCGCTCGGGATCACGGCTGGCCCGGACGGAAACCTGTGGTTCACGGAGATCGAGTCCCCCGATCGGATCGGTCGGATGACGCCGTCGGGTCAGGTCACGGAGTTCCGGCTGCCCTCGCCGCGGGGCGACCCGGCGGGCATCACCGCGGGACCGGATGGCAACCTGTGGTTCACGGAGCAGACCGCGAACAAGATCGGCCGGATCACGCCCGCGGGCGTGTTCACCGAGTTCCCGCTGCCCCAGCCGCTGCGAGCCCCAACCGACATCACGGTCGGGCCCGACGGCGCGCTCTGGTTCACCGAGAATCAGTGGATCGGCCGGATGACCACGGCGGGGCAGCTCACCGAGTTTCCGGTGCCGACGACGAGCAGCGGCCCGGACGGCATCACGACCGGACCGGACGGCAACCTGTGGTTCACGGAGTACGACCGGATGAACGGGGGCAAGATCGGGCGGCTGACGCCCGCCGGGTCGTTCACGGAGTTTCCGCTCACCGACCGCGGCAGCGAACCGGTCGGGATCGCCGCGGGCCGCGACGGGAACCTCTGGTTCGACGAGGCGATCGGCAACAACATCGGCCGGATCACCACGACCGGAACCATCACCGAGCGCCCCATCCCAACCGCGAACAGCTACCCGTTCGGGGTGGCGACAGGTCCGAACGGGACCGTGTGGTTCACCGAGATCTTCGGCAACGCCGTCGGCGCGGTGGCTCCTCGCCCCGCCGGCTGAGGACGGTCCGGTTCAGGACGGGACGGCGAACTCGGCGGGTGCGGACTCGAACTTCGCGAGGCACCCCGCCGAGCAGAAGTAGTACGTGCGGCCCTCGAACGCGGAGCGGTACCGCGCCGTCGACACGTCGACGCTCATGCCGCAGATGGGGTCCGTCTCCTCGTGGACCTCGGGCACGCCGGCGGCCGCCGCGGGCTTCGGCAGCTCGCCGGAGGCGCGCAGCTGCACCAGCTCGGCCAGGATCGCGACGGCGATCTCCTCGTGGGCGACCGGCCCCAGGTCCAGTCCCGCCGGCGAGCGCACCCGGTCCAGCTGCTCGCCCGGCACGCCGCGGTCGCTCAGGTAGCCCTTCACCGCTTCGGCGCGCTTGGCCGAGGCGACCAGCCCGACGTACGCCGCGCCGGACGCGAGCGCGCCCTGGAGCGCATCCTCGTCGTAGTGCCCCTGCGTCGCCACGACGACGAACGAGTGCCGGCCCGCGCCGGCCTCGTCCAGGTCCAGGCCCGTGACGACCCGCTCGACGCCCGGGTGGTCCAGCGGTCCGCCGCGCTCGTCCACGACCACGGTCCGCCACCCGAGCGCGGCCGCCATTCGCGCGAGCGCGTCCACGGCCGGCGAGCGGCCGATCACCACGAGGTGCTGCTTCGGCGCGACGGGCTCCACGTAGACCTCCAGCGCGCCCTCACTGTGGCACGCGATGGGAACCGACACCACTCCCTCGCGCCGGTGCTCGGCGAGCTCGTCGGCGCGGCCCAGGAACATGAGCCGGGGCGTGCCCTCCGAGAGCGCGCGCCGCGCCTCCGACACCACGGCGGGCTCCGCGCATGCCCCGCCGAGCCACCCGCGCACCCGGCCGTCGGACGTGATCAGCGCCCGGGATCCCACCTTGCCGGACGACGGCGCGCGGCGCCAGACGACGGTTGCGAGCACGTACGGCTCGCCGCGGTCCTGCAGCGTCCGCTCGAGGTCCAGCAGGTCCATGCCATTCCCGCCCACCCGGCCGGTCCCGTCCGTCGCGCTCAGCCGCCGGCCTTGGCCTGCTGGAGCGCCTCCCACACCTTCGCCGAGGTCACCGGCATGTCGATGTTGCGCACGCCGGCGTGCCAGAGCGCGTCGATCACCGCGTTCACGTAGGCGGCCGGCGACCCGACGGTCGCCGACTCCCCCACGCCCTTGGCGCCGATGGGGTGGTGCGGCGAGGGCGTGACGGTCTCGAACAGCTCGAACTTCGGCGTCTCCCACGCCGTCGGCAGCAGGTAGTCCATGAAGTTGGACCCGATGCAGTTGCCCGACTCGTCGAACGTGATCAGCTCCATCGCGGCGATGCCGTAGCCCTCGGTCAGGCCGCCGTGGATCTGCCCCTCGACGATCATCGGGTTGATCCGGACGCCGCAGTCGTCCACGGCCACCATGCGGCGCACCCGCCACTCGCCGGTGTCGGGGTCGACCTCGACCGCGACGGCGTAGGTCCCGAACGGGAACGTCAGGTTCGGCGGGTCGTAGTAGTAGCTGCCCTCGAGGCCCGGCTCCATACCGTCGGGGAAGTTCGTGTACGCGGCGAACGCGACGTCCTGGATGGTCTTGACCTTGTCCGGCGCGCCCTTCACGAAGAAGCGGCCCTGCTCCTGCGCGACGTCGTCCTCGCTCACCTCCAGCAGGTGCGCGGCGAGCTTGCGCGCCTTCTCGCCGACGCGCCGCGACACCAAGGCCGTGGCGGCGCCCACGGTGGGCGTCGAGCGCGACGCGTAGGTGCCGAGCCCGTACGGCGTGTTGTCCGTGTCGCCGTGCTGCACCTTGACGTCCTCCGGCTGGATCCCGAGCTCCTCGGCCACGATCTGCGCGAACGTCGTCTCGTGGCCCTGCCCCTGGGTCTGCGACGAGATCTTCAGGATGGCCTTGCCCGTCGGGTGGATGCGCAGCTCGGCGCCGTCGTTCATCTTCAGGCCGAGGATGTCGTAGTCCTTGTGCGGGCCCGCGCCGACCACCTCGGTGAACGAAGCCAGCCCGATGCCGTACAACTTGCCGGCAGCGCGCGCTTCCTCCTGTTCGCGGCGAAGCTCGTCGTAGCCGATCTTCTCCTTCGCCAGGTTCATCGCCGTGTGGTAGTCGCCGGAGTCGTAGACGAATCCGGTGGCCGACTCGTACGGGAACTGGTCCTTCTTGATGAAGTTCTTCAGCCGGAGCTCCGACGGATCCATGCCGATCTCGTACGCGGCGTTCTGGACCAGGCGCTCGATCAGGTAGGACGCCTCGGTCACGCGGAACGAGCATCGGTAGGCGACGCCGCCCGGCGCCTTGTTCGTGTATGCGCCATCCGTCGAGATGTGGGCCGTCGGGATGTCGTACGAGCCGGTCACGATGTGGAACAGGCCGGCCTTGAACTTCGTCGGCTGCGCGTCGGCGTAGAACGCCCCGTTGTCCGACAGCATCTGGACGCGCAGCCCGGTGATCGTGCCGTCGCCTTTCAGCGCGAGCTCGCCATGCATGTGGTAGTCGCGCGCGAACCCGGTGGAGATCAGGTTCTCCGTCCGATCCTCGATCCACTTCACCGGCCGCCCGAGCAGCAGCGACGCGGCCGTGGCCACGACGTAGCCGGGGTAGACGGGCACTTTGTTGCCGAACCCACCGCCGATATCCGGCGAGATCACCCGGATGTTCTCCTCCGGCAGGCCCGCCACCAGCGCGAAGACCGTCCGGATCGCATGCGGGGCCTGCGAGGTCATGTACAGCGTGGCCTGTCCGGTCCCGGCGTTCACGTCCGCGACGATCCCGCACGTCTCCAGCGGCGCCGGGTGGCACCGCGGGTAGAAGGTGTCCAGCGTCACGACCCTGTCGGCCTCGGCGAACGCCTTGTCGGTCCCCTCCTTGTCGCCGGACTCCCAGTGGTAGATGTGGTTGTCCTTCTGGTCGTCCTTGTCGTCGCGGATGACCGGCGCGTCGGCTTCGAGCGCCCGCTGCGGCGTGATGATCGCCTCCAACATCTCGTAGTCGACGTCGATGAGCTCCAGCGCGTCCTTCGCGATGTAGGCGTCCTCGGCGACGACGGCCGCGATCTCCTGGCCCTGGAACCGGACCTTGTCGGTGGCCAGCACCGCCTGCGTGTCGTAGGACAGCGTCGGCATCCACGCCAGGTTGTGCTGCGCCATGAGCTCGCCCGTCACCACCGCGACCACGCCGGGCAGCGCAGCGGCGCGCGAGGTGTCGATCGATCGGATGCGGGCGTGCGCCACCGGGCTTCGAAGGATCGCCATGTGCAGCATGCGCGGCAGCTTCACGTCGTCGACGAAGTTGCCCTGGCCGCGGATGAACCGGTCGTCCTCCTTGCGCCTGACCCTGTGGCCGATGCCACGAACCTCGGTCGCCTCCGTCGCCATCTCATCGATCCTTTCGCTCGTCGTCCGATGCCGCCGCCCGGGTCATTGGCGCAGCGCTCAACCCGCGACCTCGGCCGGCTGTTCGGCGCCGGCCTTCTCCTCGGCCATCGCGCGCCCGGCCGCCTGGATGGCGTTGACGATGTTCATGTACCCGGTGCACCGGCACACGTTGCCCGAGATCGCCCACCGCACGTCCTCGTCGGAGGGCTCCGGGTTGCGCTCCAGCAGCACCGAGCCGACCAGCATCATCCCCGGCGTGCAGAACCCGCACTGCAGACCGTGCTCCTGTTTGAACGCCGTCTGGATGGGGTGCAGCTGGCCGCCCGCCGCCAGGCCCTCCACGGTCGTGACCTGCCCGCCGTCGGTCTGGACGGCGAACATCGTGCACGACTTCACCGGCGCGCCGTCCAGGAGCACGGTGCACGCGCCGCAGTTGGACGTGTCGCAGCCGAGGTGCGTCCCCGTCAGCCCCAGCGTGTCCCGAATGAAGTGCGCCAGCAGCAGCCGGGGTTCGACGTCGGCCGTCTGCTCGGTTCCGTTGACCGTCACGCTGATCCGCATGGGTGCCTCCTCCACGTCGTTCGTCGTGATCGATGCTCAGCCCGACTTCGCCATCTCCACCGCGCGCGCCAGCCCGCGGCGGACGAACACCTCGGCGACGTGCCGCTTGTAGTCCACGCTGCCGCGCACGTCGCTCACCGGCGACGCGACGCCGGCGGCCAGGTGGGCCGCTTCGTCGAAGAGCTTGTCGCTCGGCTCCTCTCCCTCCAGGAACTCCTCCGCGGCCGCGGCGCGCAGGTTCCGCGGCCCAACCGCGGTCAGCGCGATGCCCGCGCGCGCGATGTGGCCGTTGCCCATCCAGACCTGGACGGCGACCCCCACGGTGGCGAAGTCGCCGACCTTGCGTTCGAGCTTCAGGTACGTGCCACCGGAGTGCTCCTCCGGAGCCGGGATCCGGATCTCGGTCAGGATCTCGTTCGGCTCCAGGGACGTCGTGAACGTGTCCTTGAGGAAGTCGTCCATCGCCAGGATCCGCTCGCCCGACGAGCTGCGCACGACCGCCTGAGCTCGCGTGGCCAGCATCACCGAGCCCCAGTCACCGGCCGGGTCGCAGTGCGCGAGCGAACCGCCGATCGTGCCGCGGTTGCGGATGATCGGGTCGCTGATGAGCGGCGCCGCGGCCGCGACGGCCGGGTAGCGCGCGCCGATCAGGTCCGAGGTCTCCAGCGAACCGGTGCGCGTCATCGCCCCGACCGCGAGCAGCCCGTCGTTCTCGGCGATGCCGGCCAAGCCGTCGATGTGGTTGATGTCCACCAGGTGGGCGGGGGCTGCGAAGCGCAGCTTCATCAGCGGGATCAGGCTCATGCCCCCGGCCAGGACCTTCGCCTCCTCGCCCAGTTCGTCCAGCAGCGACAGGGCCTCGTCCAGGGATTGCGGGCGGTGGTACTCGAAAGGAGCGGGAAGCACGCTCAGGCCTCCGATCGGGTCGGGGAGTCGGCGGGTCGGGTAGGTGTACGAGCGACACCCCCGGTCGGCCCGCCGGCGCGTGGCACGCTCGTCACGCCGCCACCCGGCCGGCCTGTGCGATCTCCAGCGCGCGGTCGAGCCCGCGGCGAACGAACGCCCGCACGACGGCTCGCTTGTACTCGGCCGATCCGCGAACGTCGGAGGAGGGATCGGACGCCTCTGCCGCCAGCGCCGCCGCGGCGTCGAACGCTTCGGGCGACGGCGACACGCCCACCAGGCTCTCCTGCGCCGCCGTGGCCTGGAGGTTCCGGGATCCGACCGCGGTCAGACCGATGCCGGCGCGGTCGATCCCCCCGTCGGAGAGATCGAGGACGACGGCCACCCCGACGGTGGCGAAGTCGCCGACCTTTCGTTCGAGCTTCAGGTACGTCCCCCCGACATGAGCGCCGCCGGAAGGGATGCGGATCTCGGTCACCATCTCGTTCGGCATCAGCGCGCTGCGGAACGGCCCGCGGAAGAAGTCCGAGATCGCGATCGTGCGCTCCGCCGTGGCGCTGCGGGCGACCACCGAGGCGCCGAGCGCCAGCATCACCGAGCCCCAGTCGCCCGCGGGATCGGCGTGCGCCAGCGAGCCGCCCATGGTGCCGCGCCCGCGCGTGATCGGATCGGCGATCAGGGGCGCGGTGGTGGTCAGGATCGGGTAGCGCGCCTTCAGCGTCTCGGAGGACGCCACCGACGCGTGTCGCGCCAGGGCGCCGATGCGCAGTTGCCCCGATGCCTCCTGGATGCCGTCCAGTCCTGCGATCCGGTTGACGTCCACGAGCAGCGCCGGAGACGCGAACCGCAGCTTCAACAGCGGGATGAGCGACTGGCCGCCGGCCAGGACCTTCGCGTCGTTCCCGTGCTGCTCCAGCAACGAGAGCGCGTCGTCGAGGGAATCGGGTGAGGCGTAGTCGAACCTAGGCGGAAGCAAGGTCACCTCCCCGTGGCGTGAACCCCCCGGCAAACGGCCTCGGACCTCGAACCGGTCCGATTATCCGGCCCGCCCTCGCGAAAGGTCAAGGCAGCCGACCGACCCGGCGTCCCCGCTGGGCTGCGCAAATGGTGGCCTGGGCCGAGCGGGCGGGCCGGCCCCGACGGGTCGGGTGCGCGGCGGGGCAGGCTACGAGCCGAGGCGCTCGGCGAGGCAGGCCGCGAAGCGTTCGACGTAGTCGCCGGCAACGTCCTCGATGAGCCCGCGGCTGAACTGGGCGATGGCCCCGGACATCTCGAGGTAGGCCGTCACCGAGGCGACGGTCTCGTCGCCCTCCTGGTGCAGGTGCGAGGTCACCGTCCCGTGTGCCACGCCCTTGCCCCGCCCCTCGTGGCCCTCGGCCCACATCAGGATGGTACGGGTGGCCTCGTCGGTCTGCTTCAGCTCCACGGTGCCCTCGAACGTCAGGTGAATGGCGCCGAGGCTGACGTCCAGGGTGCCCTTCCACTTCGTGGGCCCGAGCGTCTCGGTCAGCGACGCGCCCGGGACGCACGCGACGACCTTCTCCACCTCCAACAGGGAGGACCACGCCGTCTCGATGGACGCGGGAACGCGGAACTCGTTCGTCAGGTACACCCCGTCGCCTCCTTCGCTCCGCGGCCGCGCCTGGGCACGCGTGCGGTCGCGGACATTGTTGCCGTCGGCGAAGGGTCCTTCAAGCGGCGCCGGAGGTGGGTCTGGATCCGAACAGGCGTCGGAAGAACCGGGCGATGGCCTGCCAGAACGCCCAAAGGCCCAGCCGGACGCCCTTGACGGGGGCGGCCGCGGCTGCCGGTCTGGCCGCCGGTGACGCGCCGCCTCCTTCGGGGGCAGCCGCCGCGGCGGCCTCCGCCTCGATGTTGGACTCGAGGCACTCGGCGAACTGCTGTGCCAGCCGCTGCGAGATGTCCTGGATCAATCCGCGACCGTACTGGGCGACCGCCCCGGTGATCGTGAGGTCGGCGACGACGCCCACCTTCGTTCCGCCGTCCACCGACGACAGCGTTGATGTCACGACGGCGGAGGCGGCGCCCTTGCCGCGCTGCTCGCGGCCTTCGGCCTTCATCACGACCCGGTGCGCAGATTCGTCCCGCTCCTGCATCACCACGGTGCCGGCGAACGACAGGCTGACCGGTCCGAGCTTCACGTTGGTCTTCCCCTTGTACGTGTCCGCGTCCACGACCTCGGTCAGTTCGGCGCCCGGCATGCACGGCGCGACGCGCTCGACGTCCAGCAGGTAGGCCCACACGTTCTGGATGGGCGCCTTGACCTCGAACTCGTTCTCGATCTGCATCGAGCCTCCTTGCCCCGCGACCGCTCCTGGACACCGCCCGTCATGATGGTAGGCGAGGATGGACGATCGGGGCCAGCCACGAGCACGGACGGCGCCGCAGGAGCGGCGCGTGCGCGAGATGTTCGACGACGTGGTCGAGCGCTACGACCTCGTCAACGGGCTGCTGTCGCTCGGCCTGGATCGCCGGTGGCGACGCGCGGCGGTCCGTGCGGCCGCGGCCGCGCGGGGCGACGCGGTGCTCGACCTCGGGTGCGGCACCGGCGAGCTGTCTCGCGCGCTGGCGGACGGGTCGTCAGCGGTCGTGGGGCTGGACGTGAGCGCGGGCATGCTCCGGGCCGCGGCCGCGCATCCCGCGACGCACGTTCGCCTGGTGCAGGGCAGCGCGTTCGCCCTGCCGTTTCGCGACGGCGCGTTCGACGCGATCGCGTCGGCGTTCGTCCTTCGCAACCTGTCGGACCTGCCGGGCGCGTTCGCTGAGCTGGCGCGCGTCGCCGCGCCGGGCGGGCGCCTGGCCATCGTGGACATCACGGAGCCGTCGGCGTCGGTGCTTCGGCGGCCGTTCGACCTCTACTTCGGGACGGCTGCCCCGGCGCTCGGGGCGGTGTTCGGCAAGCGCGAGGCCTACCGCTACCTGGCCCGGTCGCTCGCGCAGCTGCCGTCGCCGCAGGAGGTCGTGACCTTGCTGGAGGAGGCGGGGTTTCGGCCGGCCGCCGCGCGGCCGCTCACCGGCGGGATGGTGACGCTGTTCACCGCCGCCCGCCCGGACGCCGCCGCGTGACGCGGGGGCGGATACGATGCGCGGCGACATGAGCCGGACATCGGACGGGCCGCCGCCCGACGCGAGCGCGATCGTGACGCCGGCGCTGCCCGTCGACCTGGCGCTCACGTTCGGACAGATCGCCCCCATCGGCCGCGACCCCGGCCTTCGACGCGAGGCAACCACGACGTGGTGGCGCGCGACGCGCACGCCGGAAGGTCCGGCGACCGTTCGCTACTCCGGCGGCGGGTACGCGGTGGCCGTGCGCGCGTGGGGGCCCGGCGCCGAGTGGGCGGTGGAGTTCGCGCCCGAGGCGATCGGCGCCACCGACTCGCTCCAGGGATTCGAGCCGGGGCGCGGGCTGGTCGGCGAGCTGCATCGGCGGTTCCCGGGCCTTCGCATCCCGCGAACGCGCGCGGTCTTCGAGGCACTGGTGCCGTCGGTCCTGGCGCAGAAGGTGACGGGCGCCGAGGCCGGCGCCGCTCGACGACGCCTGATGAGGGCGTGGGGCGAACCCGCGCCCGCGGCTCCCGGCGCGCCGAGCCTGCGCGTGCTTCCCGAGCCCGACGCGATCGCAAGGCGCCCGTACCACGAGTTCCACCCTCTGGGCATCGAGCGCCGGCGCGCCAAGGTGCTCTCGTTCGCCGCGGCCCGCGCGCCGCGGCTGGAGGAGACCGTCGAGATGACCGCGCCCGACGCGCAGCGGCGGCTGATGGCGTTCCCCGGCATCGGTCCGTGGACGGCGGCGGAGGTTGCGGGCGTGGCGCTCGGGGACGCCGACGCGGTCTCGGTCGGCGACTTCCACATCCCGAACACGGTCGCGTGGGCGCTCCGGGGCGAGCCCAGAGGTGACGACGCGGCGATGCTCGAGGCGCTGCAGCCCTATGCGGGGCACCGCGGCCGTGTCATCCGCCTGATCGAGGCCGCGGGGATCCGCGCGCCGAGGTTCGGCCCGCGCTCGCCGGTCCGGTCGATGCGTTCGATCTAGGCGAGCCCGGCTGGCACGACGGACACCAGAACACGACCCGCTCGGGGCTGCCCCCGCCGCGCAGGATCGTGGTCCCGCATCGCCGGCACGGCTGCCCCGCGCGCCCGTAGACCCACTGTTCGCGTCCCCGCCGCGTGTCGCCGGTCGTGATCTGCCGGCCCGTCGCGCGGTTGGCTTCCATCGCGCGCTTCACGAGGTCCACGAGTGCGCGGGGATCGGCGCAGGCGCCGGCGGGCGCGAACGGATCCAGGCCCCGCAGGAAGCACACCTCGCTGCGGTAGACGTTGCCCGGCCCGGCCATCACCCCCTGGTCCAGAAGAGCCTCCCCCACCGGCCGGTCCGGATCGGACGTGAGCCGGCGCACCGCCTCATCCGGGTCCCAGTCGGGGCCGAGCACGTCCGGCCCGAGGTGGGCGAGCGCCACCGTTTCGTGCGATGTGGGAAATATCTCGAGGACGCGCAGCCGGGTCGCGACGGCGACCCATGGGGTCGTTTTCAAGACCGCGCGGACCTCGTGGTCGGGGCCGCGCCACGGACGGCCGGGACGGTACAGGTCCCAGCGGCCGTCCATGCCGAAGTGCGTGTGCAGCGTCACGCCGTCGGCGGTGCGCAACAGCAGGTGCTTGCCGCGGGCCGCGACCTCGCGCAGCACCCGGCCGGACAGATCGTGCATGGCATACGCCGGAACTCGAAAATCCGTGCGCAGCAGTCGTTCTTGGGCGAGCGCCGCGTGCAGGCGACGCGCGGCAACCAACACGGTGTCGCCCTCAGGCATCGCCCGTCACGCCGAAAAGGGTACCGCCCCCGTCCGGCAAGCCGGCGGGGGCGGCACTCGTTCTATGAGGCAGCCTCGACTACCAGCGCCACTCGGCCCCAGCCGCGACCAGCAGGGCGAGGAGCCAGCCGAGAGATGCAGCGACTCGACGCAACCGCAATGGATCACCTCCTCCCTGGAGGCTTCGTTGTTGCCAATTCCATCGGCAGAACCGGGGGCGAAAGTTGAGCCCCATGTCGCACGACGACCGGAACTCGGGGATCCCCCGCACGGGGAGGCGCCGCGAACGACGCGGCCCACGGGAGCCCGTCAGCGAGGGCTACAGGGTGTCGCGTAGCGCGCCGATAGGGAAGCACGGGGTCAGCAACGCGAATTGAAGACGAGCGGAGGGCGACACGTGTCGGATGAGGTGCCGGCTCAGGTCGGCGCGCAGGACATTCGCGAGCAACGGCTCGCACTGAAGGTCTACCAGTTCGCGATCATCCTCCCCGTGCTCGGGGGCATCCTCGCCTGGGGCGCCATCCATCCGCGCGGCCTGGCAGACCCAGCTCTGCTGTTCTGGGCCATGGCCATCGCCCTGGTCGACCTGATGCCCGTGCCGGCATGGGGCGGACTGCAGTTGAGCCTCGCGTTCCCGATCCGTTTCGCCGTCGCGTTGATCTACATCCCCCCGCTGGCTGGGCTCGTCGCGCTGCTCGGATCCATCGAGCCGCGCGAGCTTCGCCGCACGGTCTCGTTCCGGGACGCGCTGTTCAACCACTGCCAGATGGCCGCCACGGTGATGGCCGAGGGAGCCGTGTTCCACGCGCTGGCCTCGTCGACGTCCAGCTGGCCCTCGCTGATGCCCGCCGTCCTGCTCGCCGCCCTCACGGGCTACCTGGTGAACATGCTCATCATCGCGTTCACCGCCCGGCTGGCGACCGGCATCCCGCTGCCGCAGATCCTCTCGCGCATGCACGGCGTCGCGCCGTATCAGTTCTTCCTCAGCTATTTCGTGCTGGGGCTGTCCGGCGTGATCATCGTGAAGTTCTACAACGACCTCGGCCCGTGGTCGGTGGCGGTGTTCCTGGCCGCGCTGGTGTTCGCGCGGCACATGTACTTCCAGAGCCGCGCGCTCGCCGATCGGCTTGCGGAGCAGAACGAATTGCTGGCGGACCAGGCGAGGCGCCTGGAAGAGCTGCTGGCGACCGAGCAGGCCAACGTCGCCGAGCTCCTGGAGTTGAACCGCATGAAGAGCGAGTTCGTCGCCGTCGTGTCGCACGAGCTCCGCACGCCGCTGACCGCCATCATCGGGTTCGCCAAGACGCTGCGGCGCCCCGAGTTCGCCGACGACGCCGAGACCCGGTCCGAGTTTCTCCAGGCGATGGAGCGCCAGGGCGACCGGCTGCTTCGGCTGGTCGAAAACCTGCTGACCGTGTCCCGCGTGGAGAACGACACGCTGGCCGTCTCGCTCACCCGCGTGTCGTTCCACGAGCTGTGCTCCGAGATCGTCGAGGCGCACGCGGCGAACGGCGAGCGCATCCGCCTCAGCCTGCCTCCGGCCCTCCCCGTGTTGCATACCGACCGCGACCTGCTCGGCCGCGTGCTGTCGAACCTGATCGACAACGCTCTGAAGTACTCCCCCGAGGGAACGCCCTGTGAGGTCGGCGCCCGCTCCGACCGGCGCTCGCTGGTGTTCTGGGTGCGCGACCAGGGCATCGGCATCTCGCGCGAGCAGAGCGAGCGGATCTTCGACCGCTTCTACCAGGTGGATTCCTCGTCGACCCGGATGTTCCGCGGCGCGGGGCTGGGGCTGTCGCTGGTCAAGGAGCTGCTGGACAAGCTCGGCGGCACGATCGAGGTGGACAGCGAGCTCGGCGCCGGCAGCACGTTCACGGTGCGCATGCCCGTCGAGGAGGCCGCCGAATGGGAGCCGCGTCACGAGGGCGGCTCGGCGACGGCGGGCCGCGAAGGCGGCGACCCGTGGGACTCGCCGAACCACGGGCACGATCTGGAGCGCCCGGCGGCGGACGGGTCGCAGACCGTCGCCTGCGTCTGAGCGTCAGCCGGGGGCAGGCGCGCGCTCGCGCGCCACGCGCTCGATCAGGTCCGCCGCCGTCGCCGTCCCCGGCGTCGACTGCAGCCGCGCCGCGGTGCCGGCCATGCGCGTGCGCAGATCCTGAGCCGCGAGCAAGCGGTCGATCGCGCCGGTCAGCTCATCTTCGTCGAACGCGTACGTCGGCAGGCGCGTTCCGAAGCCCAGCTCATGCACGCGTTGCGCGTTGTCGTGCTGGTCCCAGAACAGCGGCAGGACGATCATCGGCTTGCCGAAGTGGAAGCACTCGGTGACGGTGTTGTTTCCGCCGTGGGTGATCACCAGGTCGACGGTCGGCAGGACCGACGTCTGCGGCAGGAACTCGTGCCCGACCATGTTGTCCGCCAGCTGGATCTGGTCGTGTTGCGGACCCTTGCTGACGATGATGCGGTGCCGCGTCCGCGACAGGACGTCGATGAGCCGGTTCATCAGCTCGACGTCCGCGGAGCCGAGGCTCCCCAGGCTGAGATAGATGAGGCCCCCGGACGGTCCCGATCCCGCCGGCGGCAGCCCGAACGCCTCGTCGCTGTCGCGGACGCACGACTCCAGCCGGTTCCAGGTGGGGCCCAGGGGCTTCGATCGTGAATAGTCCGCGACGGACGGGTAGACGTACAGGTTCAGCCACGGCGACTCGAACATGAACTCGCCCTCGGGCAATCTCGGCGCGCCGACGTTCATGCAGAAGTTGCTGAAGTCCTCGTGCAGGTCCTCGTGCAGCTCGGAGTACCGCGCGCGGAACGCGGCCCAGTCGCCGCGATCCTCGGCCGGGTAGCCGGAGAAGGGCGGCGGCAGCCCGGGGTCCTTGAGCTCAAGGGGGTTGCACGACACGATCCGCACCCACGGCGCGCCGGACGTCAACACCGCGGGGAACGCCACGACGTTGTCCTCCACGATCACGTCGGGTTGCAGCTCGTCGAAGATCTCGTTCAGCCGAGCGTCCACGAACCTGGCGCCCTCGATCAGCCCCTCCCACACGGGCTTGATGAACGTCTCGAGCTGCTCGATCGTGGGCTTCCGGAACTCGGGCGCCGTGTCGCGCACGAAGTCCTTCCAGTACTGCCCCGGCTCCTCCTCCACGTCGGGCTTGGGGGTGAGGCGCATCAGGGCTTCCTCGAACCCCTTCGCCTCCAACGTACCGGCGAACGATTCCTCGACGACGAAGACGACGCGGGCGCCGCGTTCCCGAAGCACGTTGCCGATGCCGACGCAGTTGTTCGTCGGCCCGAAGGCACCCTCGGGAAAGAAGACGACGGTCGGTCCCCTGGCGCTCACGAAATCTCCCTGCCCGGCACGATCGCGGGCCATCCTAGCGAGCGGGGACCCATCTACCGCCGAAGCCGCAGGCCGCGCGTGGAGGGCCGGAACCCGGCTTCCGTCAGCGCCCGGGCAAGCGGCGTGTCGAACACCTCCTCGCCGTCGGCGCGCTCGACCGTGAGCTTGCCGAGCGCGCCTTCGCGAACGGCCAGCGCCAGTGCGTCGACGGCGGGCTGCAGCACGGCCGCGTCGTCGTCGTACGTGAGCAGGGTCCGCCCGCCGCGTTCGACGTACACGACCAGGCGCCCGTCCACGAGCACCACGACCGCGCCGGCCTTGCGGCCGGGCCGGTGGCCGGCGCGCTCGGCGTCTCGCTCCGGCCACGGCAGCGCCGCCCCGTACGGGTTGGCGGGGTCGGCCGCCGACAGCACTCGCGTGGACGGCTCACGCGAGGGGTCCTGCATCGACCGCATCCGATCGACGGCGCCGGGCAGCGCGAACTGCGCTCCGCCGAGGCCATCGACGAAGTAGCCGCGCCGGCATCGTCCGGACTCCTCCAGTGCCTTCAGCACGGCGTAGACGGCGGCGAACCCGCCCGGCACGCGCTCGGCGGCGACGGCGCCGCGCGTCAGGATCCCGTGCCGCTCGAGCAACTGCTCGGCGGCCGCGTGCAGCCGGCGCGTCGGATCGGCGCGCTGCCCGCTCAGCAGGCTCCAGCGGCCCACCCCCGCCGGGGGGCCGCCGCGCACGGGGCGCGCGCCGCGGCCCGGGAGCCCGGACCGCGATCCGCGCCGCCGGGTCCCGCCGGCGACGAGCGCACGAAGCGCGGCGGGCGTGTCGTTCGTCGCCGCCCCGGCCCACACCAGCTCCCACACCGCCAGCAGCACGTCCAGGTCCGACGCGGTCGGGATCTCACCCTCGGCTCGCACGGCCTCCGCGATCTGCCGGAAGAACATCGCCCCGCGGTCCGCGAGCGCACGCCGGACGGCGTCGGCGACCGGCGACAGCTCGGCGGGGACCGGGTCGGGCAGCAGCAGCGGCGCCCGGTCCGCGAGGTACAGGCAAACCCAGCCGTCGTCGCTGCCGATGGCCCCCGAACCCGCCCACAGGACCTCGCCCGACGCACACAGCTCGTCCAGAAGTCCCGGCGAGTAGCCGGGCAGCCGGGCGGGCAGGATCTGTCGTTCCAGCGCGGACGCCGGGACGTGCGCTCCCTGCAGCTGTTCGATGACCCGATAGAGCGCGTCGGCGTCGGCGCGCGCCGGCCCGTCCGAACCGACGCCGTGCCAGGCGGCCAGGAACCGCGCGAGCGCCTGCGGCGGCGCGGGTTCGACCTCTCGGCGGTAGGCCGCCAGCGAGCGCCGCCGAAGGCGGCGCAGGACCTCGACGTCCATCCACTCGCGGCCGGCGCCGTCCGGCCGGAACTCCCCCGCCACCACGCGGCCCTCCTCGTCCAGCCGGCGCAGGGCCTGTTCGACGATCGCCACACCCAGGCCGAGCCGGGCCGCCGCGTCCTGCGGGACGAAGGGTCCGTGGGTCCTGGCGAACCGGGCGACCAGATCGCCGAGCGGATCCACGACCGGCTCCAGGAAGGCGGCCGGGACGCCCAGCGGGATCGCCGCCCCGAGGGCGTCGCGGAACCGCGAGGCGTCCTCGGCGGCCGTCCATCGTTCCTGCCCGGCCACGCGAAGCCGCAGCGCCCGGTGCGACTCCTCGAGCGCGGCCAGCCACCGGGGCGCCTGCGCCGGATCGGACGCTCGTGCCACCACCTCGTCCGTCGACAGGTCGCCGAGGACGCGCAGCAGGTCGTGAACGTCATCGGGGCCTCGGGCGCGACGGTCCTCGGGCAGGCGCTGCAGCTCGAGCTCCAGGTCGGCCAGCGCGGCCGGATCGACGAGATCGCGCAGCTCCTCGCGACCGAGCAGCTCGGCCAGCACGGCGCGGTCCAGCGACAGCGCCTGTGCCCGCCGCTCGGCGATCGGCGCGTCGCCTTCGTACATGAACGCCGCGATGTAGCCGAACAGCAGCGACGAGGCGAACGGGGAGGGCGCGGCCGTGTCCACCTCGACGACGCGAACCTCGCGGCGAGCCACCCGCGCCATCAGATCGGCCAGACCGGGAACGTCGAACACGTCCTGCAGGCATTCGCGGTACGTCTCCAGCACGATCGGGAACGACCCGAACTTCGCCGACACGTGTAGGAGGTTCGCGCTGCGCTGGCGTTGCTGCCACAGCGGCGTCCGCCTGCCCGGCTGGCGGCGCGGCAGGAGCAGCGCCCGGGCGGCGCACTCGCGAAAGCGGCTGGCGAACAACGCCGATCCCCCGAGGCGTTCGACCACAAGGTCCTCGACCTCGTCGGCGTCGAACAGGATCGACTCCGCCGTCGGCGCCTCGTCGGCCTCGGGCAGGCGCACGACGATGCCGTCGTCGGTGTGCATCGTCTGCACCTCCATGCCCAGGCGGTCGCGAACCCGGCCCTCGATGGCCAGCGCCCACGGCGCGTGCACCGGGGCACCGAACGGCGAGTGGATGCACACGCGCCAGTCCCCGATCTCGTCGCGGAAGCGCTCGACGACGATCGTGCGGTCGTCCGGCACGACGCCGGTGGCCTGCCGCTGCTCGTCCAGATAGGCGATCAGATTCGCGGCGGCCAGCTCGTCCAGCCCCGCGGCTCGAAGCCGATCGCCGGCCGCCGCCGGCGCCGCCCCCGCGAGCTCGCGCTGGAACGCGCCCAGCGCCCGGCCCAGCTCGGCCGGGCGGCCCGGGGCGTCCCCGTGCCAGAACGGCATCCGCCCGGGGATCCCGGGGGCGGGCGTCACCAGCACCCGGTCGTGCGTGATCTCTTCGATCCTCCACGACGACGCGCCAAGGACGAACACGTCGCCGACGCGCGACTCGTAGACCATCTCCTCGTCCAGCTCCCCAACGCGCGCGCCGTGCTCGCCCGACAGGAAGACGCCGAACAGCCCGCGGTCGGGGATGGTGCCGCCCGAGGTGACGGCCAGCCGCTGCGCGCCGGGGCGCGCGCTGAGCCGGCCTTCGACGCGATCCCAGGTGATGCGCGGACGCAGCTCCGCGAACTCGTCGGACGGGTAGCGGCCGGCCAGCATGTCGAGCACGCCCTCGAGCGCGCCTCGCGGCAGGTCGTTGAACGAAGCCGTGCGGCGAACGAGCGCATCGAGGTCGTCGACGATCCACTCGTCCATCGCCACCATCGACACGATCTGTTGCGCGAGCACGTCCAGTGGGTTGGACGGGACCCGCAGCGCCTCGATCTGACCGGCGCGCATCCGCTCGACGACCACCGCCGATTCCAGGAGGTCGCCGCGGAACTTGGGGAAGATGACGCCGCGGCTGACGGCGCCCACCTGGTGGCCGGCGCGGCCGATGCGCTGCATGCCCGCGGCCACCGATGGCGGCGATTCGACCTGGATGACCAGATCCACCGCGCCCATGTCGATGCCGAGCTCGAGCGAGCTCGTCGCCACGACGGCGGGCAAGCGTCCCGCCTTGAGGTCCTCCTCGATGAGCAGGCGCTGCTCTCGGCTGACCGAGCCGTGGTGCGCGCGGGCGATCTCCCGGCCGGCGATCTCGTTGAGGCGCGAGCAGATGCGCTCGGCGAGCCGGCGCGAGTTCGCGAACACGATCGAGCTGCGGTGCTCGGTGATCAACTCGGCCAGCCGGCGCTCGACCGCCGGCCAGACGCTGGTCCGTTCCTCGGGCGATTCGGATTCGCCGCCGGCATCGACGTCCGCGTCCAGTCCGCCCGGCGCGGTCATGTCCTCGACCGGCACGACGACGCGAAGGTCGAGGACCTTCTCGGCCGGCGGCGCGACCACCGTGACGTTGCGTCCGTGGGCCAGGAACCGCGCCACCTCCTCCACGGGACGCACGGTCGCGGACAGCCCGATGCGCTGCGCCGGCCGATCCAGCAGCTCGTCGACGCGCTCGAGCGACAGGGCCAGGTGCGCCCCGCGTTTGGTCCCCGCCACCGAGTGGATCTCGTCGACGATGACGGTCTCCACGCCGCGAAGGGCCTCGCGCGCCTGCGACGTGAGGATCAGGAACAGCGACTCGGGGGTCGTGATCAGGATGTCCGGCGGGTGCTTCGCGAACCGCCGGCGGTCCTGCGCCGGCGTGTCGCCGGTGCGGATCGCCACCGTCACGTCGGGCATCGCCCGCCCCTCGCGCTCCGCGGCGGCGCGCATGCCGACGAGCGGCGAGCGCAGGTTGCGTTCGATGTCGACCGCCAGCGCCTTCAGCGGCGACACATAGAGGACGCGAAGCCGCTCCTGCGCATCTGGCGTCGGCCCCGACGCCATCCGGTCGATCGCCCACAGGAACGCGGCCAGCGTCTTGCCCGAGCCGGTGGGCGCCACGACCAGGGCGTGGCGGCCCGACGCGATCGCGTCCCACGCGCCGGACTGGGCCGGCGTCGGGCCCGCGAACGCGGCCCGGAACCAGTCGCGCGCGGGTGCGGAGAAGTTCGCGAGGGGGTCGGCCTTCAAGACGGCCATGCTACCCCCGGGCGGCGACACGGCCCCGGGGTAGGATCGGCCGCGTGCAGCCCGAGGAGATCCTCGACCGCCTCTGGCCGGGCCGGCCGCGCGCCGTCGAGCCGCTGAGCGGCGGCATCACGAACCACAACTTCACGGTGTCGTTCGACGACGAGACGGTGGTGCTTCGCATCGTCGGCAGGGACACGTCGCTGCTCGGCATCGACCGCGAGAGCGAGGAGGCCGCCTCGCGCACGGCCGCCTCGATCGGCGTGGGGCCGGAGGTGGTCGCCTTCGGCGACGGCTACCTGATCACCCGATTCATCCCCGGCGAACCGATCCCTCCCGACCGGATGCGGGCGCCGGACTCGATCGCGCGCGTCGCGAGGGCGCTTCGCGACGTCCACGGCGCCCCGGCCATTCCCGGTCGGTTCGATGCCCATCGCGTGGTCGAGGCCTACCGCGACACGGCGTCGGCGCACGGGGTCGCGATCCCCCCGGCGTACGAGTGGGCGCACGGCGTGAGCGCACGCATCGAGACGGCGCGCGGCTCGCAACAGCCCGTCCCATGCCACAACGACCTGCTGAACGCGAACTTTCTCGACGACGGCGCGCGCATCCGCATCGTCGACTGGGAGTACGCGGGCATGGGCGATCGCTTCTTCGACCTGGCGAACTTCTCCATCAACCACGAGTTCGCGCGCGACGACGACCGCGCGCTGCTCGCCGCCTACTTCGAGCGCGACTCGACCGACGCGGACGCCGCCGCGCTCGGGCTGATGCGGTTCATGTCGGACTTCCGCGAGGCGATGTGGGGCGTCGTCCAGCAGGGCATCTCCGAGTTGGACGTCGACTTCGTCGACTATGCGGACCAGCACTTCGAGCGCCTTCGCCGAACCGCCGGCGCCCCCGAGTTCCGCGACTGGCTCGCGGCCGCCTTGCCGGCTTCCTGAGCTCGCGCCCTAGGCGGGAACGGCCTCGGGCTGCACGATCGCGGGCACGCCCTGGGTCCGGGCCGGGCGAACGAACGTGAAGGCCACGAGCGACCCGAACAGCAGCGCCGCAGCCGCCACGACCATCGCCAGGTGCATGCCGTCGACGAACGCGTTCGCGAACACCGACTTCAGCGCGCCGGCGTCCACCCCCGCAGGAAGCGCGCCCGCGCCCCCGGTCTGCCCATGGCTGACGGCGAACGCGATCCGCTCGCGGAGCGCCGCCGGCACGCCCTGGGCCGCCAGTGCGCTCGCCAGCACGCTCTTGAACCGGCTCGTGAGGATCGCGCCGAGCAGCGCGATGCCGAACGTGCCGCCGACCTCGCGGCTGGTGTTCGTCGTCGCGCTCGCCATCCCGGCGCGGGCCGGCGGGACGGCGCCCATGACGGCCGCCGTCATCGGGGCCATCGTGAGGCCCATGCCCACGCCCTGGATGACCTGGATCCACCACCAGCTCGAGTACGGCGTTCCCGCGTGCACCGACAGGTACATCAGCATCGCGGCGCCGTTCATGGCCATGCCGATCGTCATCGGCCAGCGCGATCCGATCCGCCCGGCCAGCCGTCCGGCCAGCGGCGCCGTGATGATGATCGCCACGGTCGCCGGCAGGAACCGAAGCCCGGCCCCCAGCGCCGAGTAGTCCTGCACGTTCTGCATGAACAGGCTCAGGAAGAACAACATGCCGAACATGCCGAACGACACGAGGGCGGCCACCGTCACGCCGGCCGTGAAGGTGGGCACCCGGAAGAAGTCCAGCCGAAGCATCGGGCTCTTGCTCCGGCGCTCGACGAACAGGAACGCGACCAGCCCGACGGCGGCGATCGCGAACATCGTCAGGATGATGGGAGAACGCCAGCCGCGCGCGTTGCCCTCGATCAGCGCGTACACGAGCGCCGCCAGCCACGTGATGCCCAGGATCTGGCCGGCCAGGTCGATCGTGCGGCCCTCGGGGTTCTTCGATTCGCTCACGAAGCGAGCGGCGACGAAGAAGGCGAGAATCCCGATCGGCACGTTCAGGAAGAACACGCTCTGCCATCCAAGCGAGTCGACCAGCAGGCCGCCGACGACCGGGCCGAGCGCCAGGGCCAGGCCGGAGACGCCGGCCCACATGCCGATGGCCTGCGCGCGCTCGCGGGGATCGGGGAACGTCACCGTGATGATCGACAGGGTGCTCGGGATCAACGCGGCCGCGCCGATGCCCTGCAGGGCGCGGGACGCGATGAGGAAACCGATGGACGGGGCGAGGCCGCACAGCAGCGACCCCAGCGAGAAGATCAGCAACCCGGCCTGGAACATCCGCTTGCGGCCGTAGAGGTCGCCGAGCGTGCCGCCGGTGAGCAGGAGGCTCGCGAACAGCAGCGTGTACGCGTCGACCACCCACTGCAGCCCGGACACGCCCGAGCCGAGGTGCGCCTGGATCTTCGGCAATGCGACGTTGACGACGGTGTTGTCGAGCATCGCCATGAACAGCGCGAAGCACATCGTGCCGAGCGTCAGCAGCTTCTCGCGTCGGTTGTCTTCGAACATCTCCTGCCCCCTTGCCGTCGTTCGTCCGCGTGCGTCGTCGACGTTGGTCGGTGCGATCAGGTTCTGGCCGCCGGCGCCCGTCGCGCGGGGCGGGACGGCCTCGCCTCGCGGTCCGCCTCCGCCGCGGCCCGGATGTTCGCCAGCAGCCGCTGATGGAACGCGTGCAACTGCTCTACCTCGGCCTCCGTGAACCCTTCGGTCAGATCGGTGTTGGCGGCTCTGGAAACCTCCCAGAGGCGGGCGAGCAGCCGCCGACCCGCGGCCGTCAGGTACACCCGCGTGGCCCGGCGGTCCGTGGCGTCGGCCCGGCGCTGGATGAACCCGTTTGCCTCCAGATGGTCCAGGTGGTGGGTCAGCGTCGGTCCCTCGATCCCGCAGTGCTCGGCGAGCTGGCGCTGGAAGTCGCCGTCGTGGTCCTCCAGCGTGTGCAGCACGACCCACGTGGGGAACGATCCGCCCACGGCCTGCAGGCGCACGTCGAACACGGCCCGCGCCTCCTTGGCCGTCATGGAGATCAGACGGCCCGTGAGGGGGCGGCCGGTTGTCGAGTCCGTGTGATGGTCGGATCCCATAGCCTACGAATTATGAGCCATCTAACGATTTGATGTCAATGCATTTTTCGATCCGCGCACCGCGGGGCGTTGGGCGGCCGCGCGCCCTCGTGCATGACCCGGCGAAGTCGAACATCGCTTTGTACGCTGGGACCCGTGACCCCGGCCCCGCGCTGCCGCTGATGCCACTGCTGGTTGCCGGCGTGTCCCACCGGGATGCGCCGCTCGGCTTCCTGGAACGCCTGTCCATCCCCGGAGAGGAGCTGCCGAAGGCGTACCGCCACCTGGCGGACGCCCCCGCCGTCCGCGAGTCGGTGGTGCTCTGCACCTGCAACCGCGTCGAGCTCGTGGCGGAGGTCGAGGATCGCCGCGCCGGGCTGCGCGACCTGGTCGACGTGCTGGCCGCATCTTCCGCGGAGTCGTCGAACGTCGTTGCCGGGTATCTGCACGACGCCTACGAAGACGAGGCCGTCGTCCACCTGTTTCGCGTGGCGGCCGGTCTGGATTCGATGGTCGTCGGCGAGGCGCAGGTCCTGTCCCAGGTCCGCCGCGCCCACCGGGTGGCCTCCGATGAGGGCGCTGCCGGAGCCGAGCTGTCTTCCGTGTTCGCCGCCGCCGTCCGGGCGGGCCGCCGCGTGCGGACCCAGACGTCGATCGGAGCGTCGGCGCTCGGGTTCGCCGAGGCCGGGATCCGCCTTGCCGAGGACGCGATCGGTCCGCTCGGGGGCCGGTCGGCCGTCGTGATCGGGGCCGGCCAGATCGCGAGCGTCGTCATCGAACAGCTGCGGATTCGGGGCGTCGGGCGCATCCGCATCGTCAATCGCACGCCGGAGCGGGCCCGCGTCCTGGCGGCACGCGAGGGCGCGGAGGCCTTCGCGCTGCCGGACCTGCCCGTCGCACTCGCGGGCTGCGAGCTGGTCGTGACCTGTACGGGATCGAACCGCGTCGTGCTGGGGCGCGACGACATGGCCCGCGCGGCGGCGCCCGATCGGCGCGTGTTCGTCCTGGACCTCGGCGTACCGAGGAACGTGGATCCTTCGGTCCGAACGCTGCCGGGTGCACGGCTCGCCGACATCGAGGACCTGCGCGAGCTGGTCGGCGACGGCGCGGCCCGATCGGAGGTTCGGCGGGCCGAAGAGCTGGTGCGCGAGGAAGCCTCGCGCTTCAGTGCGCGCCGTCGCGCCGCTCGCCTCGCGCCGCTCATCCGCGGTCTGAAGGACGCCGGGGACGCGGCGGTCGCCGCCGAGCTGGCGCGCTGGAACCCCCGGCTGAGGGAGCTCGACCCCTCAGAGCTCGAGGCGGTCGCTGCGCTCGCGCGCGGCGTCGCGGCCAAGCTGCTGCACGGCCCGATCGTCACCCTGAAGGCACTGTCGGGCGATGGCGCGGACGAGTTCCACGCGCGAGCGCTCGCCGACCTGTTCGGGATCGAGTACCCGGGCGAGGATCAGCCTCGAACCCGAGCCCCCGAGGGATCGTAGAGCGGCTCCCGCGCCACCTCGCCGTCGATCCATTCGCCGAAGATCTCCACCTCGACGCGCGTGCCCGGCGCGGCATCGGCAGCCGGCAGGTACGCGAACGCGATGGACGCGCCGATCGTGTAGCCGAACCCGCCGCTGGTGACTCGGCCGGCCAGGCGGCCGCCGACGCGTACGGGCTCCTCGCCGAGGGCCACCGACCGCGGGTCGGACAGCACGAGGCACGCGAGATTCGTGGCGGGTTCGCCGCCTCCTTCCCGGCCCGCGACCAGCGCGTCCCGGCCGACGAACGGGCCCTTGTCCAACGCGACCGCGAACCCGACGCCGGCCTCGAACGGGGTCACGTCCGGCGTCAGCTCGGTGCCCCAGCCCCGGTAGCCCTTTTCGAGCCGGAGCGAGTCGATCGCCCGGTAGCCGCCGGCGGCGATCCCCAGGTCGCGCCCCGCCTCCCACACGACGTCCCACAGCCGAAGCCCACTCTCCACGGGGCAGTACAGCTCCCAGCCGAGCTCGCCGACGTAGGTGACCCTGACCGCGAGGCACGGGACGGGGCCGACCGTCAGCTCGCGGGCCGTGAGGTACGGGAAGGCGTCGTTGCCGATGTCGTCGGAGGTCAGCGGCTGCAGCAGGTCCCGGGCGGACGGGCCCCAGACGCCGATGCACGCCAGCGCCGACGTGACGTCCGCCACGTGCACGCCATCCTCGCCGGCCGCGCGCGACAGGATCGATGAACGGTCGCGGTGCCCGAACGCCGTCCCGGTGACCAGGCGAAACCGCTCGGGGCCGATGCGGGTGACCGTACAGTCGCTTTCGATCCCGCCGCGCTCGTTCAGCATCTGCGTATATGTCACCGTGCCCACGGGTCGCTCGATCTGATTGGCGCACAGGCCTTCCAGAAAGGCGGCCGCCGCAGGACCCCAGATCTCGATCTTGCCGAACGACGTCTCGTCGAAGACCGCCACCGATTCGCGGCAGGCGCGATGCTCGGCGCCGATGGCCGGCGACCAGACCTCTCCGGCCCACCCTCGCGGGCGAAGGGATTCGTCGCCCGCCGCGGCATTGCACTCGAACCAGTTCGCCCGCTCCCATCCGGCCTTCTCGCCGAAGGCCGCGCCAAGCTCGGCGAGGCGAGCGAACGTGGGGGACGTGCGCAGCGGTCGGCCGGCGTGGCGCTCCTGCCCCGGGTAGCGGATGTCGTAGTACGTCGAATAGACCTCGACGGTGCGGGCCAGCGTGTAGTCGCGCGAGGCGTACTGGCGGCCGAACCGCCGTGAGTCCATGTGCCACACGTCGAACGCGGGTTGCCCCCCGACGATCCACTCGGCCATCAGCTGCCCCATGCCGCCCGCGCCGGCCAGGCCGTGCGCGCAGAAGCCCGCGGCGACCCAGAAGCCGTCCACCTCCGACTCGCCCAGGATGAATTCGCCGTCGGGCGTGAACGCTTCCGGCCCGTTGATGAGCTTGACCGCCTCCATTCCCTCCAGCGAGGGGACCCGGCGGATGGCATTGGCCAGCAAGGGTTCGAAGCGATCCCAGTCCTCGGCGAGCAGCTTCCCGTTGAAGTCCGAAGGGATGGCGTCCAGCGACCACGGCGCCGGAGTGCGCTCGTAGCCACCAGCCACCAGTCCCCCGACCTCGCCCCGGTAGTAGACGAGCAGGGATGGGTCGCGCATCGTCGGCAGGTCGAGCGGCAGACCCGCGGGCTTCGTGATCAGGTACTCGTGCGCCATGGGGATGATCGGCACCGTCACCCCGACCATGGCGCCGATCTCCCTGGCGAACATGCCGGCGGCGTTCACCACGACGTTCGTCTCGATGTCGCCGCGGTCCGTCCGGACTCGCGCGACGCGGCCGCATTCGACGTCGATGCCGACGACGCGCGTGTCGACGTTGACCTCGGCGCCCGCGCGCCGGGCCGACTCGATCAGGGCGAACGTCAGCTGCGAGGGATCGATGAACCCATCGCTCGGCAGGTACGCGGCCCCCAGCACGCCTTCGGCCGACATGGGCGGGAACAGCCGCTGCGCGTCCTCCGCGGAGATCAACTCCAGCGGGAGGCCGAACGTCTTGGCCCAACCGGCCTGGCGGCGAAGCTCCTGCATTCGCTCCGGCGACGACGCCAGGCGCAGCGACCCCACCTCGCGCCAGCCCGTCGGCATGCCCACCTCGTCGCCGAGCGTCCGGTACAGCTCGACGGAGCGCATCATCATCTTCGTCAAGCTGAGCGAACCGCGGAGCTGGCCCACCAGGCCGGCCGAGTGGAACGTCGAGCCGCTCGTGAGCTCCGCGCGTTCGACCAGCACCACGTCGTTCCACCCGAGCTTGGCGAGCCAGTGCAGGATCGAAGCTCCCCCGACGCCCCCGCCGATGACGACCGCCCTCGCAGAGGTCTTCATCGGGTGAGCCGGGCCTCCACCACCAGCCGGGTGCGGTCGCCTCGAAACAGGTCCCGTGCCCACTCCAGCGGGGTGTCGTCGGCCTCGTAGGCCGTGCGCTCCACCAGGATCAGCGGCGATCCCGGCTTGACGCCGAGCGCTTCGGCGACGCCGCGCTCCGCGAGCACCGGCTCCAGGCGTTCGACCGCGCGCTGCGGGTGGGCGCCGTACCGGGATTCGATCAGCTCGTAGAGCGAGCCCTCCAGAGCGTGGTCGAGGAGTCCCGGGAACCTTGCCGTGGGAAAGACCGAACGCTCCAGGGCGAGCGGCAGGTCATCGGAAAGGCGGACCCGCACGATCTCGAAGACGGTCTCGTCCGGACCGACCCCCAGGGCCTCCGCGGCGGGCGGCGTGGCGAGAACCTCAGCGGCCGACAGGACCCGGGCGCCGGCGTGGCGGCCCTGCCGCCGAAGCTGGTGCGTGAGCCCGGAGAAGGACGTCAGGTCGCGTTCGATCTTCGGCTCGGCGACGAACGTGCCTCCGTGGCGGCCCACCGTGCGCTCCACGACGCCGCGCCGCTCGAGCGAGTCCAGGGCCTGGCGAAGCGTCATGCGGCTGACGCCGAGCCGTTCGGCGAGCTCCCGCTCGGGAGGCAGGCGCTCGCCCGGCGTGAGATCTCCGCGCGCGACCGCCTCCGCGACGCGGTCTTCGATCTGCGCGTATGCGGGCGGGCCCGGCCGTTCCAGCCTGGCCAGGACCCGCCGCATTCCCACGTTCATCGGCACACCCCTTCCGGGGTCGCCGCGCTCTGCCCGGACGACCGCGTGCCGCTCAGGCGGTGCTGGCCGCCGCCGCACCCGGCACGGCCTCGTCCTCGTCGGGCGGGACCACCGGCGTGAACGGCTTGCTTCGCTGGACGACCAGGTAGTACACGGCGCCGATCACGATGACGACCACCATCACGAGCTCGATGACCGGAATGTCGTTCAGGAACCCGATGTGGAAGTTGACGAGCCCGCCCGTCTGGGTCGCTTTCGGGTTGGAGAAGACGCGAAGCGACGAGTCGCTCGTCGCGGGCCACAGGAAGTTCACCAGCATCGCGAGGCCCCAGAGCAGGCCGATCACGTTGACCACGATGCCCCAGCCGCCGAGGCTGAAGGGAGCCTTCTTGCGGGGCCAGCCCCTCGCGCGCGCTCGAAGCACCGCCATCCCGCCCAGGAAGTAGGACAGGTAGATCATGGCGGTCGCAGCCACCGCGATGATCGTCGCGCCGGCGAACTGGATGAACGGGATCGCCGACAGCAACGCGACCGCGACGCACGACCAGATCGGCGTGTGCAGGTTCGGGCTCACCCGGGCAAGGCCCTTCGACAGCGGCAGCTGATTGTCGCGAGCCATGCCGAAGCACAGGCGGATCGTCGAGGTCATGATCGACATGCAGCACACGAAGATCGCTGCGGACACGACCAGCAGATAGACCGTGGCGAAGGCGCTTGACAGGTTCGACTCGATGATCGTCTGCGGGCCGACGAAGTTCGCCGGGTTGATGGCGGCGTGCTTGTCGGTCACGGCCATCAACGTGCCCCACAGGAAGATCGCCCCGATGATGAACGCGCCGACGATCGATCCGAGGACGGCCTTCGGCGCCTCGACCCTTGGGTTCTTCGTTTCCTCCGCGAGGGTGCCGGCGGTGTCGAACCCGTAGATCACGAACAAGCTCATGAACATCGCCACGAGGAACGTGCTCGGCGTGAGCTTGGCTCCCCACGATTGGAAGATGACGCCGACGCCATTGTGGTTGTGGAACAGGGCGAGCACGAACGCGAACACGACCATGCCGAGGATCTCGAAGATCACGCCGGTGTTGTTGACAATCGCCACCAGCCGCACGCCGTAGATGTTCAGCACGGTGACGACGACGAGCGTGATCAGCGCGATGGCGAGCTGCGCGTGGCTGCCCAGCGTGTTGTCCAGGTGCAGTCCGAACATGGAGTTCAGCGCCGGGATCAGCGCGATCGGCAGGGTCGCGCAGACAGCCGCGACAGTGATCACGCCGGCGAAGAAGTAGATCCAGCCCGTGAACCATGCGTAGGAGCGATTCGCAAGGTACTTCGTCCATTGGAACACGGACCCGGCCACCGGATAGTGGCTCGAGAGTTCGGCCCAGTTCAACGCGATCATGAACTGGCCGAACGCGACGACCGGCCAGGTCCAGAACATCACACCGCCGATCGACAACGCGAGGAAGTACAACGTGAAGATGCCCGTCGACGGCGAGATGTAGCTGAACGCGACGGCGAAGGAACTGAACACGCCGAGGGAGCGCTTCAGCTCCTGCTTGTAGCCGAACTTGGCCAGGTCGTCAGCGTCGCGCTGTTCCTGGGTGCCGGCCTGTTGCGTGTCACTCATCGAGTGCGCTCACCCCCCGTCGCTCGCGCGACCGACGGCGAACAGGCCGCCGGTCGCCACTTCTCGGCCCGCATTCCTCGCTCCCCCGGAGCTGTGGCTGCCGGTACGGTATGCCCCCCATTTGCAAATGTCCAGACCTTTTAGGGATGCCGAAATGCCCCATTGACCCCGCGCTGCACCGAGGTCCACAATCCGAGAAAGGCGCTGGAGAAGGGGGATGCAGTGCCTGAAGCCGGCAGGGGGATCCGGCGTCGTCGCGTCGGCCGACCCGTGGGAATCACGGGACCACTCGCTGCTCGTCGACTAAGCATGTCTCGGATCCATCGACCGAGCGGGTCTCCACCGACACGCAAGAAAATGTCCGTGCCCGCGCGCGCCTCTCGCCAACGGGAAGTCGACTGGAAGGAGAAGGATGTCTCTCTCAGGTCGTGAGATACCGTCCAGTTTCGATTCAACGCCGAATGTCGGCCCCTGGAGGACATTGTTGTTTGTCTCCGTATCCCTGCCGGCTGTGGCGATTCTCATATACGGGTCGATCACTGCTCACGATCAGTTGGCGGATTCAGCTCTGACCCTGACAGTCTGGTGGGCTGCGCTCGCGTTCCTGAATTTGATGCCAGCACTGCAAGCGTCTGGCGGTCAAACGCTCTCCGCCGACATCCCCCTCATCGTCGCTGCATCGCTTCTTTTCGCACCCTTTACGGCAGGGCTAATCGGATTCCTTGGGACATGCGACGTGAGAGAACTTCGAGGAAGAGTGTCCTTGCGCAGCGCAGTTTTCAATCGAAGTCAAGTCGCACTCTCTATGGTTCTTGCCTCCGCATTGACTCACGCGATCTACGCCTCATCGCTCTATCGAGACGCCTTCCATCTGGTGTCCCTTACGCTCGTCGGCCTGGCCGTCGTCTCGATCTTCAACCACCTCTGTGTCATCCTGATGGCGGCCGCCGTCACCCGAGCCCCTATCGCCACGACCTTAGGCGACCTCAAGCTAGGCCGCGTAGATGATTACGCATGGGCGTGGATCGCCTGGGGATTCCTCGCGGCGCTCTTGGTCGCTGCGTATGCTTCTCTCGGAGTCTGGGCTGTCCCTCTCTTTTGTGTTCCCACTTTGATCGGGCGACAGATTCTCGTCAGAAGTCAGTCCGACATGAGAGCGGAGATGCTCGTCGTCGAGAAGCGAATGGCCTTCGTCGAGCTGGGCGAACGGATCGAGGAAGAGCGGCAAGACGAACGGCACCGCATCGCCTCGAACTTGCACGATGAGGTCCTTCAACCTCTCTACCAGGTCTCGTTGCTGTGCAACGTGGTCACTCAGGACCTTGCTCAGGGGAAGCTTCTTGATCTCGATCAGGACATCCCAGCGCTTCGCGTTGCCTGCCAACAGGCGTCAGGGGTCGTCCGCGATGTTGTGAGCTCCCTCCGTGCATCGCCTATCGGCGTTCGCGGTCTCGCTTCCACCGTCCAGAACGTCGCGCGAGATCTCCAGACTCAGGTGAAGGCTCAGATACTGGTGGCTATCGACGACCTTGGCCGGATACCAGACGGCACTCAATTAGTCGTCTACGAGGTGGCGAAGGAAGCTCTCCTGAACGCTGCGCATCATTCTCGAGCGGGATCCATTTCCTTGCGACTGATGCGGGACGCAGACCAGATACGACTAACGGTAGAGGACGATGGGATTGGCTTCGAGCAGCGAGCTGCTCACTACGGTCATTTTGGATTGCTCATAATGCGAGAACGAGCTGAATCGGTCGGGGGCACCCTCTACGTCGACAGCGCTCCAGGAGAAGGGACAATCGTCGCTGCCCGATTCCCATGCTCATAGAAGTCGCTTGCTCCAAAACGCGCTGAGGGAGCCAACGAGGCTCCCTCAGCCAATCCCTCCACCATCTGCGCGTAGCGCGAGGTGTGCGGGGGAAGTCGATTCGAGGTTACAGCTTCCAGACAGCTCCGCCCGCCAGCACCATCGCTAGCACCGAGCCGAGCAGCGCGGCCACCCTCTTGTAAAGCTGCACCCTGCCACCTCCCTTCGCATCCCATCCGTCCAGCTAGTTGACCTAGGCTGCATCCGTCTTCATTTCCGTGATCAGGGGAAGTATCGGGTCCCCCATCCAGCGATACAAGGCTGCCTCTGGCCTACTGCAATTGGCGTACAGATGTTCAAGAATGAGCCGTGTGGAGAGGCTGGCTACGAAAGCGGAGTCAATGGAAACGAGCCCCCGTTTCGCTTAGCCTGCTGAGCACCGAGGCCGAATCACTGAGAGATACCCCATGCCAGATGCGACCACATCTTCCCCAAATCGGAGAGCCCAGCTAGTCGCCGACTGCTTCAAGTTCTGTGTGGCCGGCCTGGTCGTCAGCGGTCTCATCGCAAACGCGATTATCAACACCGCCTCCGTCGCCAAACCG
>DASXAQ010000040.1:0-40661 GCA_036406615.1 Actinomycetota bacterium | reverse complement strand
GTGAAGCAGAGGTCCAGCAGGTCGTTCGAGGTCGTGTTCACGCCCCGAAGCAGCACGCCCTGGTTCCGAACGTCCCGGAAGCCGAAGTCGAAGAACGTCGCGACCGCCTTCGCCACGAGCGGCGTCAGCTGGTTTGCGTGGTTGACGTGCGTGTGCACCGCGATCGAGACGCCCCGCTCCCGGGCCTTCGCCCCGATGCGCTCCATGCCCTCCATCACGTCCGGCTGCAGGAAGTGCTGCGGCAGTCCCATCAGGCCCTTGGTGGCCAGGCGGATGTCGCGGATGTTCTCGATGTCGAGCAGCGCCGAGACGAACTCCTCCAGGTGCTTGATCGGCAGGTTCGCGACGTCTCCGCCCGAGACCACGACGTCGCGCACCGACGGCGTGCGCCGCAGGTACTCGAGCATCTGGCCGTACCGGTCCTCGCGCTTGACCTCGAACTTGTACTTGGCCACCTGCGGCGTGGAGTTGCCGACGAGGTCCATGCGCGTGCAGTGCCCGCAATACTGGGGACACGTCGGCAGCATCTCGGCGAGGACCTTCGTCGGGTAGCGGTGCGTGAGGCCCTCCACCGCCCACATGTCGGCCTCGTGCAGGCTATCGCGCTGCGCGTTGGGATGGCTCGGCCATTCGGTGTCGCGTTCCGAGAACGCCGGCGCCATGTAGCGGCGCACCGGGTCGGCGCGCAGGTCGCGTTCGTTCATCGTGTTGACCATCTGGGGCGGGATCAACATCGACATCGTCGCCCGTTCGAACATGTCGCGCTGGATGTCGCCGGCGAGCTCGTCGTCCAGGTGCTCGCCGAGCGCCGCCTTCAGCTCCTTGAGGTTCTTGACCGTGTGGGCCCGCTGCCACTGCGCGCTCTCCCATTGTTCGGCGGGGACGTCGCGGTAGCCGGCCAGCCGGGTCCAGTCGGGCTCGGCCCATTCACGGGCGAGCGGGTACCGGAAGGGCTGCTCCGAGGCGTGCGCCCGCGCCTCGCGATGGCCGGGCCGGTCCTTGGCACGCTCGGGCCTGGCCTCCAGGGCGGCCGGGACCGCCCGGCCGGGCGGCGCGCCGTCCGTGGTGTGGGTGATCCTGTCGTTGGCGTCCATCGCGGCCTCCACGAGAGGTCGGCCCGCCGGCCGGGCAGGGTAAGCCTTCAGAACAATTTCCTGTTCCTAGCGTAGTCGGACGAAGTTTCTTCGGCAACCATGTCTCTGAGCCGCAATTCTTCCGGCCGGCTCGGGTATCATGGGTGGGTGCTCGACCGCCAGGACCTCGTGATCCTGCAGGCGCTGCAGGAGGACGCGCGCGGCACGTTCGCCGACATCGGCCGCCGCGCCGGCCTGTCGACGTCCAGCGTCCACGAGCGGGTCAAGAAGCTCGAGGCTGCCGGCGTCATCCGCGGCTACCGAGCGGTGCTGGACCCCGAGGGGCTCGGCCTGTTCGTCACCGCGCTGGTCTCGGTCACGCCGCTGGATCCCACCCAGCCCGACGACGTCCCCGAGCGCGTCCGCGAGCTCCACGAGGTCGAGGCCTGCCACTCGGTCGCCGGCGAGGAGAGCTACATCCTGAAGGTACGGACCCGCACCACCTCCGACCTCGAGGACTTCCTCCGACGGCTGCGGGAGAAGGCCGAGGTCCAGACGCGCACGACCATCGTGCTCTCCACGCCGTTCGAGCACCGTCCGATCACTCCGTAGCCCCCGCGCCGCCGCCCTCGCGCGTCGTGTCAGAGGCGGCCGGTACGGTTGGTCCGTGCGCCGGCAACCGCTCCGAGACGCGGGGTTCGTGCTCCTGATCGGAGCCTTCATGCTGCTGCCCGCCGGCGCGTGCGCGGTCGCTCGCCGTCAGCCGTCGGCGCCGGCCCGGCCGCCGGACGGCGTATCGATCGCGCCGCCCGCCGTCGTGCCCGTCACCAGCGTCGTGGACGGCGACACGATCCACGTGCGATATCGGGGCCGGGACGAACGCGTTCGCCTGATCGGCATGGACACGCCGGAGATCGCCCACGGCCGCGAACCGGCCGAGTGCTTCGCAGACTCCGCGGCCGTCTATACGCGCGATCGTCTCCAGGGCCGCACGGTCACGCTGCGCTTCGACGTTCGGCTTCGCGATCCGTATGGACGCCTGCTCGCCTACGTGTACCTCGGACACGAGCTCGTGAACCTCAGCCTGGTGCGACTGGGCTACGCCGACGACGATCCGGTCGCGCCCGACACGGGCATGGCAGGGACCTTCGCCGATGCCGAACGGACCGCGCGCGCCGCCGGCGTCGGGATGTGGTCGGCGTGCGCGACCGCGTGATCGGTCGCGCGGCGACCGAGGCATCGCAGCGCGGCCCGCCGTCGCCCGTCCGGGACGTCAGGACGCCGCGCCGGCCAGGCGTCGGCCGATGACCATGCGCTGCACCTGGTTCGTCCCCTCGACGATCTGCAGGGCCTTGGCCTCGCGCAGGTACCGCTCGACCGGATACTCGCGCATGTAGCCGTACCCGCCGTGCACCTGGACGGCGTCGGTCGTGACGCGCATCGCGACGTCCGAGGCGAACAACTTCGCCATCGAGGCGGCGAGCGAGACATCCTGGCCGGCATCGCGCACGCGCCCGGCCTCGCGGTACAGGCGCCGGGCCGCTTCGGTCTGCGTCGCCATGTCGGCCAGCATGAACCCGATGCCCTCGAACTCGCCGATGGGCCGGCCGAACTGCGAGCGCTCGGCCGCGAACCGCTGCGAGGCCTCGAGCGCCGAGCGCGCGAGCCCGACCGAACAGGCCGCGATGCCCAGCCGCCCCGCGTCCAGGGCCGACAGCGCGATCGTGAAGCCCTGGCCCTCCTCCCCGATCAAGTTCTCCGCCGGCACCTCGCATCCCTCGAAGATCAGCTCGCGCATCGGCGACGCGTGCCAGCCCATCTTTCGCTCCAGCGCCCCGAACTCGAACCCGGGCCAGCCGCGCTCGACGGCGAACGCGGAGATGCCCCTGGGGCCCTCGTCGCCCGTTCGTGCCATCACCAGATAGAACTCCGCCTCGCCGCCGTGGGTGATGAAGCGCTTGCTTCCGGTCAGGCGCCATCCGTCGGCGGTCCGCTCCGCGCGGGTCCGAAGCGCGGCGGCATCCGAACCGCTCGCCGCCTCCGACAGCGCGTACGCGCCGAGCCACTCCCCCGAGAAGAGCTTCGGCAGGTACTGCTTCTTGAGCTCGTCCGAGCCGAACTCGTGGATGCCGAAGGCTGCCAGGTGGTGCACCGACACCGTGACGGCGAGCGAGAGAAACGCGGAGGCGATCTCCTCCAGCACCGCCAGGTACGTGACGTACGGCTGCCCGCCGCCGCCGTACTCCTCCTCGTACGGGATGCCGGCCAACCCCATCTTCGCCAGCTCCGCGAACAGCTCTCGCGGGAATTCGCTTCGCTCCTCGAAGTCCGGCGCCGACGGGCCCAGCCGCTCGCCGGCGACGTCGCGCACGGCGGCGATCAGCTCGCGCTGCTCGTCCGAGAGGCCGAAGTCCCGATCCACGTCCTGCCCAGCCTATCGCGCGACGTCATCACCGAGGTGGCGGGTAGACTCCATCGGATGCGTCTGTACAGCTCCCTGTCGCGGCAGGTCGAGGAGGTCAAGCCGGTCGACGGCGGCACCGTCAAGATCTACTCCTGCGGGCCGACCGTCTACCGCTACATCCACATCGGCAACTTCCGTTCGTTCATGCTCGGCGACCTGATCCGCCGCGTCGCTCGGTTCGAGGGGCTGGACGCGTTCCTGGTCATGAACATCACCGACGTTGGCCACATGACCGACGAGGTGTCCGACTCGGGCCGCGACAAGATGGAGCTCGCGCAGGACGACGAGGGGCTCTCGCCCGACCAGATCGCCGAGAAGTACACGGACGCGTTCCTGTCCGACGGCGACCTGCTCAACATCGGACGGGCCGACGTGTACCCGCGCGCCACGTCGTACATCCCGCAGATGATCCGCATCATCGAGGGCCTGATCGCCAACGGCCACGCGTACGAGGTCGGCGGCACCGTCTACTACGACGTCACGACGTTCCCTGAGTACGGCAAGCTGTCCGGCAACACGCTCGAGGCGCTGCGGGCCGGTCACCGCCAGGAGGTGGAGATCGACCCGAACAAGCGCCACGCGGCCGACTTCGCGCTCTGGAAGCACGCCGGGCCCAACCGGCTGCTGAAGTGGCCGAGCCCGTGGGGCGAGGGCTACCCCGGCTGGCACATCGAATGCTCGGCGATGTCGATGGACCTGCTCGGCGACCGGTTCGACGTGCACACCGGGGGCAACGACAACAAGTTCCCCCACCACGAGGACGAGATCGCTCAGTCCGAGGGCTACACGGGCCACCCCGTCGTCTCGATTTGGGTGCACGGCGGGTTCCTGCAGATGGGCGAGTTGAAGATGGCGAAGTCGCAGGGCAACGTGATCCGGGTGCCCGACCTGGCCGCGCGCGGGCTCGACCCGCTGGCCTACCGGCTGCTGTGCCTGCGGACGCGCTACCGCAGCGAGATGAACTTCAACTGGGAGGCTCTGGAGGGCGCGAACGCCCGCCTGACGTCGCTGCGCCAGCGCGTGGCCGAGGCCGCCGTGGCGGGGGACGCATCCGGCGACGACGGGGCGCTCCGGCCGCTCGGGCAACACGGCACGGACCTCGACCGGCGGTTCCGCGACGCGGTCTCCGACGACCTGGACATGCCGGCCGCGCTCGTCGTGCTCGACGAGGCCGCGTCGGCGCCGCTCCCGCCCTGGGAGAAGCACGCGCTGTTTCGCACGTGGGACCAGGTGCTTGGCCTGGATCTGGAGCGCATCGCCCAGGAAGCCTGGACGCCCTCGGACGAGATGGCGGACCTCGTGCGCCGCCGCGACGAGGCGCGCGCCGCGAGGGATTTCGCCGAGGCCGACACGATCCGCGATCGACTCACCGGCATGGGCCTCGAGGTCATGGACACGGCGGAGGGCACGAAAGTTCGACCCCGCCGCTGACGGGATCGCGAGGGCCGGCTACAGACCGAGGGTCTTGGCGACGTTCGAGCGCAGGATCTCGCTGGTCCCCTCGTACAGGCGCATCGCCCGCACGTCGCGGTACCAGGACTCCAGGCCCATCTCGCTCATGAACCCGGTCCCCCCGTGCACCTGGATCGCGCGGTCGGCCACGCGCCCGACCATCTCGGTGGCGACGAGCTTGGCCAGGGCCGCCTCGCGCCGTCCATCGGCGCCGGCGTCGATGTCGGCCGCGCACTTGTACACGAGCAGGCGCGCCTGCTCGAGCTCCGCGTGCGAGTCGACGAGCATCCCCTGGACGAACTGGTTCTTCCCGATGGGTTGCTCGAACGCGACGCGCGTCTTCGCGTACTCCAGCGAGCGCTCCAGCACGTACGAGGCGATGCCGAGCGCCGCCGCGGCGATCTGCAGACGCGCGCCGTTGATGCCGCGCACCGCCGAGTAGAAGCCGAATCCGACCTGCCCGAGCACCTGGGAGTCCGGGACCTGGACGTTCTCGAACGTCAGCTCCGCCGGGTTCTGGAACGGGGACATGGTGCGCTGGATGCGGCTCACCGTGTACCCCGGCGTGTCGCGCTCGACGAAGAACGCCGTGATGCCGCCGTGCGCGCGCTTCTCGCCGTCCGTGACGGCGAACACCAGCGCGAAGTCGGCGTGCTCGCCGCCGGTGATGAAGTGCTTGCGTCCGTTCAGCACCCAGCCGCCCTCGGCGCGCTCGGCCTTCGTTCGGATCCTGGTGGCGTCCGAGCCCGCCTCGGGCTCCGTGAGCGCGAAGCACGTGATCACCTCGGCCCGCATGAGCGGGTCCAGGTAGCGCTCGCGCTGATCGGGCGTGCAGTCGACGTAGATGGGCGTCGGGCCGGTCACGACCGGGAAGATCGACTCGAACATCGCCAGCGTGAGGCCGTGGCGGCTCGCCTCCTCGTGCAGCAGCACCTGCCCCAGGTACGAGAGGCCGCCGCCCCCGACATCCTCGGGCATGTGCAGGGTCCAGAACCCCAGCTCGGCCGAGCGCCGGCGCAGCTTCAGCTTCTCCGGGCGGATGCCGTCGAACGTGCCGGTCTCGTTGATCTCCACGCGATGGGCCTCTTCGACCGGGCGGATCTCCCGGTCGATGAATTGCCGCAGGCTCCCACGCAGGTCCGCCAGCTCCTCGGGGATGTCCAGAACCGCCATGGGGTGCCCTCCTCGGAATCACAACCTACTCATGCGTAGGTTACTCCCCCGTAGGTTATCGCGCACGTCCGGGCGCGGACTTGAGCCCGGATCGAATCGCGACCTTCATGCCACCACCGTCAGCTCGCGCGGTGCCTCGTTCAGTCGGCGCGGCCCCTGGTCCGTCAGGTGAACGATGTCTTCGATCCGCACGCCCATGCGCCCCTCGAGGTAGATGCCCGGCTCGATCGAGAAGCAGTTGCCGGGCACGAGCGGTTCGGCGTTGCCGCTCACCAGGTACGGATCCTCGTGCTCCTCCAGGCCGATGCCGTGCCCGGTTCGATGCACGAATTCCGGGCCGAACCCCGCCCGCTCGATCACCCGCCGGGCCGCGAGATCGACGTCCTGGCCGGCCACGCCGGCGCGCGCGGCCTCGAACGCGGCCTGCTGCGCGGCCCGCACCGTCTCGTACACGCGCGCGTCGTGATCGGAAGGCTCTCCCACGAAGACCGTGCGGGTGATGTCCGAGCCGTAGCCGCCGACCTTCCCGCCGAAGTCCATCACCACGGCGTCCCCGGCCCGGATCACGCGATCGCCGGCCTCGTGGTGGGGCGACGCGCCGTTCGGCCCCGACGCCACGATCGTGAAGCCGACCGATTCGTGCCCGTTGGCCACCAGGTTGCGGCCCAGCGACCGCGCGACGTCGGTCTCGGCTCGGCCCTCGAACCGCTCGGTCACGATCGCGGCGAACGCCGCGTCCGCGCCGGCGCCGGCGCGAGCCAGGGCGTCGACCTCGCCGTCGTCCTTCACCGCGCGAAGCGGCGACAGCAGCGGGCCGGCCCGGTCGAACGTGGCCGGCGGGATGGCCACCTGCAGCCCGAGCACGTGGGTTGCCCACAGACGGTCCGACACAGCCACGCGCCGGGCGCCGGGGGCCAGCGCGCGCACGCGCTCGTACGGGTCGTCCCCGTCATCCCAGGCCGCGAGCTCCGCGACGTCGCCGGCGCCGGCCGTCATGGCGCGGGGGCGCTCGAGCGCGGGCACGAGCAGGACGGCCAGGTCCGGCGGACGAAGGACCAACGCGGTGAGCCGTTCGAGCGGCGGCGCGTCGTAGCCGGCCAGGTAGACGAGGTCCGGCCCCGGCGCGACGACCAGCGTGTCGAGGTCGGCGGCTGCCGCCAGAGCCAGGGCCCGGCCGACGCGGCCGGCGTGGTCGTGCGCCATGCAGCGGATGATACCGGCGGCCGGTGGGCCGGGGTCGGCGGCCCGGCGGGGCGGGACCGGGTTCAGACGCGCAGCGTGATCGCCTCGGGGATCAGCTCCACGACCATCGGCGTGAGCCCGAGCGCCTCGCCGTCGGCCTGCACCCACTGCGGAGGGTCGGCCTCAACCCGGATCCGGCGTCCGCGCAACTCCTCGATGTTCGGGTGCGGGACCTGCTCGCCGCGAAACATCCTGGGCAGCAACGTGAACGCATCCGACTTCGGGCCGTGGTACACGAGCACCTCGAACAGCCCGTCGCCGGGGAACGACCGCGGCGACACGCGGATCCCCTCGCGCGCGAACTGGCAGTTGCCGACCACCACGTTGTGGGCGCGACCGCGAAACGTTCGCGCCGCGACGTCGACACGCATCGTCGGCGCCGCGTATCGGGCCATCGTTCGCCAGAAGGCGACGAAGTAGGCGCGCCGGCGCGCGCGCGCCGGCCGGCGCTCCACGGCGCGATCCGCGCGGCGCTGCACGAGCCCGGACAGCCCGGCCTCCGCGATCCCGGCGAAGTGCGTGACGCGTTCCCCGCCGGACGGATCGCGCACCGAGATGCGCGCGACGTCGATCGGGTAGGCCACGGAATCTGGCAGGCGGGCGGCTGCCGCCGACGTGTCCTCCGGAAGCCCGAACGTTCGCACGAAGTCGCACCCGGACCCCCCGGCCAGCACCGCGAGCTCCGGCCGCGCCGACCCCTCGGGCGCGGCCATCATGCCGGCGACGACCTCTCTGACCGTGCGGTCCGCGCCGATCGCCACCAGCTTGCGCCGGCCGCTCGCCAAGGCTCGGCGTGCCTCGCGCTCGGCGTCCCCGGGCCCCGGCGCGAGCGCGACCTCGAATGCCACCGCGAGCTTGCGCAGCACGGACTCCACGACCGGCAACTCCCGCGCGACCGCGCCTCCCCCGTCGCCGGGGCGCGCGATCAGCCGCAGCGGTTCGGGCACCGACGCCGTAACGGGCTCCACGGCGGCACCGTCACGCGGCCGCGTCGACGCCGGTGTAGGCGACGACGCTGCGGTTGACCGCGTCGTGCGCCTGCCGCGCCGCGGCCGCGACGGCCGGCCCCCCGACGTCCTCGATCTGGCGCAGCAGATCCAGCGCCTGCTTGCAGTTGCGGACGAAGTCCCCGGCAGCCATCCCCGATTCCGCAAGCACCTGCTGCAGGCCCCGGCCCTCGGCCCACCGGAAGATCGTGGCGGCGAACCCCGGGTCCAGCTCGCGCGACAGCTCCACCTGATGCGACTCCTCGACGGAGCGGACCCGCACCCACACGGCGGCGAGCGCCGTCAGCCGCTCCCGGAGCGCGGCGGTCGGCACCTCGGGTCGCCGCGGCTCGCGCTCGCGCGACTCGAAGACGAACGCCGACACCAGCCCGGCCAGCTCCGCCGGCGACAGGCCGTCGAACAACCCCTCCGCGAGCCCCTCGGTCACCAGCAGGTCGCCTTCGGCGTAGATGCGCCGCAGGCGCTCTCCCTTCTCGGTCAGGCCGAAGTCCCGCACGTAATCCAGCTCCCCAAGCACCGACACGACGCGGTCGAACTGTCGCCCCAGGGTCTCGGTGCGGCGCCGGATCCGCTGCTCGAGGGCCGCCACCTCGTGTTCGAGCTTCGAGGCGCGCGCGGCCCAGCGTTCGTGCTTGCTGCGGTCGGGACAGGTCGCGCACGGGTGCCGGGCGGCCTTGCGCTCGAGCGCCGCGGCCCGGCTCTCCGCCTTCGGATCCACGGTCGTACGGTTCGGGCGCGAGCGCGGCACCGGCAGGGTCGCCAGCCGCGCCGCCAGGTCTCGCCGGTACCGGGCGCTGCGCGTGCTGCCCGAACGCGGCAGGTCGATGTGCGCCACGCGCGCGGGCGCACGGTCGAAGTCCGTCGGCCCCGCCCGGAACGAGCGACGGTCCTGCGTCAGCAGCATCGGCCGACCCTCGCGGATGCCGACCACGACGGCCAGGCCGCGCCGCTTTGCCCCCGGCACGTACACCACGTCGCCCGGGCGCAGCTGCGCGAGCCCCATCCGGACCTCGTCCACGGCGCTGCGCTCCCCCGCCCGGCGGGCGTCGGCGCGGATCGTCGCCGCGCGCTCCCGCAGGCCCCAGAACTCGGCGAAGTCGCCACGGTCGCACGCCATCGACCGGCGGTACCCCTCCAGGCCGGCGCGGTCGCGCTCGAGCTGGCGCTCCAGGGTGACGACCCCGCGGTCGGCCAGGAACTGCGCGAACGACGAGTTCAACAGGTGATGCGCCTCCTCCTGGGAGTAGTTGCGCACCAGGTTGACCGCCATGTTGTACGACGGGCGGAACGACGACCGGAGCTCGTACGTGCGCGTGGACGCGAGGCCGGCGACCCGTTCGAACGGCACCTGTCGCTGGTACACCACGACGGCGAAGCCGATCTCGTCGATGCCGCGCCTCCCGGCGCGCCCGGTCAGCTGCGTGTACTCGCCGGGCGTGAGCAGCTCGTGGCGCTCGCCCGAGAACTTCCACAGGTCCTCGATGACCACGGTCTTGGCCGGCATGTTGATCCCGAGCGACAGGGTCTCCGTGGCGAACACGACCTTGACCAGGCCGGCTTCGAACAGCGTCTCCACGGTCTCCTTGAACAGCGGCAGCATGCCCGCGTGGTGCGCGGCGACGCCCGCGGCCAGCGCCTCGCGGAACTCGAAGTACCCGAGCGCGAGCAGGTCGGCCTCGGGCACCCAGCCGACGCGCGCGTCGGCGATCGCGCGGATCTCGTCCGCCTCGTCCCCGGTCGTCAGACGTATCCCGGAGTCCATCACGAACTCGACGCTGCGATCGCACCCGAGGCGGCTGAACACGAAGTAGATCGCCGGCAGCATGCCCTCGTCGTCGAGCTTGGCCACGACCTCCTCGCGACGCGGCACGTAGACCCTTCGGTGCCCCTCGCGGGGCCGCGACCGGACGGCGCTCTGGCGACGGCCGTCCGAGCGGCGGCGGAACTCGCGGTTGCGGATCTCACGCTGGTCCAACGACACCAGGTACGGGTTCGGCAGCAGGTGACCCTGACGCTCCACGTGCATCTCGTGGAGCTCGTCCCCGACCAGGTACAGGTTGTCGAGCGGCACCGGGCGCCGCTCCTCGATGACGACGCGCGTCGGGCCCCGCAGCGCACCGATCCATTCGCCGAACTCCTCCGCGTTCGACACAGTCGCCGACAGACAGACGGTCGCCACCGACAGCGGGAGATGGATGAGCACCTCCTCCCACACGGCGCCGCGGAACGGGTCCTGGAGGTAGTGCACCTCGTCCATCACGACCACGTCCAGGCCGGCCAGCGTGCGGCTGTTCTCGTACAGCATGTTTCGAAGGACCTCGGTGGTCATGACGACCACGTCCGCCTCGCCGTTGATGGAGTTGTCGCCGGTCAGCAGGCCGACGCGATCGGCGCCGTACCGCTCGGCGAAGTCGCCGAACTTCTGGTTCGACAGCGCCTTCAGCGGCGTCGTGTAGAAGGCCTTGCGGTGCCGCGACAGCGCGAGCTCGACGGCGAACTCGGCGACGACGGTCTTGCCGGAGCCCGTGGGGGCCGCGACGAGGACCGACTCGCCCTCGCCGAGGGCCTCGATCGCGCGCATCTGGAACCCGTCCAGGTCGAACGCGTACGACTGCGAGAAGCGTGCGACGCTGGCCACGGGGCTCAGTCTAGGGCCGGCCGCTTTGGAATCGTTCTTCTGCTGATTCAGGGGCTCGGAGACTGCGGCGGCGGCGCCGTCGGCACCTGCAACGGCTGCGGGATCAACGTGCCGAGCACGGTGCGGATGTTCGCCAGGATCCGGAACCCGCGGTCGAACAGCGTGCCGGCGGTCGTCATCAGCGACTGCGCCTGCGCGATGACGGCAGACCGCTGCGGGCCCTTCGGCAGGCCGGCTGCGATCTGCATGAGGTGCCCGGCGGCGGCGTACGTGCGAAACGCGTTGACCATGTAGCGCTGGGATTCCGACAACATCAGCTGGGTGATCCCGGGCGTTCGCAGGCCGGTGGTCTCGCTCACGGACAGGTTGCTGGGGATGACGTCGGTGACCTGGATCTTCTCGATGGCATCGGCAGCATTCGATGCCGTGTCCGCGAAGGTCTTCGCCTCGGTGGCGGCGGTCGTGCCGGATACCTTGCCCTGGTCCAGGCGCACGAGCTCGGCCGGGACGCTGGAGAAGATCTGCAGCGAGGTGCCGCCCTCGTTGTTCTGGTCGGGCGGGTAGTGGACGGACACGAGCGAGTTGTACTTCTCGACGGCCGAGATCTCCTGTGCCTTCAGCCGGGCCGCCTGGTGGTTGTCCCACCAGTGCCAGACGCCGTAGCCGATCGCGCCAAGGATCAGCACCCCGACGACGATCCACGTGACCGCCCGGCGCCAGATCGGCGGCTTGCGCACGACGATCTGCGGCCGCGGCGGCGGCGCGATGGACCGGCGCCCGCGGGTCCTTCCCTTGCCCTTGATGGCCATGCTCAGTTCCTCATACGATCGAATCGAACCAACGGGTCACTTCTTCAGGATGAATCTCCCTACGAGGATCGCGAGGTAGTAGAAGACTATCAGGGGCACCATCATGGCCGACATGGTGAACCAGTCCTGGCTCGGCGTGATCACGGCCGCGAACACGGCGATGCCGACCACGGCGTAGCGCTGCCACTGGAGCAGCCGGCGGCTGGACAGCACCCCAACCATCATCAGGAAGATCAGCAGCAGCGGGAACTCGAACGACACCCCGAACGCCAGGATCAGCAGCAGCGTGAAGCCCAGGTACTTGGCGACGGACAGGATGAGGGCCACGCGGATGGTGCCCGCGAACCCCAGCAGGAAGTTCAGGGCCTTCGGGAGCGTGAACAGCGCGAACGCGGCCCCGAGGCCGAACAGCACCATCGACGAGAGCACGAACGGGACGGAGTAGCGCCGCTCCCGGCTCGTGAGCCCGGGCGTGATGAACCGCCATCCCTCGTACAGCACGACGGGCAGAGCGATGCCGAGCGCCAGCACCGACACCACCTTGACCTTGACGAGGAACGGCTCGACCGGGCTGTTCCAATACAGGTTGCAGGGATGGGCCGGGTTGGCGGCAAGCGTCGGGTGCGCCGTCATGAACGAGCAGAACGGGTTGCTCAGGAAGGTGAACACCGGCCCGTACAGGAACCACGCCGGGATCGCGGCGACCAGCAGGGCGAGCATGCAGATGATCAGGCGCGTGCGCAGCTCCCCCAGGTGCTCCATGAGCGTCATGGTGCCGGTGGGGTTCCGGCGCCGGCGCTTCGGGATGACGGCCACGGGGGTCGAGGATCGGGATCCGGACGCTCAGCCCGCGCCCTCGCCGTCGCCCGAGGCGTCGGATCGAGCCTGGCCGTTGGACGGCAGCGGCTCCGTGGCCACCGAGGACGGGTTCGCGGGGGTCGTGGACGCGTTCGCGGGCGCCTCCGCAGCGGTCGTTGGCGGCGGCGCGTCCTGCGGCTCGCTCGCGGGCGACTCCTGCGGGGGCATCTCGTCCTGGTCGCCGTCGAGGTTCAGGGCGCCCTCGATCTCGCCGCGGATCTCATCGGAGGCGCGGCGGAACTCGCGCAGTCCCCTGCCGATCGAACGACCGACCTCCGGCAGCTTGTTGGGCCCGAACACGATCAGCGCAATCACCAGGATCACGAGGAGTTCGGTGGGTCCGACGTTGAACAAGGCGTTCGCCCCCGGAGGAGATTCAGACGGCGACCAACGGCGTTACCTGCGGATTTTAGCACCCGTGCTCAACTGGGAGGCCCGCCGCGACATGTCCTCCATGCGCTGCTGCGCCTTCGTGGCCTCGCGGTTCACCTCGTCAAGCACCGGCCCGACGTCGCGCTGAAAGGTCTTCAGGGACGCCGCCAGGGTCTTCAGGCGGCTGGCCAGCGCCAGGACCAGGGCCAGCAGGAGCCCGACCGAGAACAGGGCGACCGCCAGGACGATGCCGAGGGCCAGCGACACGCGCGCAGGATAACAGGGAGGGCGAGGCGGGCGCCTCCGCGGGCGCCGGGGCTCAGTTCTGCAGCGAGGTCAGGAACTGAGCGAGCTGCTCGTCGTCTTCCAGCATGAAGTGGAAGTTGATCAGGTCGTCCGCCGTGAAGGGGTCGCCGCCGGGCAGGGACTCCGGGTGCGGCACCGCCGGCTCCGCCGTCGCCTGCTCCCACTCATCGTCCGGGCCGGCCTCCATGATCCCGACGCCGACGGACTTGAGCAGCGCCACGATCCTGCGGTCGGCGCGCTTCTCCACGGGCTCCATGCACTTGGGACACACGAACCGGTAGGACCCTTCTCCCGTGTCGGTGCGGACGTTCACCAGCACCGAGTCCGGGGACAGGTCCACCTCTCCACAACCGGGACAGCTCGTTCGGATGGTTGCCATGGTCGGAGTAGTTATCGGCGGGGGTCGCGAGCCCTTGAAGGACCGGCGCGATTCACCGACTTTGGTACGCCCACCGACCGCCCCGCGGGGGATGCGTTTCGGACGATCCCCTTCGCCCGAACGCACTACCGGCGGCTTCGCGGAGGATGGGCCCGCCGGTACCCGCCTCAGGCGCCGTACAGCGCGAGCGCCCGGGCCGCCTGCTGCACGACCATCTCGGCCAGTTCCGGCGGATCGGCCACTTCCGCTTCGCCGCCCAGGCGAAGCACCAGCTTGGCCACCCACGGCAGGTCCTTGGCGGGCAGGGTGACGTCAAGCCTGCCGTCCTCGCGCTCGGCGACGCGCTCGGTCTCGTAGTACTCGGCGACCCAGCGGGCACCCGGTCCGAGCAGGAGGCGCACGGGGACGTCGTCGTCGGAACGCGTGTACAGCGGGCGGTCCGCGCCCGCGAGCCCGCGAGGCTGGAACGTGGCCCCGGTCTCCTGGATCGACCGGATTCGGTCCGTGCGGAACATGCGTTCGTCGTCCGAGCGGTGGTCCCACGCCACGACGTACCAGTGTCCGATCGCCGAGAACAGCTGCTCGGGGTCGATCTCCCGCTCGGTGAGCTCGTCGCGGGCCGCCGTGTAGTACTCGATGCGAAGGACGCGGCGGCCCTCGACCGCCCGCCGAAGGATCCCCAGGCGCGTCTCGGCCCGTCCGGGCGCGTCGACCTCGACGTGCTCGGCGAGCGACTCCAACGTGCCTTCGAGGCCGCGTTCGATCTTCGCCAGCGCCGACGCGAGCGCGGGCGCCTCGTCCAGGCCGGGCGTGCCGAGCAGGACCTTGCCCCGCAGGTACAGGGACAGCGCTTCCGACGCCGTCAGGCGCGCCGGCCGGGAGAAGTAGTCGGCCATCGTGATCCACACCCGGCCCTCTTCGATCTCCACGTCGATGAGGTCGCCCGGCCCGTACGGCGGCAAACCCGCCATGAACAGCAGCTGCAGATCCTGCAGCAGATCGCCTTCTCCGATGCCGAACAGCGAGGAGACCTCGGCGACGCGCGCGCCGGGGTGCCGCACGATGTACGGCACGAGGACCAGGAGACGGCGAAGTCGAACCTCGGCCTTGGCCGCCGTTCGCCCCGCGGCGTTCGTGGCGGCCGCCGCGTCGCGCTCAGCCATCGGCGCCGCCCGTCGGCGTGGCGGGCGCGCCCGCGGCCAGCGCCCGCAGCCGCTCGACGACCTGGTCGCGGATCGGGCGCGGCGAGCTCACCCGCGCGTCGGCGCCGAACGAGAGCACCCAGGAGACGAACGTGTCGGTGTGGCTAGCCGGGACCTCCACCTCGACCCACCCGTCCGGCCGCGTGCGCACGACCCGCGCGCCGGGAGTCGCGGACGCCAGCCAGGCGACCTTCGGGCTGAACCCGACGCGGGCGGTCGCCGCGGGTCGGCCGAGCCCCCACGGCCCGGCCTCGACGTGGCGCACCGCGCTGAACCCCTCGGGCGCGTCGACCGCGTCGTCGATCTCGCGCACGCGCGAGGTCATCCGCGACAGGCGGTACACGCGGATGTCGCGGCGCTCGCGGTCCTGCCCCACCAGGTACCAGTGGCCCGCGCGGAACACCAGTCCGAACGGGTCGACGTCGCGAGGCCCGGCCTGCCCGGACAGCGGCCGGTACCGGAACCGGATCGCCCGGCGGCGCGCGAGCGCCTCGGCCACCGCGCCCAGGTGCGGACCCGACACGTCCACGCCGGGGGCGGGGGCGCGCCCAGCGGCGGCGGCCAGCACACCGCCCTCGCTGCCGGCCGACAGCTTCTGGAACGCCGACTCGGCCTCGGTGTCGTCCCCGGGCATGTGAGCCGCCACGAACAGCGCCCACGTCTCGTCGGGCGTGAGCTCGATGTCGGGCAGGTAGTAGCGCTCGCGCGGGATCCGGTAGCCCTTCTCCACGTCCCACACGTCGGTCGGCGCCAGCTCCACCGGGATGCCGACCTCGCGCAGCGTGTCCTTGTCCCGCTCGAACATGCGCTTGGCGGCCGCGGGATCGTCCTGCCCGTACGCCGGGATCTGCTCGCGGATGTCGTCGAACGTCAGCGGCCGGCGGGCGTTCAGCAGCAGGGCCACCAGGTTCAGCAGGCGCTCCAGCGGATGCACCGGCCAAGGATAATGCGACCGATGATCCGCCTTCGCACGGGCACCGTCGTCGCGGTCGCGGCCGAGCGCCCCGGCGCCGTCGAGCTCGTCGTCGAGGTCGAGGGGGCGCGCGGGTCGGCCCTGGCGTACCCGGGCATCGTCGGGCCGGCCGGCCCCGGCGATCGGGTGCTGTTGAACACCACCGCGGTGGACCTGGGTCTCGGGACCGGCGGCATGCACCTGGTCGTGGCCGTCGAGGGCGTGGACGAGACGGAAGCGGATGGTCCCGGCCACACGATGAAAGCCAGGTACACGCCCTCGCAGGTGAAGGTCCTGTCCGTGGAAGAGGCCGACAGCCCCCACCGCGCCGCGGTCGCCGGCGACGGGCGCCTGGACGGCACGCCGGTCGTGTGGATCCCGCTGCACTCGATGCTGGGTCCCGCCGTCGCCGGCGCCCGCGCGGCCGGCGCCGGGCGGGTGGCCTGGGTCATGACGGACGGCGCCGCGCTGCCGGCCGCCCTGTCCCGCCTGTCCTCGGAGCTTCGCGCCTCGGGGCTGCTGGACGCCGTCGTCTCGTCGGGGCAGGCGTTCGGGGGCGACCTGGAGTCCATCAGCGTGTTCTCGGGGCTGCTCGCTGCGCGCGGAGTGGTCGGGGCCGACGTGATCGTCGTCGGCGACGGCCCGGGCAGCTCGGGGACGGACACCGTCTGGGGGTCGACGCACCTGGCGTCGGCCATGTCGATGAACGCCGCCGCGGTCCTGGCCGGGCGGCCGGTGGCGGCCCTTCGCATCAGCTTCGCCGACCCGCGCGAGCGCCACCTCGCGGTGTCGCACCACTCGCAGACGGCGCTGTCGCGCGTCGCGATGACCGACGTCGACGTGGCCGTGCCGGCGATCGAGGACGAGGCCCGCCGCGACGCCGTATGGCGGTCGCTGGAATCCACCGGGGTGGCGGCCCTGCATCGCCTGACCGAGGTCGACGGCCGGCCGGCGCTCGACCTGCTCGCCGACCACGGCATCGCGATGGAATCCATGGGCCGTTCGTTCGCCGACGACCCCGAGTTCTTCCTGGCGGCCGGCGCAGCCGGCGTGCTCGCCGGCGGGATGGTGGCCGGGGGCTGACGCCCTCGGGGGCCGCTCGCCGCGGGCCCGGAACGGCCGCTCACATGTGGGCGATCAGGTGCTCCACGCGTTCGTCGGCGGCACGGAACGGGTCCTTGCACAGCACCGTCCGCTGGGCCTGGTCGTTCAGCTTCAGGTGGACCCAGTCCACCGTGTAGTCGCGGCGCTTGAGCTTCGCCTGCCGGATGAAGTCGCCGCGGAGCTTCGCCCGCGTCGTCTGCGGCGGCTCGCGCATCGCGCGCTGGATGTCGCGATCGTTCGACACGCGGTCCATCAGCCCGCGTCGCTCGAGCAGGTAGTACAGCCCGCGCTCGCGGTTGACCTCGTGATACGCGAGGTCCATCAACGCCACCTTCGGGTGCGACAGCGGCAGCCCGTGCTTTGCGCGGTAGCGTTCGATCAGCTCGTGCTTGGCCACCCAGTCGACCTTCGTGCGAAGCTCGTCCGGCCTGCCCGACCCCAGCGCGTCCAGTGCGGCCCCCCACTCGTCGAGCACCATCGCCGTCACGCCCTCGGCGCCGCGGCGCTCCATGAAGCGCGAGGCGCGCTCGAAGTACTCTCGCTGGATCTCGATCGCGGTCAGCTCCCGGCCGGTCGCCAGGCGGACCTTCTTGCGGCACGTGATGTCGTGGGAGATCTCCCGGATCGCGCGGATGGGGTTCTCCAGGGTCAGGTCGCGCATGACGGTGTTCTCTTCGACCATGCGCACCACGATGTCGGTCGTCCCGATCTTCAGCAGCGAGGTGAACTCGCTCATGTTCGAATCGCCGACGATCACGTGCAGCCGCCGGAACCGTTCGGCGTCGGCGTGCGGCTCGTCTCGCGTGTTGATGATCGGGCGTGATCGCGTGGTCGCCGACGACACCCCCTCCCAGATGTGCTCGGCCCGCTGCGACAGGCAGTAGTGCGCGCCCCGCGGGCCGTGCAGCACCTTGCCGGCGCCGCAGAACACCTGACGGGTGACGAAGAACGGGATCAGCAGGTCGGCCATCCTGGCGAACTCGCCCTGGCGCGCGACCAGGTAGTTCTCGTGGCATCCGTAGGAGTTGCCGGCCGAGTCGGTGTTGTTCTTGAACAGGTAGACGTCGCCCGAGATCCCCTCCTCGTGCAGGCGGACCTCGGCGGCGGCGAGCAGGGCCTCCAGGATGCGCTCGCCCGCCTTGTCGTGCGAGATCAGGTCCTCCACCCGGTCGCACTCCGGCGTGGCGTACTCCGGATGTGAGCCGACGTCCAGGTACAGCCGCGCGCCGTTCTCCAGGAACACGTTCGACGAGCGCCCCCAGTGGACGACCCGTCGGAACAGGTAGCGCGCCACCTCGTCCGGCGACAGCCGGCGCTGGCCGCGGAACGTGCACGTCACGCCGTACTCGTTCTCGAGGCCGAAGATGCGCCGGTCCATGAACGGAGTCTACGGCCGCCGGTTGCGATCGGAGGTCAGCCCCGGCAAACTACGCGGCGTGCGCGACGTCCCGATCCTGTCCTCGGACGACTGGGACATCGACGGCCACGTGCGACACATCTCCGACGAGTTCCGAAAGGGATTCGAGGCGGTCGCCAGGGTTCCTCACCCCGCCGTCACGATCTTCGGGTCTGCGCGCGTGCACCGCGCGCATCCGGCCTACGCGGGCGCGCTCGCCGTCGGGCGCGCGTTCGCCGAGGCGGGCTTCGCCGTCGTCACCGGCGGCGGCCCCGGCGCGATGGAGGCGGCCAACCGCGGTGCGCAGGAAGCCGGCGGCACGTCGATCGGCTTCAACATCGAGCTCCCCAATGAACAGGCCATGAACGACTACGTGGACTGGGGCGTGACGTTCCGGCACTTCTACGCGCGCAAGACGATGTTCGTGAAGGCCGCGGAGGGCTTCGTGGTCTTCCCCGGCGGGTTCGGCACGCTGGACGAGCTGTTCGAATCGCTGACCCTGATCCAGACACGGACGATCCGCCACTTCCCCGTCGTGCTGTTCCACTCGTCCTACTGGGAAGGGCTGCTCGCCTGGGCCAGGCGGCGGCCGCTGGCCGAAGGCATGGTCGCCGCGCCCGACCTGGACATGCTGGCGGTCGTCGACGAGCCCGAGGTCGCGGTCGCCTCCGTCCGGGCCTGTGCCGAGGGCACGTGCGACCACCAGCGGTGAGCCGGGCGCGGTGAGCGGCCTCGAGGTCGAATTCCTACGCGACGGCGGCCAGCATCCCGCCGACGTCGCGGGACGGCTGGTCGGCTGGGTCCGCGCGGCCCGTTCCTCGCTCGACGTGGCCATCTACGACTTCCACGCGCGAACGGGAGCGAGCGCCGCCGTGGCCGATGCCCTGGAGGCGGCGGCGGCGCGCGGCGTCCGCGTGCGCGTGGTCTTCAACGCCGAGGTTCCGCGGCATCCGGCCGCGCCCCGTCCCGCGGCGTGCCGGCCCGAGGACATCGACGGGCTGGACGTGCCGACGCGCGCGGTGGCGGGCGGCGGCGCGCTCATGCACCACAAGTACGCGGTGCGCGACGCGACGTCGGTTTGGGCGGGGTCGACGAACTGGACCGACGACGCGTTCGCCCGCGAGGAGAACGTCGTGCTGCGCGTGGAGCACCCGGACGTGGCCGCCGCGTACGGCGCCGACTTCGACCGCCTGTGGACGCATGGAACCGTGGAGGCGGGCGGGGGCGAAGCCGGGCCGGTGCAGATCGACGGCCGCGACGTGCGGGTGGTTCTGTCGCCGCGCGGACCGTCGCTGGCGCAGGCGGCCGCGTCGTTGCTCGGCGAGGCTCGCGGCCGCATCCGGGTCCTCACGCCGGTCCTCACGGCCGGACCGGTCCTCGGCACGCTGGCGGAGTTCGCCACGCGCCCGTCGTTCGATCTGGGTGGCGCGTACGACGAAACCCAGATGGAGGAGGTCCGGGCGCAGTGGCAGGGGGTGACGGCCAACCGCTGGAAGATCGACGCGTGGGACGTCATCCGGCCTCGCCTGGCCGGCAAGCGCTCCACGCCGTACCGAGAGGGCGCCGTGCATGACTACATGCACGCGAAAGTCCTGGTTGCCGACGAGGCAGTCCTGACCGGCAGCTACAACCTGTCCCACGGCGGCGAGGACAACGACGAGGACGTGCTGCTGATCCGCGACCGGCCGCTGGCCGACCGCTTCGCCGCGTTCGCCGACGCGATCGCCGCCCGGTACGCGCCTTCGGTCAGGTCCGGCTAGCTGTGGCTCAGCGAACGACCAGGGTGCCGTTCATCGTGTCGGGGTGCACGTCGCACTGGAAGTAGTACGTCCCGGGCGGCAGTGCGTGAACCGTCATCCGCTGCGTCGCCGGCCCAACGAAGATCGGGCCCTTGAACAGGGCCGTGCCGGCGGTGGAGGTCTTGTAGATCGAGATGTTGTGGGGCACCCCGCTGTCCTGGTTCACCAGCGCGATGGTGAACCGCTCGTTCGCCGGAGCCGCCAGGCACGAGCGGTTGAACGACTGGTTCTGGGCGACGATCGAAAGGCTGGTGCCGTTCGGCGTGCACGTGGGCGACGGCTGGGCCGGTCCGCCGGAGCCGCCGCACGCCGCCAATCCCACGGCGAGCGCCACGGCGATCACCGCGGCGGCCGCCGGCGCCACGAAGCGAGGAACGCGCGACGATCCGCGCATGAAGCGCTACGAAAGCGACCCGGCCAGGGCCGATGCGACCTCGTCGGCGCCGACCCGGTGGAACTTGCGACGCCCGCGGCTCCGGTCCAGCACTGCGACCTCCAGCCGCGCGGGGTCCACCGCGTGTCCGTCCTCGGCGCTCGACAGCGCCTCCACGGCGATTCGCAGGGCGGCGTCGCGCGGCTGGCCCGAACGGTAGGCCGCCTGCAGCTTCTCGGTCAGCTCCTCGGACTGCCCGCCCATCGCCACGAACCCCTCCTCATCGGCAACGCTGCCGTCGAACAGGATGTGGAACAGCGACGTCTCCGACGGTTCGTCGCCCACCTGCGCGACCAGGATCTCGACCTCGTACGGCTTCATCTGCTGCGTGAAGATCGTGGACAGCGCCTGCGAGTACGCGTTGGCGAGCGTCTTGGCCGTCACGTCCTCGCGCCCGTACGAGTAGCCGCGAACGTCGGCCAGGCGGATCCCGGCGATGCGCAGATCCTCGAACTCGCTGTACTTGCCGACCCCGGCGAACGCGATCCGATCGTAGATCTCCGAGATCTTGTGCAGCGTCGCGCTCGGGTTCTCGGCCAGGAACAGGACGCCGTCCGCATACTCCAGGGCGACGACGGACTTGCCGCGCGCGATGCCCTTGCGCGCATACTCTGACCGATCCTTGGTGAGCTGCTCGGGCGGGACGTAGGGCTGGAACGACATGCTAGTCGGGCTCCTCGGCCTCGCGAGCGCCGCTGGCGCCGACGGGCTTGTGGCTCTGCGCCTGCTCGCCCATCACCGATTCGGCGGCCGTTCGCAGCTCGTCGTCGCCCACCGTGTGGACGCCGGCGGCGTCGATGATCTTCACCGACGGGAACACGCCGCGAGACGGGATGGGGCCGCCGGTTGCCGCGTCCTCCTGGGCCGCGTCGTACAGCGCCTCGACGGCCGCGTGGATCGCCTCGTCACGCGAGAGCTGGGAGCGCCAGCGCTTCTTCAGCGTGCCGCGCGCGTGGATGCCGCCCGAGCCGTTCGCGTGGAAGTCGGCCTCCTCCCAGCGCCCGCCCGTCACGTCGTAGCGGAAGATGCGGCCGCGGGCGTGGCGCAGGTCGTACCCGCCGAACAGCGGCACCACCACCAGTCCCTGCATGGCCATCGGGAGGTTCTGGCGGATCATCTGGGCCAGCCGATTCGCCTTGCCCTCCAACGACAATCCGTCGCCTTCGACCTTCTCGTAGTGCTCCAGCTCTGTCTGGAACAGCTTCACGATCTCCGTCGCCTGGCCGGCGACTCCGGCGATCGCCACCGCCGAGTGGTCGTCGGCGGGAAAGACCTTCTCGATGCGCTCGTCCGCGATCAAGAACCCCTCCGTGGCGCGACGGTCGCCGGCCATCACGACGCCGTCGGCGAAGTTCAGCGCCAGGACGGTCGTGCCGTGGGTCGCGCGCAGGGGCTCGCCGGATCCCGGCGTCGCCAGCTGGCCCATCGGGGCCGCCGCCGCGGCCGGGCCCTCCGTCGCCCGGACGAGGTCGGCGAAGCTCGGGTTGGCGCCCAGCGGATATGCGGCGTCCGGGGACCCCGGGAAACCCGGCAGGTTCCCGCTCACTCGCCGCCCTTCTGGACGTAGGACTTCACGAACTCCTCGGCGTTCTGCTCCAGGACCGAGTCGATCTCGTCGAGGATGTCGTCCATCTCCTCCTTGAGGTCCTCGGCCTTCTTCGTCGCGGCGGCCTGGCCGGCCTCGGCGTCCTGTCCGCCCTCGCCCCCGCCCTTGCGCTGGGTTCGCTTCTGTTCGTGCTCCTGCGGCAACGAATGCTCCTTCGTCGGTCCGGGTGGATCCCTATTCTACGGCCCGTCCGCCGGCGGCCCGGGAAGCTCCGCGCTCAACCCTGCAGCGCGTCGATCAGCGCGGCGGCGTCGGCGGCGGTGTCGAGCAGCGCCTCGACGTGCTGGCGCGTGCCGCGCAGCGGCTCGCGCGTCGGGACGCGCTGCAGGCTCTCGCGGCCGGTGTCGAAGATCAGCGAGTCCCACGACGCGGCCGCGATCGCGTCCGGGAACCGGTCGATGCAGCGCCCGCGGAAGTACGCCCGCGTGTCCTCGGGCGGCTGCGAGACGGCCTCCTGGATCTCGGACTCGGCAACCATCCGCTCGACCTTCCCGCCGTCGACGAGCCGGTAGTACAGCCCCTTCGACCGGCGCACGTCGTGGTACTGCAGGTCGATCATGGCCAGGCGCGGATCGCGCCACTCCAGGTTGTCGCGCTCGCGGTAGGCCGTCAGCACCCGGTACTTCGCCGCCCAGTCCAGCTCCCGGTGCATGCCGAACGGGTCCTCCTCGAGGCCGGTCAGCACCGTCTCCCAGCGCTGCAGCACCTCGACGTTGGACGGCGTCGGGTCGACCTCCTTGACGTACTTCTTCGCGTGGTCCAGGTACTCCCACTGCAGCTCCAGTGCCCGGACCCGTCGCCCGTCCTGCAGCCGCACCGTCTGGCGGCACGACGGGTCCCACGAAACCTCGTGCAGCGCCGCCACCGGGCCGTCCAGCGACAGGTTCGGCAGCACCTCGTCCTCGATCATCTTCAGCACCAGCGCGGTCGTGCCCACCTTCAGGAACGTCGCGACCTCGGACATGTTCGCGTCGCCGACGATGCAGTGCAGGCGCCGGTACTTCTCCGGGTCGGCGTGCGGCTCGTCGCGGGTGTTGATGATCGGCCGCTTCAGCGTCGTCTCCAGGCCGACCTCCGCCTCGAAGAAGTCCGCTCGCTGGGACAGCTGGAACGCCACGCGGCGGTCGGCGGCGCGGGCGCCCTCCGACCCGATCTTGCCCGCGCCCGTGTAGATCTGTCGCGTCACGAAGAACGGGGTCAGGTCCCGGACGATGCGGGCGAACGGCGTGCGGCGATCCACCAGGTAGTTCTCGTGGCACCCGTACGAGTTGCCCTTGCCGTCGGTGTTGTTCTTGTAGATCGCGATGCGCTCCCCGGGTGGCAGCATCGGCGTCACGGCCTCGAGCGACCGCTCGAGGATGCGCTCCCCCGCCTTGTCGTGCACGACCAGCTCGCGCGCCGTGGCGCACTCCGGCGTCGAGTACTCGGGATGCGCGTGGTCGACGTAGTACCGGGCCCCGTTCGGAAGGATGACGTTGGCCAGGCCCAGGTCGTCTTCGACCGGCTGGCGCTCCTGCACGGGCTCGAAGCCCCGCGCGTCGCGCAGGGGCGACTCCTGCTCGTAGTCCCACCGGATCCGCCGAAGGCTCCCCGCGTAGGCGCTGATCAGGAACGACGAGGCGAGCACCGGGTTGAAGTCGGGCGTGGTCGGGCCGAAGATGCCGTACTCGGTCTCGATGCCGCTGACCTTCGGGATCATGCGCGCGCGTCCCTCACCCTCACCGTCCGGGGCGGGCCGCCCGGGCTCGTCCCTCGTCCTACAAGTATTGTCCGGCGTTGATCCGTTCGACCTGCCGCCCGCGCCCCTGATCGTCGCCGATCAGCGTGCGGACGTACACGATGCGCTCGCCCTTCTTCCCGGAGATCCTGGCCCAGTCGTCGGGGTTCGTCGTGTTCGGCAGGTCCTCGTTCTCCTTGAACTCGTCGCGGATGGCCACCTGCAGGTATTCGAGCCGCAGCCCCTTCTCCCCCGTCGACAGGAACCGCTTGATCGCGGTCTTCTTCGCGCGGTTCACGATGTTCTCGATCATGGCGCCGGAGTTGAAGTCCTTGAAGTACAGGATCTCCTTGTCGCCGGACGCGTACGTGACCTCGAGGAACCGGTTCTCGTCCGACGGCGCGTACATCCGCTCGACGGTGGCGTCGATCATCCGCGCGATCGCGCGCTCGGCGTCGTCCCCGGCCGCCCGCAGCTCGTCCGCGTGGATCGGCACCTCGGCCGTCAGGTACTTCGCCAGGATGTCGTGCGCGGCGGGCGAATCCGGCCGCTCGATCTTGATCTTGACGTCCAGCCGGCCGGGCCGAAGGATCGCCGGGTCGATCATGTCCTCGCGGTTGGAGGCGCCGATCACGATGACGTTCTCCAACGACTCCACGCCGTCGATCTCGGCCAGCAGCTGGGGCACGATCGTGTTCTCGACGTCGCTGGAGATGCCCGTGCCGCGGGTGCGGAACAGCGACTCCATCTCGTCGAAGAACACGATCACCGGGAAGCCCTCGTCCGAGCGCTCCTTCGCCCGCTTGAAGATCAGGCGGATGTGGCGCTCGGTCTCGCCGACGTACTTGTTGAGGAGCTCCGGGCCCTTGATGTTCATGAAGTACGAGTGCGCGGTGGTGCGGCCCGTCCGCTCGGCCACCTGCTGGGCGAGCGAGCTCGCGACCGCCTTGGCGATCAGCGTCTTGCCGCACCCCGGCGGCCCGTACAGCAGCACGCCCTTCGGAGGCTTCAGCCGGTGCTCGCGGAACAGCTCCGCGTACAGGTACGGCATCTCCACCGCGTCGCGGATCTCCTCGATCTGCCGAGACAGGCCCCCGATGTCGTCGTAGGAGATGTCCGGGATCTCCTCCAGGATGACCTCTTCGACCTCTTCGCGCGGCAGGCGCTCCAGCACGTAGCCGGACCGCGCGTCGAACAGCAGCGGGTCGCCGGCGCGAACCGACTCCTCGCGGAGCTTGGCCGACAGCAGCGCGACGCGCTCCTCGTCGCCGCGGCCGACCACGATGACGCGCTCGGGCCCCAGCGGCTCCTTGACGGTGACGACCTCGCCCTGGACCTCCTGGTCCAGCACCTCGACGACGTTGAGCGCCTCGTTCAGGATGAGCTCGACGCCGGGGCGAAAGCGTGCGTGCTCGATCTCCGGGTCGACGTTGACCCGCATCTTGCGGCCGGCGGTGAACACGTCCACCGAGCCGTCCTCGTTCTCGCGCAGGTAGGTGCCGAACGTGGCCGGGGGCTGCGTGAGCTTCTCGACCTCCTCCTTCAGCGCCTGGAGGCGTTCGCGCTCGGACTGCAGCACCGACACCAGCTTCTCGTTCTGGGACACGGCGCGCGCGAGCTCGCTGCGCGACTGCAGCAGCTGCTCCTCGAGCACCTTCACCTGGCGCGGGGAGCTCGTGAGACGGCGGCGCAGCAGGGCCGTCTCGTCCTCGAGGAACTTGAGCTGCGTCTGGAGCTCGTCGATCTCCTTCTCGTACCGCTCGACGAGGTCCCGATCCCCGTCCCGTTCGCCCTCCCGATGCTGCATCCACACCACCCCGTTCTCGGAACGACCTCATGCCGTAGGACCGGTCCCCGCAGGGCGGCCCGGGCGCTCCTTGCGTATACGGTAAGTCCTCGTCGTTCGGATCATTGGCCTTAAGCCTTCCGGGGAACCCCCGCTTCGGGCTCGGAGGACGAGATCCCCCGCCGCCCGACGGTCACGAAACCCGTGTGCGCCACCATCCGGTGGTCGGGCCGGACGCTCTCCTGCGTGACGTGCCACGTCCTGATCAGGACCTCCAGGGTCTCCACCTCCGAATACCCTGCGGCCCGCAAGGCCAGCACGGCCGCCTGTGTCTGGTTGGTCGTGGGCAGGTAGCAGCACAACAGGCCCCCGGGCGCCAGCACGGCCGTCACGGCCTCCAGCACCGCCCACGGCTCGGGCAGGTCCAGTACGGCCCGCGAGAACCGCTCGTCGCGAACCTCACGGACGTCGCCGGCGCGGAGCTCGAGCCACGCTGGCACCTTCCCGAAGAACAGCTCCACGTTGGATCGCGCCGTCGCGTGGAAGTCGTCGCGGATCTCGTACGAGACGACCCGACCCTCCGGGCCCACCGCCCGGCTGAGCGCGATCGTGAGCGCACCGGAGCCGGAGCCCGCCTCCAGCACGGCCGCGCCGAGCCCGACGTCCGCGTGGACGAGCACCGCCCCGACGTCCTTCGGGTACACGAGCTGTGCCCCGCGCGGCATCTTCAGCACGAAGTCCGCGTAGCGCGGGCGCAGGCACGCGAGCGCGGCCCCGGTCGTGGAGTGCACCTCGGTGCCCTCCTCCGAGCCGATGATGAGGTCGTGCGGGACCGCGCCGCCGTGGAAGTGGAAGATCTGGCCGGGCTCGAGCCGGATCAGGAACCGGCGGCCGCGCGCATCGATCAGCAGCGCCCGCTCCCCGGCTTCGAACGGCGCCGGTCCGCCGGGGCCCATCACGGCCGGTCGCCTCGTCGGGCGTAGATCTCCGCAGGCAGCACCTCCGGCGACAGCTCGGCGGCGATCTGCCGCGCCTCGGCCTGCTCCGGCCTGACATGGTCCGGCTCCGCCGGCGGGAGCCGCTGCCCCGTGACCTGCGCGCGCGCCCGGCAGAACGCGCAGTACGTGCCCGTCGTGGGCTGCCCGCACCGCCGGCAGGCGGTGAGGTCGGCCGCGCGCTCGTCGGAGAACATGCCGGCGGCGCGGTCCAGGTAGCCGAGGTAGAACGACGCCTTCGTGCCCGGCGATCCCGATTCGAGCAGGTTCATCGCGCCCTTGTACTTGAGCTGCGTGTTGCCGCCGACCAGCGGGCACTCTTCGACCACGTAGTCGATCCCCCGCAGGAAGGCGTACGCGGCGGTCTCCTTCTCCGACAGTCGATGCAGCGGCTTGACCTTCTTCACCATGCCCTCTCTGGCCGGCAGCGCGGGGAACTGGCGCGCGATGTACTCGGTCTGCCACCGCAGCGTGTTGCCGAGCAGCGTCGCCGCCTCGTCGTCCAGATTGTGTCCGGTGGCCACGACATCGAAGCCGTGGTCCAGCGCGACGCGGTTGAACACGTAGCGCTTCGACAATCCGCACACGGCGCACGTCGACCGCGAGCCCTTTCGGCCGGCCGTCGGCACGTCGAACCCGTACTCGCCGCGAAGATCCACGCGGATCAGCTCCGCGTCGCGCTCGGCCGCGAACCGCGCCACCGCGTCGCCGGACCGGTCCGAGTACTCGCCGATGCCGAGGCCCAGGTACATCCCGGCGGCCCGGTGCCCGAGGTCCAGCAGGGCGTCCCACAGCGCCAGCGAGTCCTTCCCGCCGGACACCGCCACGAGCACGCGGTCCTGCGCCCCGAGCATGTCGAAGTCCTCGATCGCGCGCTCCACCTGGCCGCGGAAGTAGCGAAGGAAACACGGCTCGCAGAACGCGGCGTTGTGGCGCGGCAGCTCGATCACCGCCGGGGCGCGGCAGCGCCGGCAGCGGGGCCTGGGTCGCGAGCCGGCGCCGCCGGAGATCACCGGGCGCAGCTCGATCTCGTCCGCGTCCTCGACCCGGTCGTCGCGGGTGAGCAGCGTGCGCTCCCGGATCACCAGGACGGTGTCCGGGTCCACCGACAGCTCGCGAAGGACGTCACGGACCGTTTGCGGCCCCGCGACCTCGACGTCGCGATCCGGGTTTCGCAGGCGAACCCTCACGTGGCTCAGGCTACCGCAGCCCCGCCGCCGGATTCTTCCGTTATGCGTTCGGCAGCGGGTTGGTCCCGAGCGTCACCGTGAGGTTCCGGGTCTGGCCGTTCGAGCCGACGACCTGCACCGGCACCTGGTCGCCGGGGTGGTGTGCCTGGATGTCGGTCCCCAGGTCGTCCGGCCCGCTCACGCGCTTGCCGTCGAACGTGACGATGACGTCGCCGACCTGGATGCCGGCCTTCTCGGCCGGCCCGCCGGGGCTGAGGGCCTCGACCTGCGCCCCGTGGTCGACGGCCGATCCGAACGCCACCTGCGAGGTCACCACGCCCAGGTACGCCACGGCGGCCGAGGGGTGGGCGAGAGCCTGCTCGATGATGGGCTTGGCCCCGTCGATGGCGATCGCGAAGCCGATGTTCTGTGCGTTGTTGTTGCCGGCGGTGTTGATCCCGATGACGTTGCCGTTCAGATCGATCAGCGGCCCCCCGGAGTTCCCCGGATTGATGGCCGCGTCGGTCTGCAGCGCGTCCTCGTAGGTGCGCTGGCCGTTGGGCGAGTTGGGGTCCGAGGCCGACACCGTTCTCGCGGTGGACGAAAGGATCCCCGACGTCACCGTGGGGCCGCCGGGAAGGGCCAGCGCGTACCCGATCGCCACGACGCGCTCCCCCACCGCCGCCTGCCCGGAGTTCCCCAGCGGCACGGTCGGCAATGGGGTCGTCACGCCCTGCAACTGGAGCACGGCGAGGTCGCGCGCGTTGTCACCGCCGATCACGCGAGCCGCGAACACCTTGCCCCGCACCGCTTTCGGGGCGGAATCGTTGAGCGTGACGCGGATGCGCACGCCGCCTTCGACCACGTGGAAGTTCGTCACGACGACGCCGCTGGAGCGCACGATGAACCCCGTGCCGACGCCGCGCCCGAGCCCCGACCCGCCGAAGGGGTTCGACTCGAACACGTTCGTGGTCACGTTGACGACCGCGGGCTCGACCCGTTTCACGGCCAGAACGACGGGATCGGTCGCGGGGTTGTACGGGCCGGTGGCGGGCGCCGGCAAGGCGGTGGACGTGGAGGGCGGAGATGAGGAGGCGCCGCTTGCGGTCGCGGGCGACGTGCAGGCGGCGAGTCCGACCGCGGCCGCCGCCAGCAGGGCGCCGAGCGCACGGCGCCAGCGCAGAGAGGGGGGCTGCACGCGCGAACCGTCGGCCAACATCGGCCTCGATGGTACGAGGTTGGCTGAGAACAACCTGAGAGCGCTTGAGGCTTCCCGTCTTCACCCGGCCAGCCGTCGCTCGGGCGTCGTCAGATCGCTTCTACCTCCAGGACGGACTCCTGGCCGGATGACGACGCGAGATCGCTTCGCTTGGCACAGAACCGCAGCATCGGCCCGGCCATCAACGTGGTGACGATCGCGATCAGGACGACCGTCGCGTACGAGGGCTCCGTGAGGATGCCGATGGACAGCCCGATACCGGCGATGACCAGTTCCATCGCGCCGCGGGCGTTGCGGCCGCTTCCGACGCCAAGCGACTCCCAGGTCGAGAGCCCGCCGATCCGGGCGCCGAGGCTGGCCCCGATGAGCTTGCCCAGGCACGCCAGCACGACCGCCAGGATCGCGATCGGCAGCGCGTGCCCCGTGAGCGTCGTGAAATCGGTCTTCAGGCCCGTGTAGGCGAAGAAGAACGGGATGAAGAAGGCGAAGCCGATCTCGCGCACGGCGTCGCGGGACGCTCGCATGGCCTTGCGCTCCTTGCTCCGTGAGATGAGCAGCCCCCCGATGAAGACTCCCAGGACGAGGTGCACGTGGATCCACTGGGTGAACGCACCCGCGGCGAATACGATCAAGAACATCACGGTGGCCTGCATGTGCGGGCTCTTCAGGCGAAGGCTCCGGCGGATCGTCGCATCGACGAGGCGTTGCCCGATGGTGAACGTGAACACGAGCAGCGCGGCGGTGCCGATCAGGGCGGTGGCCACCGCCCCCTTGTCGACCTGGTGCTCCGCGGAAGCCAGACCCGTGACGACCGCCAGGACGATCCACCCCACGGTGTCGTCGGCGACCGCCGAGGACATGATGATCGCACCGACCTTCGTGTTGAGCATGTTCAAGTCCATGAGGATCCGAGCGATCACGGGGATCGCGGAGATCGACAGGGCGGTGCCGAAGAACAGCGAGAAGACCCCGCGCGAGATGCCGGGCCCGATGAGGTCGGCTGGGGTGAACCATCCAAGGGCGAAGCCCAGCGCGAAGGGCAAGAGAAACCCGCACGCCCACGATGCCACTGCGGCACGCTGCGAGGTGCGAACCAGACGGAGCTTGGTCCCGACACCCGCGATCAACACCAGAAAGACCACGCCCAACCAGTACGTGATATCCAGGAGGTTCCGCTGCGACGGATCCGCCGGAAACAGCGCGTTGAAGCCGCCGGGCCACAGCACGCCGAACAGCGACGGCCCAAGGCACAGACCAAGCGCGAGTTCACCGATGACCTGCGGGATCCCGAGCCGTAGCGCGATCTCCCCGCCCAGGCGGGCTACGGCCACCAGCACAACCACTTCGGCGAGGTACAGGAACAGCTGATGTTCGGTCACGGGTTTACGGCCCTTCGTTCCCGCTCATCGCGCGCCGAGCCGCACGGCTCCCCCGCAGGCGCCACCCACTCGCATCGTTGCCGCCATGGACCTCAGTCGGCCGACGGCTCCAGTTCTCCGAGGCTGATCGCCTCCAAGCTCCTACCCCGTGTCTCGATCCCCGCTGCGCCGATGCCGACGGCCGCGGCGAGCATCGGGACCCCCGTCAGAATCGCAGCGCCGGCGATGCTCGGCGGAGCGATCGCCGCCACGGACATCGCCAGGACGGCGACCCCGCCGACCTTGGTCGCCCCGGCAGCCACCCCGGACCCACTTGCGCGAATCGTCGTCGGGTAGACCTCTGCCGCGTAGGGGGCGAGCACCGAGACCACGCCCCACAGCGACACGAGGAGCACCACGAGCAGGACGGAGAGCAGCGCCGAGTGCGACACGAGGCCCTTGCCTCCGACCGCGAGCACGAACAGGACCATCGCGCAGGTCCCCGCAACCAGGACCATGGTCTTCTTCGCACTCCAGCGTCCGTAGAGCCAGGCGACCACGACGGCTCCCGGCACGGCGAACAGCGCCGCGTGCGACAGGACCGCGGCCACATGGGTCTCGCTCAATCCCTGGGCGGTCAGCTTGATCGGCAGCCAGACCAGGAAGCCGAAGTTCACGAGCCCCCATGCCAGGCCGTAGATCACGATCGCCGTCGTGAGACCGGTGAAGGGCGTCCGGAACAGCCTGGTGAGATCCACCCGGCCGAGGCCGTGGCTGATCTCGGACGTCACGTCCTCCCCGCTGGTCTCCACGATCTCGACTCCGAACTCCGCCATGGCTGCCCGTGCCTCGGCCTCGCGGCCGTTCGCGAGCAGGAATCGGGCCGATTCCGGGATCCAGTGGTTGGCGACGATGAGGACCAACCCCGACGGGAGTCCCAGGAACCACATGATGCGCCAGCTGTAGGTGGGGACCAGCCAGTCCGCCGCGCCACTGGCGATCAGGAAACCGAGAGCGGTTCCGACCCCCGCAACCAGCACGACGATCATCCCGCGGCTCCTGGCGGGAATCGTCTCGGCCAGCAGCGAGTACGCGATCGGAAGCAGACCCCCAACGCCCAGTCCCATGACGAAACACATGAACAGGTTCCACCCGTAGCTCGGCATGAACCCGCAGATCGACGTGCCGATGAAGATGATGGCGGAGAACAGGATCGTGGCCCGCCGTCCGATCCTGTCGCCCAGGTATCCCCAGATGAACGATCCGATCGCGGTGCCCAGGATCCCGCTGAAGGGATACAGGGCGATGGGCAGGCCTCCAGGATGACCGGCGGACGTCAACCCGTACTCGGCGGTTGCGCCCGGGATGATGAACGGAAACGTGAACGGCTTCAGCGTGTCGACCGCGATGGCAACGAGCAGGACCGCCATGAGCCGGTAATGGGCCGGGCGCAGGGGCGCATCGTCCAGCCCTTTCACCTGCAGGTGTGACTCGGACGCGGGATGCAGGTAGCGCGGCGAAACGCCGTAGTAGACGAGCCCGAACCCCGCCAGGATCAGGAGCATGCCCGTCACCATCAACGGGCTCATGCCAAGGGCCGACACCCGGTATCCCTCGGATCGCGAGTCGATGAACTGAGGGAGGTGAAACAGAACGCCGAGGCTCACGGCCGCGCTTCCCGCCCAGAACGCGCTGGGATGGACGAAATACCCTTTCGAGGATGGCGCCCGAGTCGTCTCCATGTCCCTTCCTTCCGGGATGCGGCACTTTGTAGGGGTGCCGCGAATACTAGAAACAGAATTCCGGCAAGTCAATACGCTATATGACGAAGCTTTTTGCCGGTTACCTGTGGGGTCGTCCCTCAGGCAGTCCTGGGTTTGTCCAGCCGGGTGGCCCTCGGCGACCCCATCGAGGATTCGGGTTCGGTACGCAGTGCCACGCGCCGGCCCCAGCGCTCGCCCAGGAACCACAGCTCCGGCGCGATGCCCAGCCGAGCCTCCACTTTGGAGGTCGATCGTCGCCGAAGCCGGATCAGGGCTCGGCTGGTAGCCACCGGGTCACGCTGGCCGGAGGCAAACACGCCCGGCGCGATGCATCCCTGGTGTGCCACGAGGAGCACTCGCCCCGGTTTGTGGGCCGCCACGATCCGGTCGAGCTCGTCCAGGACCTGATCGGCATCCGGCGCGCCGAGGCGAGCCCCTCCTCCCGGCCACAGGACGAGCTCCGCATGCTCGAGGAGGCCTTCCCACGAGAGCAATTCCTGCAGAGCTCTCTGGTAGCGATAGTCGCCGCACGCGACGACCACGGCCCGGCACGGCCCCTCGTCGGGTTTCACCTCGGTTTCGGAGACCATGACGCGCAAGAGGTCCGCCGCCCGGTAGCTCTGGCTCAGGAGATGCCGCAATGCCGTCTCACCGTGCACCCGATAGCGATTGCGCCGTCCCTCTCGCGATCGTTCGAGATATCCGGCCGTCACGAGGTCGTTCACGATGCCCTGGGCCGCGCGCTCGGTGATGCCGACGACCTCGGCGATGTCCCGCAGCCGCAGGTCCGGCTGTCGGGCCAGCGCCATCAGCACGTAGCCGTGATTCGTGAAGAATGTCCAGTCGCCACCCATGCCGTCCCAACGTACGAACTCCGCTTCCGGAAAGCAAGCACCAACATCAGCGCGCCCAACGGAGCCGGCCCTTGGAAACCGACTTCCCCCGAACGGGGAGCCACAGAAATCCGCTGCTCGGGGACGCGTCCGGAACGTGCCGTTTTGCCGATCACACCAGCGACACGGCCATCCGGAGGGCGGTGCGGAGTGCACGGAACGCACAAGGGCATCATCGATCTCACCCGGCCATCGCCGGACGCCCGGACCCTCGCGCCGCTGAGCCGCGAAGCCATGTTCCGCCAGGTCGGCCCGCTGATCGGCGGGACGCTGATGGGGCTGCTGTTCCTGGCGGCGACCCACACCGGCGGCAGCTCGGCGCTGATCTTTCGGGCGGCCGCCATCACGGCCTTCACGGTGATGGCGACGGCCATGCTGCCGTGGCACCGGCTGCCCTCGGTGCTTCAGACCGTTCCCGCGCTGCTGTACATGGTCGTGGTGCTGCTGCTGGTCCAGGCGACCGGTGGCTCGGGATCGGTGTACGAGCAGTTGGTGCTGCTGCCGGTCCTGTGGCTGGCGGTCTTCGCGACGACGGGAGAGCTGGCGGTCGGGCTGCTCGTCGCGGCCGCGGTCCTGCTCGCTCCCCTGCTCGGCGAGCCGAACGGGTCGCAGGGGCTTGGCCGCGCGTTCCTGCTGACGGGCCTGTGTGCGGTCCTGGGATTCTCCGTCCAGCGCATCCTCCTGCAGATCCGGGCCACCACGAGCCGGCTTGACCTGCTGGCGCGAACGGACGAGCTCACCGGGGTCGCCAACCGCCGCGCGTGGGACGAGTACCTGTCGCACGTGCTCGAGCGCGCGACGAACGAGCGGTTCCCCGTCTGCCTGGCCATGCTGGACGTCGACCACTTCAAGGAGTTCAACGACCGCCACGGCCACCAGGCCGGCGACCGCTTCCTGAAGGAGATCACCGCCCGGTGGCGAAGCCGCCTGCGCGAGACGGACGTGCTCGCCCGACTGGGAGGCGACGAGTTCGCGATGGTCCTGCCGAACTGCGAGCTGGCCGCGGCGCATGCGATCCTCGCGCGCCTGGCCACGGACCTGCCCGGCGACCAGGCCTGTTCGGCCGGCCTGGCGTGCTGGGACTCCCAGGAATCGGCGGAGGCGCTCATCGCGCGCGCCGACACCGCGTTGTACGAGGCCAAGCGCAAGGGCCGCGCCCGCGTGGTCGTCGCCGGCGCGCCGGGATCGGGCCGGGCCGCCTAGCTACACTCAGCGGGTCCTCGAGGGAGGTGGGGCCCCATGAGAGTGCTGCTGGTCGGCGTCGGCGGCGTCGGCGAGGCCATCGCGACCGTCGCGAAGGACCGGCCCTGGCTGGAGCGCATGGTCCTGGCCGACTACAACCCAAAGCGCGCCCGCGAGGTCCGCGAGCGCCTCGGCAGGCCGCGCGTCATGCCGGTCGCGCAGCTCGACGCCGGCGACCGCGGAGCGATCGTCGAGCTCGCCCGGAAGCACCGCGCCGACCTGATCATGAACGCGGTCGATCCCGTGTTCAACGAACAGATCTTCGACGCGGCCTATCGAGCCGGCTGTCACTACATGGACATGGCGATGACCCTGTCCCAACCCCACCCGAGCGACCCGTTCCGCAAGACCGGCGTCAAGCTCGGCGACTACCAGTTCGAGCGCGCGGCGAAGTGGGAGCGAAAGGGTCTGCTGGCGCTCGTCGGCATGGGGGTCGAACCGGGCCTCGCCGACGTGTTCGCCAGGTACGCGCACGAGCACCTGTTCGACACGATCGACGAGATCGGCGTTCGCGACGGCGCCAACATCGAGGTCCGCGGGTACGAGTTCGCGCCGAACTTCTCCATCTGGACCACGATCGAGGAGTGCCTCAACCCGCCGGTGATCTGGGAGAAGCGCAAGGGCTGGTTCACGACCGAGACGTTCTCCGAGCCCGAGGTGTTCGAGTTTCCCGGGGGCATCGGCCCGGTCGAGTGCGTGAACGTCGAGCACGAGGAGGTCCTGCTGGTCCCGCGGTGGATCCCGTGCAAGCGCGTGACGTTCAAGTACGGGCTCGGGCGCGAGTTCATCGACGTGCTGAAGACGATCCACATGCTCGGGCTGGACAACAAGGAGCCGGTGCGGGTCAAAGGCGTCAAGGTCGCGCCCCGCGACGTGGTGGCGGCCTGCCTGCCGGACCCGGCGCACCTGGGCGACCGCATGGTCGGAAAGACGTGCGCCGGCACGTGGGTGAAGGGGACGAAGGACGGCGCGCCGCGCGAGGTCTACCTGTACCAGGTCGCCGACAACCAGACCTGCATGAAGCGGTACGGCGTGCAGGCCGTCGTATGGCAGACGGCCGTGAGCCCGGTCATCGCGATGGAGCTGTTGTCGAGCGGCGCCTGGAAGGGATCCGGCGTCCTCGGGCCCGAGGCGTTCGATCCGGACCCCTTCGTGGAGCTCATGCCCGCCTACGACTTCCCGATGGGCATCCGGGAGATGGAGCCAGCGGCACCCGGACGCACGGGCTGATGGACGAGGGCGCAGCGGGGGATGCCGACGGCTGGACGACCGTCGTGGCGGCGGGCTCCCTGGCGGACGGCAAGCCCATCCGCGTGAGGCTCGGGAAGACCGACGTCATGGTCTACCGAACGGGCGGGCGGCTCTTCGCGATCTCGGATCGCTGCACGCACCAGGGCGCGCCGCTGCACCTCGGGCGCGTTCGGTCGTTCGGGTCGATCGTCGTGGCCACATGTCCGGCTCACGGCAGCCAGTTCAGGCTGGACGATGGCGGCGTGATGCGCGGCCCGGCGACGGCGCCGGTCGCCTCCTTCGACGCGCGTATCGAGGGCGAGGACGTGCAGCTGCGGCCGCGGCCCGCGTAGATGCGACCTGGCCTGGCCGGCGGCGACCCGAGCCATCCGGCGGCGATCCGGGTCGGCCGGCGGCGATCCGGGTCGGCCGGCATTCACCAACCCCGACGCCCGTCTACACCAGCGCCGCGCCGGCCTACGCCAGCCCGGACGCGGCGGCCTCCCAGCGCAGCTGTCCGCACGCGGCCTGGATCTCGCGGCCTCGCGTGTCTCGCACGGTGACGTTGACGCCGCCGTCGCGAAGCGTCGCGACGAACCGGCGGATCCGCGCGGGCGGGCTTCCCGTCATCGGCGCGCCGGCCACCGGGTTCATCGGAATCAGGTTCACGTGGGCACCCAGGCGCCGCGCGATGGGAACCAGCAGCCGCGCCTGTCCATTCGAGTCGTTGACCCCATCGATCATCGCCCACTCGATGGAGGGGCGCCGGCCGGTGCGTTCCCGCCACTCCTCGACGGCGTGGGTGAGCTGGTCGAGCGGCCATCGCCGGTTGACGGGCACGAGCGTGTCTCGCAGTGCATCGTCGGCCGCGTGCAGGCTGACGGCGAGCCCCACCTGCGGGTGGTCGCGCGCAAGCCGGCGAATGCCGGGGACGATGCCCACCGTCGACACGGTGACGTGTCGCGCGCCCAGGTCCATACCCGCCGGATCCAGCAAGCGGGCGATCGCGTCGCGTACGGGGCGGTAGTTCGCCAGCGGCTCCCCCATCCCCATGAACACCACGTTCGTCGGCCGGCGGGCCCCCGCGGCGCGCCGCGCCCACACGACCTGCGCGGCGATCTCCCCCGCGGAGAGATTGCCCTGCAGCCCCATTCGACCCGTCGCGCAGAACGAACAGTCCATGGCGCACCCCACCTGAGAGGAGATGCACACGGTCACGCGGTCCGGGTACCGCATGAGGACGGTCTCCACGACGTGTCGTCGGCCGAGGCGCAGCAGCGCCTTGCGCGTCGCTCCCCCGTCGGCCTCGCGTTCGTGCAGCACCTCGAGATCGAGGGGCGCCTCCCTTGAGAGCCGCTCGCGCAGCGCCGGCGACACGTCCGTCATTCGCTCGTAGTCGGCGGCGCGCTTCCAGAGCTGGGCGTACACCTGCCGGGCGCGGTACGCCGGCTCGCCCCACTCGGCCAGCCGCGCCGCCAGTTCCTCCATCGAGAGGTCGAACCCGCTCATCGCGGCGAGGGTACCCGACCCACGCCATCCCCAGGCCGGGGGTCCCCGGTCGGGCGATGGCGCCGCGGCCGCGCCCGGCTAGGGTCGTTGGCGATGCGCCGGCCCCTTCCCCTGAGTCACTTGACGCGACGCTTGCGGCATGCCTGGTACCGGTTCCGGCTGCGACGGCAGTACCCGTGGTGGTACCGGACTGGCTGAGGAACCTCAGGCACCGACGAGCTGAACGCTCTGGCGCCGCTGCCGGTGTGCTGGCTGCCCACGGGCCGCACGCCGACGACACCCCGCGCGCCCACGAGCTTCACCCGCGGACGTCGAAGCGGACCGACGCGAGGACTCGCGGCTCGAACGACAGGTGGTCGATCGCGACGAACTCGGCGAGCAGCGTGTGCGATCCCGGCACGGCCGAGATCTCCGCTTCCAGACCCGTCATCTGCACGAGCTTCCCGTCCAGGTACAGATGGATGTGGCCTTCGTTCGGCACCAGGTGCAGCGACGTGAGCGGCACCACCTTGCCGCCGGCGAGCGTCAGGCGCACGGGCACGAGCGCGGGATTGCCCGAGTAGACCTGGCCGGCCCGCGGCGACACGATCGTCAGGTGTGCTGCCGTCGACGGGCGGTGGAACGCCGGCCCCGGCCGGATCACGAACGGGATCGCCGTCGCCACGAGGAGACAGCCTCCGGCCACCACCCGCAGCCCGATCCCCGTTCGGCGGCGCAGGGGGTCGTCGGCGTCCTTCATCGTGTAGGCGCCAAACGCTGCACCCGCCCCGGCCAGGAACAACCCGGTGGCCAGGAACGGGCCGGACCCCGGGATGCCCGAATGCGCGATCAGGGCGGCGACCGGCAACGCAAACATGCTCGAGAAAGCATGCTGCCACCGCGGCCGTCGCGCGTCACGGCCAAGGCGTGAACCTGCGGCGAACCTCCGCGTCGGGGCGAACCTCCGAGTCCGGGACGAACCCTCGGCGGGGCGAACTCCCGGGGGTCGGGGCGAACCTCGGCGCGTACCTCCGGGAACGAACCTCGTAGCCTCCTCGAGCGTTCCTCAAGGGCAGGGACGTCCGTTGCCGATGAGGCCGGAGAACGAGCCGTTCGCGTCGGCGGAGGATCGGTCGAGTGTCTGGGAAGAAGCTGGCATCTGCCGCCGGAACCGGCGGCGCCGGGGGCGGGGCATGGCCTGGTTCCGGCGCGTCCGGCCGCGCCGGTGCCTGGGCCGCGAGGCCGCGCAGGCGGGGCAACCGGCGGTCGTGGCTCCTCGCGGGTCCCCTGCTGCTCGCCGCCCTGGCGACGCCGGCCGTGACGACCGGCGGGCGCACCGCGCAGGCGGCGGCACCCTCCGGCGCGCCGTCGTCGGCCCCCTCGGCCGCGCCCGCTGCCAGGGTCACGGCATCGACGATCACCCTGGCCCTCGCATCCGGCACGACGGTTCCGGGGCGGTGCGTCGACGCCACGGCGACGGTGACCCCGGACGCGACCGGTAGCCGGGTCGCGATCCAGCGCCTGCGCGGCGGGTCGTGGACGACGGTCCGTGCCGGGACGCTCGGGTCGACCTCGTCGCTGGAGGTTCCCGTGTGCTTCGGCTGGTCGCTCCTCGGCGCCGTCCGCCTTCGCGCCGTCGAGCTCCGAGGCAGCGCCGTGGAAGCCACCAGCGCGACGACCGTTCTGACCGTGGCTCGCGCGAAGTGGATGCGCCGGGTCGACGCCCTGGCCGCGGGACACGCGATGTCGGTCTCGGTCGCCGACGGCGGCATGTTCGTCTATGGACGCCGCGCCGCGGTCGGCCGCGCGCCGGCGTCGAACGAGAAGCTCCTGCTGTCCATGGCGTTGCTACGCCGCTTCGGACCCGCCGCACACATCACGACACGGGCGGCCGCGGGCCGGGTCCGGGACGGGGTGGTTCGCGGCAATCTGTGGATCCTGGGCGGCGGCGACCCGGCCATCACGTCGGCGCGCCTCGCGAGGCTGGCCCGGGAGCTGCGGGCCGCGGGCATCCAGCGGATCGCCGGCCGGGTGATGGGAAGCATCGGGTACTTCGCGCACGACTGGTATGCCCCCGGCTGGCGGCCCGACTTCCCGCGAGACGAGGTGGCGTTGCCGACGGCGCTCACGATCAACGGCAACGTGCGACACGGCGTGCCGTTCGGCGATCCGGAGCGGCGGGCCGCCGCGACGCTGACCCGGTCCCTCCGCGCGCTCGGTGTCACGGTCGCCGGCACGCCCGGAGCGGGGCTGGCGCCGCGTGGGCTGCACACGGTTGCCACGTTGACGTCGGCGAGCATGGCCACGCTGCTGCACCGCATGGACCTGTGGTCGTCGAACTTCGACGCCGAGATCCTCGGCAAGCTCATCGGCGCGTCGCGATCGGGCGCTCCGGGGACCATCGCGAAAGCCGCAGCGGCGATCCGCGCATTCGCCTCCGCACGGGGTGTGTCCGTGACGGCCTACGATGCCTCGGGCCTGTCATCCGCGAACCGCGTGTCTGCTCGCGGCGTCGTCACGCTGCTTCGGTCCGTCGAATCGGCGCCGTGGCTCGACGCGCTGCGCGCCGCTCTGCCGCGGCCCGGCGAGGGAACTCTGAGCGGCCGGCTCTCGGGACTCCGCGTTCGGGCGAAGACCGGAACGCTCGCCGACGCCAGTGCCCTGTCCGGATGGGTGTGGGTGTCCAGCGAGGGGGGCTGGGCCGAGTTCTCGATCCTGTCGCACGGAACCCCGAGCGCGCTCAAGCGCATCGAGAACCGGATCGTTCGGATCATCGCGACGCACTCCCCGTAGCGCCGCGTCGACCGTTACGCTCCCAGGACCTCGGCTACCCGCGGGCCGTCGCCTTCTTAGTCGCCTTCGCTCAGGCCGTCGCCCTTGCGGTTACTCAAGCCGTCGCGAGCGCGAACCGTGCGCGTTCCTCAACCGCGGTGGATGGCGCCGGTTCCGTCGGCGGCGCCGGTTCACTCGGCGGCGCCGGACCGGCCCGGTACCGTAGGCCGTTCGGGCGGAACCAGGCCACGGTGCCGTCGCGCTCGCGGCGGAGCCGCCACCCGAACTCGTGCACCAGCTTGTGGTGGGCGCCGCAGAGCAGCACCAGGTTGTCCAGGTCCGTGCGGCCTCCGTGCATCCACCACACGATGTGATGGGCGTGGGTGTGCTGGCGGCGGCCGCACCCCGGGAACCGGCACTCGCCGTCCCGGTGGCGCAGCTGGCGGGCCATCCAGGCCGGAGGCTCACGGACGGCTCGGCCGAGGCGAAGCGGCTGGGCGTGCTCGTCCTCGATCTGCACCTGCACCCGGGCCTCGCAGCCCAGGCGGCGGGCGGTCTCGGGGTGGATGACCCCGCCGCCCTCCAGCTCGCAGCCGGACTCGTTGCGGGTCAGGGCTCCAAGGGGGGCGTGCACGATCAGGGTGGTACCGGCACCGCCGGTTGAACCGGATGCCGAGCAGCACAGCTGCACCAGCGCGTCGGCCCGGCGGGCCCGCTCCGCCCATGGCCCGTCCTCGCCCGGCATGACCGGCAGCTGGCGGGCC
>DASXAQ010000039.1:0-12551 GCA_036406615.1 Actinomycetota bacterium | reverse complement strand
GCGCCTACATCAAGACGAGCGAGGACCAGGGCGGCGTGCACCTGAACTCGGGGATCCCGAACCGCGCGTTCTACCTGGCGGCCACCGCCATCGGGGGCAACGCGTGGGAGAAGGCCGGATTGATCTGGTACCGGACCCTCGCGACGCGCCTGGCATCGAACGCGCAATTCCTCGACGCCGCCAACGCCACGGTCTCGGTGGCGGGCGAGGCGTTCGGCGACGGCAGCGACGAGCAGTCCGCGGTTCGCGCTGCGTGGCAGCAGGTGGGGGTGTTGCCGGCTTCGTGACACAATCGCGCCATGCGGGTCACGGTACGGCGCTCCGGCGGCTTCGCCGGGACGCGGGTCACGAAGGCCGTGGACGAAGCCGACCTGTCCCCCGAGCAAGCCGGGGAACTTCGGCAGATCCTCGGTGAGGCCGAGCTTTCGGCCGCGCCCGAAACCGTGGATGCCGGCCCCCACCGAGATCGGTTCCAGTACACGGTCACGGTGGAGGCCGACGATGGGTCACGAAGCGTCACCGCCGACGAAGCGACGGCACCCCCATCGCTTCGCCGGCTGATCGACTGGGTGATGCGCACCGGCCGTCCCGTCGAGCCGACCGAGTAGCGCGTCAGGCCGGTTTCGCGATCACCGTCCAGCGCTGCCACATGTGGTATCGCGGCCAGCAGGTCGTGAGCGCGAGGTCGTAGTAGCCGTACTTCGCGATGAACCCCGACACGGCCGAGGCCGCGATCGGCTTGGACACGATGACCTTGTACGGATTGCCGTTGAAGGTGATCGTCGATCCCACCTTGAGCTGGTTCAGGTCGTGGAACGGGCCGTAGGGACGCCCGCCGACCGGCGTCACGTCGTGCGCGGCCATCCAGCTGGGGTGCGAGCGCTCGAAGTGCCCGGCGCCGATCGCCAGGATCGCGCTCGAGGTTCCCTGACGAACGCACACCGTGCCGATCACGGGGATCTTGCCGAGGGTCCCCCAGCATCCCTTGGCGCTGGCCGTGCCCGCCGGGAGCACGAGGCTCCCGGCGAGCACCGCCGCGGATGCGAGGGCCAGCACGAACCGCTTCGTCACTGGGACACGACCTTCGTGGTGGGAGGCGGCGTGCCGCAGGTGGAGAAGCTGCGGGACGTGATCTTCCCGGCGATCTGCTTGTGCAGCGCCCGGACCCAGATTCTCTCGTTCGAGTGCGCCGTCACGATCTTCACGACCGTCGCGCCCGAGGCCACGTCGACCTCGGTCGTGGCCCACCCCGGGTGGATGATCCAGAACGCGACCGTCTGGTTCGACCCGGAGTTGTTGAGCGTCACGCGGAAGAACCGCGACACGCACGTCGGCCTGGTGATGGTCGCCTTCGGGTCGAGGACGGCCGCCGGCGCGCAGTCTCCGGTCAGCTGCACCGTGTACGTCTTCGTGATGTCGGGGCCGTCGGCGTAGGAGAAGGTCACCGTCAGCGAGTCCGACGTCGCGGTGCCGGGCAGCGTGTCGGTCTTCGGCAGCGAGGGCGTCGCGGTCCCGCCGTCCGTGGTCCCGGTGAACGTCACCGTGAACTGGGAGGCCGCCGCGTTGCAGGTCCCGGTCCCCGCCAGCGTCGGGCTGTGCGACACGGGCGAGCAGTTGCCCGGAGGCTGCACCGTCAGGCTCCCGCCCTGCGTGGCGGGCACGGAGTACTGGTTCATGTCGCCGCCCGGGTCGGGGTAGTTCACCTTCAGCGAGAGCGTGAACGGCAGCGCCGACGTCGCCCGCGTCTCCGAGATCGTGCCGCCGTTGGTCAGGCTCGTCCCCACCGGGATCGCCGGGTCGTTCGAGCTCGTGACCAGGGTCCGGCCGTGGTAGCCGAACGGCGTGTGGACGGAGAACGTCCACACGATCGTGGCGGTCGCGCTCTTGGCGGACGAACAGGAGTCGGTTCCCTGCGCGGTCGTGTCGTTCGTCCACGCGAAGGCCGGCGCGGCCAGGGCGGCCACGATGAGCCCGGTGAACACCAGCATGAACGCCATCCTTCGGAGGCGCATCCTTCGTAGGCGCATCGGCCCCTCTCCTTTCCCCCACAGCGGAGGCATACCGTCGGTCGGACTGCGCGATTGTCGACTGCGAGGGTGATGCGCGACTACGACCGTTCGACGCATTGGTGACTTAGGTCCGTTGCCGACGCGTCGGCCGGATGGCCGAGGCGGGCGACGGCGCGCGGCCCCGGTCGAAAGACGGCCTACGGGGCCGTGTCGCCTCCGCCCGCGCCGACGACGGCGGCTTCGGGCGGCGCCGGGGGCTCGCCGGCGCGCTCGCGCAGCCGGCGCGTCGTGACGAACGCCAGGGCGTACAGCAGCGCCACGACGAGCAACAGCGCTCGGTAGCCGGTGATCAGCGACAGGTACTCGAGCGCCCCGCCGAGCATCGCGCCAAGCAGGTTCGCGCCGAACGCGAACGTCGAGCTCTCGGCCTCACGGAACCGCTGCGCGAAGACCAGGTTGGCCAGGAAGACGGGCGCGAACGCCAGGGCGACGCTCGCGAAGAACCGGGGGACGACGGCAAGCGACAGCAGGTCCTCGGGCGGCACGATCCAGGCCAGGGCGATGGCCGCGAACAGCAGCGTGTACAGGATCCCCATGCGCGGCTCGGCCATCCGGCGCGCGACCTCGATGGCGGCCAGGACGGCCAGCAGGACCCCCGCGAAGACCAGTGCGTTGACGAACCACGTCGTGCCGAACAGCAACGCGAACTGCACCACACTCTTGGTCTCCAGCAGCAGGAACGCCGCGCCCATGAAGAACAGGTCCAGGTACCGCCCGATCGGCTTCAGCGACCCGATCGCTCCGCGCACGGTCAGCGCGGAGAACGCCAGGATCGCCAGCAGGGCCCACACGTACATCGCCGGGATGCTCGGGCGCGGCAGGTACGGGAACGGATGGTCGTCGGTCGCCGGTGCGGGCACGAACCCGGTCGGCTGCCACGTCTGCGAGCACGAGACGGCCGACGCTGCCTGCCCTTCGACCAGCACCGCCTGCTTACGGTCGCCGCGAACGTTGCCGAAGCCGACGCACGGGTGCCGACCGAACACCTGCGACAGCGAGCTCCCCAGGCGCTGGTACTCGAACGGCCGGTAGTAGTTGTACATGGCGAACGCGCCGCCGGGCGCCAGGTGATCGTGCGCCGCGCGCATCGCATCGATCGTGAGCACGTAGCTTTCGAGGCGCACGTTGCCCTGCCCGGTGAGCAGCGTCAGCGAGTCGGGCAGCGCGAACAGGATGAGGTCCCACTTCTGCGTCGAGCGCTCCAGGAACGCGCGCCCGTCGTCGATGTGCACCGTCACGCGCGGGTCCTGGTACGGATGCGCGGGGTTCATCTGGCGGCCGATGCGATACAGCTCGGGGTCGATCTCCACCGCGTCCACGTGCCGCACGCCCTCCGACAGCGCCACGGCAACGTCGTTGCCGGTGCCGGCTCCGACGATCAGCACGTTCTTGGGCGTCCAGCCGTTCAGGTTCGCATACGGCAGCAGGTAGAACGACCCGGGCGCGCGAAGCTCGGACAGCGGCCGGATCGACTGGTGCGGGATGCTGTTGACCGAGATGTTCACCAGGTCGCCGCTCGGGCTCACCGAGATCCGGTAGTAGGGCGACCAGCGATCCGTCGGCGAAAGCGATTGCACCGCAAGGATAACGATCAAGACAACGCCGGCCACGAGCGCCTGGACCGGGAACCCGCGGCGCCCGACCTGCAGCAGGACGAACAGGGCCGCCACCACGCAGCCCCACACGACCGGCGGCAGCGACAGGAACGCGAGCAGTGAGAACCCGGCAACGCCGGCGATGCTGCCCAGGATGTCGAGCCGATACGCGGACAGCGGCGCGAACGTTCGGAACGTGCGCGCCACGCCCTGTCCGATGGCGGCCATCACCGCGACGCTGCCGACGAACATGATCGGCAGCAGGATCCACCGCGGCAGCGCCGGGCCGTGGTTCAGTCCGTAGAACAGCCGGTGGCCCGCCGGCCCCGACAGCCGGACCGGCAACAGGGCGGTGAACAGCGCGAGTCCGGCCAGCAGGATGGGCCCCCGCCGCCACAGGTCCCAGCGCTCGGGAACCATGAAGCCCAATCCGATCCCGAGGAAGCTCGCCAGCAGGATGAAGTTGGTGAACAGGGACAGGTAGACGTCGTTCTCAGCCGTCCACCTGATGAGCGCCAGTTCCGTGAACAGCGACAGGAAGCTCAGCAGGAAGAGCCGAAGCGCGCTCCCCTCCCTGGGCACCACTCGGCCAGCGACGCCGGACATTGGGCCCGAGTATGTCAGACGACCCGTTTTCGGACCGGCTTCGACCCGGGCCCAGGACCTCGCGCTCCACGCTCGCGTTCAGGATCCGCGCACGCGGCGGATCTCCGCGTTGACGGCGGACACGACGGCATGCAGGTCGCCGACCACGGCCCACTCGGCCTTCGCCATGATGGGCGCCTCACGGTCCGTGTTGATCGCGAGCAGGTGTTTGGCCCCCTTCGCGCCGACCATGTGCTGGATCGCGCCGCTGATGCCGCAGGCGACGTACAGGTCCGGCGCGATGCGCGTGCCCGTCTGCCCCACCTGGTCGGTGTGCGGCCGCCATCCCAGGCTCGTCACCACGCGGGACACGCCCACCGTTCCGCCAAGGAGCTCCGCCAGCTCCTCCAGCTCCGCGAAGCCGTCCGCGCTGCCAACGCCGCGGCCGCCGCCCACGACGACGCGCGCCTCGGACAGCGACACCGCCCCGCGCTCGGGCTCGAGCCGCCCGGCGACGCGCACGATCAAGTCCGCCTCGTCCAGCGTGGGCCGGAACTCGCGACAGCTCGCCGCGCCGGGCCCCGTCGCGGGTTCTGGCTGCACCGCGTGCGGGGCCACCGTGAGCAGCGCGACGGGCGCCTCGAGCTCGGCTACCTCCAGCAGGCTCCCGCCCCAGCGCTGCCGCGTGACGACGAACGGGTCGCCCGGCTCCACGTGGGTGCAGTTGGCGGCCAGCGGCAGGCCGGCGCGTGCCGCCAGATGCGCCATGACCTCGGCGCCGCGTTCGGACCCGGGGCCGACCACGACGGCCGGCGCCCCCGCATCCATGAGCGTCGCGGCCGAGGCCGCCCACGCGCGCGGGGCGTACGGATCCAGGCGGTCGTCGGTCGCGACATGCACTTCCGCCACGCCGTACGCGCCGAGCGCATCGGACGCGACGGCTCCGTCCGCGCCGATGACGAGCGCGTACAGCGGGAGCGACATCCGCTCGCTCAGCGCCCGTGCGAACGTGAGCGCCTCCAGGGACACCTTCTCGGGCGTCCCGCCGTCGTGTTCGACGAAGGTCAGGACCGACGTCACACGAGCCCCAGTCGTTGCAGCACCGCGACGACCGCCGGCGCGGCGGCGGGCCCCTCCCCCAGGATCTCCACCGACCCCTCCTGCTCGCGCGGCAGCGCGAGGCGCTGCAGTCGAAGCCCGCCGTCGCGCCACTCGGGCCGGACGCGGGCGACCTCCTTCTTCCTGGCCTTCAGCCGCCCGGGGACGGACGGAAACCGCGGCAGGTTGATGCCCTCCTTCACGGCCACCAGGGCCGGCAGCGGGAGCTCGAAGACCTCCCAACCGCCGCCCGGCGCCTCCCGCCGGACGGTCGCCCTCCCGTCGCGCACCTCCAACCCCTTGATGCCGGTGACGCAGGGCAGTCCCAGCACATGGGCGACGCGCGCGCCCACCTGATAGTCGCCGCTGTCGGCCGCCTCGTTGCCGAACAGGAGCAGGTCGAACCGGCCGGACGCGGCCTCGTCGGCACGGATCGCGTCCACGATCGCCGCGGCGGTCGCCACCGGATCCCATTCCCGCCCACCGCTTTCCAGCAGGATCCCGCGGTCGATCCCGATCGCCATGGCGTCGCGAAGCTGCTCCTCGGCCTCGGGCGGTCCCAGCGTGAGGACAACGGACGACCCGCCGTGCTCCGTCACCAGGCGCACGGCCTCCTCGGCCGCGCACTCCTCGTGCGGGCTCACCGTGAAGCCGAGGTACCGCGTGTCGATCTCCCGCTGGTCCTCGGTCAACAGGATCCGCCCGCCGGTCGCGGGGACCCGCTTCACGCACACCAGCACGTTCACGCGATCAGCTCTTCAGGCGTTCGTTGCCCGGGTCGAACAGCGCGCCGCTGCCGGCGACGGCCACCGTGACGGGGTACCGCTCGCCGAAGTACTCGACCTGCAGCCCGGTGCTGGGAGACGCGAGCTCGGGGGGCAGGTACGCCATCAGGATGTGCTTTCCGACGGACGGGCCGGACCCGGCCGTCGTGGCGAACGAGCGCCGGCCCTTCGCGTCGACGATCGGCGCGCCGTCCGCGGCAAGGATCGGCTCGCGGCCCAGCGGGTAGCGCTTGACGCCGGTCGAGGACGTTGGGTCGTCGATCGTCAACGTGCACAGCCTGGCCGCCGGCTCGCCCTCGCGCCGGCGCAGGTACGCCTCGCGGCCGACGAACTCCCACTCCTTCACCGAGGCGCGGGCCAGGCCGGCTTCCACCAGGTCGTACTCGAGCTCCAGCTCGTTGCCGTGAGCGCGGTAGCCCTTTTCGAGCCGCGCCGTCGTCGCGTACACGCCGATGCCGACGGGAACCACGCCGAACTCCCGCCCGGCCTCCCACAGCGTGTCCCAGAGGCGGCGGCCCTCCTCGAACGGCGCATACAGCTCCCAGCCAAGCTCGCCCACGTACGAGATGCGCGAGGCGAGCGCGCGCACCGGCCCCAGGGTGATCCACCGGCATGAGGCGAACGGGAAGCCTTCGTTCGACACGTCGTCGGGGGAGATCGACGACACGAGGTCTCGCGCCCGCGGTCCCCAGACCCCGACCGTCGTCCACGCGGACGTGACGTCCAGCAGCTGCGCCGACCCGTCTTCCGGCAGGTGGTCCGCGAACCACTTGCGGTCCGACATCCCCGACCCGCCGCCGGTCACCACGCGAAACTCGTTCGGCCCCAGCCGCATGATGGTCAGGTCCGCCTTCACGCCGCCGGCCGGGTTCAGCAGCGGCGTGTACACCACGCGGCCCTCGGGCACGTCCATCTGGTTGACGGCCACGGTCTGCAGGTAGTCCAGGGCGCCGGGGCCGGTCACGTCGAAGATCGCGAACGCGGACAGGTCGACCATGCCGACCCGCTCCCGCATCGCCAGGTGCTCGGCGTTGATGATGGGCGACCACCACCGGGACTCCCATTCGGCCTCGCGCGGCATCACGCGATCCCCGAACTCCCCGAGGAGGCCACGGTTCGACTCGTACCAGAACGGACGCTCCCAGCCGGCGGTCTCGAAGAACACCGCCTCCAGCTCGCGCTCGCGCTGGTTCATCGGTGACAGCCGGATCTCGCGGTTCGACGCCCACTGCTCCATCGGGTGCACGATGCCGTAGGTCTTGTTGTAGCCCTCGTCGGCCCGCGCCCGGACGTGCACGCCCGTGCGCTGGTGCGGGTAGAACCGGGCGACGTCGGATGCGTGCGGGTCGATCTCGGGACAGCCGTCGGTCATCCACTGGGCGACGGCCCTGGCGATCCCGGGCGCCTCCTTGATCCAGATCGCGGACGCGGCCCACAGGCCGCGCGCCTCGGGCGTCTCGCCCAGAATGGGCATGCCGTCCGGCGTCAGCGACAGCAGGCCGTTGATCGCGTACTTCACCCCGACGCTCTCGTCGGCCAGGATGTCCGGCATCAGCTCGAGCGCATCCTCCATCTGTGCGTCGAAGTCCGCCTGCGTGAACGGGAGCTCGGAGGGCGACAGCGCCGACGCCTCGATCGAGGGGATGTCGTCGGCCTCCATCAGGATCGGGCGGTGCGCGTACGAGCCGATCTCCAGCTCACCGCCGTGCTGTCGCTCGTACATGTTCGTGTCCACATCGCGCACGATCGGGAACTCGATCTCCCCGACCGTCGCGGCGAACTGCGGGACCGGCCCGACGTCGATCATCTGATGTACGGCCGGCGTCAACGGGATGCTCGCTCCCGCCATGCGCGCGATCCGCGGGCTCCAGATGCCGCAGCAGACCACGACCGTCTGCGTGCGGACGTCGCCGCGATCGGTGCGAACGCCGGCGACCCGCCCCCGTTCGACGTCGATGCCCAGGATCTCCGTGTTCGGCCAGACGGACAGCGCGCCCATCTCCTCGGCGCGTTCGCGCATCAGCGTGCCGGCGCGAAGCGAGTCCACGACGCCGACGCCGGGCGTGTAGAACGAGCCGAGGATGGCGTCCGCATTCAGGAACGGCACCAACTTCTGCGTCTCGGCCGGCGTGAGCAGCTCGACCGGCTCGATCCCCCAAGAGGCCGCTGAGGCCATCCGGCGCTTCAGCTCCTGCACCCGCTCGGGCGTGCGCGCGACCTCGACGCCGCCGCTCTCGGTGAACACGCCGAGCTCCTTGTACTGGTTCGCGCTGTCCACGGTGAACGCCGTCATCTCCTTGGAGTGGTCGACCAGGAAGATGAAGTTCGAGGCGTGCCCCGTCGAGCCGCCCGGGTTCGGCAGCGGCCCCTTGTCGAACAGGACGATGTCGCGCCAGCCGAGCGCGGCCAGGTGGTACGCCATGCTGTTGCCGACGATGCCGGCGCCGATCACCACCGCGTTGGCCTGCTTCGGCACTGTGTCCATCGTTCGGCTCCTTCGGTGTCCTCCCAGTGGATCGATGGGTCAGGAGGCGGCGTCTTCCTCCGGCGTCTCGGCGTCCCAGGCGTACGCGGCCAGCACCTCGCGCCGCCACCGCTCGGTGGCCTGGACCTGGTTGAACGTATTCAGGTGGATCCCGGCCACGCCCGAGTCCGGACCGCCCATCTGGGCCGCCGCGCCCACGACGAACGCGTCGGGACGATACGCGCCGCGGCGCACCAGGCGGGCCACGATGCCCGCGTGGTGACCGATGTAGCGGGCGGTCTCGCCCACGCCGACGCGAAGCGAGATCTCCATCAGCTTGCGCCGCTTGAGCACGCCGGGCACGCCCAGGTACACGGGCAGGTCCATTCCCCGGGTGCGCACGGCGTCCAGCCAGTGCGCGATCCGGGCTGGGTCGAAGCAGATCTGCGTGACGACGTGCCCCGCGAACGCGCGCTTGTCCAGCAGCGCCTGCGTCAGCGCCTCGCGGTCGATCAGCGGATGCCCGTCGGGGTACGCGGGGATCCCCACCGGCGGAAGCGTGGCGCCGATCTCGGCCGCGTCGCGAAGCAGGTCCAGCCCGGACGCGTACGGCCCGACCGGCTGGGCCACGTCGCCGCCGACCACGAACAGCTCCACGGCCCCGATGGCCGCCACCCGCTCCAGGACGTCGGCCAGGTGCGAACGGTCGCGGACCAGTCGCGCCGACACGTGCGGCGCCGCGCGGAAGCCCTGGGCCGCAAGCATCTGCGCCGTGTCGAGCGTGGCGTCGATCCCCTTGCGCGGCGAGCACGTCACCGTCACGGTCGCGCCGGGCGGCAGGAACCGGAGCTGCTCCTCCACGCCGCGCATGGGGATCAGCTCGAACCGCGGCCGGGCAAGCAGGCCGGCCGGCGACCGGAATCCGCCGGCGTTCGTCACTGCTTGGGGATCTCCTTGTTCGGGTCGATGAACGGCTTCTCGACGGTCACGCCCCGGTATCGACCGTGCTGGGTTTCGACCTGGAACTCCTGCCCGAGCGGTTCGGCGTACTCGATCGGCAGCATGGCGAACCCGATGTTCTTGTCCAGGCGAGGTGAGTGGCACGCGGACGTGACGGTGCCCACCTGGGCGTCGCCTCGGAAGACCGGATACACGTCCACCATCTCGCTGTCGATGTACGTGCCGACGTTCGGCCCTTCGATCTCGATGCCGACCAGCTTGCGGGCCGGCCCCTCCGCCTTGATCTTGGCCAGGGCCTCCTTGCCGACGAAGTCGTCCTCCTGGTCCAGGTCGACCATCCACGTGTAGCCCATGTCGACCTCGAAGGGGTTCGTGTCGTACCAGATGTCGCACCCGAACGCCAGGATGCCGCCCTCGATGCGCCGGATGTGGCACGGCCCGATCACGCGAAGGTCGTGCGCCGCACCGGCTTCCAGGACCGTGTTCCAGAGCTTGACGCCGTTCTGGGTCGCGTCGCGAAGGTAGATCTCGTACCCGAGCTCGCTGGTGTAGCCGGTGCGCGACACCACAACGTCCATGCCGTTCAGCGTCAGGTCCTGCGACATCCAGTAGTAGGGGATGTCCAGGATCTGTTCGCCGAACAGGTCGGCCATGAGCCCCTTCGACTTCGGGCCCTGGATCTGCACGGGCGCGACGTCCACCTCCTTGATGCTCACGTCCATGCCGGAGTGGTAGGCCAGGCCCTGGGCCCACAGGCCCACGTCGCTGTCGGCCAGCGACAACCAGAACTTGTTCTCCTCCAGCCGCAGGAGCACCGGGTCGTTGATGATCCCGCCGTCGGGCGCGGTGACGAACACATACTTGGCCTGGCGCACGGCGCACGTGTTCATGTCGCGCGGCACCATCATGTTGGTGAACCGGAACGCGTCGGGACCCGAGATCTCGATCTGGCGTTCGACGCCGACGTCCCACATCGTGACGTGGTTCAGCAGGTGCCAGTACTCGTCGACCGGGTCGCCGTAGTGGCGCGGGTGGAACGTGTGGTTGTAGACGCTGTAGCGCTTCACGCCGTGCTCGCGCGACGCGTAGAAGTACGGCGACTTTCGGATCCGCGTGTACAGCAGGATCCCCGGGTTCGGCTCAACCGCCAACGGAGTGCCTCCTTTCGACGAAACCCATCCGGCGGGAGATGGACGCGGCCGCGTCCAGCGCAAGCCGGGCGATGCGCGGCAGGTCGCCCGCGCGCATGCGAAACGCCGGGCCCGCGACGCTGACCGCGGCGATGACCTCGCCGTCGGCGCGCCGGACGGGTGCGGCGACGGCGTTCAGACCTTCCTCGAGCTCCTCGACCGTTCGGGCGAAGCCGCGCGCCCGCACCTCGGCCAGCTGCGTCCGCAACGCGTCCGGGTCGGTGATGGCGTTGGGCGTGAACGCCGCCAGCGGCATCGACAGCAGCCGCTCACGTGCCCCCTCGTCCAGATACGCGAGCAGCACCTTGCCGTTGGCCGTGCAGTGGTAGGGGGTTCGGCGCCCGACCCAGCTGCGGCTGGCGACGGTGCGGGGCGACGTGATCTGGTCCACGTTCAGCACGGCGTCGCCGTCGAGGACCGCGAGGTTGACCGTCTCGAGCGTTCGCTCCGCCAGGTCCTCCAGGACCGGCCGGGCCTCGCGCAGCAGCCCCATGCCCGACGCCGCGGAACCGGCGAGGTGGATCAGGCCGAACCCCAGCCGGTACTTGTCCGTCACGGGGTTCCGCTCCACCAGCCCGTGGTCGGCCAGCGTGGCGACCAGGCGCGACGCCGTTGCCTTGTGTACCCCCAGCCGCCGTCCGAGCTCGGTCACCCCGAGCTCCCCGTCGCTGTCGGCCAGCAGCTCCAGGATCGTGATCGCCCGTCCCACCGACTGGACGCCCGACCCCTGACTGTTGCTCAATGCACGTCCCTCTTGCGTATAGCGCAACACCAGACCAAGCCTAGGCGGCGGCAACGAGAGTCGTCAAGAACCCCTTTTGGGGCCAGCGGCCAGGTTTGAGCAGCTACGGCGGCGCCCGATCCTCCAGGACCGACCCGTCGCACCGTCGAAACACAGGCTCGCCGCCCTCCAGCGCCAGCCGGAACCCACCCGAGCCGTGGACCATCCGATGGTGGCGCCTGCACATCAGCACGAGGTTGCCAAGCCCGGTGACCCCGCCATCTGCCCAGTGCACCACGTGGTGCGCGTCGCACCAGCTCTCGGGACGATCGCATCCCGGGAACCGGCAGTGGCCGTCTCGGGCCACCACGGCCCGCCGCATCCCGGCCGGGACGACCGGCGTTCTCCTTCCCACGTCCAGCGGTTCTGAGCGTGGCCCGAGCACGATCCGAGCCACCGACGCGTCACAGGCGATCCGCCGCGCTGTCTCAGGCGTCACCGGCCCGGTGTCCTGCAGCGCACACGGCGCGGATGGAACGGCCCGGGAGCCGGCCCCGCTGGCGCGCTCCCCACTCAGAGCCTCGAGCCCGACCGTCAGCGTCACGTGCGGACGCTCCCCGGCAACGGCAGGACGGTCCTTGCCGTCCAGCCACTGCCGGCAGATCTCCCCGAGCGCATCGGCCCGGCGCTGCCCCGGGGTTCGCGGATCCACGGCGCCTCCCGCACGCGCCTCCGCGTCCATGACCGCCCGGAGCGCGGTGATCATCGATTGCCCCGTCTCCGGGTCCAGGTCCCCGTCGACCCGGACCATCCCGAAGGCCGTGGCCGACACCGACAGCCGCCGCTGGTCGTGCTGCTCGTCGGCTGCGCGCTCGGCTCGTGCGGCATCGGCCGCCTGGCGCCAATACCTGACGGCGTAGGACAGTTCCCGGTGCGTCAGCGACTTGGCGGCATCCACGAGCATCGGCTCGGCTTCGTCGAATGGCTCCGGGCTCGAGTCATGGGCACCGACCAGAACCCTGACCGACGACCCGGAGATCTCCCCCTCACCCAGCGCCTCACGCGTCGCCGGCATCTCCTCCAG
>DASXAQ010000038.1:0-14188 GCA_036406615.1 Actinomycetota bacterium | reverse complement strand
GAACTCCCACATGCCGGCGGCGAACTGTGCGAGCCCGCCGTAGAAGAAGGCCAGCGCCACCCATTCGGAGCCCGAGGACCATCCCGCGTTGGCGACGCTCAGGGCGAACGTGGTCAGGGCGAACGCGCCGAGCCCAAGCGGCGCAGGATCCGCGATGGCGGGGCCGAGTCCACGCGTGTCTTCGGCCATGCTGCCTCCCTCCCTCGGGCGAGCCGCGACCGAGCGCCGCGGCACTATTTCGCGTTGCTTATCCAGAAGGAGGGCGAACAAAACCCATTTTCGCGAAGAATTCGATCTCGCCGCGAGGTAAATCGTCGAACTGCAGCGCCGACGCGCGTTAGATCTCGGCGGAGGCGGCGGGGGCCACGCTCGGAGCCTCCACCGCTTGAGCCGTGACCTCACGAGCGGCCCTGCGGGGCAGGCGGGTCACCACCAGGCCGGCGACGACGAGCAGCGCGCCGACGACCTCCGAGGGCGTGACGTGCTCGTTCAGGAACACGACCGCCATCGCGCCGCCGAGCACCGGGACCAGGAAGCCGTACACGACCGTGCGGGCGATGCCGCGCTTGCGGATCGCCCAGTTCCACATCGCGTACGCCAGATACACGGGCCCCACCGTCGCGTACACGATGATCAGCCACGACTGGCCGCTCACGGCGGCCCAGTCCTGGTGGAGCATGGCCGGCACGGCGATCAGAGTGGTGAGCGTGCCGCCGACGATCAGCTCCCAGGCCATCAGCCGGCTGGTCGGATACCGCTTGCCGAGCGGCTGGTTGAGCACGCCGTACGCGCCGAACGCCGCGGCCGCGCCGAGGGAAAAGAGGTCGCCGAGCTGCGCCGCCCCGAACGCGTCCCAGAACTGCAGGAAGACCGCGACGCCGAAGAATCCCAGCGCCACGCCCGCAACCTGCATCGGCTCCGGGCGCTCGCGACGGCCGATCCACGAGTACATGACCGCGAAGATCGGGTGGGTCGAGATGAGGATCGCCCCGGCCAATGCCGACGTGCGCGACAGCCCCAGCACGAACCCGAGCTGGTACAGGAAGTAGCCGCACAGCGCCGCCGCGATCAGCCGAGGAGCATCCGCCGGGTCCGGGAACCGGTGCCCGCGCGCGGCCGCGAGCACGACCACGGAGAACAGCACCATCAGGGCGAACCGGATCCCCGTGAAGGCCACCGGGTCGACGTCGCGCCAGGCGACCTTGAACGTGACGAACGTGGCCGCCCACATGATCGCGACGGCCATCAGGGCGGCATCGACGGACAGGGCGCTCCCGCGTCGGCTGGGGGCGCGGGTCGAAGCCATACGCTCCAGGCTAACGCCCCGCCGCGACGATCGATTCCCCGACGGTTCCCACCGCTCCGGTCAGATGAACAGCGTGATGGCGTCCTGTGCCTCGAGCAGCATGGTGGTGGCTCCGACGGGATCGCCCAGCCCGTCGATCATGTCCTCGCGCTTGAGCCCGAGCAGGTCCATGGTCATCTGGCAGGGCACGAGCTTCACGCCCAGGTCCCGCGCCATCTCGAGCAACTCGGCGGGGCTCGCCACGTCGTGCTGCTTCGCGAGGTGCTGCATCATCTTCGGGCCGGCGCCGGCGAAGTTCATCTTGCCGAGCTTCAGGTGCTCCATGCCGGGGTGATCCATCAACGCGACCATCTTCTGCATCCAGTTGTCGCCCGTGACGCGCACATCCTGCTTCACGAGCGAGAACAGCCCCCAGAACGTGAAGAACACCGTCGTGTCCATCCCCATCGCACCGCCGGTGGTCGCGAGGATCATCTGCGGCCACACCTTGTCGAGATCGCCGCTCCAGGCGATGATCACCAGCTTCCGATGCGGGGTGTGCGGATGGTCGTGCTCGGGGAGAGCTTCCAGCTCCGCTTGCTTGGTAGCCATGGTCCCCTCCTTCAGCGCTTGCGAACGAGGAAGCGGTGGATGCCGTCTTGCTCGGTCCGCTCGATCAGCTCGTTACCCGTCGACGTGCACCACGCCATGAAGTCGGGGACGGATCCGGGATCCGTGGCGAGCGCCTCCAGGACCTCCCCCGCCTTCAGCTCCTTCATCGCCTGGGCGGTCTTGACGATCGGGAGCGGGCAAACCAGGCCCTTGAGGTCGAGGGTCTTGGCGATGACGATGTTCATGCGGACCTCCTCATCAGCTCGTCCGGGATGCGTCCCTGCGGGACGGTCTCCCAGTACAAGCGGTTGAACATCCACTTGGCGGCGTGCCAGAAGCGTGAGGGCGCGGGCGGGACCGGGGGGTGCTCGTAGTCGAAACGAAGCGCGGTGGCGCGGCCGCCGCCGGTCTCCAGGAAGCACATGACGCGCCCGCCGTAGTTCGCTTTCGGAGCGGTGCCTCGCACGAGCGATGCGATCCGGCTGGCGACCACGGGCGCCTCGAAGTGCGCGGTCGACCCGCTCTTGCTGATCGGGAGGTTGGTTGCGTCGCCCAGCGCGAACATGCCGTCCGCGCCGTCGACCCCGAGGGTGGCGCGGTCGGTGCGCACCCACCCGCCCGCGTCACCCAGCCCGGACTCCTCGATCACCGGCTGGCCGCGGTGCGGCGGGACCAGCACGAGCAGGTCGTACTCGGCCTTCTCTCCCTCCAACGAGGTGACCGAACCGGCCGAGGCGTCCACCGCCTCGGCGTTGAAGAACGTGGCGATGTCGATGCCTCGCTCGCGCATCAGCGGCTCGACCAACTTCGACGCCGGCTCCACGGTGAGAGCCCGGTTGATCGGCGAGAGCAAGGTGACCGCCGACTGTCGGCGAATCCCTTTCCGGCGCAGGTACTCTTCGAGCATCATCGCGAACTCGACGGGCGCCGGCGGGCACTTGTAGGGGATCCCTGCGACTCCGATCAGGATCCGGCCGCCGGTGAAGCCTCGGAGCGCCTCACGAAGCCGCTGCGCAGCATCCAGCGAGTAGAAGTGGTGCGCCCCCTCGAGCATCCCCGGCACCTGCTCCGGGACCAGCCGCGCCCCCGTCGCGAGCACCAAGTAGTCGTACGGCAGCGAGCCGCCCGAAGCCAAGGTGACGGTCCGCCCGGCGGCATCGATCCGCTCGGCGCGTTCGACGGCGAGTTCGACGTCGGATCGCAGCAGGGTTCGTTCGTCCCGCGCGAGCCAGCGGCCGTTGGCCTGGCCGAGCGCCACGTACAGGAAGCCCGGCTGGTAGACGTGCATGCCCGATGGGTCGACGACCGTGATGTGAGCGTCGCGACCGAGCGCTCGCGAAAGCAGGTTCGCGGTGAGCGTTCCACCGACCCCACCGCCGAGCACGACGACGCGGGCGGCCACGGGGTCACCGCGTCTTTCGAACGACGAAGCTCGCAAACCCGTCCTTCACCTCGACCGCCGCGAGCTCGTGCCCTGCTTTGGCCACCCAGGCGGGGATGTCGGTCCTGGAGCCCTCGTCGCTCGACAGCACCTCGATCACGGCGCCGACGGACTCCTCGCGAACGGCGCCGATCAAGGCCATCAGCGGGCCCGGGCACGCCATCCCCCGGGCGTCGATCGTGCGATCGATCTGTGCCACGGTCATGTTCCGCACCTCCTCAGATGAAGACAATGGCGCCGGTCGCCTCGAGCATGAAGCTCGCCACGCCCTCGACGTCGTCGACGAGTGGATCCAGGTCGTGCATCGTGAAGCCGAACAGGTCCATGGAGAGCGCGCATGCGTGCACGCGGACCTCGCCGATGTCCTTCGCCTGCGCGAGCGTCTCGCTCCAGTGCTGCACGCCATCTCTCTCGGCCATCATCCCGAGCAGGGTGGCCCCCTCCGGCTCCGCGTCCTTGGTGACGCCGTGGTCCTTGCGCGGATGACCGGCTTGAAACGCCTCGAGCGCCCAGTACTGGAGCAGGACGTTGACCTTTCGGCCCATGGCGGCGGCACCGGCAGCCAAGACGGCGGACGCGGTCAGCTTGTCATCGGTACCCGAGAACAGGATCAGCGACAGCGTGTCGTTCGGTTCGGCCACGGCAACCTCCTTGTCGCCCTCTCACCCGGGAAGGCTCGCAGCCGCGAACGGTGCCGATCAGGGGCGGACGGCCCGTCGGATCCGGGCCATCCGGACCGGCACCCGCGATGACCCCGGTCCTCGGTGCAGGTAGGCTCCGCGAAGATGACCGGGGCGCTGTACACCGACCTCTACGAGCTGAACATGGCCTCGAGCTACCTGCGCCGAGGCATGACCCAGCCCGGCACGTTCAGCCTGTTCGTCCGGCGGCTGCCTTCGTCCCGGGGCTTCCTGGTCGCCACCGGCCTGCAGGAGTGCCTGGACTTCCTGGAGACCTTCCGGTTCGAGGACGACGACCTTGCGTACCTGCGAGACGAGCTCGCGTTCGACGACGTCACGCTCGACGCCTTCGCGCGAGTCCGGTTCACCGGCGACGTGTGGGCGGTACCCGAGGGCAGGATCGTGCACGCGGGCGAGCCGCTGCTCGAAGTGACCGCGCCGATCGCCGAGGCACAGCTCGTCGAGACCGTGCTGCTGAACCTGGTCACGTTCGACACCACGGTGGCGTCGAAGGCGGCCCGCTGCCGGATCGCCGCCTCGGGCAAGGACCTGGTGGACTTCTCGTTTCGCCGCACGCAAGGAGTGGACGCCGCGATGGCCGTCGCCCGGTCGTCGGCGATCGTCGGCTTCGTCGCGACCAGCAACGTCGAGGCCGCGCGCCGGTACGGCCTGGCCGCCGCGGGGACGATGGCTCACTCCTACGTCGAGGCCTTCCCGACGGAGGCGGACGCCTTCCGCGCGTTCGCGCAGGACTTCCCCTCGCGGACGACCTTCCTGGTGGACACGTTCGATACGGAAGAGGGGATCCGCACCGTCATCGCGGTGATCCGCGAGCTCGGCCTGACCGACCGACTCGGCATCCGCCTGGACAGCGGCGACCTCGAGGCGCTCGCGCGGCGGGCTCGCGGGATGCTGGACGACGCCGGCCTCCCCGGCGTTGGGATCTTCGCCAGCGGCGGCCTGGACGAGCTCGCCATCGACGATTTGGTCCGCGCGGGCGCGCCCATCGACGCGTTCGGCGTCGGCACGCGCATGGGCGTCTCCGCGGACGCGCCGTTCCTCGACACGGCGTACAAGCTCGTCGAGTTCGATGGGCGGCCGGTGCTGAAGCTGTCACCGCAGAAGGTGTCCGCGCCGGGCGCGAAGCAGGTCTTTCGCTCGTCCGGCGGCGTCGACGTGATCGGCCTGCGCGACGAGGCCCCCCCGCCGGGCGCCGAGCCGCTGCTGCGGCCCGTCATGGTCGGCGGGAGGCGCACCGAGCCCGCGCCGTCGCCGCGCGAGGCTATCGATGCCGCCCGGGCGGTCTTCGAATTCGACCTCGAAGGCCTGCCGACGGGGGCGGCCAATCTCCGCGACCCGCGACCGGTCGAGCCGGCCACGTCCAGCAGCTTGGCGCAACTCGCCGAGCGGACGCGTTCGTTGGCGCTTCGCGGCGCCGCGCAGCGCACGACCGCGACGGACTGACCCCCGGGGCGGCGTCACGCGTCGCGTGACCCAATTCATTACCGAATCTGAACTCGGAGTTTCCGATTGTCTAACGACCTGCTGAAACGTTCGCTCGTACCGTGTGTCGCATGACGAGGACGCAGACCCGAGGAGGTATGAGATGAACAAACGAACCGCAGTCGCCCTGGCCGGTGGCGTCGCCGGCGCGATGGTCTCGGGCGTGGCCGGTTACGCGGCCCACGTCGACGTCCAGGCGGGGTCGGCGACGGCTGTTCCCTCCATCAGGCCCGCGGTGCAGGTCCGCACCGTCACGACCACCGTGCGTGTCACGAAGAAGTCCGGCTCCCAACTCGGAGGCGCACCGGTTCGCGTCGTCCGGGGCGCCGGGGCGACAGGGTCGGGGCCGCCCCTTGCCCAGACCGGCGGCTCATCCGCTGCCACCGGAAGCGACGACGAATTCGAGGGCGGCGATGACTGAGCGCGCGTCGACGTCGCCTCCGATCCGCCCGCGCAAGGCCGCAGATCGCAAGCGGCGGATGTCGAAGGGTTCCCTGCGCGCGCTTGCCTGGGTGGGAGGGGGGATCAGTTTCCTCGCGCCCGGTGCCATGCTCGCAGTCGCGCCCCGGGCCGTCCCAGCGACACCCGCGGCGCAAACACCCCAGCAGCCGCGCACCGTGATCGTGCACCACATCGTCCGCAAGGTGATCACCCGGCAAGCCCCGGCGAGCGGCGGCGGAGCCGGCGCTCAGCCCGGCGGCGTCATCGTCGTCCCCGCGCCCGCGTCGGCGCCCGTCGCCTCGACGGGAGGCACGCCCCACCCATGAGACCGGCAACGTCCACCTCGCCCGCGCGCCGGCACGCGTTCCGCTCGATGGGGACCGACGTCACCCTGCTCGGCGCCGTCGACCCGGGCAGCCATGCGGCGGACGGCACCTTCGCGGGTGCGGCCCGAAAGGTCGAGCGGGTCTTCGCCCGGATGGACGGGCGGTTCACGCGCTTCACGCATGCGAGCGAACTGTCGGGCGTCAACGCTCGGGCCGGCACCCCGACCCGGGTCTCACGCGCGTTCGCAGAGGTGCTTCGCCTGTCGCTGGAGGCCGCAGCACGAACCGAAGGCCTCTTCGACCCCACGATCCTTCCCGCACTGCTCGCCGTGGGCTACGACCGGGACTTCGACGAGGTCATCGCCGGCGGGCGGCTTGCATTGAACCCGCCGGTTCCCTGTGGGCGTTGGCGCGAGGTCGAACTCGAGGGCGACGTGCTGCACATGCCCGAAGAGGTTTCGCTCGACTTCGGAGGCATCGCGAAAGGGTGGACGGCCGACCGGGCCGCACGCAAGGCGGCTCGCAGCCTGCAGTGGGCGCTCGTCGCCGCCGGAGGAGACCTGCGTATGGCCGGCGAAGTCCTGCCACCCGGCGGCGTCGAGATCGGCGTGGAGGATCCCCGCGACCCGTCGGCCGAGATCCTTCGGCTTCGGCTCGAGCACGGGGCGCTGGCCACCTCCTCGGTGACGGTCCGCGCGTGGGGCCCCGGCCGGCACCACCTCATCGACCCGCGCACGGGGGCTCCCGCCGACACCGGCGTGGTCCAGGCCACGGCCTGGGGGCCGACCTGCGCCGAGGCAGAGGTCCGCTCGAAGTGGGCCTTGCTGGGCGGCGAGGCAGTCCTGAACGAGGTGCCCGCCGCACTCGTGTACGACGACGGCCACGTCGTGGTGAGCATGGACGCATGCCAGACGGAAGGTGCCCCGGCGTGACGACCTGGATCGTGCTTCGCGCTGCCGGCATCGGCGCCTACCTCATGCTGTTCGCCTCGGTGGCCTGGGGTCTGATCGCAACCACCTCGGTGTTCGGCAAGAAGGTCTCGAAAGCCACGTCGGTGTCGGTGCACCAGTTCGTGTCCACCGTGGCGCTGCTCCTGCTCGGCATTCATCTCGGCGGGCTGCTGCTCGATACGTTCGTCAGGTTCCATCCGCTGGACGTGCTGATCCCACTCCACAGCGCGTATCTGCCGGTGGCCACCGCGTTCGGCGTGCTGGCGATGTACTCGGTCGTGATCGTGCTCGCATCCTCGTGGACGCGAAAGCACGTGGGGCCCACCTGGTGGCGGCGGCTGCATCTGCTCACGGTGCCCGCCTTCATCCTGGCCATGGTCCACGGCGTCTTCGCCGGGACGGACACGGCCCGCCCGGCCATGTGGTGGACGTACGTCGCGACCGCCGCGATCGTGCTCTTCCTGGTCGTGTTGCGCGGGCTCACTTCCGGGCTTCGTCCACAGCGGCATGCGGTCCCGGTCAACGCCCGGACACCGGCGGCCGATTCCACCGCGCCTCCGAAGGAGCTCGCAGCCGTCGCGGCCGGAATCGACGACGGGGAAGCGGCGACCGGTCCGCTATCTCGACCGAGGTGATCTCCCGGCAGGCCGCGCCGGCTCGCTAGGATGACGCGCGTGGGCGCGGGCCACACGCCCGGGGGGACCAGGGAGGTCGGCTACCCCTCGCATCGCGAGACGGACGTCGCGCTGCGCGACGGCTCAACGGTGCACGTTCGTCCCGTTCGCCGGGGCGATCTCTCCGCCGTCCGCGACTTCCTGCAGGGCCTGTCCCGGCAATCGCGGGCGTTCCGATTCTTTTCCGCTTCGATCAACCTCGAGCGCGAGGCGGAACGTTCGGTCGACGTCGACTACGTCGACCGGTTCGCCCTCGTGGCAGAGGCGGGTTTGGAACCGCGCGTGGTCGGCCACGCCATCTACATCCGGATGCCGGCCAATCGGGCAGAGGCGGCATTCGCCGTGGCCGACGAGTTCCAGGGACGCGGCCTGGGCACGATCCTGCTTGCGCACCTGGCGCAGGCGGCGCAGGAACACGGCATCGACGAGTTCGTGGCGGAGGTCATGCCGGAGAACCATCGGATGGTCGAGGTGTTTCGCGAGAGCGGATTTCGGCCATCGATGCACGCATCGCCGGGCTGGATCGACGTCGAGATCCCCACATCGCTTTCGCCGGAGGCGCTCGAGCGCTTCGACCGGCGCGACCAGATTTCCGCCGAGGCGGCCGTGCGAGCCGTTCTGTCGCCGTCGTCGATCGCCGTGGTCGGCGCGTCCCGCGATCGTGGGACGATCGCCGGGGAGGTCTTCCACAACATCGTCGAGGCCGGATTTCCCGGTCCCGTGTATCCCATCAACCTTCATGCCGACGAGGTTCAGGGGGTTCGCGCCTGGCCGACCGTCCTGGACACGCCACAGCCGGTGGACCTGGCCGTGGTCGTCGTCCCGGCGGCCGGCGTCGTCGACGTCGCCCGCCAATGCGCGAAGGTCGGTGTTCGATCGCTGGTCGTGATCTCCGCCGGCTTCGCCGAGACGGGACCCGACGGCCGGAGCCGTCAGGACGAGCTCACGCACGTGTGCCGCGAGGCCGGCATGCGGCTCGTGGGCCCGAACTGTATGGGCGTCATGAACACCGATCCGCGGGCCCTCCTGAACGCGACGTTCGCCCCGTTGTTCCCCGCCCCGGGCAACGTCGGATTCTTGTCGCAGAGCGGGGCGCTGGGACTCGCGGTGATGGACTACGCGAACGTGCGCGGGCTCGGGCTCTCCTCGTTCGTCTCCGTCGGAAACAAGGCGGACATCTCCGGCAACGACCTCGTTCGCTACTGGGAGACCGATCCCCGCACCGAGGTCGTCCTGCTGTACCTCGAATCGTTCGGTAACCCGCGGACGTTCGGGCGCATCAGCCGCCGGGTCGGCCGGACGAAGCCCATCGTCGCGGTGAAGAGCGGGCGATCCGCGGCCGGCGCGCGCGCGACGTCGTCGCACACCGGGGCGCTGCTGGCCGCCTCCGACGTCACCGTGGACGCGCTGTTCAACCAGGCAGGTGTCATTCGAACCGATTCCCTGCCCGAGATGTTCGACGTCGCGCTGTTGCTGGCGGAGCAGCCGCCTCCCCGCGGGCACCGCATCGGCATCCTGACGAACGCCGGCGGCCCCGGCATCCTGTGCGCGGACGCGTGCGAGGCGGGTGGCCTCGACGTGGCGGCGCTGCCCGACGCGACCCGGGAGGCCCTGGCCGCATTCCTGCCGCCCGAGGCGTCGTTCGGCAACCCCGTGGACATGATCGCCTCGGCCACGGCCGAAGGCTTCGGCCGGGCGATCGACGCGATGGCGCCCGCATTCGACGCATTGATCGTGATCTTCGTGCCGCCACTGGTGACGCGCGCGGAGGACGTCGCCCGCGAGATCCGCCGCGCCGTGGACCGGCTGCACGGCAGCATTCCCGTGCTCGCCGTCTTCATGTCGAGCGCGGGCGCGCCCGGCCAACTTCAGGAGCAAGCCCCGGATCAGCAGGAGCGGCGGATCCCCACGTACGCCTTCCCGGAGGATGCGGCGAGAGCCTTGGTGCGGGCAGCCCGTTGGAATCGCTGGCGTGAGCGGCGCGAAGGCCGGCTGCCCGAGTTCACCGGCGTTCGACGCGACGAGGCGGTCGCCATCGTGGCCTCGGCCCTGTCGGACGGGCCCCGCTGGCTTTCTCCCGCCGAGGTGACTCGGCTCCTGTCGTGCTACGGCCTCCCGCTGGCGACCACACGTCTGGTGTCGACACCCGAGGAAGCCATCGATGCGGCAAACGCGATCCGGGGGCCCGTCGTGCTCAAGGCCGTCGCCGAGGGTCTCGTCCACAAGGCCGACGTCGGAGGCGTTCGGTTGTCGCTCACGAACGCCGCCGACGTGGACGCGGCCGCGCGAGCGATGGCGCGCGATGTCGAACGCGCGGGCTACGCGCTCCGCGGCTACGTGGTCCAGCCGATGGTCCCATCGGGAGTCGAGATGCTCGTCGGGGTCGTGCACGATCCGACCTTCGGTCCGGTCGTCGCCTGCGGGGCGGGGGGCGCCGCCGTGGAGCTGTTGAAGGACATCGCCGTTCGGCTGGCGCCACTGACCGATGACGACGCGGCGGACATGGTGCGATCGCTTGCGACGTTCCCGCTGCTGGACGGATATCGCGGTGCGCCGAAGTCCGACGTTCCGGCCCTGGAGGACGTCCTGCTTCGCGTCAGCGCGCTCGTGGAAGCGCATCCCGCCATCGCGGAGATGGACTGCAATCCCGTCGTCGTCCACGAGCACGGCGCCGTGATCGTGGACGTCCGGGTGCGGATCGAACCCGCCTCGCCCGAGCTGCCCCCGGCCGCGAGGCGCGCCTGACCTTCGCTCGCGTCGGCGACCCACCCATACCGTGCGCAGGCCAGGCCGTGCGTGCGTTCACCCTTCGCGGAGTAGGGTGACCACGAGGGCACGCTCACCATCGAAGGGAGGTCGCGATGGACGTGCAGGAAGTGGTTTCCCAGGCCCGGGACGCCATCAGCGTCAAGCGCGTGTTCGGGGACCCGATCGAGAAGGACGGCGTGACGGTCATCCCCGCGGCGAAGGTCGGCGGCGGCGCCGGGGGCGGCGGCGGCGAGGGCCAGGACCAGGATGGAGTCGGCGGCAAGGGATCGGGCACGGGATTTGGCCTGTCGGCCCGGCCGGCGGGCGCCTACGTCATCAAGGACGGGACGGTCACATGGCGCCCGGCGGTCGACGTCAACCGCGTCATCATGGGCGCGCAGATCCTCGCGGCGACCGCGCTGCTCACGATCCGCGCGATCGTGAAGGCACGCAGCAAGGCGCGCGCAGCACAGGCCTGAGGGGCACCGCGAGAAGAACGCCTACGAAGCCGACGCGTCGATGGCCGGCGTGCGCTCCTGGATCGCGAGGGCAACCCGGTCCACGAAGTCCTTGACCGTCGCCTCCGCGATGCGGTGCAGCAGCGCACGGTCGGCGATGCGGCCGACGGCCCCGAGCGGCGGCCGGTAGCGGGCACTCACCGCCACCTGCGTCCGCTCCGCGCCGAGCCCCGCCACCTCGAGGTCCCCCTCCAGGACGGGGAACAGCCCCCGCGGGCCGGTTGCTCGCCACGTCATCGGCAGCAAGGTCGACGGGCCCAGCCGCGAAGGAGCACCAAGCTCGATCTGCACGGACTTGCCGATCCGAACGTCCTCGACGTCGAACCCGACCTCGGCCAGCAGGGCCGAGCCCGTCGCGCTGGCCCGCTCGGCCGCACCCGGCACCCATACCTCGGGTCCGGCCAGCAGCGATTCCTCGACCGCCTCGAAGGGCAGCGGGACATCGGCGAACGCGCGAACGAACATGCCACCAAGCATCGACCCCGTGCGCTACGCGCGGACCGCCGATGGGCCCTGCTTGGCCGGGCCGATCGGCCCGATGATACGCTCGGCCCCGCGAATGGCCTCCGGGAGTGACCGCCGCGACCTGCTGCTCGAAGCGGGCCTCGCCCTCAGCTCCGAGCTTTCGCTGCCCGTCGTCCTGCAGCGGATCGTCGACCTCGCCATGCAGCTGACGGGCGCGCGCTACGGGGCACTCGGCGTTCTGGGCTCCGACGGACGCATCGCCCAGTTCATCACCACTGGGATCGACGACGACACCAAGCGCGCGATCGGGCACTACCCCACCGGCGGAGGGATCCTCGGCGTGCTGATACGCGAGGCGAAGCCACTGCGGCTGCGCCGCATCGCCGACGACCCTCGATCCGTCGGCTTCCCCGCGAACCACCCGGCGATGCAATCGTTCCTTGGCGCGCCGCTGACGGCGCTCGGCCGCGTCTTCGGAAACATTTACCTCACCCAGAAAGAGGGAGCGGACGAGTTCACGGCCGAGGACGAACGCGACCTGGTCCTGCTGGCGAGCCAGGCCGGCGTCGCCGTCGCCAACGCCATGATGTACCGGGAAGCGCTGGATCGAGGCCGGCGACTCGAAGCGGCCAGGGAGATCTCGAGCTCCGTGCTGGAGGCGGCCGACTCCGGGACCACGCTCCAGCTGGTGGCGGACCGGGCCTGTGAGCTGGTCGACGCCGACCTTGCGACAATCGCGGTGGCCGAGCCGGACGGCATCCGCGTCAGCCTGCGCGTCACGTCCGGACTTCATGCCGACGAGCTCCGCGGGATGACGTTCCGTGCGGAGGACTCCATTTCCGGCACCGTCATGCGGACGCTTGCCACGGTGCTCACCGCCGATGCCGCGTCCGAGCAGCGCGCCCATCAGCCGGTGGTCCGGCTGGGCAACGTCGGCCCCGCGATGTTCGTACCGATGGTCGCGTCCAACCGAGCCCTCGGAACGCTGATGGTGGCGAACTCCCGAGGCGGCCGCGTCTTCTCGCCCGAGGACGTCGAGATCGTGGAGGCCTTCGGGCAGCAAGCTGCCATCGCCCTCGAATATGGTCGGGCCCGGGCCGAGTTGCAGCGCCTGGTGCTCATGGAGGACCGCGAGCGCATCGCGAAGGAGCTGCACGACGGGGTCATCCAATCGCTGTTCGCGGTGGGAATGAGCCTGCAGGGCACCGCGCTGCTTGCCGGCGACCCCGATCTCGGCCGCCGCATCGAGGCGGCGGTCGAAGAGCTGGACCGCGTCATCAGAGACCTGCGCAACTACATCTTCGGCCTGCGCCCGGGCATCCTGGCCGACCGCCAGCTCGATCAGGCGCTGCGCGCGCTCGCCGGCGACTTCGAGGAACGAACCGGCGTCGTGACCGTCGCCGACGTCGATCAAGGTGTGGCGGCCGAGCTCGGCTCGCGGGCCGCCGACGTCGTGCAGCTGACCCGTGAGGCCCTGTCCAACGTCGGCAGGCATGCCGGCGCCACGACGGTCCGGCTCACCCTGCGACGGACACCAACCGGTGCGTTGCTGGAGATCGACGACGATGGGACGGGGTTCGACGTCACGGTGCTGGATGGAACCGGCAACGGCCTGCGGAACATCCGCGAGCGCGCCCGGGCCATGGGCGGGGACCTCGACCTTGTGTCCTCATCCGGCGAGGGCACGACGCTGCGCGTCTCGATCCAGCTGTGACCGCCTCCGGCCGGGGCAGCTTTGCGGGGCGTGCTTGTCCGGGGGCATATCCAGGTGGGAGCATCTGGCCATGACGGTGCCCCTGCGCGTGATGCTGGTCGACGACCACGAGGTCGTCCGCACGGGCATCCGTTCGCTGTTGGCCGCCACCGAGGACATCGTCGTCGCGGCCGAGGCCGGTTCGGTCCAGGAGGCCATCGACGAGGCGGAGCGAACGCGCCCGGATGTGGTCGTCATGGACGTACGGCTCGCGGACGGCAGCGGGATCGAGGCCACGCGCGAGATCCGGGCCCGCCGGGCCGCCACGAAGGTGCTCATGCTGACGTCGTTCGCCGACGACGAGGCCCTGTTCGCCTCGATCATGGCCGGGGCCGCGGGCTATGTGCTCAAGCAGATCAACGCCGAGGAGCTGGTGCGCGCGATCCGCGCCGTGGGCGAGGGAAAGAGCCTGCTGGATCCGACCGTGACGGCGAGCGTCCTCGACCGGCTTCGCAAGGGCAAGCATCTGATGAAGGACGAGAAGCTGGCCCGGCTGTCTCCCCAGGAGGAGCGCATCCTGTCGCTGGTGGCCGACGGCAAGACGAATCACGAGATCGGCGAGGAGCTCCACCTGGCCGAGAAGACCGTGAAGAACTACGTCTCCAGCATCCTGTCCAAGCTCGAGGTGGCCCGCCGCGCCGAGGCCGCGGCCTATCTGGCCCGCCACACCACCACGCCCGGGACCTGAGCCGGGAAAGTCCCAGCCACAAAGGGGCCACCCGGCCCATGTGAGCCTGCGGGGGCGCCGCCATGCTGCTGCCCAAGGACGAAAGGAGGGCATCATGGCCACGG
>DASXAQ010000037.1:0-23189 GCA_036406615.1 Actinomycetota bacterium | reverse complement strand
CTCGATCACGGCGCGGATCCGAACCTGGACGTGATCGCCGAAGGGGAGACCCCGGCGGACGACGCCTCGGCTGCGGCGGCGATGGTCGCGCCGTGGGCGGAAGCCGGAAGCACGTGGTGGCTCGAGACCCGGTGGGAGGAGCCGCACCACAGCGCCGAGCGCATGGGTGAGGTTCGAGCGCGGATCGCCGCGGGACCGCCGTCCTCGGCCTAACGGTTCGGTATCGACCTCCCGCTTCGCGGACCCGAACCAGGAGTGCCGATCAGGAGCCCTGAGGTCCCACCAGTCCGTGCTCCATGGCGAACATCGCCGCAGCCGCCCGAGTCGACACGCCCGCCTTCTCGTAGATGTGCACGACGTGGGTGTGAACCGTGCTGGGGGCGATCGACAGGGCTCGCGCGATCTGTTTCTCGGCTCGGCCCCGGGCCAGCAGACGCAGCACCTCCACCTCCCGTTCGGTCAGCCCGGCCGGATGGGCGGAGCGGGCGCGATCGTGCGGCTGGCCGGCGGCATCGAGGACGGCGGCAACCGCCGCCCGGTCGAGTGGTAGTGCCTCGAGCGCTCGTCGCGCGTCCTCGGGAGACAGCGCGGGCCGGTGCGGGCGGGCTTGCGTCAGCGCGTGGTAGACGTCCGCCGCAGCGAGGATCCGGGCCGGCCCGCCGAGCTGTGGCGCGGACACACCGCGGTGGTAGCCGGAGCCGTCGAGGCGTTCGTGGTGGGAACCGGCGATCGCCGCAAGCGACGACAGGGCAGGCGATCGCGCCAGGATCCGCTCGGTGTGATACGGGTGCAATCGAACCAGTTCCCATTCGCTTCGCGAGAGCGGCCCGGCACGCTCCCACATGCCGCTCGGCACACCGGCGCGGCCGAGATCGTGGAACAGCGCGGCCCTGCGAACCGTAGCGACGTCGGTCTCGGGGAGACCCTGCGCTCGCCCGGCCGCTTCCGCGAGCAACGCGACGCCCGACGAGTGGCCCTGGAGGAACACCGATTTGAGATCCACGGCGTGCGCGAACGCGGCGGCCACGTCGTCCAGCCCGTGATCCGAGACGAACCGCGTCGGTTCGGGTTCGGCATCGACGGCGATCTCCCAGGCGTCACCCTCACTCGGTGTGGTCAGGATGTCGCCGGACTCCCGAAGGAACGTCGCGGCGATCGAGGGGTCCAGCGCCCTGCCCCGCCACCGTCCGATGGCCTGCACCGCGGCCTCGCTTCCGCCCGCGGTCTCGAACATCGCGGCCGCGAAGGCGACCGCGGCGACGCGCGCGGGCAGCGCAATCGCATCGCCGCGGCGACCCCGGGGCGACCCCCTGCCGTCCCATCGTTCGAAGACGTCCTCGAAGGCCTGGACCACACCGGAAGCGAGCCCGAAGCGGTTGGCCATCTGGGCCCCGACCTCGCAGTTGGCCCTGGCTCCCGTGGCGCTGACGGCCTTGGCGCGACGGGCTACGGAGGCGGTCTCCACGATCCGCCGCCCGAGCGGTCCCGACGGGGCGAGCTCCCAGAGGTACGCCATCACCTCGCGCGGCGTCGCCGTGTCGACCATGTCCCCGCGGCCACGCGCGGCCACGTCGTCCCCTCCGAGGGCCACGGCGTACTCGTGTGAGCTGGCGGTGCAGCCCACGTGTCGCAGCAGCGTGACCCAGTATGCGTCGGCGACGTCGGCTTCGCCCAGCCCGAGCCGTCGGGCGAGCCGGGTCGCGACCACGCTCGCTCGCATGGCCTCGCTTGGGGGATGTCCGCGGGCCAGGTCGCTGACCAGGGAGAGCGCGGTGAGCAGCTCGGCGAGGCGAACGCGAGCTCGCGGATCCGCGGTTGGCTCGGGCACCGCGCCAGGATACGGCCGGCCCGGGCCCAGCCCGTCGCAAGACGGGCCGGGCCCATTGGATGCCTACGACCAGAAGTCGTCGGCCTCCGGTCCGGCGAACTGCCAGGCCTCGACCACCCGGTCGCCGCGGACGCGGTACAGGTGGACCTGCCGGCTGTCGAGCTGCTTCCCGTTCCGCTCGGCAGTCGAACGAACCACGACGGCCGCGCCGTCGTCGTTGGCCATGATCTCCTGGACGGCCACCCGGAAGGTGCCTCCGGAGAGCTCCATGGTCCGGCCGAAGAACCCAAGGACGGCTGGCCAACCGGCGTGGTCCCCGCTGAGCGTGCCAAGGCGCTGCGCGTGCCAGACCGCGTCGGGCTCGAACATGGCCTCCACCGTCTGCAGGTCTCCCGCCCCGAACGCGGCGTAGCCCTTGGTGAAGAGCTCGACGTTCCTCGTTGCCCGATCCGTGATCGTTGTCTCCGCCATGCCTGTCTCCTTTCCCCGATCCGGGTTCGGTTCGAGGCTAGGTGTCACGACGCCCGCTGCCCATCCACTGATCAGTGGAGGCGGAGGCGCTCAGATCGCGTCAGTGCGCAGGAACGGCGCCCACCCCGGCGAGGGATCCGACGCTCGGGTCGGGCGCCACGCTCCAGGAGCTCCCGTCACAATGAAGGATGGTGCCGCCCTGGAACCCGAGCGGGCCGGACCCCACGGCCCAGACGTCCTGCGACGACACCGCGTGGACGTCGGACAGACAGCCAACGCCGTCCGGTGCCGGGATCTGGCTCCAGCGCGAGCCGTTCCAGTGCTCGATGAGGGGGACGCAGGCGCCGCTGTCGTCGCTCCGGCCGCCGACCGCCCAGACGTCGTCGGTGGCGATCGCACTGACCGCCTCCAGCGTCGGCTGAATCCGGGGGCTCGGGCCGGGCACGACGGTGCAGTGCGCGCCGTCCCAATGCTCGATCAGGATGCCGACGACGATGGTGTCGATGTTCTGCGTGAACCCCACCGCCCAGACGTCGTTGGCGGAGACCGCCGCGACGCCGGTGAGCAGGCTGCTGAAGTTCTGATTCGGGCTCGACACCACCTTCCACCGCTGCCCGTCCCAATGCTCGGCCAGCGTCGAGTAGGGGATGATCCCGCCCGGGTTGCCGAACGACCCGACCGCCCACACGTCATTGCGTCCCACCGCGGCGACCGCGGCCAGGCTCGGTTGGATCTGTGTCGGATCCGGCGCCGCCACCAGCGACCAGGACGATCCGTTCCAGTGCTCCACCAACGTCCCCTGACCACCGTGGTTGCTGCCGACCGCCCATACGTCGTCTCCCGAGACGGCGGCGACATCGCCGAGGTCCGTCGAGTTGATGGATCCCGAGACGAGCGGAGACGGAGCGATGGTCCAGCCCGTGCCGTCCCAGTGTTCGATCAGCGTCCCGCCACCGATGTTGACGTTGCCCACGGCCCACGCATCCCGGGCCGAGACCACGGCCACACCGTCGAGGGCACTCTGTGTGTTGGGGGGTTGCTCCGGCGGCACTGTTCGCCACGCCACCCCATTGAAGGCCTCTGCGAGGACATGCGACCCCTCATCCGGGTCCTGCGGGGGGACGAAGCTCCCAACGGCCCAGACGCGCGAGGGCGCCGGGGCCGCGCCGGAGGCCGGACCGGCGAACAGGGCTGCGAGAAGCGATCGAGCGACCGCCGTCAGCTTGCGCAGGGGTTCGCCGCGAGCTCGTCTGCCACCGAGATCTGTTGCTGCCGAGCGGCCGTGACCAAGGCGTTGGCCTTGTTGTACAGGGCAGGGTTGGCGGGAACGTAGGCCTTCGAATAGTCCTTCGCGGCCGTCTCGAGCTTGGATGCGGCCGAGGCGATGGCCGGCTGGATCGCGGCCAGGGACTCGAGCTGGGGCAGGGACGTGAGCTTGGTCTGCAACGCAGCGATCTTGGATGCCGTGCTGACGTTCAGGGCCTCGATGCCCGTCGGGTTGTTCTTCATCGTGCGGGATCGGCGGGCGGAGGAGTTCATGATCGTGGTGAGCGACTGGTTGATCTGGCCGATCGACTCGGCGGTGGTGAGGCACTGAGGGTCGGCTGTCACCGAGGGGCTGGCTCGAGTGACCGTCGGGCTTGGTGACGAGGTCGCGCCTGTACCGGATCCGCAGCCCGCGGCGGCGATCGCCGTGAGCGTGACGACCAACCCGATTCGGGCCCGCATCCCCCCGGCCACACGCGCAGGCTACGCACCGAGAGATATCCAGTCCAGCTCATCGAACACGTCCCGCTCGCGGCTGATGGAGGTGTATCGTTCAACTTCATGGTTGAACGTTCCCCGACGGCGCTGGACCTCACGTATTCGGCCTTGGCCCATCCGATCCGCCGGGAGATGATCCAATTCCTGGAGGACGGGCCCCTGCGGGTCACCGACGTGGCCGAGCCGTTCCGCGTCTCGCTGGCAGCGGCGTCGAAGCACATCCGCACGCTCGAGACTGCCGGTCTCATCGCCAGACGGGTCGCTGGACGAGACCACCTCCTGTCCTTCCGCCCGATGCCACTGGTCGAAGCGAGCGAATGGATCGACACCACCCGATCCTTCTGGGACGCGCGCCTCGACGCGCTCGACGCGCACCTGCGCGAGGGTCGCCGGCGGTGACCGGCCGGGCGCCCGCCGAGCCGACGGAGTTGCGGATCGAGCGCAGGTTCGAGGCCTCGCCCGACGAGGTCTTCGAGCAGTGGACCGATCCGCCGTCGATGGCCAAGTGGCTTTCGCCGACGGGCGTCGCCGAGGTCGTCGCCGACGTGCGCGTGGGCGGCAGGTTCAGCGTGACGATGATCGGCGATGGGATGCGCCTGGAGCATCGGGGCGAATACCTCCGGATCGAACCATCGAGGGTGCTCTCGTTCACGTGGATCTCGCCGTACACGGGCGCAGGCCCGAGCGTGGTCACGGTGGAGCTCATGCCCGATGGCGCCGGGACTCGCCTGGTGCTGACCCATGAGTGGCTTCCGGCGGAGCACGTCGATCCGCACGCCGGTGGATGGGGTTCGATCCTGGACAACCTGGCGGCGGTCCTGAGATCGATCTCCGACGGACCGGGACCATGACGATCGATGTCCTTACCAAGGTCGAGATCCGCCGCCCGCGCGCGGAGGTCGCGGCGTTCGCGTCGGACCCGAACAACGCGACGCGCTGGTACCGCAACATCGTCTCGGCACGCCCCGAGACGTCCGGCCCGCTCGAGGTCGGTTCGCGCATCGCGTTCGAGGCGCGGTTTCTCGGTCGGCGGATGGCGTACACCTACGAGGTCGTGGAGATCGTCCCGGGGGAGCGGCTTGTGATGAGCACGGCCGAGGGTCCCTTTCCGATGCAGACCACCTATACCTTCTCGGATGCTCCCGGCGGCGGTACCAGGATGGCGCTTCGCAACCGGGGCGGGCCTTCGGGGATCCTTCGGCTGGCCGACCCGCTGATGTCGGTTGCGGTGCGCCGGCCTGCCACACGCGATCTGCGCCGTCTCAAGGCCATCCTCGAGGACCGTTCGGGATCAAGCGGATCTGGTTCGGTCCCGGGGTTCCCGCGCGATTGACGCCTCGCCCTCCCCACGTACTGTGGAGACTCGCGTCCGCGCTCGAAAGATGATCAGTCCCGCAGCCGCGAACCCCGCCGCCCATGCGAGGCCAAACAGGAGGTATCCCCACAGGCCCTGGTGGCCGAACGCGCCCCCAACGGCGAACTGGGTCGGCCCGAACGACGGGAAGTACCGAAGGACGGGCTTGTTGGCCAGCGGGTTGCCCACGGGATTCTGCAGGAACGTGTCGAACAGTCCCACCATGATGATGAGGAAGAACCCCTCGAGGTCGTCCTTGACGAGCACGCCCAACAGCAGACCGAAGGCGCCGTAGGTGGTGGCCACCACCACGAACCCGGCCACGATGGCCAGCCAGCCGACCGGCTCGGGGCGCCAGAACACGAGCAGGACCAGCGCCGCGTAGATGGCGACCGCGGAGGCGACGAGGGCCGCGGCGACGGACTTCGCGCCGATCAGCGCTCGCTGCTGGTACCCCGCCGAGACGAGTCGGCGATCGAACGCGAGCGTGCGCCGCACCGCCGCGAAGATCGCGAACCCGACGATCAGGGACAACGCGTTCAGGCCGGCGGTGATGTAGGTGAGCTCTCGGCCGTCCACCCGCTGCAGCGCGCCCGTGGCGAACAGCCTGAAGGATAGGGGAGTGTGCGGCACCATCGCCATCATCAGCAGGTACCAGGTCGGCACGAACGCCACCAACAAGATGGCAGCCATCCGGTTGCGAGTCTGGTTTCGAAGCGAGAATCGAAGGGCCGTGGGGAACTGGCCATGGCGGGGGGTTCCCGCGTCCCGTATCACGAGCTCGTCACCTTCGCCGGCATCCTGCGGGAAGCGCTCCCGTCGACCAGGTCGTAGAGGGCGTCGAACCGGCTCTCCTCGAAGACGAGATGGCTGATGACGACGATGGCCGTCCCGCGGTTTCGAAGATCGTCGACGAGATCCCAGAATCTGAGGTACGTCTCCCAGTCGAATCCCTGGTACGGCTCGTCGAGCAACAGGACGCTCGGATCGTGCATCAGCGCGAGCGTGAGATTCAGCTTCTGGCGTGTCCCCCCGGAAAGGTCGCCGGCTACGCGACCGCGATAGGTGCCGAAGGCCAGATCGGCGACCAGCTGGCGCGCGCGATCCGACGATCGAAGCCGGTACGCGGCGGCGAAGTACGCGAGGTGTTGATCGACCGTCAGGTTGTCGTTCAGCACCGGGACCTGTGGGCAGTAGCCGATGCTGCCCGCCACTCGAACGACGCCCGCATCCGCTCCGAGCGTCCCCGCGAGAATGCGCAGGAGGGTGGACTTTCCAGCGCCGTTTTCTCCGACAACGGCGACCATCGAACTCGGGGGCACGCGAAGGTCGACCCCCCGCAAGACGCGCCGGCGCCCATACGACTTCTCGAGGCCGGTGGCCGAGACGGCCCAGCCTTCTGACCCTTCGCGCGAACTCACGCTTGATCGGCTCCGAGCATCCCCCACGATCTGCTCCCGCACCCCCTCAGTTAGAAAACCGACTCGTCGGTTTATTTGATACACTGTACCCCTTCGAGCGAAAGGCGTCCAGATGCCGAAGATCGGAGCAACCGTCCAGGCCGAGCGCAGGCAGAACCTGATCGACGCGGCCTGGCGGTGCGCGCGGCGCCGAGGCTTTCGCGAGCTCACCGTCGACGAGATTTGCAGCGAAGCCGGAGCAAGCAAGGGTGCGTTCTACGGCTACTTCCCGAGCAAGCAGGACATGCAGTTCGCGCTGCTCGAAGCCGATGCCAGGTCTCTGGACGAGCTCATGGTCCGGCTGGCCGGCTCGCGCCACGGGGCCGTGGAACGAATCCGCCGATTCGCCCGAGCCGCCCTCGAGCAGAGCGCGGATCCCGGTCGGGTCCAGGTCCGAGCCGACCTGTGGGCGGACATGCTGCACGAGCCGGGAGTCAGAGAGCGATTCGCCGACACGATGAGCGGACGGCGCGCCTTGCTGCGCAGCTGGATCGACGAGGCCATCGCCGACGGCGAGCTGAAGCAGATCCCGGCGAACGCGCTTGCCGCGATCCTTCTCTCGCTGAGCGACGGGCTCATGCTCCACGCGGCGCTGAATCCGGACGGCTTCAAGTGGGCGAACGTGCGATTGGCCATCGACGCGATCCTGGGCGATCTGGCGGAGCGCGATGAATGAGGTCCTTCCCACCTGATGGGTGACTCCGCGTTGGCTTCGGTGGAGCGCCTCTCCATCGCAGTCGCGTCGTCTCCGAAGTCCGCGGCGATCCTGATCGTCGGTGCGCTGACCGCGCTGTTCCTGTTCATCTTGCTGCTGTCGCTCGTCCAGACCCGCCGGGGCTCCCCGGCGCGGCCGGCCGCTCACGCCCGAATGGCGGATGCCTCAGGGGCAACGGCCCCCGGTCACCCCGTCTCGCGGCGGGACCTCTTCCGCGGCGGACTCATGGGTTCGCTGCTGCTGTTCGCCGCCCAGTTCGGCGGCGCGAGCATCGCCTTTCTCTGGCCGAATCTGAAGGGCCAATTCGGATCGGTCGTGGCCGCGGGGACGCTCAGCGACATCAACAGCTTCGTCACCTCGCAAAAGCAGCCTTTCTACAACGGCGCGGGTCGCTTCTACATCGTGCCGTACTCGGGCTCGGGAGCCCACACCGTCTACGAGGGCCTCGTCCAACAGGGACTCATGGCCCTCTACCAGCGGTGCGTGCACCTGGGCTGCCGCGTCCCGTTTTGCCAGGCAAGCCAGTGGTTCGAATGCCCCTGTCATGGTTCCAAGTACAACGAGGCAGGCGAGTATCAGCTCGGCCCCGCCCCGCGGGGCCTCGATCGCTTCAAATTGGCCATCGGCCCGGGCGGCCAGGTCAGCGTGGACACGTCGACCATCGTCATGGGTCCTCCTCGCGGAACGAACACCACCAACCAGGGTCCGGAGGGCCCGTTCTGCGTGGGAGGGGCGGCTGGGGGATGAGCAGGAATTCGCGCGCGCCATCACTTCCTCACCGCGCTGGGCGACTGGCAGGACGAAGCCTGAACGGGAGCGTCGGCCGGAAGCGTCCTTCGTGAAGTCGCCGTTTCGACCTCCAAGGGTGCGGATCGGCACCCGGTCCGGCGCCGGCGGCATCGCCGACTGGATCGCGATCAGCCCGTCGGGCCTGGTGGTGCTCGCCCTGATCGTCGGGGCCGGCGCCGGAGTCGGGGCGGTTGCGTTTCGCTACCTGATCCTCGGCTTCACGCTGCTGTTCACGGGCCACGAGGACTACAGCTCTGTTGGGCGGTCGGCGAGCGCGACGATGCCCTGGCTCGGCATCTGGTTCATCGTGCTGGTTCCGATCGTCGGCGGACTGCTCTATGGGCCCCTGGTCGATCGGTTCGCGAAGGAGGCCAGGGGGCATGGAGTGCCCGAGGTGATGCTCTCGGTGTCCGAGAGCGGGGGCAAGATCAGGCCGCAGGTCGCGATCGTGAAGTCGCTTGCCTCCGCACTGTGCATCGGCTCGGGCGGCTCGGTTGGCCGCGAAGGCCCGATCGTGCAGATCGGGTCGGCCTTGGGCTCCACCCTTGGCCAGATCGCCAAGGTTCCCGAGTCTCGCCTCCGGCTGCTGGTGGCGTGCGGAGCGGCCGGTGGGATCTCGGCGACCTTCAATGCTCCGATCGCCGGCGTGTTCTTCGGGCTCGAACTGATCCTTCGCGACTTCGAGACCGAGGCCTTCGGCGTCGTCGTGCTGGCCTCGGTGGTGGCAGACGTCATCGGGCGTGCGGCCTTCGGATCCCACCCGTTCCTCACGCTGCCGCCGTTTCAGTTGCACTCCGTCGTGGAGTACGGGTTCTACGCGGGGCTCGGCGTGTTGGCGGCGATCGTCGGAGTCGCGTTCGTCCGAGTGCTCTACGGGCTGGAGGACGTCTTCGACCGGGTCTGGAAGGCGCCGGAGTGGCTTCGACCCGCCGCCGGCGGTGTCCTTCTGGGGCTGCTCCTGCTGGCGGTCCCGCAGATGTACGGCGTCGGATACCCGGTGCTCGAGAGCGCGATCCGGGGACAGTACGTGCTCTGGTTCCTGCTGGTTCTGCTGGGTGCCAAGGTCCTGGCAACCAGCCTCACGATCGGCATCGGGGGTTCCGGTGGGGTGTTCGCTCCCTCGCTGTTCATGGGTGCCATGCTCGGGGCGGCGTACGGCCTCGTTCTCCACCACGTCGCGCCGGGGATCGCCGGGACGGCGGGCGCGTACGGCATCGTGGGGATGGGGGCCGTCTTCGCGGGGGCGGCGCGAGCCCCGATCACCGCCGTGCTCATCATCTTCGAACTCACCGGCGAGTACCACATCATCCTGCCGCTCATGTTGGCCGTGGTGCTGGCGACCGCCATCAGCAAGCTCTTGACCGCAGACACGATCTACACGCTGAAACTGCGCCGCCGCGGCATCGACATCTCGCGGCGACGGGACACCAGCCCGTTTGCGGCTCTGAAGGTTCGCGACGCCATGCAACCCGCTCCGATCCCCCTTGCGGACGCCACCCCGTGGGAGGAGGTGGTCTCGAGGATCGCCTCGAACGGCGATGGCCTGCCGGTCGTGGACGGCGGTGGAGGCCTCGTCGGGATCGTGACACGCCAACAGGTGGAGAACGCGGTTCAGCACGACGAGCCGGATGCGACCGCGGATAGCCTGGCGGTGAGGAGCCCTGTGGTGCTGGCGGACCAGAGCCTCCAGGACGCCCTCGCGACGCTCGTGCACCATGAGGGCTCGGGCCTGCCCGTGGTCGGTCCAGGCGATGGCGTGCTCGTGGGGTGGCTCAGCCATCGGGACATCCTGCGCGCCTATGACCGCACCAGGTCTTACGATCCGGTGAACCTGCCGCCCAAAACCATGGCGCCGGTTCGGCGCGGCGATAGCGTTCAGCCGTGAAACAGCAGGTCCTGGTCACCGGAGGCGCCGGATTCGTGGGGTCTCACGTTGTCGACGCCCTGGTCGCCGACGGACATGGGGTTCGCGTCCTGGACTCCCTGGACGAGCACGCTCACGGGGCGACGCCGGCGTATCTGAATCCCGAGGCCGAGTACATCTGGTCCGATCTGGCCGACGCCGCGCTCCTGGATCGATGCCTCGAGGGAGCGACCGCCGTTTCCCACCAGGCCGCGATGGTCGGGATGGGCGTGGATTTCGACGACGCGGTGGACTACGTGCGGCACAACGCGCTGGGAACGGCCACGCTGCTGCGAACGCTGCACCGCCGTCGCTTCGGGGGCCGGCTGGTCCTGGCGAGCAGCATGGTCGTATACGGGGAAGGCGACTACCGCTGTCCGCGCGACGGGCTGGTTCGGCCGTGTCCCCGATCGGAGGGCGATCTGCGACGCGGGATGTTCGAACCGTCCTGCCCACGGTGCGGCGCTCGTCTCGAGGCCTCGTCCGTGGTGGAATCGTCCACCCTCGACCCGCGCAGTGTCTACGCGGCCACGAAGCTGCATCAGGAGCACCTGTGTTTCGCGTTCGGCCGAAGTGACAACGTCGCGGTCGCGGCGCTTCGCTACCACAACATCTACGGCCCTCGGATGCCTCGCGACACGCCGTACGCCGGCGTCGCCAGCGTCTTTCGAAGCGCCTTGGAACGTGGCAGGCCGCCGTCGGTGTTCGAGGACGGGCGCCAGCGCAGGGACTTCGTGCACGTGCGCGACGTCGCCGATGCCAACGTCATCGCCCTGACGCGAGACGAACCCGCAGCCGGGCCGTTCAACATCGCCAGCGGGGTGCCCCACACCGTCGGCGAGATGGCGGAGGCTCTGGCTCGCGCGTTTGGTCCCGGCGCGCCGACGCCGCGGGTCTGTGGATCATTCCGAACGGAGGACGTCCGCCACGTGTTCGCCTCGGCCGGCCTTGCGGCATCCCGGCTGGGATTCCGGGCGAAGGTGCAGTTCGAGGACGGGATGCGTGAGTTCGCCCGTTCACCGCTGAGAGCCGCCGCACGGGCTCCCGCTCACGGCCTGACGTCGACGACCACCCGGTGATAGCCGCTCGCCCCCGAGGGGGCGGTGCCGTGGCGCGCGGCGGTTTGGGTCTGACCCCTCCCGTCGGTGGCGCGCACGAGGAGGGTGTAGGTCCCCGGGAGGCTCGGGTTCCACGTCAGGCTCCAGAGCGCCCAGGTCATCGAGTTCGGCTGGTAGCCGAGAGCTGCCTGGGCCCACGAGGCACCGCCGTCGAAGCTCACCTCGACCTTCGAGATCCCGCGGTCGCCGGCGAACGCCACACCGCCGACCGGAACTCCCGGCTGCGCCGCGAGGCTCACGGTCTGACCCGATACCGGCCGATCGAACCGCGACGTGGTCTGGACGCGTTCCGGGCGCCAGCCCTGACGCTCGTAGTAGCCGGCGCGGGAGGCATCGAGTAGCTCGACTTGATCGACCCACTTCACGTTCACCTCGCCGTAGGTGCCGGGGACGAGGACCCGCGCCGGGTACCCGTGCCGGTCGGGCAGGGTCTCGCCGTTCATCTCGTACGCGACCAACGTGGTGGGGTGGGTCGCGAGATCCAGTGAGAGGCCGTCGGTGTAGCCGTCGGATGCGTGGAGCAGGACGAATCTCGCGTCGGGCAGGGGCCGGGCTTCGGCGATGAGCTGGCCGAGTGGAACGCCGCGCCAGACCGCGTTGCTCATCAGCCCACCGCCGACTCCGTTGCTGATGCACTCCAGCGTCTGCGTCTGGGTGCTCGAGGGCCGTGAGATGAGCTCCGCGTATCCGAGCTCGAAGGGGTTGTGCACGGAACCCGTGACCCGCAGCCGCCACAGGTGGCCGGCGACGTTCGGATCGATGAGGTTCTTCGTCACCACGTAGAAGCGGTCGTTCGGCGTGATCGACGCAGTCTGCGGACCATGGACGGTGAGGCCGTCGTACCCGTTGGCGCCCACTGTCGCGCGGCCGGTCAGGATCTGGACGAGGCGGGCGCCGAGCAGCGCCAGGAGCACCGCGACGCCCCCCGTGATCGCCGTTCTGCGGTCGAAGGCTCGCCCCTCGGACGCGGTAGGTCGAACTTTCGGACGGTCCGGGCGCGATGAGTCGAACGCCCCGATCGAAGCGACGAAGACGGCCCCCCAGATGGCGAACGTTGCCACGATCGCGAGCACGTTGAGGAACGAGGCGAGGCCCGGAGGCAGCCCTCGGTAGTTCGAGGGCATGACCGGCCACAACAGCACGACGAACAGGAGTGCCGCCGCGGCCAAGGACGAGCTCAAGACGATGGCGCCTCGGCGCGATGCAACCGGTCTCGTTCCAAGGGTCAGCGCGAAGACCGTCCCCGCCGCCGCGGCGATCACGACCGGCGCGAGCAGGCCGGCGAACAAGGCCGTCTCCTTCGCGTGTTCCAGGCCCCCGAGCGCTCGAGCGAGGCGACTGAACTGGCCGATCGACAGCTCCGGGATCACGCGGTCGCTGATGAGCTCGCCGATGAGCGGAATGCCGAACAGCCAACGGAGCGCGGCGGCGACCACGAGGATGCTCAGCCCGCCGACGAGGCCGGCCGCCAGGCCGGCCAGGGCGCGGCGCGTCGGGCCCGGCCTCACGGCCGCTCCAGCACCGCGAACCACCTGCGGTCGGGGCTCGAGATCGTCTCGCGGACGGAGAATCCCGCCTGGACGGCGAGCCGTGGCAGGTCGTCGATGCTCACTCGGGCCCAGGGAAAGAACGGGCCCGAATCCGATCGCGTCTCGATCCGCACGCGGATGCGATCGGTTGGGGCTCCGGGTGGCTCCGCCTCGATCAGCGCACGACCGCCCGGCCGCAGGAGCCGAGCCAGCCGGGCAAGCAGCGTCGGTGGGTCTCCGCCGATCCCGACGTTTCCGTCGACCAGGATGACCGTTCCCCAACGACCCTCGCCGGGCAGCCGTTCGAAGATCGAACGGCGAAGGGCGGGGGCGCCGCGTCCGGACGCGATCACGACCGCGGTCGGGGCGGCGTCGATCCCGAGCGCCGGGACGCCCCGCTGCGCGAGCGACAGGGTCAAGCGTCCGGGCCCGCAGCCGACGTCGAGCGCCGGAGGGATCACACGCTCCAACAGGAGCTCCTCGACCGACGTCGGCGAGCCCATCCACCGCTCCAGGTGAAGGGGCAGGCGAGTTCCGCGCGCCGTCCGCAGATGCACCTCGGCCGTCATGCAAGGACCGCCGACGGGCGCTCGCATGCCCGGACCGCCCGGGCGAACGACGTGTATGGTGCCAGCCGAGCGACCGCGGCCGCGTCCTCGAATCGATCCACGTCGCGAAGGGTCGGCAGGTCGACACATCGAAGCCCCAGCGTGCCCATTCGCTCGCGCTGCGCCGCGCACGTGTCGGGCGAGCTCATGGGCACGCCCAGGAACACTCTGGGATCGGCTCGTCGCAGGCCGATCGCCCACCAGCCGCCGTCCTCGGCCGGTCCCAGAACCGCGTCGACGTCGGGCGCCTGCAGCGCTTCCAGGCATCGCTCGATCAGGGGCGCGGTGAGTTGTGGCGTGTCCATGCCGACGAGCAGGGCCGGGCCGTCCGTCGCCTGGAACGCCCACGCCAGACGTTCGTCCAGGCCGGCTCCCCGCTGTTCGACGATCCGGAAGCCCGGAACCAGCCAGGGCCCGGGCATCCCCGACAGGACCAGCGTGCGCCGAGTCGCCCGCGTGGCCGCCATGGCGCGCAGCGTGTCGACCAGCGACGCCTCCGCGACCGCCGCAGCTTCGCGCAACGTGAGCGGGGGGCACAGCCGGGTCTTGACGCGGCCGGGCGCGGGCGACTTCGCGATGACCAGGACCTCGACGCCGTCCACCGTCCCGGTCACGTCGCCGACCGAAGTCGACGCATCACGCGCCCCATGTCGAGCACGGCTCGAGCGGTTCCCGCCACGGTGCCGGTGACCTTCGAGCGGCCGCTGCGCGCCGCATACCGAACCCCGACCTCGCGGATGTCCCAGCCGGCGTCGATAGCTCGCAACACCATCTCCAGGGGCCACCCGAATCGTCGGTCTTCGATGCCGAGCCCGAGCAGATCGTCGCGGCGGGCGGCTCGCATGGGCCCCAAGTCGGTGAGACGCGTACCCGAGCGGCGGGTGGCGCGGGCGGCGAGGTATCGGTTCGCGATGCGCGCGTGAACGGCCCAGGCGCCGGGCGTCGCGAGGCGGGATCCGATGACGAGGTCGGCCTGCCCTTCGGCCAGCGGCGCGGTGACGAGCGGCAGTTGACGCGGGTCCAGCGACCCATCGCAATCCATGAAGCAGACCACGTCGGAGGTCGCCGCCGTGAGCCCGGCGAAACACGCGGACCCGAAGCCCGGCCGCGGTTCGGTGATCACGCTCGCGCCGAGGCTCGCCGCGAGTTCCGCAGACCCGTCGTGGGAACCGTTGTCCACCACGATCGGGCGAAACGGCTCGCGCATTCTGCCCAGGACCCAGGGAATGGCGGCGGATTCGTTCAGCACGGGCAGGATCACGTCGATCACCACTCGAACTTATCCAGCGACGTCCGGGCTGCACGCTCCGGCTGCTTACGATTCGGAGAACTCGTTGCCCCCGGTCGGCGCCGCATCGGCCCGCGAACCTAGGATCGATCCGTGCTTGCCTCGGACCCCATCCGGCGTCTGTCGAACCCCGCCGGCGCTGTTGTCTCCGGTCCATCGGACGGTGTCTCCGGTCCATCGGAGGCGAACGGTGGTTCGCCGCACGAGCGGCGTGGTCCATTCGCCTTCGCGGCCACCGCCGGAGCGTTGGCGGCGTGGGCCGGGCTCGTTGCCGCCGCCGCTCTGTTCGGCGAGCAGCTCGTCCGGCGGGTTCCGCAGTCGCGGATCTTCGCGCCTCCGCTGGTCGGTCGTCTGGACGAACGGCTCCCTCCAGCCGTTCTGGTGCCCATCGCGGTGGGCCTGTTGGCGCTCTGGCTTTCGCCACGACTCGCGGCGCGGCTCGGGTGGAGGCGATTGCTCGTTGCCGCATTCCTGGCTTCGGTCGGGTGGGCGGTGGCGGTCGCGATCGCGAACGGCTTCAGCGAGCTCGTGCGGCCGGTCAGACTGCCGAACGACTATCTCGCAGACGTCTCGCTCATTCGCAGTCCGGGCCTGTTCCTCTCGACCTTCGTGGAGCACATCGGTCGGTTCCATCAGCACGTGCGGGGGCATCCGCCCGGGATGGTGCTGATCCTGTGGGCCATGAACCGGGTCGGCTTGGACGGGCCCGGCTGGGAGGCCGCGCTGGAGATCCTCGGAGGGGCGGCGATGGTGCCCGCGGTGCTCGTGTCACTCCGTGAGGTTGCCGGCGAGCGAGTCGCCCGGTCGGCCGCGCCGTTCGTCGTGTTCGCCCCCGCCGTCGTCTGGATCGCCACGACGGCGGACGCCCTCTTCGCCGGCATGGCGGCCTGGGGGATCGCCCTGGTCCTCATGTCGTTGGTCCGGCGTGGGCGTTCGTCCGACGGCCTTGCCCTCGCGGGCGGAGTCGTCTTCGGTGAGGCACTCTTCCTCACGTACGGCATCGTCGTCCTTGCCGCGATCCCGGTGATCGTGGCAGTTCGACAGCGGCGCGTGCGCCCGCTCGTCGTCTGGGCGTTGGGCGTCGCGGGGGTTTTCGCCGCCTTCGCGGGGGTGGGTTTCTGGTGGCCGGCGGGCCTTCGGGCCACCGTGGCCCAATACCGAGCCGGCGTGTCGAGGTTCCGCCCCCAGAGTTACTTCTGGTATGGCGACCTGGCGGCCTTCGCGATCGTTCTCGGTCCCGCCGCAGCCGTGGGCCTGTCGAGGTTGCGCGACCCGCGCGCGTGGATGCTGGTGGGGGGCGCCGCGCTGGCGGTAATCCTCGCGGACGTGTCCGGCCTGTCCAAGGCGGAGGTCGAGCGCATCTGGTTGCCGTTCTTCCCCTGGATCATGCTCGCCTGCTGCTCGCTCGGAAGGTGGGGGCCGGGCACCAACGACTCCGGAACGGGCGCCTCGCTGACCGGTCTTCGGCCGTGGCTGGCGCTGAGCATGGCCTCGACGCTCGTCGTGCAGATCCTGGTGAGGACCACCTGGTGACCGAAGACCCGCCCCCGTTCGACGCAGACCCGCCGGTCGTTCACCGCGAGGCCGCCTACGATGAGCTGGCCGTGGAGAATCGCGTGCTGATCGTCGAGGACGACCGTACCGTCGCCGACGTGGTCGAGAGGTATCTCGAGCACGAAGGCTTCGCGGTGGATCGCGCCATGGACGGACAATCCGCGGTCGAGCTGGCGCTCGCGGCACCGCCCGACCTCATGATCCTCGATCTCATGCTGCCGGGACTCGACGGTCTGGAGGTGTTCCGGCTCGTTCGCGAGTCCGCTCCCGTGCCGGTCATCATGTTGACCGCCCGCGGGGCGGAGGCCGACCGCGTTGCCGGATTGGAGCTGGGGGCCGACGACTACGTCTCGAAGCCGTTTTCGCCGCGCGAGCTCATCGCCAGGGTGAACTCGGTGCTTCGCCGATCCCGGGGCGGTCCGCCGGCGTTCCACCAGGGCTCGAAGATGCTAAGAGCCGGTGCCATCGAAGTCGACGTCGCCGCCCGGGAGGCGCGCGTCGACGGCCGGCTCGCGTCGCTCACCGTCCGGGAGTTCGATCTGCTGACCTTCCTGATGACCAATCCACGGATCGTGTTCCGGCGGGAGGAATTGCTCGATCGCGTCTGGGGCTACACGTTCGGAGACCTGTCGACGGTGACGGTGCACGTGCGGAGGTTGCGGGAGAAGGTGGAGCCGGACCCGGCCGCGCCGCTGCACATCAAGACGGTGTGGGGCGTCGGGTACCGGTTCGAGCCATGAGGACTCGCGCGATGTGGATCGTCCTAGCGGTGGGCACCGCCACCGTCGTCGCCCTTTCGTGGGTGGCGGGAATGAACCTGAAGGACGAGGCCGAGATCGTCGGGATCGCGGCAGGGACCGCCATCGCCGTGTTCGCCCTGGGCTCCGCCGTCCTGTACGGACTGCGGCGCCGGTCGATCATGGCTCAGGTCACGTGGGTCGCGACGACGGTCGTCGTGGCGACCGCGGCCGGGTCGGCCGCCTCGGCCGCCGCCATGTTCCTTTCCGGGCACGACCTGGTCATGCTCATGCTGATCCTTGCCGCTGCCGGGACGGTGGGCCTGCTGGGCGCCATGATCCTGGGCCGCCGGGTCCAGGATGCCGGCCGCTCGTTGACGGAGCTCACCCGAAGGATCGGGGACGGCGAGAGCGCTTCGTCCGCGCCCGCCCCCTCGCCGGCGGAGTTCGCGGCGCTCGCTGCCGAGTTGCAAGCCATGTCCGCGCGTCTCGACGAGGCCCATCGAAAGGAGCGGGCGCTCGAGACGTCCCGGCGTGAGCTGGTCGCCTGGGTCTCGCACGACCTTCGAACGCCCCTGGCCGGGATTCGAGCCATGGCGGAGGCGCTCGAGGACGGCGTGGTCTCCGATCCGGCCACCGTCGTCTCGTACTACGCCAACCTGCGCTGCGAGGCCGACCGCCTCGCCGGCCTCGTCGACGACCTCTTCGAGTTGTCGGTGATCCAATCCGACGCCTTCAAGCTGCACCTGGAGGAGGCCTGCCTCGCCGAGTTGGTCTCCGATGCCATCGCCACCAGCTCGGGCTTCGCGAGCGCGAAAGGCGTCAAGTTGGAGGGGCGCGTCCACGGCGAGTCGCCTCCCGTGTCCCTGTCGCCCGGCGACATGACGCGGGTCCTTCGCAACCTGCTTCACAACGCCATCCGGCATACGCCCAGCGATGGGAGGGTGCGCGTGGAGACGGGGGTGGAGGCACAGACCGCGTACGTGGCCGTCGCGGACCAATGCGGCGGGATCCCCGACCAGGATCTGGATCGTGTCTTCGATCTGGCATTCCAGGGCGCGGCCGCCCGCACGCCGAGCGAGGACATTCGAGGTGGGCTCGGGCTGGCCATCGTCCGCGGCATCGTGGAGGCACATCACGGTGCCGTCACCGTCAGCAACGTGGGGCGAGGCTGCCGGTTCGTCGTCCGCCTTCCGATGGAGACCGTGGACGCCTAGCCTTACGGATTCCTTACGGCGCCCGGCCCCATCACCTTTTCGCCAACGGTTCGCGATGATGGTTCATGGTGGACCCCGGAGTCGGAGTGTCGGTCGAGGGACTCCGGCACTCCTATCGCTCACCGGCCGGAGCACTGGTCGTGCTGAACGAGTGCTCCCTCGAGATCCCTCCGGGCGGTTACTGTGCCCTGACCGGTCCGTCGGGTTCCGGGAAGAGCACGTTGCTCGCCCTGCTCGGCGGCCTCGACCGGGTTCAGGCGGGGACGGTCCGTGTGGGCGCGGCGGACCTGGCGGAGTTGAGCGGCGACGGGCTCGCTGAGTACCGGCGATCGACCGTCGGCTTCGTGTTCCAGCACTTCGGGCTGCTCGATCCCCTGACCGCCGCCGAGAACGTGGAGCTCGCGAACGCGCTTGCGGGTGTGGCTCCGGCGTCGCGCCGGGCCCGCGCGGCGGAGCTTCTCGACGAGGTCGGACTGGGCGACCGGGGCTCACACCGTCCGGTGCAGCTGTCCGGCGGCGAACGCCAGCGCGTCGCGATCGCTCGGGCGCTGGCCAATGGGCCGCGTCTCCTGTTGGCGGACGAGCCGACGGGCAACCTGGACCCCACCTCGGCCGATCTGGTGATCCGGCTCCTCGAGACGGTGCACGAGGGATCGGGGTGCACGCTGCTCGTGGTGACGCACAACCGCTCGCTGACGCGGCGTGCCGGCCAGCGACTGCGGCTGGCGGACGGGAGGGTGGTCGGCGAATGAGGTTCCGCGACGCCATCGGGCTGGCGGTACGCGACGTGACCAGGCAGCTCGGCCGTTGCATCCTGACGATCGTGGGCGTGGCGATGGCCGCTGCGCTGCTCACGTCGTTGTTGGTGATCGCCGCGACCGCGAAGACGCGAGTCATCGGGCAGCTGACCAGAGGCGGGCCGCTTGCGACGATCCGGGTCGAGGGGACAGACCTCGATTCGAACGCGCTCCAGCGCATCACCGCGCTCCCGGGCGTCCGCTCGGTCTCTCCCGTCGTGGTCGCGCGAGAGGTCGTCACGCCGCCGAACCCTCCCACGTACGTGGCGGCGACCGGCGGCGGGCCGGACGCTTCGACTCCGATCTCCGATCCCTCGGACCATGGGCCGCGGCCGTTCATCGCGGGCATCGTCGGTATCGATGTGGCGAACCCCGGATTGTTCCCGCTGAGCGTGATCGCGGGGAGGCTCCCGTCTCCATCCTCCATGACCGAGGTGGCGGTGACCCGCGACTATCTCGAGCGCGCGGGGGTGAATCCCAATCAACCGGCGCGGGTCCTCGGGACCCAGCTGGAGCTCGCGGCCCCCAGGTTCGTCGGCACCGACGCCGACGACATCTGGGGCCGGTGGACCCGGGCCACCGTCGTGGGCGTCGTCGCCCAGGAAGCCGGCCAGGGCGATCTCCTGGGGCCGGCCGGGATGGTGCTTGCGGCGCACCGGTTCACGAACTCGGCGCCGGACCCAACCGGCCGGTTCGCTTCGCCGCCGTACGCGGCGTTCCTCGTCGAGGCGCAGACGCTCGACCGCGTGCCGGCGCTGGTGGAGTCGATCAGCCGGCTGGGCTTCTCCACGTCGGCGCCACAGAGCCTGATCACGACCGTCCAGCGCTATCTGCACGTGGTCGTGATCGTGCTGTCATCCATCGGTTTGATCGCGCTCGGGATCGCGGCGATCGGCGTGTCGAGCGCCATGCTGGGAGCCGTCCGCGAGCGCCGCCGCGAGATCGGTGTGCTGAAGGCGATCGGGGCGCGCGACCGGGACGTCCTGAGCATCTTCCTGTTCGAGGCGTTCGTGCAGGGCGTGATCGGCGGCTTCGTTGGGGCGGCCATCGGATGGGCCGTTGCGCGGCTGGTGGCGGCCGTCGTGAACTCGTACCTGGAATCGCAGGGGCTGGTTGGGGTTCGTCCCGTCGCCCCACTCGCCGCCGTGGTCGGGTCGGCCGTTGGCGCGACCGTGCTGGCGATGGTGGCCGGCGCCGTCCCGGCGCTCCGGGCCGCTCGGCTGCCGGCTCGCGATGCCATCGGGAGCCTCTGAGAGTGCGCGGCCCTCTTCGACCGGCCGTGCTCGCCTGTGTCGCGCTGGCCGCCGCGACGCTGAGCGCGTGCAGCGCCGCCGGCAGCGTGGGGGCCGCCGCGGTCCCCTCGGTGAGTCCATCCGGTCCGGCCGAGACCTACGTCGCCATCGGAGCGAGCGAAACGCTCGGCTTCGGCGCGCAGGATCCCGTCAGGCAGGCATGGACCCAGGTCTTCTATCGCACCGCACTCCCGCGGGCGACCACCTTCGTGAACCTTGGGATCCCGGGGGCGACCGTGGAGGAGGCGCTCCAGCGAGAGGTGCCCGAGGCGGAGTCGCTGCACCCGAACGTGGTGACCGTGTGGCTGAACGTCAACGACATCCTGGCCGGTGTCGAGCCGAGCGACTACGAGCGGGAGATCACGAGCCTGCTGGCCGAGGTCCGGGCGCACGGGCACCCCACGATCCTCGTTGCGAATACGCCGCCGCTCGATCGGCTGCCCCGGTTCGTGGGTTGCGAACCGTTCGCTCCCGGGCCGGACGGGTGCGACACCACTCGCCGCCTTTCCGCTGCCGCCCTCGATGGCCTCGTCGACGAGTACAACGCGGCGATCGCCCACGCAGCCTCCATCGAGGGCGCCACCGTCGTGGACCTGCACGCGGTCGGGCTCGCAGCTCGCCGCAGCGGCCGCGAGGCCGAGCTTGTGAGCGCCGACGGGCTTCATCCGAGTACGGCCGGTCATCTCGCGATCGGCCTGGCGTTCGCTCGCGCGCTCCGTCAAGCGGGAGCCGGGTGAGGGAAGGAGGCCAGACCTCCGCCTGCGTCGCGAACCTAATCTTCGGCTGGGTCCGGCATCCCGGTCTCGCGTTCGAGGGCGAGCTGGGTCTCCCTCAACGACTTGACGACCCCCCGATGGATCAGTTCCAGGAGGACGGCGATGTCCGCGTTCTTGGCGATCGCCTCCGCGACTGCCTCCAGCTTCGCTCGCAGGATGTCGAGCTCGGCCGGGTCAAGCGGATCGTATTCGTCCGGCATCTGTCCACGCTCCTGTCGTGATCACTGGCGGGATTGTCGCAGCGGGGGGGTGGGTCAGCCCTCTCAGACCTCCGCCACCTGCTTCAGGTCGTCGCCCGAGGACCACCAGTCCCGGATCTCGACCTGGCCCGGGCCCGTGTAGCCGAGGCGCACGGACTCCGTGGTCTCCTCCTCGAGCGAGATGGCGTCCGGGCCGGACAGGACCTCGTCGATGGCGCCCGGCCGCATCAGGTTGCTCGGGTCGGCCAATGCCAGTTCGCTCGTCGACTTCATCGCCGCGATCAACTCCCGCGCGCGCTGCTGATGCTCCGGCGAGTACGGGTTGCCCTGGAGGGTGCGAATCGTCGTCTCGCGCCACCGGCGACTGGAGACGTAGCGGCTGATGACATGAGGATGACGGTAGAACTGATCGATGAGGTCGTACCAGACGTCGATCCCGTCGGTGACCTGGCGTTCGTAGTCCTTGAGGATGGCATCCGGGTTGCCGCCGTCGAAGAGCTTCTTGATGGTCTGAGCCGCGTAGTCGGCCGAATACAGCGCCACGTCGACGCCGCTCGAGAAGATCGGGTCCACGAACCGCAACGAGTCGCCCACGAGCATCCAGCCGTCGCCGTAGAACCTGCTCACCTTGTAGGAGTAGTCGCCCTCGATCCACCAGGGCCGGACGCGCTCCGCGTTGCGCATCACGAACCGGAACGTCCGGTTGCGGTTGATGAGCGATGCGAAGAACTGGTCGTGCGTCTTGCCGGACTTCTGGAAGTCCTGCTTGTCGGTGACGACGCCGATGGAGCACAGGCCATTGCGGAATGGGAAGTGCCAGCCCCACGCCCGATCGAGCCCGACGAAGTAGAAGAAGCCGTAGCCCTTGAGCTCCGGCGGCTCGGGCTCCACCCCTCGGAACCATGAGTAGATCGCGTACTGGTTGAACTCGGGGTCTTTGCGCTTCATCGAAAGCTGACTGGCCATCAAGGCGCGCCGGCCGGTGGCGTCCACGACGAGCTTCGCCCGGAGGTCTCTTTCGAACCCGTCGATCACCTGGGCGCGCACGCCGACGGCTTTCTCGCCCTCGAACAGCACCTGGGTCACCTTGACGCCCTGCAGGACCTTGACGCCGTTCTCATGAGCGTGTCGGAGCAGGATGGCGTCGAACTCGTCCCGTTCGACCTGCCACGTCCAGGGCTGGGGAACGTCGATGGAAAACTCGAACAGCGGCACCTTGAGCAGGGTCCCGAGCTTCGCCCGCGGGCTGGTCCACGCTGTCCCGGGCTTTCGGATGAACCCGGCATCGTTGATCTTGTCGATCACGCCGAGCTTGTCGAGCACGATGTTCACGGACGGCGTCAGCGACTCGCCGACGTGATCCCTGGGGTGGATGTCCTTCTCGATCAGCAGGACCTTCAACCCATCCCGGGCCAGGAACGTGCCGAGGGCTGAGCCGGACGGCCCGCCCCCAATGATGATCACATCTGCGTCGTACTCCTTGAGCACGGAGATCCCTCCCTTGGGCCCGCCGCGGGCAATGCGGACCTCTTGTGTACCAGGATTCCCTTTCATCGTCCGATTGGCGCAGCGCCGGGCTTGAGTACAGTCCGGGGATGGCGGGGATGTTGCGGTCGGCGTCTCTCCAGCCAATACGAGGCGTGGATGAGTCCGAAGACCGCGACTTCTCTCGGATCGCGCACGACCCGCTCGCGTTGGAGAGCTTCTACCGGCGGCACGTGAGGGCGCTCATCCGATTCGCGGCTCGTCGTTCCTCGAGCCCGGAGGAGGTCGCCGATCTCGTGGCGGG
>DASXAQ010000036.1:0-1869 GCA_036406615.1 Actinomycetota bacterium | reverse complement strand
CTACGCGCACAGCAACTGGGTGGAGGACCTGCGGCCGGGCGCTCCGGGGCTCGGTGGACCGGGGATCGCCTCGCTGGGCTACGGCAGCCACCCGACGTTCTTCGACATCCCGCCCGACGTCCGCAGCACGGTCCTCGTGGGGGATCGCAACGTGTACACCGGGGTGCGCGGCATCCCGCGCGGTCACGGCCACTGGCGGTCGGACTACCTGCCCCGCTTCCCGCCGGGGCGGCCGACGTTCGAGGAGGCGCTCAACAAGGACTGGTCGGGCCGACCCAAGTACCAGGAGGCCTACCTCACCGCGTACTTCGCGACGCGTCAGTGGGTCAGGGCGATGCGCACCTGGCTCGGGAACGAGCCGCTGTGGAACCGGGCGATGTCCATGCCGCAGACGAGCGCGCTCTCCCACGACATCACCGGAGCGGAGGAGATCTCCCAGTACAGCGGCCATTGGCAGGGCGGTGGCGAGCCGTGCGTGCGCTTCATCAACTGCGGCGTGCGCAGCGGCAAGGCAGGGAGCCTCTCCAGCCTGACCATCGCGCTGCGCGACTTCCACGCCGGCCCCACTTCTCGCTACCGCCGCGCCTTCAACCAGATGATCGGGGAATGGGCGCTGTTCGGGGACATCCCGGACCTGCCCGACCCGCCCTCGAGCCGCGCGATCCAGGCGCTCACGCGGTTCGCGAAGCTCGAGGTGCTCTCCTACCGCGGGATCAGCCTCGGCGACCTGGTCGGGGATGCCGAGATCTACGCCAACGTCCGCCTCGGCGGCCTGCCGTCCACGTCGACGATCATCGACAGCGCCGACTCGTTCAGCTTCCCCCGCCCGTACGCGCCGTTCACGTGGATACGGTCGGTCCCCACTCCCAACCAGGCCAGCACGCCGGTGACGTCGATGGTCGTGCGCGTCGAGACCGGCAACCGCTCGGGTGCCGGGACCGACGACGACGTCTACCTGCGGATCAACCGACACCAGCGCTTCTCGCTCGAGAAGGCTGCGTACGACGACTTCGAGCGTGGCGACGCCGACACCTACAGCGTCCCGATCGGCGACGCGACGCGAGACGGCCTCAGCGTCGGCGACATCGACCGCGTGGCCATCGAGAAGAGCAGCGATGGGCACAACGGCAGCTGGTTCCTGCATGGGGTGACGCTGATCGTCAACGGCCAGGTGCTCCTGCGCAACCGCGCCATCGACCGATGGCTGCAGCGGTCCAGCCGAACGTGGGTGGCACCGGGGTTCGTCCGCGACCATCGCACCGCCGACATGCTCGGCGTGTGGCTGCAGCTGCGCGAGGACGACTTCGGCCCGCAGGACACCGGCGACATCAACCCGTTCGATCGCCACACGTCGCTGCCGGTCGCGTATCGCATGGGGACCACCGTGCGCGAGCGCGCACGCGGAGGCGCTCAGCTCTCCGGGCGCCTGCCGATGCAGAACGGCGACCGCGCCGAGGCGACCTATCGGCTGAGCACGCTGACCGTCACGCCGCCACCGCTGCCCGCTCCGCCTCAGCAGCCGGACCCCGCGCCTCCGCCTCCGCCGCCGGTCTCGGGCGCAGCGCCGGATCTCGTGATCTCGAACATGACCTCCAACACGTTCACGGTGAAGAACCAGGGTGAGGTCGCGGCGGGGCCGTTCCGCGTCACCGTGGTCGCCGGACCGACGCATGCCGACGTCGACCTCCCGGGGCTTGGGGTGGGCGAGGCTCAGATGCGGACCTTCAACGTGGCCTGCGAGTACGTACGCGAGGCGCGCGTGGACCCGCTCAACCAGGTCGCCGAGAACAACGAGGTCAACAACATCGCGAACCATCCCGGCCCGGACTTCTGCTGATCCCGGCAGGCCACGTATCGAGCGCTCCACGA
>DASXAQ010000035.1:0-2979 GCA_036406615.1 Actinomycetota bacterium | reverse complement strand
CCCGTTCGCGTCGGCCACGCGCAGGGGCATGATCTGGACGTTCCAGTTGACCCCCGCCACACCGGTCCCGTTGTCGCCGACGGCCCCGATCGTGCCGGCCACATGGGTGCCGTGGCCCACGACGTCGATCGGGTCGTTCGTGCCGAGGCCGAAGTTCCAGCCGTGCCAGTCGTCGACGTAGCCGTTGCCGTCGTCGTCGAGGCCGTTGGACTCCTTGCCGCCTCCGGTCTCGCCGGGGTTCGTCCAGATGTTGGCGGCCAGGTCCGGGTGGGTGTAGTCGACGCCGGTGTCCACCACGCCCACCACCACGTTGGCGGAGCCCGTCGTCTGGTCCCACGCCTCCGGCGCGTCGATGTCGGCATCGGCCGTGCCCGCCGCGCTCTGGACGCTCTGCCCGGTGTTGTCGAGGCCCCAGTCCTGGGCGAAGAGGGGATCGTCCGGCGTCGTCCCGTTCAGCGAGACGTACCGGTTCGGCTGGGCCCAGCGCACGCCGTGTGACCGCTCGAGCGCACGGGCCGCGTGGGCGGCGGTCCGCCCCGGGAGCACGTGCACGAGCCACAGGCCGCGCGTCCCCAGCCACCTGCGCACGCTGACGCCCGCGGCCGCCGCGACGTGGGCCCGCCGCATCGGACCGACGTGCGGCGCGAACCGCACGATGAGCTCGCCGGGGACCGCGCCGTGGCGGACGGTGCGAATGGCGGCGTGGTGCGAGAGCCGCGGTGTGTGGTGCCCCGGCGCGGAGGCCTGCGAGACGGCGGGCAGGAGCATGGCGCAGGCGGCGCCTGCGAGCACGCGTGCAACGGTGATGCGGGGCCTCGATGCCATGGAGCCTCCATGCGATGGCGGTCGACGCTGGGGTGGGCCTGCTCATCCGTGGCCGGCCTTCCTTCTGTCATCGGCTGGAAGGGGCTGGATCTTCTGCCCCTTGGAGGTCGCGCGTCTACGTCAAGGCGGGGAGTGTGGAAGGATGACGCTTGTCATCATCGACACGAGAAAGGATGGGTCATGGGCATCTGGGGCACGAGACGGCGCCTGCTCGCCGCCACAGGGATCGCGGTCGTCGTTGCGGCCGGTGGGGCGTCGATCGCACGCGCGGGCGGAGCCGCCGCACACGGGGAGTTCGTCCTGACCGAGACGACGACGGCGCGCGCAAGCGTCGACGTCGACCGGTCGGGGACGTCCTCGCCCGGCGACGCGTTCATCTTCCACAGCGTGCTGACTGACGCGGCCGGGGCCACCGTCGGGAGCGTCGACGGCCACTGCGTCGTCCTGCTCGGCGCGCGCAACCTGTGCCACTCGGTCGTCTCGCTCGCGCGCGGGACGCTCAGCACGACGTTCGTGGCCGGCGGCGGATCGGCGACGCTCGCCATCTCGATCGACGGCGGCACGGGCCGCTACGACCGCGCGCGCGGGCAGATCAGCGCGACCCGGGCGACCTCCACAGCCTTCCGGGAGGCGTTCGACATCGACCGCTGAGCGCGGCGCTTACGGGCCGGCGGCGGCCATCGCGCCGACCGCGATCAGGTCGGCCGGATGGATCCACTGGTCGGCCAGGGCGACGCCGCCCTCGGCGGCGATCTTGTCCCGCAGCGGAATCGCCCACCGGTGCTCGATGAGCGCGATCGCCGCGGTCGATCCCTCCGGGATGGCGTCCGCGAGGAACCACACCTCGTCCTCGTCGAAGAGGTGGCCGTCGGCGAGGTCCTGCGCCCCGGCGAGCGCCCCCTCCTCGGCGCCCTCCTCGCCGGCCGCCCCGAAGCCGACCAGCGCGCCGATCAGCGCGCCGAACTCCTCGGCCTCGCCGATGCTGAGATCGCTCATCTGGACGGACTCGAGATCGCCGCCCTCGTGCTTCGCGACGACGAGCAGGTCGAGCAGCCGGATGATCCCTGCGTCTGAGAGCCGCACCAGCTCGGGCAGGATCTCGCCGTGGAACCGGTCGCGGTCGAACTCCACCGCCAGCATCTGCACGGGGCCGAGCGGCAGGCCCTCTGTCTCGCCGCTGCTCATGCGCCCGACAGAAGCTTCTGCTTCTGCGCGTCGAACTCGGCGTCCGTCAGGATGCCCTGTTCATGCAGCTCGGCGAGCTGCTTCAGCTGTCCGATCGCAGCGTCCGAGAGACCCCCCGAGGACTGCTGCGGCGGCGGGGCCGCGTACTGCTGCTGCTCGAGGTCGTCGAGCCGGGCATCGCGGCCGGCGTCCGCCTCGCGACCGCGCTCCATGTGCTTGCCGGCCATGTAGCCGGCGCCTGCCGCCATGCCCGCTCGCAAGAGCGGCCGTCGTCTCCGTCGCCCGATCATGTCTCACGCTCCCGGTGGTTTTCGGGAAGCGTGGCGCACCGATCGCGTCCGTCCATCGCCCAGAGTGGGTGAACTGGCGGTGGCGGGCCGAGGGCTAGGCCCACCACCGCCGCGCATTCGCTGCTACCAGCCGACCGCCTGGCCGTCCTTTCGGAAGTCCGAGGCGGCGCGGTAGACGCCGTTCACCGGCGGGTCGCCGGTCGTCACCCACTCGGGCGGTGCCTCGGCGCCGGGCTGCCTTCCGAAGAAGATCGCCTGGTAGCCGCCGAAGACGTCGTCGTTTCCAGGAACGTTCCGCACCTTGAACCCGAGCGCGCGTAGCTTCTGGCCGATGAGCGCATACAGGTTCGACTCCAGGTCGACCCGGTCGGCGTCCTGGCTGTGGTGGAAGCGGGCGGCGTCACCCGCCGCCTGGACGTTCATGCCCAGGTCGACCATGTTCACGATCTCGGTCGCCTGAGCCTGGGCCTGCTCGTCGCCGCCCATGTTCCCGAAGGAGAGGAGCGGCTGTCCGTCCTTCATCACGAACGCCGGGATAATCGTCAGGAACGGCCGCTTGTGCGGCGCGATCACCGACGGAGAGGACGGGTCGAGGTTGAAGAACGACCCGCGGTCGTTCATCGGGAAGCCGTAGCCCGGGATCGACACCGACGACCCGAAGTAGTCGTACACGGAGTAG
>DASXAQ010000034.1:0-5142 GCA_036406615.1 Actinomycetota bacterium | reverse complement strand
CCTTCTGCTCCAGCCCCACGCGGCGAAGCTGCTCGAGGGCCCGCGTCTTCGCCTCGGCCGCATCCACTCCCTGCACCTTCTGCAGCGCGAGCGTGATGTTCTGCAGAGCCGTGCGATGCGGGAACAGGTTGAAGGCCTGGAACACGATGCCGATGTGGGTCCGCACCTCGTTGAGGTCGGTGCGGATGTCGGTGATGTCGCGGCCGCCGAACCAGACGTGGCCCTCGGAGGGTATCTCGAGCAGGTTCACGCACCGGAGCAGCGTCGACTTGCCCGACCCCGACGGCCCGATCACCACCTGGACGTCCCCGGGCTTGAGCGACAGGTCGATCCCCTTCAGCACGTGGTGATCGCCGAACCACTTGTGGATGCCCTCCAGGCGGACCATGGAGCCGTCGGGGTTGGTGGGGGCGGCGGCGGGCCGTTGCGCGGTCTCCATCAGGCGCCCCCTCCCGCGATCCCGACCAGGCCGCTGCGCAGGCGGCGTTCGACGGCGTTCACGAGCCGGATCAGCGGCAGGGTGATCACCAGGTACCCCACGGCCGCCATCACGAAGAACGTCGCGCTGAACGTCGCCGAGTAGCCGCTCTGGGCCCACGTGAACAGGTCGTACTGGCTGGCCGACAGGCCGAGGATCAGGATCAGCGACGTGTCCTTGATCAGGATGACGAACTCGTTCAGCAGGGGAGGGATCACCCGGCGCACCGCCTGCGGGATGATCGCGTACCGCATCGCCTGGAGATAGGAGAACCCGAGTCCGCGGGCGGCCTCCATCTGGCCCCGCTCGATCGACTGGATGCCCGCCCGAAACACCTCGGCGGAGTACGCGCCCATGTTCAGGGAGAAGACCAGGATGGCGGTCTGGAACGTGGACAGCGGAACTTGCAGCACCAGGATCAGGCCGAACCAGAAGAAGGACAGTTGCCAGATCAGCGGCGTCCCCCGGAAGAAGTTGATGTAGACCCGGGCGGGTGCGCGCACGACCTTGTGCTCGGCCATCGTGAACAGGGACAGGATCAGCCCCAGGATGATCCCGCCCGCCTCGCCGAGCAGGGCCAGGATCAGGGTGTTCTTGATGCCGCTCACGAACGCGCCCCAGTTCCCGTTCATCCAGACGAAGTCCATCTCGTTGCGGGCGAACACGAGCAGCCGGCCGCTTCGGAACCACAGCAGGAACGCCGCGATCAGCACCGCCTGCACGCCGAGGACCGCCCCGGCGAACGCGTGGCTGCGCTTGCGCCGGGTGTCCATGCGCCGGTACACCGCGAACCCGGCCACCGCGGCCGCCAGGCCGAGCAGCACGCTCCCCCACAGCACCACCGACTGCGCCGACGACGTGGCCGCCGTGTAGATGTGGCAGATGCCCTCGGCGCCGTTCACGCCGGGGTTCGAGATGTTGTTGGGGTGGTACGGCTGCAGGCCGCCGGCGATGCAGGTCTGGGTCAGTCCCCCGCCGTTCGCGGCGTACCACAGCTGGATGCCGATCGTGCCCGCCAGGACCAGCACCAGCGAGACGACGCCCACGACGAAGATGCCCGCGGGAAGCGGCGCGGTCGGGCCTCGGACGTCGGGGGGCCGGGCGGAATCGATCGGCGTGGTCGCGAGGTCAGTGGCCATCTCCCCCCTCCTGGCGAACGCTCAGGGCCCGCGCCCCTGGAGGCGCGGGCCCTACGCTACCCCAGCGGGGGGCCGTTCAGCCGCCGTACTCGGGCGGAACCGGTACCCCGGGGAAGTACTTCTGGAAGATCGTTGTGTACGTGCCGTTGGCGATGATCGCCGCGAGCGCCGTGTTGATGCCGTTGCGGACGTCCGGGTGCGACTTGCCCACCGCGAAGCCGTAGTGCTCGCCGGTGTCGATCGGCTCGACGACCTTCAGGCCGGCCCGGCCGGTGACCTCCTGCTCCGAGGACGGCTCGTCGTTGATCACTCCCTGGAGCCGGCCGGCCTCGAGGTCGGTGAACGCGTCCGGCGCGTTCGTGTAGGACTTGATGACGATCCCCTTCGATTGCAGGTTGGTCTTGGCCCACATCTCCCCGGTCGTGCCCTTCTGGACGCCGACGGACATGCCGGAGGTCAGCTGGTCGGTCGAGGTGATGCTCGGCGTCTTGGTGGTGTTCACCGTCAGTGACTGCCGGGCGTTGTAGTACGGGTTGGAGAAGTCGACGACCTGCTGGCGCTCGGGCGTGATCGTCGAAGCGGCGGCCACCGTGTCGAACTGGCCGCCCGCGAGCGCGGTGAAGATGGTGTTGAAGTTGGCCTTCACCCACACGGGCTCGAGGCCCAGCTTCTGGGCGATCGCGTCCATGATCTCGACGTCGAACCCCACGAGCTGGCCGGTGCTCGGGTCCTTGTACTCGAACGGCTTGTAGTCGAGGCACGACCCGATCGTGAGCTTGCCGGGCGTCTTCAGCGTCAGCGCGGCCGTCGTCGCCGTGGTCGGAGTGGTCGACCCGGAGCTCGTGGTGCCGTTCTTGGCGCACGCGCTGACCACCAGGCCGACGGCGGCCAGCAGCGCGAGTACGGTCGAGAAGCGTGTTCGCATGTCCCCCTCCGAGGTTCCCCCGTCTGAGCGTTCGGTGCATTATGGCCCGTCGGCCGCCCCAAGGTGGCGGTTCGGCGCCTACGCCGGGATCACGTCGGCGGCGTTGCCGAGGAAGGACCAGCCGAACCGCGTCTCCAGGTAGAAGTAGATGTGGGCGTCCCGGGAGTCGAGCCGGCCGTCGGAGTCGAAGGAGTACGACTTCGTGATGCCCTGGAAGCCCTTCAGGCCCTGCACGAAGTCCGACAGGGACTGCCGGGTGGTCTTGCCGGCCTTCAGGCCAGCCACGTACATCTGCGCCACGTCCCAGTACTCGGCCGCGTAGATGCCGGGCGGCTGGTTCCACCGCGCGGAGTACTCCCGCACGAACCGGGCCGCTGCCGGCGTCGGGTCCTCCATGGGATCGATGCACGGACACGCCGCCACCGTGCCGATCCCCGCCCGCCCGGCGATGTGGCCGAAGTCGTCATCGCGGATCCCGTCGCCGCCGACCAGCGTGACGCGTGTCAACCCCTGCCGGGTCATCAGCCGCCGCAGGGTTCCGGCCTCGGACGCGTACCCGCCGTAGAAGGCGACCGAGCAGTGCGAGCGCGCGGCCCGCGTCGCCGTCTCGGCGATCCCCTCGGCGGGCGCGCCGGGACCCTGCGCGGCGCTCACGCTCCCGAGTTTCGCCTTCACGCCCACCCCCAGGCCGCTGAGGGAATCGAGCACGATGCTGGCCAGGCCCTCCCCGTAGAGCGAGTCGTCGCTGGCGACGAACACGCACCTGGCCGGGCGCAACACCCGCGCGATGTAGCGGGCGATGGCCGGGCCCTGCTCGTCGTCGTCCGCGTTGGCCTGGAACCAGTGCGCCCAGCCGTTCGATGCCAGGTTCGGGTTGGTCGCCGAGGCCGAGACGAACGGGATCCCACCGGCGTCCAGCGTCGCCCCGGCCGCGGCGGACTCCCCCGAGAACCCGGGGCCGATGACGCCGATGAACGAGGGGTCGTTCGCGATCTGGGCCGAGAGCGCGATCGCCTTGTCCGGCAGCCCCTGCGTGTCCTCGCCGACCAGCTCGATCGTGACGGGCAGCGATCCGAACGCCCCTTCGTTGGCCATCGTCACCAGCAGCTGGACCGACTGGTATGCGGGCAGGATCAGGCTCGAGTCCGGCCCGCTCAGGGCGCCCATGAAGGCGATCTTGACCGTGCCGGTGGATGCCGTGGCCGGGGCCGGGCTCGATGGCGTAGGCGTGGGGCTGTCGGCCGGCGACGCCTGGCTCCGGGTGCAGGCGGCCGCCAGCACCAGGGCAGCCGAGGTGGCGGCGAGGACGCGAAGCATCCCCGTCGCCCGAGTCCGCTCGCTCATCCTCCGCCTCGATCGTCCCGGCCGCCGATCGGCGGCTCACGCACGTTCGCCTACCAGACAACCACATTCGTTCGATACCGAGGCGGCGCGGTTCACCGCTCCTGCTACCGTGACGGGCGGTCCCGCCGCGAGCCGGGGCCGCGCCGCCGGGCTGGCGGAACTGGCAGACGCGCGCGGCTCAAAACCGCGTGAGCGAGAGCTCATCAGGGTTCGAGTCCCTGGCCCGGCACGACGCCGCCGCGAGCCGGCCCGCTACTCCTCGCCGAGGTAGGCCTTGCGCACCTGCTCGTTGCCGAGCAGCGCGGGCGCCTCGTCCTCCAGCACGATGCGCCCGGACTCGATCACGTAGCCGCGGTGCGCGACCGACAGCGCCATGTGCGCGTTCTGTTCGATCAGCAGCACCGTGGTGCCCTGCTCGTTGATCTCGCGCACGATCGCGAAGATGCGCTCCACGAGCATGGGGGCCAGCCCCATCGAGGGCTCGTCCAGCATCAGGACCTGCGGCCGGGTCATCAGCGCTCGCCCGATCGCCAGCATCTGCTGCTGGCCTCCCGACAGCGTCCCTCCGAGCTGCGTCTCGCGCTCCTTCAGCAGCGGGAACAGCGCGAACACGCGGTCGAATGCCCCCGACACGCGGCCGCGGTCCTGGCCGCGGCCCGCGTCGGCGTACAGGCCCATCTCGAGGTTTTCGCGCACCGTCATGCGCGCGAAGATGTGCCGGCCCTCGGGCGCGTGGCCGATCCCACGGCCGACGATGCGGTGCGCGGGGAGCCCGTCGATGCGCGAGCCCTGGAACGCGATCGTGCCCTTGCTCGGCCGGTGGATGCCGGAGATCGTCTTCAGCGTCGTCGTCTTGCCCGCGCCGTTGCCGCCGATCAGCGTGACGATCTCGCCCTCGTCGACCCGCACGTCGATGCCCTTGACGGCCTCGATCTTGCCGTAGTGCACGTGCACGCCGGTCAGCTCAAGGAGCGGCATCGTCGCCTCCCGGTCCCTCAGCGTCCCCGAGCCCGGCGTCCGACTCGCCGTCGCCGTTCCCGGACTCCGCGGTGCCCGCCGCGCCGCGGCCCAGGTACGCCTCGACCACCCGGGGATCCCGCTGCGCCGACGTCGGCTCGCCATCGAAGATCTTCTGCCCGAAGTCCAGCACCGCGACCCGGTCCGAGATCCCCATGACGAGCTTCATGTCGTGTTCGATCAACAGCACGGTGATCCCCTGGTCGCGCACCTGGCGGATCAGGTCGATCAGCGCGACC
>DASXAQ010000033.1:0-3106 GCA_036406615.1 Actinomycetota bacterium | reverse complement strand
CGTGGTCGTCTGCGTGAACCAGACCGAGCCGATGTGCTGCTGCTGGATGGCGCTCAGCTCCTCGGGCCCGAGTTGGTTGTCGGCCAGCCCCAGGAGGAACAGCTGGCCGACCCGCTGCGCTTCGCTCATCGCCGCGAGCGTCCGCGCGGCGCACGACGGCGGCGAGGGTGAGGTCGAAGGCGAACCCGTGGCTCCGCTCCCCGAGGGCGATGTCGTCGGCCCGCTCGAGGGCCCGCACGCCGCCGCGGCCACGAGCACGAACGCCAGCAGCGCGGCGACGACGATCCGGTTCCGCGAGGCGGCCAAGGCGTCAGTATCGCGCAGCGTTGCCGCGGATGTGGTGCCTTCGGCGCCGCGGGGTGGCGGCGATGCACACTGTTGCCGTGGACGGCGACGTGGTCACGCCACGCGGCATCGTCATTCCGGCCGCGGCGCTCACATGGCGCTTCTCCCGGGGCACCGGGCCGGGCGGCCAGGGCGTGAACACCACCGACAGCCGCGTCGAGCTGGTCGCCGACCTCACCGCGCTGGTGACCGGTGAGGAGACCGCGGAGCGGGTGCGAGACAAGCTGGGCGAGACGGTCCGCATCGTCGCCAGCGCCGAACGATCGCAGCTGCGCAATCGCGAGGCGGCGCTTGGGCGCTTGGTCGAACGCGTGGACGCCGCGGCCCGGCCCCGGCGGCGCCGGACCCCGACCCGTCCGACCCGAAGTTCGGTCCGCAAGCGGCTGGAGGGCAAGCGGCGGCGGTCACAGCTCAAGGCCAAGCGGCGAGACCCTCGCGACGACGCGGGGTGACCTGCCGGTTCAGGCCGGCGTCCGCAGCTCCTCGATGGCGTACTCGCCGCCGGCGTCGCGAGTAAGCCGAACCCCCTCGCACTCCGCGAGCGGCTCGAGCGCCATTCCCGTCAGGCCGAGCACGGCCGCCTCGACCAGCGGCGTGTGCCCGACGGCCAGGCCGCGACCGTCCTCGGGCACCTGTTCGAACAGATCGGCGACGACGCCGGCCATACGCGTCGACTCGGCCTGCACCAGTTCGGGATCGATCGCCCGCAGCGCGTCGAGGCGCTGGCTCTGCGAGGCTTTGCCGGCCGCGCGCCACCGGTTCTCCTCCGAGCTGGTCAGCCCGGAGACCACCGCGTGGTCGGGCGTCGGTTGCTTGGATCCGCGGAGGATCCAGGCGACGGTCTGGGCGGCGCGATAGGCGGGCGAAACGAACACCACGGCGTAGTCGGCCGGCAGGCGCATGCCCAGGCGCTCCGCCTGCAGACGTCCCTCCTCGCTGAGCGCGTCGACGTCGTTCTGTCGTTTCGCGTGGCGGACCAGGTCCAGCTGCCTCATCTCGAACGAGTCTATGGGGGATGGATCCACTCAGATCGTCAGGAGCACCACGCCGGCCATCACGCAAACCACTCCGATCAGTTGGATTCGGCGCATGCGCTGCTCGAGGACGATGCGCGCGAGCACCGCGGTGACGATCGGGTAGAGCGAACTGAGGGTCGCCGTGATCGCGAGTGCGCCCATCGTGCTGGCCAGGCCGAACGCGCCGTTCGCGCCCACGTCCATCGCACCAACGGCCGCGAGCACGGGCAGGTCGCGGCGGCCCGCAACCGGCAACCGGCGGCTGATCAGCAGGGCCAGGCCCATCAGCGCAACGCCCGAGCTCCGCTGGGCGATCAACGTCATCGCGACGCTCGTCTCCGCGCCCTTCGCGATGCACACGTACACCGTGCCGAACCCGACCGCGGCGATCATCGCGAGCAGGACCGCGCGTCGGCGCTGCATCGCCTCGCGGAGCTCCGGGCCGCTCGCCAGGATGATCCCGACAACCACGCCGACGATGCCGGCCAGGCGCAACGGGCCCGGACGCTCGCCCGACACCAGTCCCACGATCACCGGCACCGCCACGCCCGCGGCAGCGATCGGCGCGACCACGCCCATCGTCCCCGTCGCCAGTGCGCGGTAGAAGGCCGCCAGCGACCCCGCGCCGACCAGCCCAGCGGCCACACCCCACCAGAGGTAGGCGCCCGGAGCGCGGTAGCCGGCGAACACCGCGGCGGCCACGACCACGAGCGCCAGCGCGAACGCCTGCGAGACGAACGTGACCACGACCGGATGCAGGCGGCGGCTGAGGTTGCCGCCCATGAAGTCGGCGGATCCCCATAGCAGGCTCGCGCCGAGCGCCAGGACGTACTCCACGCCACGAACGCTACCGGGCTTTGCGGGGCCGAGGTCGCAGCCGGATCAGTTGGTGATCTTGAAATAGACCCACGGCGAGGACGAGGACAGGTTGCTGATGCTGCCCTCGAACGTGGCCTGGACCCGGAACTTCACGCCGATCGCGCTGTCGTCGTCATAGGACAGGATCAACGTCGCCTGGCCGTGTTCGTCGAGTTCGCCGCACACCGTCTGCCCGTCGGTCCAGCCGCTCCCCACGTTCTGTTCCCACGTGTAGCAGAGCTCGGCGACTTCGTTCCACGGCACCACCTGACCCGCCGCAAGGATGCATCCGGTCTCCTGGGTGGCGGCGCAGGTGGACGAGTAGTGGTACAGGAAGTAGCTCCCCGACTTCCCGTATGACCCGCCCAGCGACTCCTCGGTGAGCGCGTAGGTGCTCACGGTTTCGCTTCCGCTGGTGGTGAACTCGTGCGTGGCGTCACCGGACCACGTCGCGTGGAACGTGGCCGTTCGGATCAGGGTGAACGTGGTCGAGAAATTCCCGTTCTTGTCGATCGTCCCGGTGACGGTGGTCGGGGGCTTTCCCCCCGCGGGTAGCTTCACGATGTCCACGGTCTTGTTCTTCGTGGACGTCGGGGACTGCAGCTGGGCGGTGACCGTGACCTTCCCCTTGTGCGGCAGGATGTTGGCCGACGTCGACAGCGTGAGGGTCCCGGCCGTCGAATTCGGATCCGTGACGTCGACGGTCGTGCTGGCAACCGTGCCGCGATGGGACTGATCCCCCGCGAAGATCACCTCGTACGTGTACGTCCCCGGAGCGAAGGGGGTGTCGTGAACCGAGAACGCCCCGTCGGCGCCGACGGTGAAGTCCGGCAGTTGCTCGAGAGACGGGCCGTACCCCATGACGCGGACGACCGAACCGGCCGGGC
>DASXAQ010000032.1:0-7556 GCA_036406615.1 Actinomycetota bacterium | reverse complement strand
ACACGAGGAACCCCTCCATCCGCGCGCGGTTCACCAGCAGCGACATGTAGTTGGCCGGCCCCTTCGGCCGCTCGGTCGCGTTGTACTGCGAGATGGCGCCGCACAGCACGACGCGCGCCCCGCGCGCAAGGTTGGCGAGCGAGGCCTCGAGCGTGGAACCGCCCACGTTGTCGAAGTACACGTCCACGCCGTCCGGACAGTGTTCCCGGATCGCGGCGCGGACGTCTTCGGCCTTGTAGTCGATCGCGGCATCGAAGCCGAACTCGTCGACGACCGCGCGGCACTTCTCGGGCCCGCCGGCGATCCCGACCGCGCGGCAGCCGACGATCTTCGCGATCTGCCCGGCGGCCGAGCCGACCGCGCCGGCGGCGGCCGAGACCAGCACGGTCTGGCCCGGCTGGGGGCGTCCGACGTCCAGCAGGCCGAAGTACGCCGTCATACCGATCATGCCGAGGGCGCCCAGGTGTACGGGCGGCGGGGCGACCGCCGGGTCGATCGCCCGGACGTCGCGCCCGTCGGCGATCGCGTACTGCTGCACGCCGAACGGCCCCTCGACGTACTGCCCGACCGGGTGGTCCGGATGGTTCGAACGGATCACCTCACCGACGCCGCCGGCCCGCATGACGGCCCCGATCGCCACAGGAGGCCAGTACGACCTGCGCTCGGACACCCACCCGCGCATGGCGGGGTCGACCGAGACGTACTCCACCCGAACGAGGAACTCGCCGGGGCCGGGCTCAGCCACGGGCTCCTGCGTGAAGTGCCAGTCGGAGCGCGCCGGCAGGCCATTCGGCCGCGCGGCCAGGCGAACCTGACGATTGACGGCTGGGACCGTGGGCATGCCACGAACCCTACCGGTCGCGCCCGGGTAGGCTGTCGGGCGCCGGAGGCGGTCCCGCCTCCGCGGAGGTGCATGCGGAATGCCGGGCGGACGCCTGCCTCCTCTCGCGCGAGCGATGCGCGAGTACGTGCAGATGTCGCTTTCGCAACCGCGCGGGACGCCCAGCTTCGAAGACGCGATGGACCGCGTGAACCGCCCCGGCTACACCCGGCGCGAGGTGCTGAAGATGGGGGGGGCCGCGGGGGCCGCGCTGGCGCTCGCGGCATGCACGACGCGGCCATCGGCGACGCCGTCGCCGACGCGACGGGCCTCGCTCACCCCGCACGACGCCCGCGTGGTGGTCGTGGGCGCCGGATTGGCCGGGACGACGGCCGCCTACCGGCTGGCGCAGCAGGGCGTGCACGTGCAGCTGTTCGAAGCGCGCGACCGCGTCGGCGGCCGGTGCTGGACCGCGCGGGAGTTCGCCGACGGCCAGGCGGCCGAGCACGGCGGCGAGTTCATCGACACGCGCCACGTGCACCTGCGCGGCCTGGCGAAGGAGCTGGGGCTACGCATGGACGACCTGTGGAAGGGATGGGTCGACGGATCGGTGTGGCCGGACTGGGTCGGCGGCGGCATCTTCGACCACGGCAAGCTGAAGACGCAGATGAACGCGATCTCGCGCGCCGTGACGGAAGCGGCGCACCGCGTCGGGGTGTTCGGCTCGAACGGCAAGCCGTCGGACGTCGCGTACTCGTACGGGACGTCGACGCAGGCGGCGCGGGCGCTGGACGAGCCCACGATGCTGGAGTGGCTGGACGCGCACGTGCCGGACGTGCCGCAGGACGTCAAGGACTTTCTCGATGAGACCATGGCCGGCTGGTACGGCCTGGACATGCCGATGCTGTCGGCGCTGAACTGGATCGACTACTTCGTGATCCCGGCGCCGGGAGCCGACGAACGCTGGCACGTCCACGGCGGCAACGACCAGGTGCCCACGCTTGCCGCGGCGCGGCTCCCGGCGGGGGCGCTCCAGCTCGAATCGCCGCTGCAGTCGATGGCGCGCAGACGCGACGGGACGTACGAGCTCCGCTTCGGCGGCTCGTCGCGGCCGGTGGTCGCCGACTTCGTCATCCTGACGAACCCGTGGACGACGCTGCGCGCTGTCGACCTGGGCGGCGCCGGGCTCGATGCCTACCGGATGACGGCCATCCGCGAGCTGGGGATGGGCACCGACGTGAAGCTGCTGCTGCAGTACACGCGCCGGCCCCAGACGTTCCACGTCGCGGGCGGCGGCGGGATCTGGAGCGGCGGGATGGAGCACACGTCGCCGAACTTCGAGACGTGGGAGAGCTCGACGGACGAGCCTGGCTCGTCGGGGCTGATCACCGTGTTCGCGGGCGGCTCGGGCAGCGCGGTCTTCGTCAATCCCGAGACGCACGTCGCCGCGCCGGACGCGCTGACGCAGCAGATCCTGGGAGACATCGACGACGTGGTGCCGGGGACGAAGGAGCACTTCAACGGCCGGGCGTGGCTCGACTACTGGACGGGCGACCCCTGGACGCTCGGCTCCTACGCGGCGTACCTGCCGGGGCAAATGACGAAGTACTGGGGGTACGCGGGCATCGCGGCGGGCAACGTCCACTTCGCGGGCGAACACACGTCGACGTACTCGCAAGGGTTCCTGAACGGCGGCGTCGAGTCGGGCCAGCGCGCGGCGATCGAGGTCATGCAGGCGCTGGGCATTCCGGTCCCGGCTGCGCTGGCGTCCCTTCCGTACTCCCGCGTGCCCGGATTCTCCGTCTAGATCAGAGAGGAGCCTTCGTGGCTGATCGCGAAGACCAGTCGGCGACGTCGGACATCGACGCGCGCGACGATGCCGCGCTGGCGTCGATCATGAAGATCCGGTTCTTCCCCATGGCCGTATCCTCGGCCGAGGGCTGCCGGATCACCGACGTCGACGGCCGCTCGTACCTGGACTTCACGGCCAACTGGGCCGTCGCGAACCTCGGCTACGGCAACGCCGCGGTCCGGGATGCGGTCGCGCGGCAGTTCGAACGGACCTCGTTCGCCACGCTGACGTCGGTGATGAACGAGCCCAGCGTCGAGCTCGCGGAGCGCCTGATCGCGTTGATGCCGGGCGATTTCGACAGGAAGGTCTGGTACGGGCTGCACGGCTCCGACGCCAACGACTGCCTGGCGAAGATGCTTCCCCTGGCGACCGGTCGGCGCCGGCTGATCTCGTTCATCGGCGGCTACCACGGACAGACGGCCGGCTCGGCCGTGCTGTCGGGCCACACCGCGCAGGCCAAGGTCATCGGCGGCGGCAACGTCGTGAAGATCCCGTACCCGGACCCGTACCGCTGCCCGATGGGCTCGGCGTCCGGTGGCGACTGCGGCGAGGCGGTCGTGGAGTTCCTGGAGGGCTACCTGTTCAAGACGATCTGCCCGCCCGACGACGTCGCCGGGCTGTTCGTCGAGGCGGTCCAGAGCGACGGCGGCGACGTGGTGCCGCCGCCGGACTTCCTTCGTCGCCTCGAGGACGTCTGCCGCCGTCACGGCATCCTGTTCGTGGTCGACGAGGTGAAGGTCGGGTTCGGGCGCACCGGGCGGATGTTCGCGTTCGAACACGCCGGCGTGACGCCCGACGCCGTTTCGCTCGGCAAGTCGCTCGGGGGCGGGTTCCCGATGAGCGCCGTCGTGGCGCGCAGGGAGATCCTGGACGCGGGGACCGCGATCAACATGTACACGATGGCCGGCCATCCGGTGGGGTGCGCGGCGGCGCTGGCGAACCTGGACGAGATCGAACGTCTGGGCCTGGTGGAGACCTCGGCCAAAACCGGCGAAATGCTGCTCGCGCGACTGCACGACCTCATGGGGACGCACCCGCTGATCGGCGACGCCCGCGGCCTGGGGATGATCCTTGGGCTGGAGGCGGTTCGGGATCGCGAGACGAAGGAGCCGGCCGCGCTGGAGATGGCCAAGATCGTGCACCGCGCGTTCGAGCTCGGGCTGCTCGCGTTCTACGGAGGCATCCACTCCAACGTCATGGAGATCACGCCGCCGCTCACCCTCACGCAGGACGAGGCCGAGGAAGGCGTGCGGATCCTGGATCAGGCGATCGGAGACGTCGAAGCGGGCCGCGTGTCCGACGAAGCCGTCGCCCGATACGCCGGATGGTGAAGGCCGCGCCTCACCGAATCGTACGGGCAGCAGCAGCTATCGGGCTGGGCTCGCTCCTCGCGGCCTCGTGCGCCAGCCTCCCCGATCGAGTCCCGAGGGTCGCGCAGCCGACGGTCTCTCATTTCACGTCGAGCAACCTCGTCGCCACGAAAGGTTTCCGGGTGATCTTCCCCGAGCCCCCGGAGAAGCTCGAGAGCAACGAGCCGCTGGGTGACGGGGAGTCCGCCGTCGTGACGCAGTACACGGATCAGAGCCTCGCGGGCACGTTCTTCGCCTACGTCACGGAGTTGCCGGCCCATTACCTCGCGTCCTTCGGAGCCCCGGCGATCGTGGCGGGTGAGCACGACAACTTCGTCGAGTTCAGCGCGGGGATGCAGGTCACGGACGAACGGTCGGTCGCCGTGAACGGCTTCTCCGGAAAGCAGTTCATCGGACGCGACGTCAACGGCAACGCATGGATCACCCGGTTCTTCCTGGTGGGCGGCCACTGGTACCAGATCGGCGTGGCCGGCCCCGACCCCACCGATCAGGCGCCGCAGGCGTTCCTGGAGTCGTTCCAGCTCACGGGCACGCCGTAGGCGGCCCCTCAGCCTTCCCCCCAGTCGTCGGCGAAGTCCCAGGCTCGAAGGGCTCCGGGCTCCAGACGCAGGATGACGTCGTCGCCACCGCCGGAGTCGACGTACGCGTCGCCCCTGGCCGCGCCGATGTAGCGGGCGGCGATACGCCGCGCCGCGGCCTCGACGCCGTCCGTGAGGACGCGGGCCTCGGTTCGAACCTCGATGCCCCGATAGGGCAGGTCCGACTCGGCGACCAGGATCGTTGCGCTCGGGTCCCGACGGAGGTGGCGGACCTTCACGTCGTCGGAGCCCGTCCACACGCTGAAGCCGCCGTCGCGCCACTCGTGCCAGACCGGCGACAGGAGGACCGACCCATCGGGTCGGCGGGTCGAAAGGGCGGCCACCAGGGGGCGTTCCAACAGGTCGCCGAGATCCTCGACGCTCAGGCCGCGCCGCATGGGCGAACCCTAGCGCAGGGCGTCAGGCGACGTGCGCGGGGCGGGTCAGGAGACGTGGGAGAAGCAGTGCCCGGTCTTCGTCGAGCAGGTGATGGAGCCGTGAACGAACGCGGCGGTGCGGCTGGCGCCCTTCGACACGACGCCGGTCTTCGGCCAGCCGAGCCTGCCGGACGGACCGTTCATCGAACCGTACTTCGACAGCACGAGCCCGCGGAGCCACGTGGAGTGGCCGTGGACCTCGTCGACGTAGATCGTCCCGTGCTGGAATCGTTGGAGGTGGCCGCCGGAGGGCGACGCGACGCCGGAGACCGGCAGTCCGGGCGCGCACATGAGGCGGTCGTACTTGGCGCGAACGTCGCCGGTGATCAGGCGGTTGTGGTTGATGTAGACGAGGGCGGTCTTCAATCCGAGCGCCGCGGCGAACAACACGCCTGACGTGGTGAACGAGCCCTTCGAACCGACCACTCGGAGGCTGCCGATGCGGCCCGACCGCGAACGGCCGAGCACCTGGAAGGACTTCACGGTGCCGATGCCCCTGTCGAAGTACCCGCCGATCTTCTTCGACACCGCCGACTGGCTGAGCGTCACCGTCCAGGTGCGGTTCCCGTTGGCGGACAGGTAGTCGCCGGGGTCGCACACCGACTGGAGATAGGGCACCGACCAGTTCCACTCCTCGGCGCTGCTGGCCGTGTAGCCGCCGTCCGACGCGGAGTAGGCGGCCACGATCGGCGTGCCCTTGTACAGGATCATCTGGCCGGCGGTCTGCGAGGCCGCCGTCGCCCAGCGGTCGCCGGCGCCGCGGTAGCCCAGGTAGAACTGCTCGCCGACGTACCAGATTCCGCAGTTGCACCCGAAGCGGTGCTGGCCGACTGCGCGCACCTTGTACGTGACGTACGTCCGCGCGGCGATCGCGAAGACCTTCAGCATGGTCATCGGCCGGCTCGACGGCTCCTCGCCGACGCCCTGCACGTAGCTCTCGGTCCCGAGCTGCAGGATGGCCCGAAGCTTCGTGCAGCCGGAGCACGGGTGGTACAGGTTCAGCTCGAGGTGGCCGCGGTTGAACGTGTTGGCGCGCTGAGGCAGATAGATCATCGAGCCGATCGCGGCGAAGCGCGCGTACAGGCGTTGCCCCGCCGCGCCTCCCCAGCCACGGCCGCCGACGTAGCTGCCGTTCGGGCGCTTGACCCAGAAGCGGCCGGAGCGGACCACGACGGTGTACGTCTGGCCCGACGGGATCGTGGAGACGAGCGTGCCGGCGTTCGGATCGTTGAGGCGAAGCTGGACCTTGCCGCTGACGGCCTTGATCGGGATCGAGCCCGCGCTCTGGACCAGCCCGACGCGTATGTAGGCAGGCTCATTGGCCTTCGCGATGCGCACGCCGCGGTAGAAGTGGTGCAGGATGCCGCCGACGCTCCAGCCGTCCTGCGCCATTCCCCACACGCCGTAAGCGCTCATGCCGACGCCGTGGCCGTAGCCGGCGCCGTAGAAGTGGAAGGTCGTGCCGGCGTCGGCGGACGCGGTCGGAAGGATCGGCAGCGCCGGCAGCGCGAGGGCGCAGGCCAGGACACAGGTCGCCAGGATCCGCTTCGGCACGTTCCGAGGGATATCGGCGTGGAGCTCAGGCCTCTGAAGCCAGTTGGGCGGCCAGGTCCTCGGGAGTCGTCACCGGAAGGCGGCAGGCGAAGCGGCGGCAGACGTAGGCGGTCGGGCGGCCGTCCTGGGCGATTCGGTCTCTGAGCAGTGGGATCTCCTCGGACGCGGCCGCGTCCCCGGGCGCAGCGACCGCCAGGACCAGGTTCGGCCGGAACTGCCGCCGGACCTCGCCGACCAGCGCCCGGGTCTCGGGCGACTCGGGGTCGCCGACGATCGCCACCTCCCGGCCACCGTCGAGGTACAGGTCCAGCGCCGACAGCGCGTGGCCGAAGCCGCTCGGCGCGCGCCGCATTCCTTCGTGGACGACACGAAGGGCCGAGACACCGGCCTGCTCGTATTCGTGGTGACCGGTGAACTGCGCTAGGCGCAGCAGTCCGTGGGCCGCGGCCGAGTTGCCCGACGGCACCGCGTTGTCGTACAGGTCCTTCGGCCGAACCACCAGCGCTTCGGCGTCGGACCCCGTCTGGAAGAACCCCCCGCGCTCCTCGTCGCGGAACAGCTGAAGCATGGCGTCGGCAAGCGTTCGCGCCTCGCGGAACCAGCGCAGATCGAACGTGGACTCGTACAGCGTGAGGCACGCGCCGGCCATCAGCGCGTAGTCGTCCAGGTACCCGAGCCCGCTCGCCTTCTCCTCGCGCCACGAACGGAGCAGCCGGCCATCGTCGCGACGCAGGTTCGCCAGGACGAATTCCGCCGCCCTGACCGCCGCGTCCACTAGCTCCGTCTCCCCCATGACACTGCCCGCTTCTGCGAACGCCTGGATCGCCAACCCGTTCCACCCGACGAGCACCTTGTCGTCGGTCGACGGCTTCACTCGCTTGGACCGGACTCTCCGGAGTGTGAGCAGCGTGGGGTCAAGCAATTCGACGAATTCGCCTTCTGCGA
>DASXAQ010000031.1:0-15378 GCA_036406615.1 Actinomycetota bacterium | reverse complement strand
ACAAGGAGTACCTCGACGGAGCGCTGGCTCGCGCTGGCGCCGTGGTCGTCGGCCGGGGGATGTACGAGGCCGCAGAGGCGTGGGGCGGTCAGAACCCGTTCGGTATGCCGCTCTTCGTCGTGACCCACCGGCCGGAGGATGCTCCGGGCGGAGGAGGCTTCACGTTCGTGGACGGCTTGGACCAGGCGATTGCCCGGGCGCGCCAGGCGGCCGAAGGCAAGGAGGTATCGGTCGGAGGGGGCGCGGACGTGATCCGTCAGGCGCTTCGCGCCGGACACGTGGACGAGCTGGCGATCTCGATTGCGCCGGTCATCCTGGGCGGAGGCAAGCGTCTGTTCGACGGCTTCGATGAGACGTTGAACCTGGAGCACGTGGCCATGATCCAGTCACCCTTCGCCACGCACATCACCTATCGCGTCGTCCGATGACAGACGGCGTTCGAGTTGCCCCGATCGTGGAGGCGGGGAGCGGAATTGAACCGCTGTACGAGGCTTTGCAGGCCTCTGCCTAACCACTCGGCCACCCCGCCGGACAAAGCGCCGGGCTTTGTGGCCCGGCGCAGGGTTTCACCGCGTTGTTTGGTGAGAGCGGACGACGGGATTCGAACCCGCGACCCCCACCTTGGCAAGGTGGTGCTCTACCACTGAGCCACGTCCGCGCAGCCACGATTCTACCCGGGTTGGGGGACGCGGAGAAACCGCTGGTGACCGGCGACCCGGAGCACGCGCCGACCGTCGACGCTGCTCAGACGCCGGTCGAGCCGAAGCCGCCGCCTCCGCGCGCCGAGGGCGGGAGCTCTTCGGCCTCCCCCGGTTCGATGCGCACGAACGGCACGATCACCAGCTGGGCGACCCGGTCGCCGCGGGAGATCTTCACCGCCCCGGAGGGGTCCAGGTTGACCACCGCCACGACGATCTCACCGCGGTAGCCCGCGTCGATCAGCCCGGGTGAGTTCGCCAGCGTCAGTCCCTGCCTCGAGGCGAGCCCGGAGCGGGGCAGCACCAGGCCCGCGTGGCCGACGGGGATCGCAACGGACAGGCCGGTGGGGACCATCGCGCGCTCCGACGGCTGGACGATGAGATCCGCGTTGGATCGAAGATCCAGCCCCGCGTCGCCGGCGTGGGCGTACGAGGGCAGCGGGACGGTCGGGTCCAGGCGCTTGAACGGCAGGCGCATCGCCTGGGATTGTGCCCGCGCCCGGGTGTACGCAACAAACCCGCACCCCGCCTTTGGCGGTCTGGGAGCGAACGACCGGACGCGCCGGCGGGCCCGGCTCACGGCAGCGGCACCGGAGCCAGGTAGTACGTGGCGGCGGTGGTTCGAACGTACCCACCGTCGTCGTCCGACGAGGTGCTGGCGTGGTTGTTACAGATCGTGCCGGTGCTGAGCCCGTCGGTCGTGCAGAACGACGCGGGGTTCGTCGTCCCGTCCCCCATCGCGTCGTTGTACGTCGTGCTCCCGGCGTTGCCGGCCCCGAACAGCAGCGCGATGACCCCCACGCCGACCAGCTCGTTCGGATGCGCGAAGAAGTACTCGGCCCGGTTGTCCTGGTAGTGACCCCACGTGTCGTCCTCCGTGTCGAACCACTGGTTGCCGAGCGGGATCTGCCACACGATCGCCGGCCGGCCCGCCGCGGCTGTCACCGCACCCAGGTACGCCTCCCATCGGGTGAAGTTCGGGAACGTCACGTTCAGCCGGTCCCACCACACGTTCGTCCCGTACACGTCCTTGTAGAAGCCGGCGTCGCGGTCGGCGACGTCGTTGGTGACCAGGTCGTACGTGGACGTGCCAGAGACCACCGGCTGCGCGCCGCTCTCGGCGGCGAACGTGCCCGCCTCGGTCCCAAGGGCCGGCGCGTTCAGCGTCGGGTCGGTGCTGGACCCGATGTCGAACAGCGTCGCCCAGTCGCTCACGTGGAACGCCAGCAGCACGTTCGGCGCGTACAGGTCGCGCAGGTGCAGCAGCGCCAGGTTGAACCCACGGTAGTTGTTGCCGTAGCCCTTCACGTCGGCATCGCCGCTGCCCTTCACCTTGGCCTTCAGGTTCACCGGCAGGTTGCCGGTGGCCGTGCAGTGCCCGTAGCAGTGCGCGCTCGGCGACAGGACCGCCTGCTCCGCGTAGCCGGAGAGGTCGGGTTCGACCTGGACGATCGCGGTGCCGCCGTAGCCCGTGACACCGTGCCAGGTCCCCGGGCCGAGCCGCTTCATCAGGGTGCGGAAGTCGCCGTAGTAGCTCTTCATCAGCGCGGTGTTGTTGAGGTTCGAAAGGTCCTTCTGCGGCTCGACGCACGACCCGCAGGAACCCTTGCTCTGCAGCAACATGTAGTAGCTGAACACGGGGACGTAGCCGTTGCCATGGGCGCCCTGCGAGTACCACAGCGGGAACTGGGCCAGCGTGTTCCACGTCTGCCAGCCGCCGCCGGTGTTCACGCCGCCCGCCAGGTACTGGTACGCGTAGTCCCACGAGACGCCGGAGTCCGGCATCCAGCCGTAGATGCCGCTGTCGTCCGGCGCGGCGGCCAGTCCGATGCCGAGGTGGGTCGGGAGTCCGGGAGGGACGCTCAACCCGGGAGGGAGCAGCCGGGCCGAAGCCGGCGTCGCGGCCGCCACGGGCGCGACCGGCCCGGCGACGACCAGCGTCGACAGGACCACCACGGCCGCAGCCGTGGCCGCGGCCGGCGCGTTCGAGCTTCGCCTGGGCATCTGCCCGGCCATCGGCATTCCGGGACCGTCCGGCACATCCCCCATCCTGCGGCAATCGCGGCGGGGCGCGGCGTAGTGCTTGCGGCGCTCAGTCCGGCTCGGGCTCGCGGCCCGCGAGCGCCCGGAACCGGGTTCCCGGCGGCAGATCGATCCCGAACCGGTCCCCGATGACCCGCACGAGCTCCTCATCGTCTTCGATCCGGATTGCGTGCTCGCCGTCGGGGCGGTTCTCGATCAACTTGCGGTTGCGCAGGATCAGGCGAAACTCCGGGCCGGGCAGCTGAACCGTGATCGCGCGGAGGAACCCGGAGTCCGGATGCGTCGACGTGTAGTGGTTCGCGACCTCGAAGTCCACCGAGTGGTGGGGCTCCAGCGTGAACGCGTACAGGTCCATCCATCGCGCGCCGTGCAGCGACTGGAGGACCAGGAACGGCGGCTCGTCGACGAGGCGGTACGTCCAGGCGAACTGCTCGGCGACGGCCCCGGAGCGCATCGGCACCGGCAGCAGCAGGCCGTCGCCGCCGAACCCGACGTCGGCCAGGAACGCGGGGCCGCCGGCGTCGTCGCCGCCCGCGTCCTCTACCTCGACCCGCAGCAGCATGTGCGTCCGCGGCACCGGTTCGGAACGTCCCATCCGCACCCGCGCCGCCAGGCGAGTCACGCGGAAGCCCAGCGCCTCCAGCGCCGCGGCGAACAGGGTGTTCTGCTCGAAACAGTAGCCCCCCCGGCGGTCGCCCACCAGCTTGGCCTGCAGGCTGTCCAGGTCGAGCCGGATGGGCAGCCGCCCCATCTGGATATCCAGGTTCTCGAACGGGACGGCCGACGCGTGCGCCAGATGGACGTCCCGTAGGGCCGCCGCGGTCGGCTCGCGCGCGCCCGGGTACCCGATCCGGTGCAGGTAGGCGTCCAGGTCGAACGGAGGCGCGGGCGGATCCTCGCCGATCCGGAGCGGTGCCGAGGTCTCGCTCACGGGGCGGGGTCCGCCCTCCACACGGGCGTGCGCCGGCCGTCCTTGTAGACGGCCTCGATGCGGTCGGCCAGCTTGTCGAACTCGAAGGGATCGCCGTCCACGACGACCAGGTCGGCGCGCTTGCCGGCCTCGACGGTGCCCAGTTCGTCGTCCAGGCCCATCAGCTCGGCCGCGGTCTTCGTGGTGGCGACCATCGCGGCCGACGGCGTCATGCCGCCCTCCACCATCAGCGCGAGCTCGCGCAGGTTCTCGCCGTGGGGGGTCACGCCGCTGTCGGTCCCCATGGCGATCGTCACGCCGGCTTCGACCGCCCGGGCGAACGACTCGCGGTGCGCGCCCATGACGTCCTTCGCCTTCGCCAGGCTGGCCTCGGGGATCTGCGCGCCTTCCTCCGCCGCGCGGATCACGCCCTCGGGCGCGACCAAGGTGGGGACCAGGTACGTGCCTCGCTCGAGCATCAACGAGATCGCCTCGTCGTCCAGGAACAGGCCGTGGTCGATGGAGCGGATGCCGGCCCGGACGCCCTGCTTGATGCCCTCGGCAGCCTGCGCGTGGGCCATCACCCACCGTCCCGCCGCCGACGCTTCCGTCACCAGCACCTCGAGCTCCTCCATGCGAAAGTGCGCGTGCCGGGGATTGTCCCGCGGCGACAGGACCCCGCCCGAGACCGCGACCTTCAGCACGTCGGCCCCGTCGCGGATCAGCTCGCGCACCTTGCGGCGCATCTCGTCCGGCCCGTCGACGATCGTGTGCGGGGAGCCCGGATAGTCGGGGAACAGGCGCTCGACGCCCGACGGCATCCATTCGTCGTTGTGCCCGCCCGTCTGGCTGATCATGTTGATGGAGATCTGCATCCGCGGCCCGTCGATCAGCCCGTCCTCGACCGCGGTCTTGATCCCCAGATCGGCGCCCCCGGCGTCGCGGATCGTCGTGATGCCGATCTCCAGCGTCTTTCGCAGGTTGTGCATCGCTTCGTAGAAGCGAAGGGAGAACGGCGTCTGCAGCATCCGCCAGTAGTCGACGTGGCTGAAGATCACGTGCGTGTGGCAGTCGAACATCCCCGGCAGCAGGTGCTTGCCGCTGACGTCGACGTGTTCGTCGCCGTCGAGCCCCGAGCCGACCTCGACGATCCGGTCGCCCTCCACGACGACGTCGGCGTCGGCCGCCGCCGCGCCCGTGCCATCGAACAGCTTGCCGCCCGCGAACAGCGTCCGGGTCATGTCGCCTCCCGATCGAAAAGGGTGAGGCCGGCCGCGTCACGGCCGGCCTCACCGCCGTTCAGGAGGAGGACGTTACCTCACGAACAGCCGCTGGTGCTGCCGCAGGCGGAGCACACGTAGCACGAGCCCGCGGCCTGCATCTTCGAGCCGCACGAGTAGCACAGCGGCGCGTCCAGGGCGTGGCTGCTCTGCGCGGGCGTTGGAGCCGGCGTCGATGCCGGCGCCGCCTCGGACGCCGTGCCCGCGGTTTCGGGCTCGGCCGGCGGGAGCAGCTTGGGAGCCGCCGCCTGGGCCGCGCCGCCGGTCGCCTCGATCGCGGCCGTTCGCTCGGACACCGACTGCACGCCCAGCCCTTCACGCTTGTCGGCAGGCAGGTGGTCCAGTGCCAGCCGGCGAAACACGTAGTCGACGAGCGAGCTGGCGAACCGGATGTCCGGGTCGTTGGTCATCCCCGACGGCTCGAACTTCATGTTGATGAACTTCTCGACGTAGGCCTCGAGCGGCACGCCGTACTGCAGGCCGATCGAGATCGCGATCGAGAACGCATCCATCACACCGGCGAGCGTTGAGCCCTGCTTCGACGTCTTGAGGAAGATCTCCCCGATGCCGTCGTCCGGGTACGAGCTGGCGGTGATGTAGCCCTCCGCGCCGGCAACCTCGAACTTCGTCGTGATCGACGGGCGGCTGCGCGGCAGGCGCTTTCGCTCCGGCCGCTCGATGGTGACCACACGCTCGGCGGCGGCGCCGGCCGCGGCGCTCCCCTTCTTCTCCGCCGACAGCGGCTGCGCCACCTTGCAGTTGTCGCGGTAGATCGCCAGCGCCTTCAGGCCGAGCTTCCAGCCCTCCAGGTACAACTGCTCGACCTCCTCGACCGTGACCTCCTCGGGCATGTTCACCGTCTTGGAGATCGCGCCGGAGATGAACGGCTGCGCCGCAGCCATCATCCGCACGTGGCCCATGTAATGGATCGCGCGGTCGCCCATGGACGTGTCGAACACCGGGTAGTGCTCGGCCTTGAGGTGCGGCGAGCCGGCCACCGAGTTGTGCTCGGCGATGAACGCGACGATGTCGTCCGACTCATCCGGCCCGTAGCCGAGGCGCCGCAGCGCCCGCGGAACCGTCTGGTTCACGATCCGCATCGTCCCGCCGCCGACCAGCTTCTTCGTCTTCACCAGCGCCAGGTCGGGCTCGATGCCGGTCGTGTCGCAGTCCATCAAGAACGAGATCGTTCCCGTGGGCGCGAGCACCGTCGCCTGGGCGTTGCGGAAGCCGTGCTCATCGCCCAGGGCCACGGCCTCGTCCCAGGACTGCCGCGCGGCCGACAGGAGCGCCTCGGGCACGTGCTCGGCGTCGATCTCCTCGGCCGCCGCGCGGTGCTTGCGCATCACGCGCAGCATCGCGTCGCGGTTCGGCCCGTAGCCGGCGAACGGACCCATCTTCTCGGCGATCCGGGCGCTGGTCCGGTATGCGTGGCCGGTCATGAGCGCGGTCAGCGCGCCCGCCCAGGCGCGCCCGCCCTCGGAGTCGTACGGAAGCCCGCGCGCCATCAGCAAGGCGCCGAGGTTCGCGTACCCGAGCCCCAGCTGCCGGAACGCCTTGGCGTTGCGGGCGATCCGGTCCGTCGGGTAGCTCGAGTTGCTGACGATGATCTCCTGCGCGGTGAACACGACCTCGACCGCATGCCGGTACGAGGACACGTCGAAGTTCCCGTCGTCGTCGAGGAACTTCAGCAGGTTCAGGCTCGCCAGGTTGCACGCGCTGTTGTCCAGGTGCATGTACTCGCTGCACGGGTTCGACGCGTTGATCCGGCCGCTGGCCGGGCACGTATGCCACTCGTTGATCGTCGTGTCGTACTGCATCCCCGGATCCGCGCACTCCCACGCGGCCTCGGCGATCTCGCGCACCAGGGCGCGCGCGCGCACCGTGTCGACCGTCTCGCCCGACAGGACGGCCTTCAGCTTCCAGTCGCGGTCGTCCTGGTAGGCCTGCATGAACTCGTCCGTGACGCGCACGGAGTTGTTCGCGTTCTGATACTGCGTGGAGTACGAGTCCTTCCCGTCCAGGTCCATGTCGAACCCGGCCTCGCTCAACGCGCGCGCCTTGCGCTCCTCCACCGCCTTGCACCAGATGAAGTCGTGGACGTCGGGATGTTCGGCGTTGAGCACGACCATCTTCGCCGCGCGCCGGGTCTTGCCGCCGGACTTGATGGTGCCGGCCGACGCGTCGGCGCCGCGCATGAAGCTGACCGGGCCGCTGGCGGTGCCGCCGCCGTGCAGCTGTTCCTTCGAGGACCGAAGCGGGGACAGGTTGATGCCCGACCCGGAGCCGCCCTTGAAGATCGTTCCCTCCTCCGTGTACCAGTTGAGGATCGAGCTCATCGTGTCCTCGATGGCCAGGATGAAGCAGGCCGAGCACTGAGGGTGCTCTTCGGCGCCGACGTTGAACCAGACCGGGGAGTTGAACGCGGCCTTCTGGGTCACCAGCAGGTGCGTGAGCTCTTCGGCGAACACGGTCGCGTCGGTCTCGCTCGCGAAGTAGCCGTCCGCGCGCCCCCACCCGGTGATGGTGTCGACGACGCGCCCGATCATGTGCTTGACCGAGGACTCGCGCTGCGGCGTCCCGAGCGGCCCGCGGAAGTACTTCTGGGCGACGATGTTCGTGGCGTTCTGCGACCAGTCCTTCGGAAACTCCACCCCTCGCTGCTCGAAGGCGTTGCCGCCCTCCTTGTAGTTCGGGATCACCGCGTCGCGGATCTCCCATTCGATCTCGTCGTAAGGGTGGACACCTTCATGCGTGAAGAACCGCTTGAAGGTCAGCCCGCCGCGTGCGGCGTCGACGTCCCGCTCTCTGGTCGCCACGATCTCCCCTCCCTCTCCCAAACCGCTCCCGAACGACGCTCCCCAGGGGAAGGATTACACCCGTGTGATTCCGGGGTCCGAATCATGCACCCGGGCCTCTCCCCTGTCAAGCCCATGTTCTCAAGATGTTGTGGGAATGACCGCCGATTGTCGGCCGGAGGCCACAAGATGTAGTGGTACGGCGAAAAGAGTCTGCCAGGATCGAGGGGCCGCGCTGAGCCTTATCTGGACCGTCTCGTGCCCCGGCCGGCGGCCTCGCGCTTCTGCAGCAGGAGGCCGAGCTCGCGTTCGAAGTCGTCGACCTCCTGGAAGTCCTTGTAGACGCTGGCGAAGCGCAGGTACGCCACGTCGTCGAGCTTGCGCAGCTGGGCCAGCACCTCCAGGCCCACCTCCTGGGTGGTCACCACCGGACCCTTGCGGCGCACCTTGTCCTCGACCCTGGCGGCCAGGTGCTGGACGTCGTCATCAGTGACCGGCCGGTTCTTGGTCGCCTTCATCACGCCGGCAACGACCTTGGCGCGGTCGAAGGGCTCCTTGCTCCCGTCCCGCTTCGCCACCGCGAGGCTCGTCTGTTCGACCCGCTCGAACGTCGTGAAGCGGCGCCCGCAGCGCCCGCACTCGCGGCGGCGCCGGATCGACCCGCCCGATTCGGCCGAGCGGGAGTCGACGACCTTGTCGTCGGGGTGACCGCACCAGGGACAACGCATCGACGGGCCCGGCTCCCGGTCCGGGCTCACCACAAGATGTGGTGTCCGGGCAAGGGTACCGCCCAAGATGCGGGCCGGGCAACAGGGTGGGCGCACCACGGACAGCTTCCGGCGTCGGTCAGGCAGCGAGCGGGACCAGCAGGCGCTCGCCGGGCTGCACCTCGCCGCCGTTCAGGTGGTTGACCGAGATCAGCTCGTCGACCAGCGGCCGCGGGTCCGCCCCGGGCCCGCTCGCGCGCTCGGCGATCGACCAGACCGTGTCTCCCGGCCGGACCACGTACGCCTGCATCCGGACGGGCGTTGAGGGGCCCTGGCCCGCGCCCGACAGGGCGGGGCGCACCGCCGCCACCGCGAGCGCGAGGCCGAGGGCCAAGCCGGCGGTTCGAACGAGCCGAAGGCCCCGGCTGGGCCCGCGATGGAGCCCAGCGGGGCGGCGCGGAGCCGGGCGGTGTCCGGTTCGAACGCGCGTTCGGTCCATCGCGGCAGTATGCTCGAACGGACGTTCGAAGTCAAGAGGGCAATCGAACAGATGTTTGATCGGAACCGGGACGCGTGCTAGCGTGCGGCGACCGATCTGGACGAGCGAGCGGGAGCGACCATGGACACCGTCACGGCCAGGCAGCGCCGGATCCTGGACTTCATCCGCGAGACCGTCCAGTCGCGGGGCTACCCCCCGACCGTGCGGGAGATCGGCGACGCGGTCGGCCTGACCTCCAGCTCGAGCGTGCACGCGCAGCTTGCCAATCTGGAGCGCCGCGGCCTGCTGCGGCGCGACCCGACCAAGCCGCGGGCCATGGAGCTACAGGGGCCCGGCGCGCCACGCACCGACGCCGTCAGCGTTCCCGTCCTCGGCCGCATCTCCGCCGGCGCGCCGGTCCTGGCCGCCGAGCACGTCGAGGACTACCTGGCGGTGTCCACGGACTTCGCCGGCCAGGACGACTGCTTCGCGCTCCGCGTCGAGGGCCAGTCGATGGTCGGGGCCGGCATCCTGGACGGCGACGTCGTCGTGGTTCGAAACCAGGACTCCGCGAAGGAGGGCGACATCGTGGCGGCGCTGGTGAACGGGCCCGCGGAGGAGGAGGCGACCGTGAAGCGCTTCCACCGCCAGGGCGACCGGATCCAGCTGGTCCCCGAGAACCCGACGATGGAGCCGATCGAGTTCACCGACGGCCGGATCCTGGGCCGCGTCGTGGCCGTTCTCCGCAAGCTCTGAGCACCCGGCACCCGTCGCCGACGATTACGCGCGGGCGCGGCGGACGGCCGGCGCCACGACGAACGGTGCCACCCACGACAGGCCGCGCTCGGACACTCGCGCGCGCACCGTGGTGCCCTGTTCGTCGGCGTCGGCCGACAGCACCTCCTCCTCGCGGTACAGGCGAGGCACGACGTCGGGCCGCTCGAACGGGACGAGCAGCACGACCTCCACGGGCGGACGCGGAACGGCTTCGGACAGTCGCTCCGCCAGCGCCTCGACGCCTTCCCCCGTGAGCGCCGAAACCGGCACGGCATCCGGGTACCGGCGCGCAAGCCGCCCGCGATGCACCTCGTCCAGTGCGTCCCACTTGTTGAGCGCCAGCACCTCGGGGACCGTTGCGGCGCCGATCTCACCCAGGACCTCGCGCACCGCCGCGATCTGCCCGGCGATGTCCTGCACCGACGCGTCGGCCACGTGCAGGATCAGGTCCGCGCGCGCGACCTCCTCCAACGTCGACTTGAACGCCTCCACCAGGTCGTGCGGCAGCTTTCGAACGAACCCGACCGTGTCGGACAGCGTCACCGTCCGTCCGCCGGGCAGCGTGAGCCGGCGCGTCGTGGGATCCAGCGTCGCGAACGGCTGGTCGGCCACCAGCGCACCCGCATCGGTCAGCGCGTTCATCAGCGTCGACTTGCCGGCGTTCGTGTAGCCGGCCAGCGCCACCTGCGCGATGCCCGAGCGCTCGCGCCCGGCACGCTTGACCTCGCGCGTACGGCCGAGGTCCTTGATGTCGCGACGGAGCTTCGTGATACGCCGGCGGATGTGCTGGCGGTCCACCTCGATCTTCGTCTCGCCGGGACCGCGCGTGCCGATCCCGCCGCCCAGCCGCGACATGGATTCGCCCCAGCCTCGCAGCCGGGGCAGCAGGTAGTTCAGCTGCGCCAGCTCCACCTGCGCCTTGCCCTCTCCTGAGCGCGCGTGCAGTGCGAAGATGTCCAGGATCAACGCCGTGCGGTCCACTACCTTCACGCGGAAGCGCTCCTCGAGGTTTCGAAGCTGCCCCGGCGTCAGCTCGTCGTCGAAGATCACGGTCTCGGCGTGGGTCGCGTGGATCGTGTCGTGGATCTCACCGACCTTGCCCTTGCCGACGAACGTCGCCGCGTCCGGCGCGCCACGCTGCTGGACGACGCGCGCCACCGGCTCCGCGCCCGCAGCCCGCGCCAGGGCGGCCAGCTCGTCGAGCGTCTCCTCGTCGCCGCCTCGCGTGAGCCCGACCACGACGGCGCGTTCCGAGATGGCCGGGCGCCACGTCGCCGACAGGGGCGACTCGGAGCCGATCAGCGGCGCACGTCCGCGGCCGCGATCCCGGGTCCGGGAACCGGCGCGATTCGACGGGGATTCCGGCATGCGGGGCTTCGCCTACCCGAACCGCGAGCGGAGGCGGTCCATCGCCTCCTGCAGGCGTGCGTCCGGGACCGACAGCGAGATCCGGATGTAGCCCTCGCCGTGCGGGCCGTATCCGGTGCCGGGCGCCACGACGATCGCCGCCTCGTCCAGCAGCTCGGCGGCGAAGTCGACGGCGCTTCGCCCCGATGGCGTCGGCACCCAGACGTAGATCGAACCGAGCGGCGGCTCCAGCTCGATGCCCACCTCGCGCAGCGCCGCGATCACGACGTCGCGACGCTTCTGGTACACGGCGCGCATCTGCTCCACGTGGTCCTGCGGGCCGGTCAGCGCGGCGATCGCGGCGCGCTGGACGCCGTTGAAGATGCCCGAGTCGAGGTTCGTCTTCACCGTGCCGAGCGCGTCCACCGCCTGGGCGTTGCCGACGACGTAGCCGACGCGCCACCCCGTCATGTTGTACGTCTTGGAAAGCGAGCCGAACTCCACGGCGACGTCCTTCGCGCCGGGGATCTGCAGCGCGCTCGGCGCGACGTAGCCGTCGAACGTGATCTCGGTGTACGCCGCGTCGTGGCACAGCAGCAGGTCGTGCGCGCGGGCGAAGTCGACGGCGCGTTCGAACGTCGCGGCATCGGCCACCGCGGCCGTCGGGTTGCTCGGGTACCCGAGCCACACGACCTTCGTTCGATCGGTGGGCCGAAGCGAGTCCCAGTCCGGCAGGAACCGCCGCTCCGCGGTGAGGGGAATCGAGACCGGCTCGCCGCCGGCCAGGCGCGTCCCGATGCCGTACACCGGATAGCCCGGGTCGGCGACCAGCGCCTCGTCCCCGGGATCGACGAAGGCCACCGCCAGGTGCCCGATGCCCTCCTTCGAGCCGATCAGCGGCAGCACCTCGGTGTCGGGATCGAGGTCCACGCCGAACCGGGTCCCGTACCAGCCGGCGATCGCGCGACGAAGCTCCGGCATCCCGTAGTACGAGGGGTACTGGTGGGTGGCGGGGTCGGCGGCCGCCTCCTGCATCGCCGCGACCACATGGGCGGGCGTCGGAAGGTCGGGATCGCCCACGCCGAGCGAGATCACGTCGGCCCCGGTGGCGCGCTTGGCCGCGACGCGCTTGTCGAGCTCCGCGAACAGGTACGGCGGCAGGCTCTCGATCCGCTTGGCCGGCTTCATCGCGAGCCTGCCTTCGCCGGCAGCCGAACGCCGGCGTCCCGGGCCCACCCGGGGCTGAGCTCGCCGGCGAAGACGAACGTGGCCGGCCCCGTCATGTCGACGCGGTCGTCGTCGCGCCAGTCGATGTCGAGGCGCCCGCCGGGGATGTCCACGCGCACGCGCCGCCCGGTTCGCCCCGAGGCGGCGCAGGCCGCCGCCGCCGCACAGGCGCCGGTCCCGCAGGCCATCGTCTCCCCGACGCCGCGCTCCCACACCCGCATGCGGATCCGCCCGTCGTCCACCACCTGAACGAACTCGACGTTCACCTTCGACGGGAACAGGTCATCGCGCAGCTCGATCGTCCGGCCCACGCCGGCGACGTCGTAGCCGGCGAGGTCCTCGCCGGGTTCGAGGAACAGCACGCAGTGCGGGTTCCCCATGGACAGGGCCGTTGCCGTGTACGTGCGCCCGGCAGCTTCGAGCGGCTGCAGCTCGAACGTGTCGGTCGGTTCGCCCGTCATCGGGATCGCCTTACGTTCGAACGCCGGCGCTCCCATGTCGACCGTGACGCGGCGAACGACGCCGTCGCGGACGTCGAGGGCCAGGCGCCGCTCGCCCGCGCGAGTGCCCACGACGATCTCCGATCGATCCGTGAGCCCGCGCTCGCGGACGAACTTCGCCAGGCACCGGATCCCGTTGCCGCACATCTCCGCGGTCAGGCCGTCGGCGTTGTAGTGGTCCATGAAGAACTCGCCGCCGCGGAACGCCGGGTCGGTGCCGTGGCCGGCTCCCGCGTCCCAGACGTCGCCGCGCACGATGCGGATGAGGCCGTCGGCGCCGACGCCGCGGTGGCGATCGCACACGGCCACGACCAGCGACGGGTCGAGGTCGAGTTCGGCGTCGAGGTCCTCGACGAACACGAAGTCGTTGCCCGTGCCGTGGTACTTCTCGAACCGCATCACGCGCTCACCTTTCGTCGGTCATCCCGCGATGCCGAGCGGAACCAGCGCTCGACGTCGGGAACGATGCCCGCGGCGCCGTCCTCGCCCGCCGGGAACCACCGGATGCGTGGGTCCCGCCGGAACCACGCCATCTGGCGGCGCGCCAGCGCCTTCGTCCGCCGCACGGTCGCCGCGGCGGCCTGCTCGCGGGAGATCGATCCCCGCAGGCAGGCGGCCGCCTCAGCGTAGCCGATCGCCTGCGTTGCGGTGAGGAACCGTTCGAACCCACGGCGCGCCAGCACATCGGTCTCGGCCAGCAACCCCTCGATCATGCCCTCGACGCGCGCCTCGATCCGCCGGTGCAGGATCGGACGCGGAACGTCCAGGCCGGCGATGGTCCCCGCCTCGGGCGGATACCGCTCCCAGTCCAGCGCGAACGCCGAGAACGGCCGCCCCGTGATCGCGGCGACCTCCAGCGCGCGCACGATGCGCCGCTCGTTGGACGGCTCCATGCGGGCCGCAGCATCGGGATCGAACCCCGCCAGGCGCCGGTGGAGCGCCGCGGCTCCGAGGCCGGCGGCTTCGGCCTCCAGCAGCGCACGCGTGCGGGGCTCGGTTCCGGGGAACGCCAACCCGTCGACCGCCGCGCGCACGTACAGGCCCGTCCCCCCCACCAGCAGGACGGGGCGGCCGCGGGCCGCGACGTCGCGCATCGCGGCGCCGGCCAGCGCCTGATAGCGGGCCACGGAGAACGGCTCCGACGGGTCGGCGACGTCGATGACGTGATGGGGGACCTGAGCCCGCTGCTCCGGCGTCGGTTTGGCGGTGCCCACGTCCATGCCGCGATACACCAGCATGGAGTCGGCGCTCACGATCTCCGCGCCGAGCGCGATCGCGAGCGGGATGGCCGCCTCGGTCTTGCCCGACGCGGTGGGCCCGACCAGGACGAACGGCGCCGGCGTGCTCATGCGGACCGAGCCGGCTCCGGCTCCAGCGCGGCGTCCAGGTGGTGGGGGTGCGCCGCGGTGATCGTCGCCTGAGCGAACGACCCGGGCGAGCGGTCGCCCGCGACGTGCACGAGCTTGTTCGTTCGCGTGCGCCCCTTCAGGTTGCCCTTGCGCCCCTCGCCTTCGATCAGCAGCTCCACGGACCGGCCGACGAGCTCCCGGTTGCGCTGGAGCGAGACGTCCTCCTGCACGGCCACGAGTCGGTCGAACCGTTCCTGCACAACGGCTTTCGGCACCTGTTCGTCGAAGGATGCCGCCGCGGTGCCCGGGCGTGGAGAGTACTGGAACGTGAACGCGGCATCGAAGCGGGCCGCCCGGACGACGTCCAGCGTCCGCTCGAAGTCCCCTTCGGTCTCCCCGGGGAACCCGACGATGATGTCGGTGGTCACCGCCACGCCGGGGACGCCGTCGCGGATCCGTTCGAGCCAGGCCAGGTACCGGTCGCCGCGGTAGGAGCGCCGCATCGCGCGCAACACGCGGTCCGACCCCGACTGCATCGGGAAGTGGATGTGCTCGCAGACCGGCTCGCACTCGGCCATGGCCGCGATCACGTCGTCGGTGAAGTCGTGCGGGTGCGGGCTGGTGAACCGGATCCGGCGGATCCCGTCGACCGAAGCGACGGCGCGAAGCAGGTCGGCGAACCGCGAGCGACGGCTCGATCCCGGGACGGTCAGGTCACGTCCGTACGTGTTCACGTTCTGCCCCAGCAGGGTCACTTCGACCACACCCCGCTCCGCCAGGCCCTGCACCTCGGCCACGACGTCGCCGAGCGAACGAGAGCGCTGCGGGCCGCGCACCAGCGGGACGATGCAGAACGTGCAGCGGTTGTCGCAGCCGACGCTCACCGACACCCACGCGTGGTGCCGGGACTCGCGCCGGGCCGGCAGGGCGCTCGGGAACACCTCCGTGTACTCCCCGACGTCCATCTGCGGGCCGTCCTCGCGGGAGCGCCGGATCAGGTCCAGCAGGCCGGGCAGCGCGTGCGTGCCGACGACCACGTCGACCCAGGGGGCGCGCCGCTGGATGTCGCCGCGGTCCTTCTGCGCCAGGCAGCCGGCGACCACGATGCGAAGCCGCGGGTTGCGGTCCTTCGCCGGCTTGAGGTGCCCGAGCGTCCCGTAGAGGCGGTTGTCCGCGTTCTCGCGCACGGCGCACGTGTTCAGCACGACCACCTCGGCGTCGCCGGCGTCGGCCACCGGGGCGTAGCCGTCGGACTCGAGCAGGC
>DASXAQ010000030.1:0-31551 GCA_036406615.1 Actinomycetota bacterium | reverse complement strand
TCGCGCTGACGCTGCAGGGCGTGTCGGGCGGCGTCCTGTACATGGTCAACCACGGGCTGTCGACGGGCGCGCTCTTCCTGGTGGTGGCGATGCTCGCGGAGCGCGCGCGCACCCGCGACCTGACGCGGATGGGCGGGCTGGGCGCGCGCATCCCGTTGCTGGCCGGCGCGTTCCTGTTCGTCGCGCTGGCGAGCATCGGCCTGCCGGGGCTGAACAACTTCGTCAGCGAGTTCCTGGTGCTGCTCGGCACGTTCCTGTCGACGAAGGCGTTCGCTGCGGCGGCCGCGGTGGCCCTCGTCCTGTCGGCCGTGTACCTGCTCGGCGCCTATCGCCGCGCGATGCATGGGCCGCTCGTGGTCGCCGGCGGGGCAGGCGATGCGCCGGACGACGTCGCGCGGTCCGCGTCGGGCAACGGAGACGGCTCCGGCGCCGGGCGCACGGGCGACCTGTCCCGGCGCGAGTGGCTGATCCTGGTGCCGTTGATCGCCGCGATCCTGTTCCTGGGCATCTACCCGAAGCCGGTGCTCTCTCGCATCAACCCGAGCGCCGCCCGCACCGTCGCATGTGTGTCCCCGCCGCCGATAGGGCTCATCGGGCCGAGGACCGCGGCTCAGATGAGGCAGCTCGTTCACGCCTATCAGGCGGGCTTCTGCCGCGGAGTGCCGAGGTCATCTCCGGGGGTGGCTCCGTGATCGCCGCCGTCGCGACGCTGCGGCACCCGCCGCTCACCTTCTTTCCCGTGGCGCCCGAGTTCGCGCTGATCGCCACCGCGATCCTTGCGATGCTGCTCGATGCGTTCTTCCCACAGTTGCGGCGCATCTGGCTCGCCCTGCTGTCGCTGGCCGGGATCGCGGTGGCGGCGGGATTCACGATCGCGCTGTGGTCGTGGCACGGTTCCCCCGTGGTCCTCGGCGGGATGGTGGCCGTCGACCGCTACAGCGTGTTCTTCCGCCTGGTGCTGCTCGGCACCGCAGCGGTCGGCGTGATCCTGGCGTACCGCTACCTCGAGCGCGCCGGCGAGCACCGCGGCGAGTACTACCCGCTGCTCCTGTTCGCCACGGCGGGCATGACGCTCATCACGGCCGCCGACGACCTGATCCTGGTGTTCATCGCCCTGGAGATCCTGTCGCTGTCGCTGTACCTGCTCACCGGGTTCTCCTTCCGGCGGCTGGCCTCGGCCGAGGCCTCGATGAAGTACTTCCTGCTCGGCGCGTTCTCGTCCGCGTTCTTCCTGTTCGGCGTCGCGTTCGCGTTTGGCGCCAGCGGCACGACGAACCTGACCGGCATCGCGCGCCAACTTGCTGCAGCGCAGGCCTTTCGGATCAACCCCACTCCAGTGCTGCTCGGGCCCCATCCATCAACGGATCTGGCCCTGATCGCGGCCGGCCTGTTGGCCGTCGGGTTCCTGTTCAAAGTGGCGGCGGTCCCGTTCCACATGTGGACGCCCGACGCGTACCAGGGCGCGCCGACTAGCGTGACCGCGTTCATGTCGGCCGGAACGAAGGTGGCGGCGTTCGCGGCGTTCCTGCGCGTGTTCACCGTCGCGTTCCATCCGCTGATCGTGGACTGGCGTCCGTTCGTGGCCGCCATCGCCATCCTGTCGATGGTCGTCGGCAGCCTGCTCGCGGTCTCGCAGACCGACGTCAAGCGCATGCTCGCGTACTCGTCGATCGCGCAGGCCGGGTTCATCCTGGTCGGCGTCGCTGCCGCCACCCCGGCCGGGACGCAGGCGGCGATGTACTACCTGCTCGCATACGCGGCCATGATCCTCGGCGCGTTCGGCGTCGTGATCCTGGTCTCCTCGCGCGGCGAAGGCGACACGTCGCTCGGCGCGTACCGCGGCCTGGCCAGGCGAAGCCCGGTCCTGGCGGCGGCGCTATCGCTGTTCCTGCTGTCGCTGGCCGGCATTCCCCCGACCGCGGGCTTCATGGGCAAGGCCACGGTCTTCGGCGCGGCGGTGCGCGCGGGCTACTGGCCGCTCGTGCTCGTTGCGGTGCTGGCATCCGTGCTGGCCGCGTTCTTCTACTTGCGCGTGATCGTGCTCATGTACATGCAGGACCCCGACGAGCTGACCGGCGTCGAGGTGGCCGTGGCCCCGGGGGCGGCGATCGCCGTCCTGGCCGCGGTGACGCTGGTCGTCGGACTGTTCCCGGGGCTGGTGTTCACGCCCCTTCAGACCGCCGGGCTGGTGCGGTTCTGACCGGCGCCGTGGCGTCGATGAACCCCGCCCGGCGGGGGGCTGGTAGGGCGCGCCGCCCCCGGGTAGCATCGGGCCAGATGCGATGGGGACTGACAAGATGACCCGGCCGCTCATGCCGGGGCTGGTCGCCCCCGACCCCGTCCTCGAGCAGGAGATCAGGGCCCGGCTTGCCGAGGTCGAGGCCGGTCTCGAGAAGGCCGTGCGAGCCGACACGGACTTCGTGACGCAGGCCGCCCAGTACCTGCTCACGGCCGGCGGCAAGCGCTTTCGCCCCACGCTGGTGCTGCTGTCCGGCTACTTCGGCGATCCGAGCGACCCGCGGCTGATCCAGGGCGGCATCGCCATCGAGATCGTGCACCTGGCGACGCTGCACCATGACGACGTGATCGACGAGGCCGAGACCCGCCGCGGGCGGCCGTCGGTCAATGCTCGATGGGGCAACACGGTCGCGATCCTGACCGGCGACTACCTGTTCGCCCGGGCGTCGGAGATCTCGGCCGAGCTCGGCACCGAGGTGTCCCGGCTGCTCTCGCGCACGATCGCGACGCTGTGCGACGGACAGATCCGCGAGGTCGAGGCCACCGGCCGCCGCGACCAGTCGGAGGCGGCATACATGGAGATCATCCGGCGCAAGACCGCGGCGCTGATCGCCACGTCCTGCCGGCTCGGCGCGATGCTGTCGGAGGCGCCCGAAGAGGTGGTCGAGCGCCTGGACGACCTGGGGATGGCGCTCGGCATCGCGTTCCAGCTGTCCGACGACATCATGGATGTGACCTCGACGGAGGCCGAGCTTCGAAAGGAGCCGGGGCAGGACCTGCGCGAGGGCGTGCACACGCTGCCCGTGCTTTACGCGCTGGAGGACGGCAGCGAGGACGGCGAGTTGGCGGGCCTGCTGGCGTCGGGGCTTCCGGACGGCAACGGACTGTCCCGCGCGCTGGAGCTCGTGCGCGCGGACGGCTCCATCGACCGCGCCAGGGAGGCGCTCGCCCGCCACGTCCGCCGCTCGATCGATCTGGCCGAAGGCCTGGAATCCGGTCCCGCACAAGATGCGCTCGTCAAGCTCGCCGAGTTCCTGGCCGCACGCTGCGGCGCCCGGCTCTGACGCCGGCGTTCGGGTCCAAACTTCAGGCGGTGTGGCCCCGCGCGTGCGCGCGCACCTCGGCGCTCAGGCCTTCGAGCCGGCCATCGACTGCCTCCAGCCGGGCATCGAGCCGGGTGCCCAGGTCGTCGATCCGCCCGTCGAGACGCGCGCCCTGTGCGTCGATGCGCCCGCCGAGGTCGTCGTTGCGGCCGCCGAGGTTGTCGATACGCCCGCCGAGGTTGTCGATACGCCCGCCGAGGTCGTCGATACGGCCGCCGAGGTTGTCGATCCGGCCGTCAAGACGGGCGCCCTGGGCTTCGATGCGAGTACCCAGACCGTCGATCCGCCCCTCGAGGCCGTCGATCCGCACGTCCATCCGCCCTTCCAGGCCATCGATCCGCGTGTCCATCCGTGCGGCCAGGCCGTCCACTCGTGAGCCGAGGTAGTACAGGCTCCCGAACAGCGCAACTGCCATCAACCCGAGCGCGCTCCAGGCAACCGCCATGGGTTCGACCGTAGCATCGGCCCTGGGACCCGTCTATGACGGATCGCACTCCGTGAACGAAACCCTTGCTAGAATCCCGGCGCGGCTTGAGAACGCGTTCACAAGCTCTGGTTGAGCAAGGGGTGCGGTGAGCTACGAGGGGTCCTATGGGGTGGTCGTCGGCGTCCTGATCGCCGGCGTGGGACTGGTGGCGGTGGCGTTCACGGCGGCACGCATCATCGCGCCTCGCCGCCCGAGTCCCGACAAGCTGAGCACCTATGAGTGCGGCATCGACCCCGTTGGCGCCGGTTGGTCGCAGACCCAGATCCGCTACTACATCTACGCATTCCTGTTCGTGGTGTTCGACGTCGAGAGCGCGTTCCTGTTTCCCTGGGCGACGGTCTTCGAGCGCCTCGGCTACCAAGCGGTCGTCGAGATGACGGTGTTCGTGCTCATCCTGGCGCTCGGACTGCTGTACGCCTATCGAAAGAAGGTGCTGCAATGGGCCTGATGGAGCAGGTGGGCATGCCCCAGCCCGTCAAGTTCCTGCTGAACTGGGGCCGGCGGTACTCCCTGTGGGTGATGAACTTCGGGCTCGCCTGCTGCGCCATCGAGTTCATCGCCGCCTCCACCTCCAAGCACGACTTCATCCGCTACGGCGTGATCCCGTTCGCGCACGGCCCGCGCCAGGCCGACCTGCTGGTCGTGGCCGGGACCCTCACCGACAAGATGGCTCCCGCGCTCAAGCGCGTGTACGACCAGATGCCGGACCCGAAGTACGTCGTGTCGTTCGGCGCCTGCTCCAACTGCGGCGGGCCCTATTGGGACTCGTACTCGGTCACCAAGGGCGTTGACCAGATCGTGCCGGTTGACGTGTACGTGCCGGGATGTCCCCCGCGCCCCGAGGCGTTGTTGCACGGCATCCTGAAGCTGCAGGAGAAGATCGGCAAGGAAGACATCCGGGAGAAGTGGCGTGGCGGGACCACGAAGCCGTCTGTCGCCGGCTGAGATCGTCGACCGGCTGCGGGCGCAGTTCGGACAGGACGTGCTGGCGGCCGAGGACGTGCACGGGCACGCTTCGGTCGAGCTGGCGCCGTCGCGGTACGTGGAGGCGGCCAACCTGCTGCGCGACGACCGCGCGTTCGCCTGCGACTACTTCGACTTCCTGACCGCCGTCGACGAGCGCCCGAAGGGTCGCGGCTTTCGCGTCGTCACGCACGTCTACTCCACGAGCCACAACCATCACGTTCGGATGAACGTCGCCTGCGACGCGGACGAGCCCCACTGCCCGTCGCTGTCCAACGTATGGGCTGGCGCGAACTGGCACGAGCGCGAGACCGCCGAGCTGTTCGGGATCGCATTCGATGGCCATCCGCACCTCGTGAAGCTCGTGCTCTCCGAGCAGTTCGAAGGCCACCCGCTGCGCAAGGACTTCCAGCTGATGTCCCGGGTGGCCAAGCCCTGGCCCGGCGAGGCCGAGGGCGAAGGCGAGGAGGACGAGTGACCCACGTCCTGGTCGCCGCGACGCAGGAGAGCTTCGTCGATCACTTCCTGAACGGCTTCTGGCTCGTGCTGATCGTCAAGGTCGTCCTGGTCATGGCGTTCGTGCTCGCGGTGCCGCTCGGGATCGGCTACATGGAGCACAAGACACTCGCGCACATGCAGGCGCGGCTCGGGCCGATGTACGCGGGTCGGTTCCACGGGTGGGCGCAGCTGATCGCCGACGGCGTCAAGTTCGTCCAGAAGGAGGACGTCGTGCCGAGCGCGGCGGACTCCACGATCTTCACGCTCGCGCCGGCCGTGGCCCTGGTGCCGTACATCGTGATCTTCGTCACCATCCCGTTCGGCCAGACCGTGTGGGCGCTCAACCTGGACGTCGGCGTGTTCGCGACGCTGGCCATCGGGTCGGTGTCGGTGATCGGCGTGCTGATGGCCGGGTGGGCGAGCGCGAACAAGTTCTCGCTGATCGGCGCCCTGCGCGCCGCCGCCCAGCTGATCGCGTACGAGCTCCCACTGGTGCTGGCCTCGGCCGCCGTGGTCATGCAGGCCGGCACGGCGTCGTTGCTCGGGATCGCGAACGCGCAGCAGCAGTACTGGTACATCTTCACCCAGCCGGTCGGCGCCGCCATCTTCCTGATCGCCTCGCTGGCGGAGCTCACGCGCCCGCCGTTCGACATGCCGATCGCCGACTCGGAGATCATCTTCGGCGCCTACACCGAGTACACCGGACTGAAGTTCGCGTTCTTCCTGCTCTCCGAGTACGCGGGGATCGTGGCGCTGTCCTGCATCGCGGCCATCCTGTTCCTCGGCGGGTTCCAGGGGCTGCCGTTCATCGGTCCGTACATCCCCGAGCCGATCTGGATGATGGCGAAGGTCGGGGCGCTGGCGTTCGTCATCATCTGGCTGCGGGCGACGTACCCGCGCCTTCGTGAGGACCAGCTGCAGCGGTTCTCGTGGGTGTTCCTGATCCCGCTGGCGCTGGCCGACATCCTGGTCACGGCGTTCGTGAAGGTGGCGGTGCACTGATGGCCGTGGACGAGCGCGACGTGAAGGGCGGCGCCGGCGTTCGCCAGGCCGGCCCGCGGTCGCGCGGGCTCGGCGAGGGGCTGTTGAAGGGCCTGACGGTGACGCTTCGAACGATGATGAAGCCCGCGGTCACCCAGCAGTACCCGGAGGTCAAGCCGGACCTTCCGGCCCGGACGCGGGGCGTGATCGCGCTCAAGGAGGCGAACTGCACCGTCTGCTACAAGTGCTCGCGCGCCTGCCCGGACTGGTGCATCTACATCGATGCCCACAAGGAGACGCACGAGCCGGCGTCCGGCGGCAAGGGGCGGTCGGTGAAGGTCCTCGACCGCTTCGCGATCGACTTCTCGCTGTGCATGTACTGCGGGATCTGCGTCGAGGTCTGCCCGTTCGATGCGCTGTTCTGGAGCCCGGAGTTCGAGTACGCCGAATACGACATCGGGTCCCTCACGCATGAGAAGGAGAAGCTGGAGGACTGGACCTATCTCGTGCTGCCGCCGCCGGAGCTCGAGGTCGGGGCGGAGGCTCCGCCGGAGGTGGCTGCTGCGGGACCGCAGGCGGCGGCGCCTGTTGACGCCGGGACCCCGGCTGCTCGGGTCGCTTCGCTCCCCTCGGCAGCCGGGGGCCTCCCCGGCTACGCGGCGCCGCCCAGCGATGCCACCGTGGCCACAGAGGCTCCGGCGGGGACGGGAGCCGAGTCAGGTTCAGCGGCGGGCGAGGCGCCGGCACGGCCGGCTCGGGCGCCACGGGTGGAGGTGGAGCCGGATCAGGAGACGTACGACCGGGTGCTGGCGGAGCAGCTCGCGAAGGGGAGCGACCGGCGCATCGCCGAGGGACGGGCGAAGGCCGCGGCGCTGAAGGCTGCGCGGGCGAAGGCGGAGGGGTCGTCGTGACGGCGCAGGAGTGGGCGTTCGCCATCGTCGGGGTGCTCGGCTCGGTCGCGGCGATCCGGCTGGTCACCAGCAAGAACGTGGTCCACGCGGCGCTGTGGCTGGTCGTGACCCTCGCCACCGTGGCCGCGGCCTACCTGATCCTGGGCGCCGAGTTCGTCGGATGGGTGCAGGTGCTGATCTACGTCGGCGCCATCGTGGTCCTGCTGCTGTTCGCGCTGATGCTGACGAAGGCGCCGATCGGCCGGGAGGCCCTGGACAACCAGCAGCGCGGGCTGGCCGCGATCGTGGGACTGGGCGTTCTCGTTGGGCTGATCTTCCTGTTGCAGGGCGCGTTCGGTGGTAAGCGGATCCACACCGTCCCCACGGTCATGAAGCAGGTCGGCACGGCGCTGTTCCGCGACTACGTGCTTCCGTTCGAGGTCGTGTCGGTGCTGCTGCTGGCGGCGCTGGTCGGCGCGATCGTGCTGGCGCGCAAGGACGAGGGCGAATGATCCGACTCGTGTTCCCCCTGTTCTTCGCGGCGATCCTGTTCTCCGCGGGCATCTACGGCGTGCTGGCCCGGCGCAACGCCGTGCTGGTGCTCATGTCGATCGAGCTGATGCTGAACGCGGTGAACGTCAACCTCGTCGCGTTCTCCCAGTACCTGCACCAGCTGACCGGCCAGATCTTCGCGCTGTTCGTCATCACGGTCGCCGCCGGCGAGATCGGTATCGGCCTGGCGATCGTGATCCTCATCTACCGCAACCGCGAGACGATCGACGTCGACGAGGTCGACCTCCTGAAATGGTGAACGGTCCGGCCGGCCGGGAGTCGGCGCGATGATCCGCTACGCCTGGATCGTGCCCGCGCTGCCCGCCGTCGCCTTCTTCCTGATCCTGTTCTGGGGCAAGCGCATGCCCGGCAAGGGGGCTGAGGTCGGGATCGCCGCGATGACCATCGCGCTGGTACTCGCGTGCGTGATCCTGGGGCAGTGGGCGTCCGGCCACGCGCCCGTCCACGGCTCGTTCCTGCTTCTGCAGGCCGGCTCGCTTCGGATCGAGGCAGGGCAGTACATCGACGGGCTGACGGCGGCCATGTTCGTCGTGGTGTGCCTGGTCTCGCTGTGCTCGCAGGTCTACTCCACCGCGTACATGAAAGGAGACCGGCGCTACACCATCTACTACGCGTGGCTGTCGCTGTTCTCCGCGGCCATGCTCACGCTGGTCATCGCGTCGAGCCTGTTCGAACTGCTGATCGGCTGGGAGCTGGTCGGCATCTGCTCGTACCTGCTCATCGGCCACTGGTGGGAGGAGAAGGAGAACTCGGACGCCGCCATCAAGGCGTTCATCACGACGAAGACTGGCGACGTGCCGTTCCTGTTCGGCATCTTCGTGCTCACGCTGGCCGCCGGCACCTCCAACATCCCGGGCATCACGGCCCGGGTGGCGGCCGGCGGGATCGGGACCGGGGTGCTGACCGCGTCCGCGCTGCTGCTGTTCGGCGGCGCGATCGGCAAGTCCGCGCAGTTCCCGCTGCACGTGTGGCTGCCCGATGCCATGGCCGGCCCGACGCCCGTGTCCGCACTGATCCACGCGGCGACGATGGTCGCGGCCGGCGTCTACCTGGTCGCCCGCCTGTACGCCGTGTACGCGCCATCGGGCCACGCGCTGGCGTTCGTGGGGGGGATCGGGGCGATCACGATGCTGATCGCGGCGCTGCTGGCCCTGGTGCAGGACGACATCAAACGCGTGCTCGCGTACTCCACCGTCTCCCAGCTCGCGTACATGATGGCCTCGCTCGGCATGGGGCCGAAGGGCTACACGCCGGCGATGTTCCTGCTGTTCACCCACGCGTTCTTCAAGGCCCTGCTGTTCTACGGCGCCGGCTCGGTGATCCATGCCGTGCATACGAACAACATGAGCGAGATGGGGGGACTCCGAAAACACATGCCGGTCACGTTCGCGACGTTCCTGATCGGGACCGCGGCGCTGGCCGGCGTGCCGCCGTTCGCCGGGTTCTTCTCGAAGGACGAGGTCATCGCCACGGGGTTCGAGACCCATCACTACATCCTGTGGGCCGTGGCGCTCGTGACCGCGTTCGTCACCGCGCTCTACATGACGCGAACCGTGATCCTCACGTTCTTCGGCAGCTACCGGGGGGAGGCGCACCCCCACGAGTCGCCGCGTGCGATGACCTCGCCGATGATCCTGCTCGCGATCCTGTCGGCCGTGGCCGGTTTCTTCGGCTTCCTCGTCTTCGACTGGACGCACATCCCGGCCGTGCTGGAGCCCGAGCCGTTCCAGGTGGGGCTGTCGATCCTGTCGGTCGCGGTGGCGTTCAGCGGCATCCTGGTCGGGTACCTGCTGTACCGCACGTATCCCGAACGCGACCCGATGCTGCGCATGGGCCCGCTGTCGACGCTGCTGGTCAACAAGTACTACCTGGACGACATCTACACGAAGGGCGTCGTGCGGCCCATCCAGTACCCGGTGGCACGGGACGTGAACGACTTCGATCGCACGGTCATCGACGGCGCGGTGAACGGCGTCGGGGTGGGCACCCGCGACGTGGGCGGGTTCCTGCGCTACATCCAGTCCGGCAACGTCCAGCGCTACGCCGTGTTCCTGTTCGTCGGCGTGGCCGTGCTGGCGTTCCTGATCACGAGGTTCTGACGATGGCGCCAGGCGCGAGGGAACCGTGGGAGGTGGCCGCGTGAGCGGCTGGGACACCTGGGCCCTGACGCTGGCCGTGTTCCTTCCGGCGGCCGGAGCCGTGCTGATCGCCGTGGTGCCGTCCAAGGACGACCGCACGCCTCGCGTCCTCGCCCTGGTGTTCAGCGGGGCCGCGCTGGCCGTCGGCATCGCGATGTTGTTCGGGTTCGACTACGGCGCCGCGGGCTTCCAGTTCACGGTGAACGCCTCGTGGATCTCCGCCATTCACGCCACGTACCACATCGGCACCGACGGCATCAGCCTGCCGCTGCTCGAGCTGACGCTGCTGCTGTCGTTCCTCTGCGCCGTCTACTCCTACCGGATCCTGCCGAGCCCCGGACGCCCGCGCGCGTTCCTGGCTCTGATGCTGCTCCTGGAGACGGGTATGGCCGGCACGTTCGTCGCGCTGGACCTGATCCTGTTCTTCGTCTTCTGGGAGCTCGTGCTGGTCCCGATGTATTTCATGATCGGCGTCTGGGGCTCTTCGAACCGCCAGTACGCCGCCATCAAGTTCTTTCTGTACACGCTGTTCGGCAGCGTGTTCATGCTGCTGGGCTTCATCGCGATGTACGTGAAGTCGCTGCCCCACACGTTCGACATCGTTGCGCTGCAGCACCAAGCGGCGGTCGCGCCGTTCGCGCGCAACGTGCAGCTGCTGATCTTCGCGGGGATCTTCCTCGGCTTCGCGGTGAAGGTCCCGCTGTGGCCGTTCCACACATGGCTCCCGGATGCGCATACCGAGGCGCCGACCGTCGGCTCGGTCCTGCTGGCGGGGATCCTGCTGAAGATGGGCGGGTACGGGTTCATCCGGATCGCCTTGCCGATCCTGCCGGACGCGGCGAAGGTGTGGGCGCCGATCATCGCGATCCTGGCGACGATCGCGATCGTCTACGCGGCCCTGGCGTGCCTGGCGCAATCCGACCTCAAGCGGCTCATCGCGTTCTCCTCGGTGGGGCACATGGGGTTCGTGATGCTGGGCATCGCCACGCTGTCGGCGGTGGGGATCAACGCGGCCATCTTCGGCATGGTCGCCCACGGCATCATCACCGGGATGCTGTTCTTCGAGATCGGCTCGATCTACGACCGGTACCACACGCGCCAGATCGCCGAGCTCGGGGGCGGGATGCTCCTGAAGGTTCCCCTGCTCGGGTTCGTGTTCGCGTTCACGGCGATCGCGTCGATGGGCCTGCCGGGCCTGGCCGGCTTCTGGGGTGAGGTGCTGTCGCTGTTCTCCGCGTACGCGCCCGCGTCCGAGCACATCGCCCTGTTCCGCACGCTGATGGTGTTCGGCGGGATCGGCACCATCCTGACGGCCGGCTACATCCTGTGGACGATCCAACGGGTCGCGATGGGCACGGTGCCGCAGGCGCGCGTGGACGAACCCGTCGCGGACGTGACCCGGATCGAGTGGCTCGCGTGGGTGCCCATGCTCGCCGGCATCCTGATCCTGGGGCTGATCCCACGGCTGGTGACCGGCGTGACGAACGACGCGGTGACGGTCCTGACCAGGGTGTTCATCCGATGATCCCGGCGAACCTCCCGATCGACTTCCACGCGATCGCGCCCCAGCTCGTGATGGCCGGAACGCTGTTTCTGGTGCTGATCGTCGACCTGTTCCTGCCGAACGATCGAAAGCACGCCTCGATGCCGGTGGCGTTCCTGGGGGCCACCGGCGCGTTGATCGCGTCCCTGACGCTGATCGGGGCCGACCGAGCCACGTTCGGCGGCTCGTTCGTCGTGGACGACTTCACGGTTCTGTTCGACGTGTTCTTCAGCCTGGCCGCCATGACGATCCTGGCCCTGTCGTACCGGTACGTGCGCGACGGCCGGACGTTCCAGGGCGAGTACTACTTCCTGCTGTTGTGCTCGTTCCTGGGCGCGATGACGATGGGCGGCTCACGCGACCTGCTGATGCTGTTCATCTCCCTGGAGCTCGTGTCGGCCCCCGCATTCCTGTTGTCGGGGCTGCGCAAGTCCGACCCGCGCTCGAACGAAGCCGCCCTGAAGTTCTTCCTGATCAGCGTCCTGTCCACCGCCGTGATGCTGTACGGGATGAGCCTGATCTACGGCGTCACCGGAACGACGCGGCTGGCGGGGATCTCCCGGGCGCTCGCGGGGCCGGAGGCGCACTCGAACCTGGCCCTGGCCGCCGTGCTGTTCGTCGTCGCCGGGTTCGCTTTCAAGGTGTCGGCGTTCCCGTTCCAGTTCTGGGCGCCGGACACGTACGAGGGCGCGCCGGTGCCGGTCGCCGCGTACCTGTCCGTTGCCTCGAAGGCCGCCGGGTTCGTCGGGCTGCTGCAGCTGATGTTCGCCGGGTTCCTGCCGGTCGCCCACTTCTGGGCGCCGATCTTCGCGCTGCTGTCCCTGTTCACGATGTTCATGGGCAACCTCGTCGCGCTCCAGCAGCGGCAGGTCGTGCGGATGCTCGCGTACTCCTCGATCGCGCAGGCGGGATACATGCTGCTGCCGTTCGCCCTGGCGGGATCGTCGGCCTCGGTGAACAGGGCCGCGTTCTCGTCGGTCGTGCTGTACATCCTGATCTACGCCGCGATGAACCTCGGCACGTTCGCCATCGTGATCGGGATGTCGCGCGAGTCGCCGAGCGTGCTGATCACGGACTTCTCGGGCCTCGGGCGGCGGTTCCCGGCGATCGCGGTGGCGATGGCGACGTTCCTGGTCTCCCTGGCCGGCATCCCGCCGACGGCCGGGTTCTGGGGGAAGTTCTTCATCTTCACGGCGGCGATCGACCGGGGCGGCATCGGCACGTGGCTTGCGGGCGCGATGGTGCTGAACTCGGTCATCTCGCTCGTGTACTACCTGGCGATCGTGCGGGCGATGTGGCTCGATCCCATCACCGAGCCCGTGCGGCCGATCCGGCTGCCGGCGCTGGTCACGGTCGTGGCGATGGTCGCCATGGTGTGGGTGCTGTTGATCGGCGTCTTCCCGGACCTGGCGGCGCACTTCCCGCCCTTCACGGTGCTGGCCGCTGGGCCCTAGCCCTGGCCGGCCGAAGAGCCGAGGCCTTCGGCCGGCACGGTCCCTTCGATGACCGTCCCCGAATTTCGCACGGACCTGACGCGAAGCTCGCCGCCGAGCGATGCGAGACGATCGGCCATTCCCTGCATGCCCGTGCCGTAGCCACGGGCGCCGACATCGAACCCGATGCCGTCGTCCTCGACGATGAAGGAGAGGTTCCCGTCGGAAGCCGACAGGCGAACGACCGCCCGCGACGCGTTCGCGTACTTGGCCACGTTCTGAAGTGCCTCGAGCGCACAGAAGTAGACGGCCGCCTCGGCATCCTGGCGATACCTTCCGATGCCGTCGGACTCCACGGACGTCGGAACCGCGGATTTCTTGACCTGGGCCCGAAGGGCTGCAGCGAGGCCCCGGTCGGCCAGAAGCGGGGGATAGATCCCGCGAGCGAGGTCGCGGAGGTTTTCCAGCGCGTCCTGTGCTTCTATTTTGAGCTGTGCGAGCAACCGTTCGACATCGGGATCGGACTTCACCATCGATTGCGCGAGGTTCGCCTTCACGGCGAGCGCCACGAGCTGCTGCTGGGCCCCGTCGTGGATATTGCGCTCGAGCCGCCTGCGTTCCTCGTCCTGCGCCGCGACGATGCGCTGGCGCGACGCCTTCAGGTCCTCGACCAGGCGGACGTTGCGCAGGACGAGTCCCGCCTGGGAGGCCACGTCCGTCAGCAGCTTCTCCTCGACCGCGGAGACCGGATCGCCGGGGGGCTTGTGGATGGAGATGGCTCCGAGCAGGTCACCCTGGTGACGGACGGCGACGGTCCGCGACGCGCCCGGCACCGAAAGTCCATCTGCCTCGGAGAGCGAGACCGGCTCGAGGCCTGGGGCGGCCGGCCACGTGGCCTCATCCACCAGTTCCGTTCCGGAAACCAACCAGATGTCGGCGCGGCTCGCGCCGGTCCCCTCGCCGAGCATCTGTGCCGTGCGGGGGAGCACGTCTTCGAGTGCGTACGCGCCGGCGACCTCATCCGAGAAATGCGACAGGACCTCGTAGGGCGTCGCTCGCTTCCCGTACACGAAGCGGTTGGCAAGGTGCGTCGCCCGGGTCCTCACGGGATTGAACGCAAGGGCCATGACCCCAGCGGCCACCAGCGTGAGGAATGGATTGTGGGCTGACCCGATCGCGGCCCCGATGCCGATCACCAGGGCCACGTAGACGGCCACGAGGAATGCCGCCAGCACGCCGTACACGATGGTCTTGTTGACGACGATGTCGATCTCGTACAGGCGGTACTTGAGGACGGCGACCGCGATCGATGCGAGGAAGAACACCAGGGCGAGGCTCAGCAGCACCGATATCGCCAGCGAGTTCGACAGGTTCACCGCCACCAGGGCGGCCACCACGAAGAACGCTCCCCCTACGAACCACTTCATCTGGAGACGTTCGTCGCCCCTCGACCTCCGGAACCTCACCACGACCGCGACGAGCGGAGGAACGAAGGCCGCGACCAGGGCCACCAGGAAGGGGAGGCCCAACGTGCCGCCGTTGAAGGCGGTTTCGCTGAACGGGTCCGCCCAGGCCGAGGTGGCGACCTGCAGCGGGATCGCGGTGAGCACGGCGCAGGCGAGCACGACGACCCACGCGGCCGGACGCCAGCGTCGCGAAGGCAGGTGACCCGTTGGAAACAGCAGCAGGGCGAATGCCAGCCAGACGAGCGACAGCACCCACGCCCAGTTCCCGACCCATGACCATGCCCTGCCCCCGGGCGGCGACGCCGCGCTCACCTTCAAGGCGAACACGCCGTAGGCCAGCCCGAACTGCGAAAGGGCGAGCGACAGGCCCGCCGCGAGGAACAGCCATCCGATCGCGTTCTCGGGTCGGCGCGACGCCAGGACTCCGCCGACGACGGGAACACCCAAAGATGCGGCGTTGGAAAGCAGGTTCGAGCCCGTCCAGAGCGAACCGCCCGGGACGCTGGCGTCGCGATCGAGAAAGATCAGCACCAGACCACCCAGCATCAACGCGACCGAAAGCAGCGCGATGGGCCAGGCGAGTCGAGACGCGGATCGAGCCTGCATGTCAGGCGGGATTCTCCCTCGGGGCCCGATCATAAGAAAGGGCGGTTTCCGTCCCGTTCGAGGTGCCAGTACCCGGGATCGAAGGTGGGTTGGCACCCCTGTGACCACCTCCTCCAGCCCTGTGGCCGCGCCGCGTCGGACCGGGGATTCTTCACCAAACTCTCAGGCACCTTTCAGGGCCCGGTCCCTAGAATCGAGCGCAGGTGCCGTCGCATCCCGCGCCGGCGTCGAAGGAGGGATGGAAGGTGAACAGGGTCAAGACCTGGGTGCTGATCGCGGCGCTCGGGGGACTCTTCGTGCTGGTCGGGGCCTGGATCGGCAGCCTGACCGGAAGCGCCGTGACCGGCATGGTGTGGGGCCTGGTGATCGGCCTCGGATTCAACTTCGCGATGTACTGGTTCTCGGACCGCATCGCCATCGCCACCACCCGCTCCAAGCCGGTGACCGAACAGCAGGAGCCGGCGCTGTACCGCATCGTCCGCGAGCTGACGCAGGCCCGGAACATGCCGATGCCGCGGATCTACGTGAGCGACATGGCGCAGCCGAACGCGTTCGCGACCGGGCGCGGGCCCAGCCACGCGGCGGTCTCCGTCACGCGCGGCCTGCTGCAGCTGGTCGATGAACGCGAGCTGCGCGGCGTGCTGGCACACGAGCTGTCGCACGTCATGAACCGCGACGTTCTGATCGGTTCGGTCGCCGCCGGCATCGCGATGTCCATCACCTTCATCGCCCGCATGGCCCTGTGGTTCGGCGGCGACAACCGCAACAACCAGGGCGCCGGCGTGTTCGGCGTGCTGTTCGCCTGGGTGCTGGCGCCGCTGGCCGCCGGGCTGATCCAGATGGCCGTGTCGCGCTCGCGCGAGTACCAGGCCGACGAGTCCGGCGCGTACCTGTCCCGCGACCCCAACGCGCTGGCGAGCGCGCTTGCGAAGCTCGAAACCGCGTCCAAGCGCGTGCCCGCGCCGGCGACGGTGGGGCCGTCGGAGGCCCACCTGTTCATCGTGAACCCGCTCGCCGGTCGTCGCGTGCAGTTCGGCAACCTGTTCTCCACGCACCCGCCGACGGCGGCCCGCATCGCCAGGCTGCAGGAGCTGGCGTCGAAGGTCTGATCGAATTCCCAACGGCTCCCTCGCCGGCCGGGGCCGGGCCCCGGCCGGCGAGGGAAGTCGGCTACAGTCCTCGGATGCGCCAGCCCGCGGACGATCCGCGAAACTTGTTCCACCGGACCGCCGACCTGGCGGCCGACTACCTCGAGACGCTCGAGGAGCGCCCCGTGGGCTCGCGCGCGAGCCGCGACGAGGTCCTTCGGGCGCTCGGCGGCTCGCTTCCGGAGCGCCCGGAGGATCCCGCCGCGATCGTCGAGGCGCTCCACGATGCGGCGGCGCGCGGGACGACGGCGACGGGCAGCGGGCGCTTCTTCGGGTTCGTCGTCGGCGGCGCGCTCCCTTCGGCGATCGCCGTCGACTGGCTCACCTCGACGTGGGACCAGAACGCCGGCCTGTTCGTCCTGGGCCCGACGGCGTCGGTCGTCGAGGAGGTGGCCGGCGCGTGGCTGTGCGAGCTCTTCGGGCTGCCAGTGGACGCGTCGGTGGCGTTCGTCACCGGCTGCCAGATGGCGCACGTCACGTGCCTGGCGGCGGCGCGACACGACGTCCTGGAGCGCGCCGGGTGGGACGTCGAGCAGGACGGGCTTGCCGGTGCGCCGCCGATCCGGATCGTCGCCGGCGCCAAATACCACGTCACGGTCGAGGTGGCGCTTCGCTTCCTGGGGATGGGACGGGGGGCGCTGCGCGTCGTACCGGCCGACGCAGGCGGCCGGATGGTGACGGACGGGCTTCGCGACGTGCTCGGGGAGTACGACGGGCCGACGATCGTCTGCGCCCAGGCCGGCGAGGTGAACACCGGCGCGTTCGACGACCTGAACGCGGTCGCCGACGCCGCCGCCGATGCCGGTGCCTGGATGCACGTGGACGGCGCGTTCGGCCTGTGGGCTGCGGCCGGCCCGGCCACTCGCCACCTGGTCGACGGCGTCGAGCGCGCCGACTCGTGGGCGACCGACGCGCACAAGTGGCTGAACGTTCCGTACGACTGCGGCCTGGCGTTCACGGCGCACCCCCAGGCGCACCTGGCGGCCACCTCCGCGCACGCGGAATACCTGATGAAGTCCGACGCCGGCAGCGAACGCGACGAGTCCGACTGGACTCCGGACTTCTCCCGGCGCGCCCGCGGCTACACGGTCTACGCCGCCATCCGCGCGCTCGGGCGGCAGGGGGTCGTGGACCTCGTCGAGCGAACCTGCCGGCACGCGCGCGAGCTGGCCGAGGGGATCGGGGGTCTGGCCGGATGCGAGGTGCTGAACGACGTGGTTCTCAACCAGGTCCTGCTGCGGTTCGCCGACGACGAGACGACGGATCGCGTGCTGGCCGCCGTCCAGGACGGCGGGGAGGCGTGGCCGTCGGGGACGACCTGGGACGAGCGGCGCGCGATCCGGCTGTCCGTGTCGAACTGGCGGACGAGCGACCGCGACGTGGCGCGCACCGTCGAGGCGTTTCGAAAGGCGATCGGCTAGGCGCGCTCAGGCGCGCTTTCGAAACAGCGCGTACGCCTGGTCACCGCGGCGAACACCCTCGGCCCACGTCAGCGCGCGCACGTCGAGCGGCTCCAGCGAGGGCGGCGCCATGCGCTGGATCCGTTCGACGAGCGAGCCCTGCCCCCCGCCCCCGCCGATGGCCTTCTTCGCGCGGGCCATGAAGCCCTGCGGGGCCTTGCGGGCGGCGAACAGCTGGAACAGCCCGCCCGGTTGCAGGATCCGCTGCACCGTGTCGAAGTAGGGGGCCCAGGCCGGCCCCGGCAGCACGTGCAGGCATCCGCGGTCGAGCACGAATGCGAACGCGCCGTCTCGAAACGGCATGTCCGGTGCGGACGCGACCAGGAACGTGGCCGGTCTGGCTCCCTCGGGCACCGGCTGCTTTCGGGCGGCCTCGACGGCGTCCCGGACGATGTCGAACCCCACCGTCGGGTGAAACGCCGACGTCAGGCCGACCGTCATCGTCCCGGGCCCGCACCCGACGTCCAGCGCAGCGCCTTTCGGCAGGTCGTCGCGCTGCAGCAGTTCGCGCAGCTGCGCGGGCAGCTCGCTGGTCAGCCAGCTGAACTGGGAGAGGTCGCGCGTGGCGTAGCGTTCCTCCCACTTGCCTCGCTTGTCCGAGGCCTCTTCGGTCACGGCCGGTAGTTGGTGAACTGGATGGGGATGCCGAAGTCCTCGGCCTTGACCGCCTGGATGACCGTCTGCAGGTCGTCCTTCTTCTTCCCGATGACCCGCACCTGGTCGCCCTGCACCTGCGTCTGCACCTTCGCGCCGGTCTGCTTGACGAACTTCGTCAGCTCGCGCGCCTTCTCGTCATTGATCCCGCGGTTGACGTGCAGCGACTGGCGCACGCTACCCTTGGCTGCCGGCAGCACCGGGCCCTCCCGGAGCGCCTTCAGCGACACCTCGCGGCGCACGAGCTTCTCCTTGATGACCTCGACGGCCGCCTTCAGGCGATCCTCGGTCGCCGAGCGCAGCTCGATCATGTCGTCGTCGATCGCCACGGACGTGCTGGTGTTCTTGAAGTCGAACCGCGTCTGGATCTCGCGCGTGGCCTGGTCGATGGCGTTGCGCACCTCGTGTGCGTCCACCTCGGAGACCATGTCGAACGAGAACTGATCCTTCGCCATGGCCCTACTCTAGCCCGTGCGTCTCGGAGCCGAAAACCCGCTGCTATGCTCGACCCCTCCCGGGAGGGTGCCCGAGTGGCCAAAGGGAGCGGTCTGTAAAATCGCCGGCGTAGCCTACGCAGGTTCGAATCCTGCCCCTCCCACCAGGCCGCGGCGGCGCTGAACGGCCGTGAAGCAGCGGAGGCCGACCCGGCGGCAGGCGGTCGGAAAGTCGCCTCTCTAATACGTTCGGCCTAAGTCCCAAGTCCCTCTTATCGGAAATGAGCAGAACCAATTGACCCCTTTGCCGCTTGTGCGCTAGGGTAACGCGCCCATCGGGCCGCTTGGGAAGCCGGGAAAGGGGGGTAGGGGTGGTTCGTCAGCCACGCCGTCTGGGCGCGCTCATCGGTTTTGCCACGCTCGCCGCCATTCTCGTGCCACTGCAGGCTCAGGCCAGCCCCGCCAGGGACCTGTCGAGCCCGTCCGCGGCCGCCGTCAGCCGGGTCACGGCCGCCCTGCGAGCCGCCCCGCTGTCGTTCGTGCAGAACCGCGGACAGATCCACGGTCCCGTCCCCTACTACGTGCAGGGCTCGGACGCATCGCTGTACTTCGCGTCCGACGGAGTCACGTTCGCCCTGACCGGGCGCCGGACGGGGCCCCTGCCGGAAGCTCGGGGTCAGATGGGCCCCACGCAGCGGTGGCTGGTCAAGGCGACCTTCGTCGGCGCCAACCCGAGCGCGGTGCCCGTGGCCGAGCACCCCGGCCCGACCGTGGTGAGCTACTTCACCGGCCGTCCGTCCGACTGGACGACGGGATTGCCCACGTATTCGACGCTGCTCTACCGGAGCTTGTGGCCCGGGATCGACCTGCAGTACTCGGGGTCGGCCGACCGGCTCAAGTACTCGTTCGTCGTGCAGCCGGGGACCGATCCCTCCGCGATCCAGCTCGGCTACCGTGGGGCCGACGCGGTGAGCCTGACGCCGTCCACCGGCGCTCTGTCGGTGTCGACCCCCGTCGGCGGCTTCCAGGATGCGCCGCCGTACGCGTACCAGGTGATCGATGGCCGGCGCGTGACGGTGCCCTCCGCGTACGTCCTGCAGGGGACCACCGTGAGCTTCCGCCTGGGTGCGTACGACCGGTCGCTGCCGCTCGTCGTGGACCCCGACGTCATCGTCTACGCGGGCTACATCGGCGGCGCCGGCAAGGACGTCGCGTTCCGGATGGCGGTTGACAGCGAAGGGGCCGCGTACGTCACGGGCGAGACGAGCTCGCCCGAGACGTCGTTCCCGGCCGCCGTCGGACCCGACCTCACGTACAACGGCGGCGACGTCGACGGTTGGGTGGCCAAGGTGTCGCCCGACGGGACCTCGCTCGAGTACGCGGGCTACATCGGGGGCGCGGGCACCGACACGGGCCTGTCGATCGCGGTCGACGAGTCGGGCGCCGCGTACGTCACCGGGGGGACCTCCTCGGACGAGACCACGTTCCCCGTGACCGTCGGCCCGGACCTCACGTACAACGGGGGCACCTACGACGCGTTCGTCGCCAAGGTGAGCCCCGACGGGACGAGCCTCGAGTACTGCGGGTACATCGGCGGCGACGGCGAAGACCAGGGGATGCGGATCGACCTGGACTCGAGCGACAACGCGTACGTCGGCGGCTACACGGCCTCGCGCCAGGACACGTTCCCCGTGAAGGTAGGCCCCGATCTGACCTACGGCGGCGGCCTGTTCGACGGGTTCGTCGCCAAGGTGTCCACGGACGGAACGGGGCTGATCTACGCAGGCTACATCGGTGGCAACCGGCAGGACCGGGTCCGCGGTGTGGCCGTGGACGTCAATGGCGCCGTGTACCTGTCCGGCTACACCGCGTCGCGGGAGAGCACCTTCCCGGTGAAGGCCGGGCCCGACCTCACGTACAACGGCGGCAAGTACGACGGGTGGGTCGCCAAGGTCGGCAAGGGCGGTCAGCACTTCGTCTACGCCGGATACATCGGCGGATCCGGCACCGATATGGCGCGCGGCATCGCCGTGGACGCCACCGGCGCCGCGTACGTGTCCGGAGGGATCACCGAATCGGACCAGACCACGTTCCCGGTGACGGTCGGCCCGGACCTCACCTACAACGGCGGGAAGTACGACACCTGGATCGCGAAGGTGAGCCCGGACGGAACCACGCTCGACTACTGCGGCTACATCGGCGGCGCCAGGAACGAGGAGGCGCGCATGGTCGCCGTCGATTCCCTGGGTCGCGCCTATGTGGTGGGCTGGACGAACTCGGATGAGAACTCCTTCCCGGTCGTGGGAGGTCCGGACCTCACGTTCAACGGCGGGCCGGCCGATGCGTTCCTGGCGATCGTCGACCCGAGCGGGGCGTTCTTCGACGATCTCGGCTACATCGGCGGCGCCGGGGACGACAAGGCGCTCGGCGTGGGCATCGACGCGGATGGCAGTGCGTACATCTCCGGTGCCACCGACTCCCAGCCAGACACGTTCCCCGTCCAGGTCGGCCCCAGCCTGAACTACGGTGGCGGGGACAACGACGCATTCGTCGTGAAGGTCGCGGTCACGTGAGGGGCGTCCAGGCTTGAGTCGCATCGTTCCACGGCGTACCCGGTCGGGGCTCAACACGAGCGCCGCCGTCCTGATCACCGTCGCCGTCGTGATGATGTTGGCGTGGGGGGAGCAGGTGGGAACCCTGCCGGCGCACGCGTCCGACTCGCCCATCCAGCACGTCGTGGTGATCTTTCAGGAGAACCACTCCTTCGACAACGTGCTTGGGCAGCTGTGCATCCAGGACTCGCGGTGCAACGGCGCGGACACGGGGCAGGTCGCCACCGGCGAGACGATCCCGCTGTCGCGCGCCAAGGACATCGTGGCGCAGAGCCCGCACGGGTTCATGGCCGAGGCGCTCGCCATCGACGGCGGGAAGATGGACGGCTTCTCCAACTACCCGCAGTGCAGCGAGGCGCGCGGCTACAAGTGCTACACGCAGTACTATCCGGACCAGATCCCCAACCTGGCCGCGCTCGCGCGCGCGTTCGTGATCTCGGACAACACGTTCGAGCTGCGCAAGGTGGCCAGCTACCCGTCGCACATCGAGATCGTCTCGGCATCGACCGCCGGCTACATCGGCGGGGTGACGAAGGGGCAGGGGACGTTCCACGGCGGCGGGTGGGGATGCGACAGCTGGAAGGACGCACAGTGGAAGCCGCTGACCGGGGGCCCGGAGTCCCTCCAGCCGGCCTGCGTCCCGGACCAGAACGGCAACGGCCCGTACCGGCCGAGCCTCGTGCAGTACCAGCCGACGATCATGGACCGCCTGGACGCGGCCGGGCTCTCGTGGCACATCTACTCGCCGCAGCACCACGACCCCGGCTACAACTGGAGCATCTGCCCCGTGTATGCCGAGTGCCTCTACGGGCCGCAGTTCGCTAACATGCGCGAGCCGACGGACGTGCTCACGGACGCCGCTGCGGGGACGCTGCCGACCTTCTCCGTCGTGGTCCCGTTCCCGGCGGATTCCCAGCACAACAAGTACTCGATGACCGAAGGGGACAACTGGATCGGCTCGGTCGTGTCGGCCATCGAGGACGGTCCGGACTGGGACACGACGGCCATCTTCATCACCTACGACGACTGCGGCTGCTTCTACGATCACGTCCCGCCGCCGGGCAAGTTCGGCATTCGGACCCCGATGGTCATCGTGAGCCCGTTCGCCAAGCCCGGATACACGGACTCCACGCTCGCGTCGTACGCCTCGATCCTGGCCTTCACCGAGCACACGTTCGACCTGGACCCGCTGAACGCGGACGACGCGGCGGCGTACGATTACACGAACTCGTTCGACTTCACGCAGACCCCCAACCTGCCGGTTCGCATGGTCAAGACGCCCGTGCCAAATTGGGAGTTGGACTACATCGCGGCGCATCCTGGAGATCCCAATGACCCGACCTGATCGGCACGAGTCCCCGTCCGCGTAAGCGCGCCCGCCAGAAGGAGATCGGCTCATGCGAAGAATGCGAATCGCGGCGATCGTTGCGGCGGTGGTGTCGCTCGGCGTGGCGTACGGGCTGTCCGCGGCCCCCGCCAAGGCCGACGCTCCGATCATCACCGACTTCACGCCGACGTCGGGCGCGGTCGGAGCGATGTTCACGATCGACGGCTCGGGGTTCCTGAGCACGACGGCGGTCAGGATCGGGACGAAGGCCGCCGCGTTCAGCGTCGTCTCCGACACGCAGATCACCGCCGTCGTTCCCAAGGGCGCGCGGACCGCCCCGGTCAAGGTCTTCACGACGGGCGGCGCCGCGATCAGCGCGACGCCGTACACGGTCATCCCCGTGGCTCACGTGGTGGTCGTGTACATGGAGAACCACACGTTCGACAACGTGCTCGGCAAGTGGTGCTCGGAGATCGCCTCGGGCGACATCCAGCGCACCGACGGCTGCGACGGCGCCACGTCGGGCCAGCTCCTGGACGGCAGCACGATCCCGCTCGCGCAGGCCACCGACCTGATCCCGTCGTTGAACCATGAGAACGGCTCGCACATCCTGGGCATCGACGGCGGCAAGATGGACGGGTTCGAGCAGATCGTCGGGTGCTCGGCGGATCTCGGCTATCCGTGTTACACGCAGTTCGACCCGACGCAGGTGCCGAACATCACGGCGCTGGCCCAGTCGTACGCCCTCTCGGACGAGACGTTCGAGGAGGCCCTGTCCTCGAGCTGGGGCAGTCACCTGGAGCTGGTCGCCGGCACCATCGACGGCTTCGTCGGCGACACTCCGGTCAAGGGCCAGCACCACGTCGGGCCGGGGTACGGGTGCGACAGCTTCAAGGACACGACCTGGCGGGACCCGATCTCCGGCGAGGTCAGCATGGTCCCCTCGTGCGTCCCCGACCAGTTCGGCAACGGGCCCTATCGGCCGTCTCCGGTCCAGTACGTGCCCACGATCATGGACCGCATGGATGCGGCGGGGCTCTCGTGGCGGATCTACGGATACACCTCCACCAACCCCACGTACGGCCGGGACATCTGTCCGACGTTCTGGGAGTGCCTGAGCACGGCGCAGCACCAGAACAACGTGAACTCGGGCCAGATCCTCACCGACGCGCGGCGCGGAACGCTGCCGAACCTGGCCCTGGTGATGCCGCCGGGTCAGGACAGCCAGCACAACCTGCAGCTGATGTCGATGGGTGACAACTGGATCGGGTCCACGTTGACCACGCTGCAGCGAAGCCCCCAATGGTCGTCCACGGTGGTGTTCATCGTGTACGACGACTTCGGTGGCTTCTACGAGCACGTTCCGCCGCCGGCCCCGGGGCTCGGGATGCGGGTGCCCGTGGTGATCGTGAGCCCGTACGCGAAGGCCCAGTACACCGACAGCACGGTCACGTCCCAGGCCGGCCTGCTGGCCTACACGGAGCACCTGTGGAACCTGGCGCCGCTCGCGACGGACGACGCGACGGCATACGACTTCTCCAACTCCCTGGACTACACGCAGACGCCCCTTCGGCCGGTCGCGATGACGACGCAGAAGATCCCTCGCTGGGAGCTGGAGTGGCTCGCGGCCCATCCCATGGTGGCGACCGGGGACACGTGATCATGAACGGTATCGGTCCACAGCCCGCCCGATCTCAGGAGGTTGTCGTGTCATACCTGCGTTCACGCGTGCTGCTCGCCGTTGCGGCGGGGGTAGTGCTGCTTGCCTTGATTCCTTCGGCGCCCGCGCACGCCGCGCCCGCCGACTTCACGGAGATCCAGAACGTTCCCTGGATGACGTTCACGCCCGTGCAGGGTGGGACGGACACGCTCAAGGTCGACGTCTTCGTCCCGAACACGCCGCCGCCGCCGGGGGGCTACCCGACGGTCGTTGCCGTGCACGGCGCGTGGGAGACCTCGGACAAGTCCACGTCGGACTTCGAGGCCGAAACGTTCGCCGACCAGGGATACCTGGCGTTCGCGCCCGACTACCGGCTGACCTGCAGCCCGCGCAACCCTCCGCCGCACATCGATCCGGGCCTCTGCGGCTTCTACTACCCGTACCAGCCCAACGACGTGGCGGCGTTCCTCAACTGGGTCCGCGACCCGGCTCAGGTCGCCACCTACCAGGGCAACCCGGACGACCTCGGCCTGTTCGGGACCAGCGGCGGGGCGACGCTGGTGACGCTGCTGGAGACCGCGCCGGCCACGTACGGGCTCACCGCGCTGCCTCAGGCCGCCGCCGAGATCTCGGCGCAGGTCCAGCTGTACAACTACACCGAGAGCCCGAAGGCCGAATCGACCGGCGCGCGCGACATCACGTGGATGCAGTGCACGTACGGCCAGGGCAACCAGGCCTGCGACGCACAGTGGCACCAGGCGTCCTCCGACGACCAGGCGACTGCGGCGGTGCCGCCCACGTACATGGCCAACGGAAAGTACGAGATCATCCCGACGCCCCCGGCCGAGGACATGGCCGCCAAGCTGCTCGGCTTCGGCGTGCCGTCCTACCTTCGCATCGTGCCCGGCAACGCGCACGGGAGCAACGCCGAGCCGGTCATCGTCGCGGGGTGCTGCATCACCGAGATGGACGAGGCCGTGAACTACGAGAACACGTACCTGATGCCGAACCCGACGGCGGATCTCAGCGTCACCGGCACCACGACGCCGGCCGACAACGTGTCGCTCGGGACGCCGCTCACCTACACGCTGACTGTCGTGAACAACGGACCGAACTTCGCCACCGGCGCGACGCTCACCGATCCGCTGCCGGCCGGCATGACGCTGACGTCGGCCACCACGACCCAGGGCACCTGTTCGGGCGCGACCACGGTCACGTGCACGTTCGGGGACCTGCCTCCGCAGACGCCAGAGACCGTGACGATCCAGGCCACGCCGTCGGCGGTGGGCTTCTACCCAAACACCGCGACGGTCTCGCTGGCGAAAGGACCCTCGGTCGACCCCGTGGGCAGCGACGACTCGGTCGAGCTGGACCGATCCGCCGTGGCCCAGGTGACCACGAACCTGACGCTGAAGACGGTGCCGAGCGCGCCGACGATGGTGGCGAACTCGAACCTGACGTACACGGTCTCGGTCAGGAACAAGGGACAGTCGAGTGTGGACACGGTGAACCTGACCGACACGCTGCCGCCCGGCGTTCCGCTGACCTCGGTCACCCCTTCCCAGGGGACGTGCTCCGGCACCGCGACGCTGCTCTGCCAGTTCGGCACGCTGGCCAAGGGCCAGATGGCGTCCGCGACCATCGTGGTCACCCCGGCGGTCTTCGGCACGATCGTCAACAACGCGTCGGTGACATCCAATGCCGTGGAGACGAACCCGTCCGACAACTCGGCGACCACGTCGACCAAGGTCACCAAGGCTCCGGGGTTCGTGTACGCGGCGATCGCGGACACGACCTACGCGCCAAAGACCCTGAAGGTCGGCCTGGGGCAGTCCGTGCAGTGGTACCTGCTGCCACAGGGGCCCGGGCCGGGCCCGGGCACGGGCGTGGACACGTGGGGGCACACGGCCACCGAGTCCGACGACTTCCCGGCGCCCCTGTTCGACTCCACGATCCTGGACCCGAGCGGGACCTTCGCGTACGCCTTCACGGCTGCCGGCGGCTACACGATCGAAGACGACATCACGTTCGACACCCAGACGGTTCAGGTGGGGATGACCGCGTCGCCGCCGCAGGGGGCGCTCACGAGCGACTACCTGATCACCTGGGCCACGCAGTCCGCCCCCAGCGGCCTCGTCTACGACGTGCAGATCCGCAAGCCCGGGGGTCAGTGGACGAACTGGCTGACGGGCGTGACCGATCCGAACGCCATGTTCACGCCGGCAATCGGAGATCCGACGGGAACGTATTCGTTCAAGGCGAGGATGCGAAGCGCAAGCGGCAACGGCGCGATCCGATACTCGCCCGTGATCTCGATCAACGTGACCTGAAAATCACTGCACCACAGTGTGTTTGCGCGTGCCAAGGGTGCGCGGCATCCGGCATGTGGAGTGAGCGGGCCGCCTTCGTCGCGTGACGAAGGCGCCCCGTTCGCGACATGCCACTGTTCGCTGAGCGAACACGTCAGCTCGCCGACGCGGTGATGCACGCCTGTCAAGTGCCCGATCGGGTATCCCCCCATGGCCCAACCGGAGTACCCTGCGACTCGGCACTGAATTGCTTTGCCCCATTTCGGCCGCAAGGGCTTGAGTGAACCCCCCCTTTTGCACCGATACTCGCGGGCATGTCGGAGTCGAGTGCGCCGGCGATGGTGCGGTTCGCGATCCGCGCATGTGCGCTCGCGACGGTGCTCGTCGTGATCCAGGCGTCCGCGGCGGTCGCGGACAACAACCCGCAGGCGTGGACCGAGACGACCTCGCTGCCTCCATCGTTCACGCCACGGTGGGACTCGGCCTCCAGCGCGTTCCCAACCCTCGGCGAGGTGATCCTGTTCGGCGGCGGGCCGATCTCGCTCGGCCAGTCGTGGTGGAACGACACATGGGTGTACTCGGACGCGACGCAGCAGTGGACGAAGGGGCCCGCGGCCCCGGCGGGGCTGACGCCGCGCAGCGGTGCCGCGATGGCGTACGACCCCGACATCGACAAGATCGTGCTGTTCGGTGGCGCCGGCCCGTCGTGGCCGCCGTACGACGACACATGGTTGTTCGACGGGACCTCGTGGACGCCGGGGCCGGCAGCCCCGGCGGCGTTGGAGGGCCGCACCGGCGCCGAGATGGCATTCGACCCGGACATCGGCAAGATCGTGATGTTCGGCGGGTCCGGGCTCGACGGCTACGACGACACGTGGCTGTTCGACGGGTCCTCGTGGACGCAGGGGCCGGCCGCGCCGAACGGGATGGGCGCCCGGGTGAACTTCGGCATGACGTACGACCCGACCCTCGCCGCCGTCGTGGTCGCCGGGGGCGACGGCGGAGCGGACGTGTGGCTGTTCGACGGCACCAGCTGGTCTCCGGGCCCGACCATGCCCGACGGCGTCGCGGACCGCGAGCGCGTGAAGCTCGTCTACGATCCGCAGCTCGAGGGCGACGTGATGTTCGGCGGCCTGGGACCGGGTTCCGCCACGACGACGACCAACATCCTCGCGGACAGCCAGTGGTCCACCGTGACGGTCAACCCCCGTCCCAGGCCGCAGGCCCGGCTCGATGCGCAGATCGTCTGGGACACCGGCGCCGATGCGTTCATGGTCTTCGGCGGCGAGACGAAGAACGGCGCCGAGGGGCTGTCCGACTCGTGGATCCTGGTTGCGCCGCCGCTGAAGCTGTCGCCGAGATCCGGTCCGGTCGGCACGGTCGTGAGCGTCACGTCCGGGCCGGGGTGGCCCGAGGGGGGAAGCGTGCACGTGGTCTTCATGAAGCGGCTGCTGGAAACCGTGACCGCGGACGCCGACGGCAACATCTCGACGTCGGTCACGGTGCCCGGATCCGCTCCCGGGCCGAAGACCTTCGTCGTGTCGAACACCGATATCCGCGTGAGCGTCAGCACCACGTTCACCGTCACCGGTTCGCAGGACGGTCCTCGGTCGCAGCCGAACGTGCCCGGAGGGCACGATGGAGCGGGCGCCGGCGCGCCGGCCGTGGCATCGGCCCCGGCGCCACCCGCGCACTCGCCGCTGCGCCAGGGGCAAACGCCCATCCCCGCCACCGGCCAGATCACGGTCGCCGACGGGCAGTTCGAGCTGAACTCGCAGCCCGTGGCGCTTCGGGGGCTCGACGTCTCGCCGCTCGGCAAGACCGACATCCCCGATGCCGACTATGCGGACATGGAGTCCTGGAACATGAACGTGGTGCGGTTCTTCGTCCACTGGTCGGACATGGAGCCGAACCCGCCCGTCCTGCAGGGCACCACGTGGAAGCACACCTGGAACATGGGCAAGCTCAACCGGCTCAAGAACGAGATCGCCCTGGCGTACAACCACGGCGAGTACGTCCTGATCGAGGACTACTGCGGGCCGCCGTGCATGGGCAACGGCTGGCCGGACTGGACGTACGACGCGCCGTACAACTCGCACCAGATCACGTACACGGACCCGGTGCAGGCCGCGACCGACTACTGGACGGATCCGCTGCGCCAGCAGTTCACGATGGACTTCCTCTCGTGGCTCGCGAAGCATCTCGCGGACACGCCCGGGATCCTCGGTTACGAGGCGCTGAACGAGCCCGCGCAGGGCACGTACCCGAGCGACTCCGAGACGACGGCGATGATCATGAAGGTCGAGCTGGCCCTCTGCCAGGCGATCCGGGAATCCGATCCGCCGCGAGTCATCTTCTTCACGACACGGGGCGGCGCCGGGGCCGGGGCGCCGAACGCGAACTTCAACGGGTACAAGACGCTCGGCAACGTCGCGTTCGACCTGCACGACTACTTCGGCGGACGGTGGGGGGACGGCTTGAACATGAACCCGGCGAGCCCGACGTACGGCGAGCAGATGTCCGAAGTGAACGACTTCACGATCGACGTCGACACTCCGCCGTACATGGGGACGACGTACGGTCAGGAGCGCTACATGCTCACGATCATCAACTCGCTGAAGAATACGGGGATCCCCGTGTTCATCGGCGAGCTCGGCGGGCGCGGCGAGGACGAGCCGAACATCATCACGCTGTTCGCCACGATGACCGGAGCCGCCAACTCTCTGGACATCTCGTGGACCGCCATGGCGCTCACCGGCCGGTACGGCGTGCTCAAGCAGGACGGGACGACCGAGCCCTGGCTGCAAACGCTGATCGACGCGGCCGGCGCCTGACCGTCGTCCGCAGCGCAGCGGCGCGCCCGCACCCGTGCGCTAGACTCAGCCCGGATCCGAGGTCGCGGCGAGATGGGCCTCCGCGAACGGCGTCCCGCTGGAGTAGCTCAGTCGGCAGAGCACGGGCATGGTAAGTCCGGGGTCGCGGGTTCGATTCCCGCCTCCAGCTCGGTGTGGCCGTCCGCGCGCGCCCGTTCGCTACACTGGTGGGCCACGGCGGCGTAGCTCAGAGGTAGAGCAAGCGGCTCATAATCGCTGTGTCGGTGGTTCGAGTCCACCCGCCGCTACCAGCCGCGATGCCGGGCCGGCCACGAGCCGCCGGCCGCACCCGGAGGACGAGACGAGATGGCGAAATCGGAGAACCGACCGAAGATCACGCTGGCGTGCACCGAGTGCCGGCACCGGAACTACACGACGCAGAAGAACCGTCTGAACGACCGCGACCGCATCGAGATGCGCAAGTACTGCCGGTGGTGCCGGGGGCACACGCTGCACCGCGAGACGCGCTGAGCCACCCGTCCCTCAGGTCGCCGCGGACACCTTCCCGTGGCGGATCGCGACGACGATCGCATCCACCTTCGAGTGCACGCCGAGCTTCGTCAGGATGTTCTGCACGTGCGTTCGAAGGGTGTGCTGGCTGATGTGCAGGCGCGCCGCGATCTCCGGCGGGGCAATGCCGTCGGCCATCAGCTGCAGGATCTCGATCTCCCGCAGCGAGAGTCGCTCGGCCCGCTGGCGCTCCGTCGAATCCTGCGACCGCCGGCGGTGCAGCCGCCGGTGGAGCCGGTCGACCTCCTCCTGCGGAACCAGCGGATCTCCCCGCGTCGCCCGCCGGACCGCTTCGACCAGGTCGCCCATCGGGCTGATCTTCGACAGGTAGCCGAGCGCCCCGGCTTCGATCGCGCGGGCCCTGACCAGGTCGTCGTCGTGCGCCGATAGCATGATGACCTTCACGCCGGGCGCCAGCTCCGAGATGCGCCGGGTGGCCTCGAGTCCGCCCATGCCCGGCATCGTGACGTCCATCAGGACGACGTCCGGCCAGTCCCGCTCGACGATCCCGAGCGCCTCCTCGCCGCTCCACGCGGCCGTGGCCGCGAAGGCCTTGTCGCCCGCGAGGGCGTCACGGATCGCCTCGGCGACGGCCCGATGGTCGTCGACGACGAGGACGCTGATTGGCGGGGCGCTCGCTCTGGGAGCCACAGCTGCGGCCCCAATGCTGCACCGATCGGAAGGGAAAGTCCACCGTTCGGCTTGCGGCGCGCGCGGCCGCTTGGGAGCATGGTCGCCGTGCCGATGGACCAGTCGCTGAAGGGCAAGCGCTACCGCGAGGTCTCGTTCACCCTGCAGCGCGACCGCGTCACGCAGTTCGCGCTCGCGACCGGGCAGGACGACCCGATCTTCCTGGATGCGGACGCCGCCCGCGCCGCCGGATACGCCGATCAGGTCGCGCCGCCCACCTTCGCAACGGTGCTCCAGATCATGACCAGCGGCCAGGCGGTCGTGGATCCGGAGCTCGGCCTCGACTACTCCCGCGTCGTGCACGGCGAGCAGGCGTACGAGTTCGCACGGCCGCTGGTCGTCGGCGACGTCCTGTCCGCGGTGCCGCGGATCGCCGACGTCTACGCGAAGGGGCCGAACGAGTTCCTGATCCTCGAGGCCGAGATCCACGACGCGGCCGGCGAGCTCGTGTGCGTGTCGCGCTCGACGCTGCTGTCGCGCGGGACGGCCCGGGGGTAACGGCGTGGGCGCGCGCATCCGTCTGGGGGACCTGAGCGTCGGCGACGAGATCCCGAACCTCGAGAAGATCGTGACGCGCGAGGACGTGAGGGCGTACGCGGACGCGTCGGGCGATCAGAACCCCCTGCACCAGGACGAGGCGTTCGCGAAGAGCGTGGGATTCCCGGGCATCATCGCCCACGGGATGTTCAGCATGGCCCACCTGGTGAAGGCGCTGACCGACTGGCTCGGCGACCCGGCGGCCCTTCGCTCGATCACGGTGCAGTTTCGCCAGGTGGTGTACATGGGGGAGACGCTGGTGGCCGGCGGGACGGTGGATGCGATCGACACCGACGCGGGGACGGCCACGTTGGCGGTGTGGGCCGCGGTCGAGCGAGACGGCAAACGTCTGATGGCCATCAAGAACGGCCGGGCCGAGGTTCACCTGTCCTGATCCGGATGGCCGGTCTGCGCGCGA
>DASXAQ010000029.1:0-14713 GCA_036406615.1 Actinomycetota bacterium | reverse complement strand
GACCCGCCGGACACGATCCGGCGCTGCGCGGTCCGAAGCGCCGCTCCCGCATCCAGCAGCTCCCGAACGTCGCCCGGTGCCCGCCGTGCAACCTCGTTGACGGCCCACGCCGCCACCGTCGGACGCCGCAGCGCCTTGACCGTCGCGGCGTCGGCGTCGCGGCCGTCCTGCTTGAGCTGTTTCGCCAGCTCGTTGCGCGCGGCGACGAACTCGCCCGGAGAACGCGTGAACAGCTGATCGAGTTCGTCGTCGAGCGATGCGGTCATGGCGTCGTGCGCACTCCCCCCGGGTTCGCGACCCGCGCGGCCGGCGTTCGCGATCAACCTACCGGCTTTTCCCCACGGTCACGAATCGATCGCGCCGGCGCGTAATCGCATCGTTGCGACGGATTAACGCCGCGGAAACCTCCGGCGCGCAGGCGCATGGGACAATGGCATCTTCCCGAACCGGAGGTGGACCCGTGAAGCCCACCAGGCTTCGTCCTGCACGCGCGCTCAAGATCGGCGGCATCGCCCTGTCGACGTTCGGCACAGTCGGCGGAGTCATCGGCGTGCTCGAACGCGACCTGTTCGAGGCGCTGCTCGGGTTCGCCGACATCATCCTCGGCGGGATCTTCTACCTGCACACGAAGGCGCGGATCTGACCTCACCCGTTCTGCTTGATGAAGCTGATCTGCCCCGAGCTCTCGAGCACCGCCCACTTCACCTGATCCAGCGACTCGATCTGGTTGAGCCTCGCCTGCTCGACGACGTCGTCCTGGGTCAGCCGCTCGCGGCGGAGGTTCTCCTCGATGAGCTGCCCGCGCTGCACCAGGACGATCGGGCGTCCCTCCAGCACGGGCCGCAGCCGGCGGAACCGAAAGGTCAGATAGGAGGTGGCGACCAGCAGGACGACCAGCGTGGACAGCACCAGGAAGATGCCGGTCACCGACAGGTCGTTCTGCGTGACGCCCTGCTGGATGAGGTCGCCGATCACCACCAGGAAGATGACGTCGAAGGGCTGGAGCGACGAGAGCTCGCGCCGGCCGAGGAGGCGTGTGAGCAGCAGCACGAACAGGTAGACGACGGCCATGCGGAGCACGAGGTCCATGGGGCTCCCTCCTCAGGGGAAGATCGTGAGCGTTCGGTGGACGGCCACGAGCGTTCGTTCCCCGTCCAACACGGTGACGTCCTGGGTCCGAAGGCCCGCCGATGTGGGATTCACCTGCCAGGAGATCCACACGGTCAGCTGCTCACCCGGATTGAGCTTGCCGTAGCCGAGGAACATTGAGCCGTCCAGGCTCTTCTCCACCGCTGGCTGCGGCGCGAGGCCATTGAACGTCATCCCCTCGAACCATCCATCCGACAGGACCAGGCGCAGGTGACCCACCGGCTGGATCGCCCGCACCACGATCTGGGTGGTGAACAGCAGCCCCCCCCGTGCGCGCGCGGGAGAGTTGACGCTGATCGCCGCCGCCGGCGTTCTCGCCGAGGTGGTGACCGCGCCCTGTCCGAAGACGTCGAACAGGCCCAGCAGGACGATCGCGGTCAGAAGCGCGATGGCGATTCGCCGGGCCCAGCCTTGCCGGGTGACCGGCCCCGCTCGCCGGACGGGCCGGGGCGCCATTCGCATGGTGCTGCGAGGCCGATCCGAGTCTCGATCGTCGGGGCTCACGCTGGCTCGCAGCGGCGATCCTCAGCGGATATCGCGGGCGGCTCGGCTACCGCGTCCGCGGCTGCTTCGTCCGGTAGGTCGACTCGATGTTGCGCACGGCTTCCTTCACCGAGATCTTGGAGGCGGTCGCCGCGCTCTTCAGGTCCTCGTAGGTGATGTTGCGCTTGTCGCCGTGCCGGTCGTGGGGCTCTCCGCACCCGCAGCTCATGCACATGCTCCCTCACTCCCTTGCTGTGTCCTCGATGGATCGAACCGTCTTCCGATCCGCCTGGTGACTCGGCTCCTTCCCGTTGCGATGCGAGCCCAAACTGGCGAGTCGCTCACGACGTGTCGTCGACCCCGCCTCGAGCACCGCGGCGAGCACCGCGGCGGTCGTCTCGTCCCACGTCGCCAACGCGGCCGCGCGGCGGCGGGCAGCCGCCCCGAGCCGGCGCCGGAGTTCGCCGTCGCCCGCGAGCCGTTGCAGGTCCCGAGCCAGCCCGGCGACATCGCCCGGTGCCGTCAGCAGGCCCTCCCGGTCCGGTCGAACGAGGAACGGCACGTTCCCGTCGTGCCACGCGACGACCGGCAGGCCCGCGGCCATCGCCTCGCCGAAGACCGACCCGTAGGCCTCGTCGCGAGCGGGCAGGAGGAGCACGTCGGCGTTCGCATACATCGTGCGCAAGCGGTCGGGAGGCATCGGCCCGTGAACGACGGCGCGTTCGCGGACGTCCGCCTCGCCGATCCGGGCTCGAACCCGGCGCTCGTACGCCGCTCCGCCGAATCGCGGCTCGCCCACGAGATGGAGGCACGCATCCAGGGGATCGAGTCGCGCCACCGCCTCGACCGCTTCCAAGATGCCCTTGTGCGCGCTCCAGTTGGCCACGCACAGCACGGCCATCCGCCGTCGCCGACGAAGATCGGCCGCCGGCGCCGGCGCCCCGCCGACGTCGTCGCGACCGGGCGCTGCGATCCGGATGGCGCAATCGTCAACGCCGAACCGCTCGAGCCGACGCCCGAGCCACTCGCTCACCGCCACCACGACGCGGGCGCGTCGGTAGGTGGCGACGTCGGCGCGAGCCCGGATGCCGGGGCGCATCGGGTCCACGCCGGGGCCTCCCGGCAGTTGATGGACGAGCGCGACCGCGGGGACCCCGTCGAGGGCGGCGAACCATGGCGAGACGGCGGCCGCGGCGATGCTGTCCACCAACAGCGCGTCCGGCTCGTGCGCGCGCACGTCGGCGACCAGCGACCGGCCGCGGACGACCTCGACGGGCAGCCAGGACGACGCCGCCGTGTGCGTTCGGATCCTGGCGCCGTGCCGTGGCGCGAGCTCGACCAGTCTCCGGTTGTAGAGGGACCCGCCCGTCCGGCGTTGCGGGTCGCCCAGCGTGATCAGCGACAGACGGAGCACCGGCGATCAGCCCCGACGGTCGGTCCCCGGCGGGCCGTGGTACGCGCCGAAGGCGTCGTCCGACTCCCAGACTCTGACCGACAGCAGCTCGACGCCCTGGTCGGCCACCGTGTCGGCCAGCTCGCCGTGCAGCCACCTCGCCAGGACCTCCACGGTTACCGCGTCGAAGCCTTCCGGCCGGATCGCCTCCAGGTCGCGGCCGTCGATCTGTCGCAGCGCCCCCTGGAGCACGGCCCGGAGCACGTCCAGGTCACAGACCATGCCGTTCGCATCCAACTCCGAGCGCCGGGCCCGCACGTCGAACCGGTACTCGTGCTCGTGCGGTTCGGCTTCGGGTCCGGTCGCTCCCGGCATCCGGTGCACCGCGCGCACGCTTGCCCGCACGCCGATCTCGAAGCCTTCGCTCATGCGTACGACAGCGCCATGTGGATCAGGCCCTCCTGCCGTCGATCGATGGCCTCGTACGCGTCGGCGGCTCGTTCCAAGGGCGTCTCGTGGGTGGCAAGCAGCTCGATCGGCAGCTCTCCCAGCAGATCCCGCGCCGTCTCCCGCCGAGCGTCCCTCCATTCGGCTTTCTCCGGCGGCAGGGACACCTGGGTGCTTCGGATCCCGAGCCGGCGGCGATGGAACTCCGCTCCCAGGGGCAGCGGAACCGGCCGGGCGCCGTACCAGGAGCACACGAACGCGGTGCCTTCGTACGCGAGCAGCGGCAGCGACGGGCCCAGCGCACCGGGATGGCCGCTGGCTTCGACGAGCCGTCCGACGCCGCGTCCGCCGGTTGCGTCCTCGACCGCGCCGCGCAGGTCCTCGGGCGTGAACGCCCGGATTCCGAGGGCGATCGCGGCGCTCCGGCGCCACGCAAGCGGATCCGCGCCCAGCATCTCCACCCCGGCGCGGCGGAGCAGCGTCCCGACCAGCAGCCCGACCGCCCCGAGCCCCACACACACCACCGGCTCGCCCGGCCGGGCCGCCACGTCCGCGCACACCTGTACCGCGGTCTCCACCAGCGGGAACAGGACCGCGGTGCGCGGATCCAGCCCCGGAACCGGAACGACGTCCTCCTCGGCCGCGACGAAGCGGTCCTGGTGGGGGTGGAACGCGAAGACCCGGGCGCCCTCGGGGATCGAGGTCAGGGAGCGGTCCACGATCCCGACCGCCGCGTACCCGTAGCGGAACGGGAACGCGAACGTCCCCTCCAGGGAGCGGATCCGGTCGTCGCGCGGCATGGCAGGGTCCAGCTGCCCCCGGTAAGCGAGCATCTCCGTCCCGCCGCTGATGCCTGAGCGCTCGGTCCGCACCAGGACCTGCCCCGGGCCGGGCTCCGAGGACCGGGCATCCCGCACCTCCACGCGATGGGGCGCGACGAACCACACGGCCCGCGATCTCATGGACAGGGCTATACCCGGCGTGCCGAGTTTCTCCCATTGCGGTTTCGCTCCTGCCCTGCGAGGGGAAATCGAATGCGAACCATGGAACGAAGCGACGACGAAGCCCCCCCAGAGCCGTTCGCCCGCCTGGCCCTTCCCACGCCGGCGGGCGAGTTCGAAGCCGTAGCGTTTCGCGCCGGCTCCGGCCACGTGCTCATCGCCCTGGTCAAGGGGGACCTGCGCGACGGGCGCAACGTGCTCGTCCGGGTGCACTCCGAATGCCTGACGGGCGACGCCCTCGGGTCGCTTCGGTGCGACTGTGGCCTCCAGCTGCAGACGTCCCTGTCCAGGATCGCCGCCGAGGGCCGGGGCGTGCTGCTGTACGTGACCGGGCACGAGGGGCGCGGGATCGGGCTGGCCTCGAAGCTGCGAGCGTACGTGCTGCAGGACGAGGGCCTTGACACGGTGAGCGCGAACACGGCGCTGGGGCTTCCGGTCGATGGCCGGACGTACGGGGACGCCGTCCGGTGCCTTCACGCCCTGGGGGTGCGGTCGGTCCGGCTCCTGACGAACAATCCCGCCAAGGAGGCGGCGCTCCGGGAGGAGGGACTGGCGGTCGCCGGGCGTGTGCCGCTGCTGACGTCGGCGCACTCCCGCAACCGGAGATATCTCGAGACGAAGCGTCGCCGGATGGGCCATCACCTTCCGGCACCCGAGCTCGGCGGCGACGGCGTCGGGGAAGTCGTCGATATCACCGATCTTCTTGGGCAGGTGCGCCCCGCCGCGGATCGTCCCTACGTCACGCTGAAATACGCGCAGACGCTCGACGGCCGGATCGCGGCCAGGTCCGGCGACGCTCGCTGGATCTCCGGCGAGCGGGAGCGGCGACTGTCCCACGGGTTGCGAGCGGCATGCGATGCGGTGATGGTCGGCGTGGGGACGGTGCTGGCGGACGACCCACTGCTGACCGTGCGCATGGTGACGGGCATCTCCCCGATCCGGGTCGTCCTGGACTCTCACCTTCGGACGCCACTCACGGCGCAGGTGCTCGGCCCCGACGCCACGACGATCCTGGTCACCACCCGCGCGGCAGCGGCGAGCGATCGCCGGGCCGCCCGCCGGCGCGGCGCGCGTGTCGTGGTCGTTCAGCAAGCCGACGGACGCGTGCATCTCCCCTCGGCGCTGCGTGCGCTGCGGGAGATGGGCATCCGCTCGCTCCTGGTGGAGGGAGGCGCGAGCGTTCTCACAGCCTTGCTCGCAGAGCGGCTGTCGGACCGGATGATCGTCGGCATCGCGCCGCGCGTCATCGGGTCGGGGATCGAAGCGATCGATGAGCTTGGTTCGAATCGAATCGGGGACGGCCTGACGCTGGCCGATCGGCGTGTGCACGTCGCCGGCGACGATCTGATCGTGGCCGGTGACGTGGTCTGGCCGGCGCCGGAACCCACTCCGGTCACGGCTGCGGGTGGCGATCGCATCGCGCCACGGGAGCCGGCCGCCGAGCTCGCCGGCTGATCCGGCTAGCGCTTTCCTGCCGTCGCCTTCCCGCCCTTTCGGCCCGCGGCCTTCTTCTGCGCGGTGGTCCCTCCCTGTCGCGAGTCCCCTCCGGACCCCGACTTCTTGCCGCCCCGCTTGGAGGCTCCCGGGGAATTGGCGATCCGGGCGGCGCGCTGCTTGGACATCCCCTTGTCCTTCAAGGCCTCGTACTGCTTCTCGTTCTTCACGCTCGGGCGCTTGTCCGGCATTGCGTCCTCCTCTTGCGCGTGGCCAGATCAGAGGCTTCGCACGACGAGCACGACGGCGTCGTCGGGCAACTCGTTGCCCTGGTCGCCAAGGAACCAGCGTTCGATCTCCGCGACCAGGTCCGCGGCGGATGACGACTGCTTCGACTGCAGCAGCACGGCAAGCTGCTCCTCACGGTTGGAGCCCCGCCGCTCCACCAGGCCATCCGTGAACAGCACGACCGCCTCACCTCGGGCAAGCCGGAGCTTGGAGTCGATCAGCCGAGGGTCGGGGAACAGCCCGAGGGCCGTCCCGTGCCTGCCGATCCGCTGCACCGTGCCATCGGCACGCAGATGGAACGGGGCGGGATGACCGGCGAGGCAGATCGTCAGCTTCGCCCCTTCGGCGTCGGGAATGCCGCGGATGTCGCAGGCCGTGCAGAACAGGTCGGTCTGGTCCCGCAACAGCGCCTCGTTCAGCACCGCCAGCATCGCGCTGGGCCTGGTCTCGAGGACGCCGGCGGCCAGGACGGTCTGGCGCGCCACCCCCATGATGGCCGCGGCCTCTGCCCCCTTGCCGCAGACGTCGCCGACGACCAGACCGAAGGAGCCGTTCGGCCGCTCGAACACGTCGTAGAAGTCGCCGCCCACCTCGACGGTGGGCCCCGCAGGCCAGTACCTCGCGGCAAATTCGAACCCGGGGATGTGAGGAAGCGACCGGGGCAGAAGAGCATTCTGCAGCGCCCGGGCCACGTGCTCGCGGTCGGCGTACAGACGCGCGTTCGCGAGCGCGAGGGCGGCTTGTGCGGCGAGGTCCTGGGCGACGGCGAGGTCCTCGGGCTCGGCCGTCCGCCCCAGCGCCTCCCACACCAGCGTGATCGCGCCGAGCACCTCCCCCCGCGCGAGCATCGGCACGATGATCACCGAGGAGACTCCAAGTTCCCGGAGTTCCGACCGCAGGCTGGCATCAGGAACCGACGACGCCAAGAGCTCGTCGGTAACCTCGTAGGTGACGGGCGTCCGCGAGCGAATCGCGGCCCAAACACCCGGCTGGTCCTCGGACTGCGGCGGCCACCGTTCCCGAAGGCTCCGGGCCTTTTCGACACGGCTCGGGTCCGCGTGGGCGATGACGACCGGCGCCAGGCGGTCGGGGCCTTCGAGCAGATCGATGGCACACCAATCCGCCAGGCGAGGGACGGCGAGCGAGGCCACCCGCGCCAGGGTGGCCTCCGGGTCCTGCTGCCCCGTCAGGACGCGTGCCGCCTCCGCCAGGAAGCGAGCTGACTCCTCCCGGCGGCGAAGGCGCTCCTCGGCGAGCTTCAACGGGGTCACGTCCTGGACCGTGTTGACGACGAACGCCACCCGGCCGTCGTCGCCGAAGACGGGCTCTGCTTGAATGACGGTCCAACGGTCCGAACCGTCGGCGCGGCTCACGGAGCGAACGAGCCGCCGCTCGGGTCGCCCGTCTGCCAGGACGCGCCGTCCGGGCAGGTCCTCAGGCGACAGGGGCGAGCCGAGGTCGTCGAACAGGTCGAATCGCTGCACGAAGCCGGCCGGGTCGGACAGCAGGTCTTCGACGCTCGCGTACCCCGACCGCTTCGCCACCACCTCGTTGGCGTAGACCAGGCGCCCGGATCCGTCCTGGATGGTGATGCCATCGGACACGTGCTGGGACAGCACGCGCACGAGGATGTCGGGCGGCATGCGGGCCTGCGAGTTCGAAGCCATCGGCACCTCGGCCCAGACCGTCGTGCCGGCCGACGCGGATTCGACCCCCCATCTCGTGGACAGGCGTTCGACGATCTTCAGCCCGAAGCCCGGCCCCGTGGTGGAGGTTGGATCGAATCCGGGTCCGTCGTCCGAGACCTCGATCCGGACCTGCGCGTCCGTCACCGAGATCGCCAGGTTGACCTTCCCCTGCGACCCTACCTCGCGGTGACGAACCGCGTTGGAAACCAGCTCGGAGAGCACCAGCTTGGCGTCCTCGAGGCGGGTCGGGGACACACCGAGGGCGACTTGGCTGAGAGCGAGACGCGCTGCTCTCGCTGCTGATGGATCCGCCGACATGGTAGCCCGCAGCTCGTTGCCGGCCATCCGTCTCATCCTGTCGCGGCGTGGGCTCGCAAGACCATGGTCATGGTTTGCCCACGGGCGTGCCGAGCACAAACATGGCTCGCCGGAGCTCGGGTAAGGCCTCGGTGATGCCGCAACCCCGGTCGAATGCTCCCAGGGAACCGGAGGGCACCCATCGGTGCCACGTGTGCGGCCAGAGATTTCGCGCCGCCGCGGCCCTTCAGGAACACGTCGCAGACGTTCACCCGGATCGAGCGGTGCCCGACGAGCAAGCCGGCGGCTCGATGGGCGATGCGGCGTCCCAGCCCGTCGAGGACGAATAACCCCTGGGGACCCACACCGTTGCGAGTTGGGGGCTGGTGGAGGTGGGCCTTGACAAGACCAGGTGGAGGGGTCATTGTCGATAGACACACGTCAGACGTCTGACAGGTGGGAAGGAGCCCCATGCAGCTGTTCACCGTCATCAAGGGGATGACCCCGGGCGAGTTGAGGGTGGAAGGCGAGGTCGATATCAGCGTCGAACGACCCTTCGATGCCGCGCTGACGGAAGCAGCCGCAGAAGGTCCTCTGGTCCTGGATCTCAGCGGCGTGACATTCATGGACTCGACGGGCTTGCGAGTCCTCGTCAGTCAGGCGAAGGCTGCGAATGGGACCGCGGTGGTGATCGCCCGACGCAGTGAGGCCGTTCGCAGGCTGTTCGAGGTCACCGTCCCGGATGGAGTGCCGGGTTTGAAGTTCCGCGATGAGGAATCGGAAACGCCGTGACCGGACGACTACCATTGCGAATCGACATGTCGAACGTGACATCGCTCGCGGAGCGTCTGAAGGCGAACCGGGAAGCCCGCGGCATCAGTCAATCACAGGCGGCTCGAGAGCTCGATGTTGCGCGCACGGCGTACCGCTTGTGGGAGTTGGAGGCGGCTCGGCCGGCCCCTGACCGGTGGCGCCTGGTGGCGCGCTGGCTCGGCGTATCGATGGCGACGCTGCTCCTGAGCGAGGGGCTGATCACCGACGAAGAAGCCGCAGACTCGAACCTCGCCGCTGCCCGGTACCAAGCCTCGACCGGGGAGACTCAGGACAGCGCGACCGAGCGCGAGACCGGGGACTTCTTCGGGCAGGGTCAGGCCATGATCGACCAGAGCCTCGAGCGGGGCATCTTCACGGCCAAGGAGGCCTCGCAGTTTCGGGCCATGCTGCGCCGGATCGAATCGGGCCTCGCCGCGAGCGACCCGAATGAGGGCCTTCGTCCCGCTCCATGACGGCTGGGTGATGCAGACCGGCCGCGACCGTTTGGACGCGGGCGCCGAAGGGTAGTGCCCTACCGATCGACGGGACGTGGAGGTTGATGTGGACGCAGTCGCAATGGGGCGTCAGGGGTTGATCGGCGTCCGGGGCAAGCTGGGAAGGGCCGTTGCGCCGGCGGTGTCGAAGGCCACGCCGATGAGCACGGCGCAGGCGGAAGCCATGATCGGGTGGGCTTTGCTCGCGCTGGTCGCCACCCAGTTCGTCATCCTCGCTGCTCGAGTCGTTCGTGCCGGGCGAACTCATTCCTGAAGCTCGGCGAGGCGCTCGGCCACGACCCTGGCGTGTGGGAGGCGGGCGTGCGCCGCTTCCTGCATGAGCGCGAGGACCGACCGGGCCAGCGCCGCCCGAAGCGCGGCGGGGTCAAGGTCACCGATATGGGTCTGGGCGAATCGGGAAAGCGTCTCGGCCGACAGATCGTCGTAGCCGCGAGCCTGTAGGGGGGTCGGCCCTTCGCGCAAGCACGCCAGCGCGAGCGCGTGATCGCGGAGCGCACCCACGTAGTGCTCCGCCTGCCAGGCTCGTCCGCGCTCGATGCACGCGCGGGCATGCAGGGCGTAGATGACGCCCCACCCGAAGATGCCTGTCGCGACCGACGGCGTGGAGATGAAGAGGTCGCCGACGTGTGCGGGAGTGGGTGTGTCGGGCTCCGCAGCCGTCTCGCCGAACAGCAGCCGGAAACGTGGCCCGCCGGGGCGAAACTGCGCCGCCGGCCGCATGGACAGGTCGAGCTGGAGCGCGCCCGGCAGCAGGAGCACCCGGTAGACGGCAGGGCCGCGCTCGAGGTCGACGAGGTGCACGGCCTCGAGCTCGCCGATGAGCGTGTGCGTCCACTCGTCCAGTACGTCAATGACCGCCACATCGTCGGCGATCGCAAACGTGAGGTCCACGTCGGAGAATCGATCGCCGCCGTCCCCGGCCAGGGAACCGACCAGGGCGCCCGCAAGGACCCGGTCGTCCTGTTCCCCAAGATGCACCAAGCGCTCGCGGAGCGCGTCGCGTTGCGCAACGGTGAACACGAGGCCGCGATCGTAGCCGTTGGAACGGGCGAAGCCTCCCGCGCTGGTGAACGACCTGGGCGTCGTCGCCTAGGCGTGCGACGGGCGGACGGCTGAGGCCGACCCAAGCGGTCGGCCCCAGCCTCCGATGACGGCATCCGTGGAGATCGCGTGCGGCTACCGTGCTGCCAAGCCTGCCTGTACCTTCGGCAGACCATCGGCCTTCGCGAGCGGCGTCAACGCGCCGGCCGAGTCGACCGAGTACTCGCTGATGGTCCCCTCATCGCCGTTTCGCACGTAGAGGTCGCCGGAGACCGAAGCCATGTCGGCGGGAGCGAGCCCCGTGCCCGCCGCGACGGCGTCCGCGAGCGTGAGCGCCCCGTTCGGACCAACGACATACCTCGAAACCGTGTTGCTTCCGGTGTTGGTGACATAGACCGACGTCGATCCCGGAAACGCCAGGGCCCAGCACGCGGCGGTCTGACCGTCCGGAACCGACGCCGAGACGGTCTGAAGCATCCCGTTCGCACTCACCTCATAGGACGAGGCGGCACTGGCGCCCGGCGCACCGCCGAAGGCTTCGGAGGCCACCAGGAACCCGCCGGTGAGGGCGAACCCGAACGGCTCCTGTCCGGAGGAAGCTTGCGTGTGCAGCGGGCCGAGCCGGCCGTTTGCGTTCACGGAGAAGGAGTCGATCAGGTTGGTGTTCTTCTCGGTGACCAGGACGGCCCGGCCGTCCGGCGAAAACGACACCTGCCCGGGACCGACCCCTGCTGTGCTGAGCGCTCGGATGGAGTGCGGGATCCGCGCCACGCCCGATGACGAGAGCCGAAGCCCGCCGAGCGAGTCGCTCCCGGCGTTCACCGCGTACACCAGACCGTCATGCTCGGTCACGCTGACGGGGTTCGTCCCGCCGGAGAATGCCACGTTGGCCAGTTGCAGCCCGCCCCCAGCCTGAATCCTGAGCGCCGAGACCGTGTTGCTGCCCGCGTTGACGGCAAGGAGCCACTGTCCGGATGCCGCCACGACCAACGACCCTTCGCTGCCGAGGGACACGCCGGAGCCCCGGCCTCCCGTGGCGACCGAGCCAACCTTGGTCAACGTGCCGTCCGAGGAGCGTTGGAAGATCAGCACGCTGTTGCCGTGGAGGCTGTTGGTCAGCGCGTACACGGTTCCATACGACGTGGCGGCGGTCGCGGAGACGGACGCGACCCCTTCTACGGACAGGATCAGCGTCGCCATCAGCGTCAAACCGAGGATCAACCGCCAGGGTTGTCTTGCCATGTCGACCATCCTTTCTGTCGGGGATGCCGCGATCGAGCGGGGGTTACCCGAGCTCGGTCGCATCCGAACCGGATCCGAGAAGAGTTAAGGGACTGGAAAGACTTCAGTCGCCGCGAGATGAGCCGGCAGCCCGTCAGGGTGCGTCGGTTGCCGGCGTGTCCTCACCGTGGGCGAGCTCGCCGGCGGGTTGCAGGATGCGGAGGCGTCCGGACCTTCGAACACGGTGGATGGTCACCAGCACGGCGACGAGCGGAACCGCGAGGAACGCCCCGATGATCCCGCCCAGAATCACCCCGGTGGTCAGCGCGATGAGCACGGCCACCGGATGCAGGTGCACCGCACGCCCCAAGACGAGCGGCCCCACGATGTAGCCCTCCAGGTTGTGCGACAGGATGGCGGCCCCAAGCACGATGAGCGCCGCCGCCGGCCCTTTGGTGACCAGCGCCAGAAGCACCGCGATCGCGCCGCTGACCAAGCCGCCGGCCAGGGGAACGAACCCGCCCACGAAGGTGAGGATCCCGACCGGCAACACCAGCGGGACCCCGAGGATCAGCAGCGTGATGCTCAGGACCAGAGCGTTGATCAGCCCGTTGATGGCCGTTCCCCGAACGTAGCCCGCGAGCGTCTTCCAGCTCTCCCGCCCGATCGTCTGCGTCTCCGCGGCTCGGTTCGCCGGGATCAACGAGAGGCCCGCTCGAAAGATCTCGTCGCCGTCCTTCACGAAGAAGAAGGTCAGGACCAGCGTGAGCAACGCGGCGCCGGCGCCTTCCAGGACGAGCGCCACGCCGGAGAGCGCCCCCTGCAGGAGCTCGGAACGCGCGGCCGTGACGTCATTGCGAAGATCTTGGACCCGAGCCTCCACGTCCTGATGCGACAGGTGGAAGGGACCCTGCGTGAGCCAGTTCTCGATCTTGGTCAGCGAGCTCGACAGCTGACCACCGAGGTCGCGGAACTGATCGCTGATTCCGGGGATGAGCAACATGGCAAGGCCGGCGATGACGGCGAACGCGACGAGAAAGACCGACCAGGTCGCCAAGGCGGCAGGGACGCGATGCCGAGCCAGCCAGCGCGCCGGCGGTCCCAGCACCGTCGACAGGAACAGCGCCGCGACCAGCGGGAGGGTGATCAGGCGGAGTCGCCAGAACGCGATCGCGACCAGGATCACGGCTGCCGAGACCACCAGGAGTCGCCAGGAGACGCCGGCGGCGGAGGCCAGCCATCTGGGCGCAGCTCCCCGGGTGGGAGCGGCCGAGGACGCGTCGGTGGCGATGAGTCAACTCCTTGGCGGCGCGTGGCAACGATGCTCAGCGATCGGTCGGGGACTCCATCGGCTCGGTGAGGTCCACCACGCGCGCGGATTCTTGGGCCTGGCCGCTCGTCACCTCGGCTCGAACGCGGGGAGCCTCCGCCTCCACCCTGGCCAGACTCCGCTCCCACACCCGGCGCATGGGCCCGATCCCGCTTCCCCCGATCGCCACGATGGCCGATCCGGCGATGATCGCCAGCAGTGCGTAGAACAGGCCGTTGACGATGGGCGTGGCGATCTGCAGCTCGCTGAGCGCCGCGAACACGCCGATCGCGATGATCCCCACCGAGGCCAGCGTGGCCAGCAGGCGCCCGTAGCTGAGCCCGGCCAGGGCCGCGCCCACGATGTCCTTGACGGCGGCCGCGATCGCCGAGGCCACCACGACGATGACGATGGCCACGAAGATCCGGGGAAGGAACGCGATGATGCCTCGAATGATGTCGGAGATCGGATTCGGGCCGAAGACGCCGAAGGCCAGCTGAAGCACGAACAGCATGATCGCGTAGAACACGATCTTGGACAGCAGGTCGCTCGCGTCATACGTCGAGCGTGCCAGGGCCGTCTTCACCCCGCCGCGCTCGACCCACCCGTCGAACCCCACCCGCTCAAGGACCCGGTCAAGGATCCGCTCGACGAACCTGGCCACGAGGTATCCGAGCACCAGGATGACCAGGAACCCGACGAATTTGGGGACGAACGTCGTCACATGGTTCCAGGCCGTCTGCAGTCCCTGCGACCACTCCACGCCACCGATCATGACCCCGCTCCTTCCGCATCCCCCCAGGCTTGGCGAAGCCCTTACCCAAGGGATGCGGACTTACTCGCGTTCAGGAGCTCCTTCTTGCGCGCCATCATCCGGTCGCCCAGGGCATCCAGCTCGGACTCGTCGAGGACCCGGCGAGCCTTCTTGAACATCTCGCCTTCCTCCTCCTCGATGTGATGCTCGAGGTTCTCCTTCATCACGGTGAACTTCGCGCCCCATGTCTCGTCTTCCACCGGCGTCGACTCCAGCTCTCCCATGATGATGTTGACGACGTCGTGCTCCTCGTAGGCCTCGAGCACGATGTCTTTGGTCGAGGCCGACTCCCGCAGGGCCGGGTAGAAGATCTCCTCCTCGATGGCCTCGTGCACCTTCAGCTCCCGCTTGATGGTGGCGAACAGCTCCTGTCGCGTCTTCACACCTCGCTCGGTGGTGGCGTCGCCCTTCTCCAACAGCCCCTTGACCTTGTCGTGGTCGTCCTTCAGCAGCTTCATCGGATCCATGGCCTCGTTCTCCTTCGTCAGAGGGCACGACGCCGAGCCTGTACCCATCCGCCCACCGGTCAAACGAGGTTCGAGATGCTCCGTGATCAGGCTCGCCCCAGCCAGGCAAAGCTGGTGGACCTGACGGACGCGTTCGTGACGGGTCGCTCGATGCTTCCCCCGCAACGGGCCCGACCCAGAGACGGCCCGGCCACCTTAGAGACGGCCCGGGGTGTCTCCTCCCTTGTCGTGGCTACCAATCCGAGGATCGCACCGACGCATGAGTCGATCGGGACGAGGCCCACCAGCGCGGTCGAACGCGAGACGGCGTGGACACGAGGGCAAGCCCCGTTCCATCAAGGGGCGGTGAGTCT
>DASXAQ010000028.1:0-36918 GCA_036406615.1 Actinomycetota bacterium | reverse complement strand
CAGGAACGGGACGGTGAGGTTCAGGACCAGTCCGACGACCAGAAACGGCAGGGTGAACAGCGCGATCCGGTCGCCGGCGCCGATGAGGGTCTTCAGGCTTCCGTGCCCGGAGACGACCCGGTGTTCGACTTTCGTGCTCATGGCGCACCTCCCCTCTCGATCGAATCGACCATAGATCGGAGGCCGGCCGCAGCGGGGGACAAGGGTCCCGCCGGATGAGGGCCGGTGGGGGCACCTCGGCCGGATGGCTCTCAGCCTCGAGCGAGCGAGAGAGAGAGAGAGAGGAGTCCTTCGGCGAGAACGCCGGACGCGTTAGCCGTCCCGGTGCTTTCGGAAGTACTCGGCCAGCGCGGCCAGGTCCTCCTGGCCGTGGCCGGCCGCCGACGCGGCGCGCAGTTCGTCCACGTTGAGCTCGGACTGCGGGATCGACGCCCCGGCGCGCTCAGCCAGGGCCTTGATCAGGTCCAGGTCCTTGATGGCCAGGTCGATCGTGAACGACACCGCGCCCTCGCCGGGGTGTTCGAACAGCGGGCGGCGGTAGTGCACGACCGGCGCGGCCACGGCGCTGCTCGCGATCACGTCGTACGCGGTGAGTCGGTCGATGCCGGCACGCTCGGCCAGCACGAGCGACTCCGACAGTGACTGGTTCAGGCCGAACACGATCGCGTTGACGGCCAGCTTCATCGCCGCGCCCGTTCCGGGCCCGCCGACGTGCACGACGCGCGTCGCGCTCGTTTCCAGGATTGGACGCACGCGTTCGAGGTCCGCGTCCTCGCCGCCGGCCATCACCAGCAGCGACCCCGTCTCGGCCGTGGCGGTGCTTCCCGACACGGGCGCGTCGACCATCCCCGCGCCCGCCTCGCGCACGCGCCGGCCGAGGTCCAGCGCCAGCGTCGGCGAGATCGTGCTCATGTCGACGGCCGTCGATCCGGCACGCAGCCCGGCCAGGGCGCCGTCCCGCCCGCCGTAGGCCGCCTCGACCGCGGCGTCGTCGGCGAGCATGCTGACGATCACGTCGGCCGCCGCTGCGACCTCGCCGGCCGTGTCGCCGACCGTCGCGTCCATGCCGGCGGCGGCCTCCTCCGCGCGCGACCGGGTGCGGTTCCACACGACGACGGGGTATCCGGCGGCCGCGATGTTGCGGGCGACGCGGCTGCCCATGCGGCCCATCCCAAGGAAACCGACGGTGAGCGCCATCCCCGCGTCAGCCCAGCGCGCGCCGGGCGCCGGCCACAACCGCGTCCGCCGAAGGGATGGCCAGGTCCTCGAGCGCGTCGGCGGCAGGCAGCGGGATGTGCGGGGTGGTCACGCGCACGATCGGGCCGTCCAGGTCGAAGAAGCGCTCGTCGGCCACGATCGAGGCGACCTCGGCGCCCCACCCGCATAGCCGCGGGCTCTCCTCGACCGTCACCAGCCGCCCGGTGCGCGACACGGAGTCCAGGATCGCGGCGGTGTCCAGCGGGACCAGCGACCGGACGTCGATCACCTCGGCCGAGACGCCTTCGGCCTCCAGGCGATCCGCGGCCTCGACGGCGGTCGGGACCATCGCCCCGAGCGCGACGATCGTGGCGTCGCCCCCCTCGCGCACGACGCGCGCCGAGCCGAGCCGGTCGACGATCTCGCCGTCGGGAACGTCGGCCTTCGTCGGGTACAGCGCCTTCGGCTCGATCACGATCACCGGGTCGGGATCGCGGATCGCGGCCGCGATCAGCCCGACGGCGTCCGCCGGCGTGGACGGCACCACGACCTTCAACCCGGGCACGGCCATCGCCCACCCCTCGACGCTCTGAGAATGCTGGGCGCCGAAGCGGACCCCGCCGCCGTTGGCCGTGCGGATCACCAGCGGCAGCGCGACCTGGCCGTCGGTCATGTAGCGCGTCTTCGCGATCTGGTTCGCGATCAGGTCCCAGCACACGGCGAAGAAGTCGCTGAACATGATCTCGGCGATCGGGCGAAGGCCGTTCATCGCGGCGCCCATGATCGCGCCGACGATCGCCTGCTCGGAGATCGGCGTGTCGCGCACGCGCGCGGGGCCGAAGCGGTCGAGCAGCCCGACGGTGGTCTTGAACACCCCGCCGGCGGCCGCGACGTCCTCGCCGATGAAGTACACCGACGGGTCGCGGGCCATCTCCTGAGCGATCCCGCGCGCGACGGCTTCGCGGTACGTCAGTTCCGCCACGCCGACCCTCCGTCGCTCCACACCTGGGTCTGCAGGGATCCGGCGTCCGGCAGCGGCGCCGCCTTCGCCGACTCGGTGGCGCGGTCGACCGCGGCCGCAGCCTCCGCGTCGATCTCGGCGAGCGTCGCTTCGTCCACTCCCTCGGCCGCCAACCGAGCCCGGTACATCGGGAGCGGGTCCCGCCCGAGCCAGGTTCGAACCTCCTCCTCCGGCCGGTACGTGCCGGGGTCGGCTCGCGAGTGGCCGGACTGCCGGTACGTCTTGGCCTCCACCAGCGCCGGCCCGCCCCCGGCCCGGGATCGGTCGATGGCCTCGCGCGCGGTCGCGTACACGCGGTCGGGATCGTTGCCGTCGACGACGACGCCCTGAAGTCCGTAGGCCGGCGCGCGATCCGACGCCGGGTTGGCGACGGCGGTCACCTCGCCGATGGGTGTGTACTCCATGTAGAGGTTGTTCTCACAGACGAACACGACCGGCAGCCGCCACACGGCGGCCAGGTTCAGCGCCTCGTGGAACGCGCCGATGTTCGTCGTCCCGTCGCCGAAGAAGCAGACGACCACCTGTCCGGTTCCCCGCTCCTGCGCCGCCCACGCGGCCCCGGCCGCGATCGGCAGGTGCGCGCCGACGATCGCGTAGGAGCCCATCGCGCCATGGGACACGTCGGTCAGGTGCATCGAGCCGCCCTTGCCGCCGCAGATGCCCGTCGCCTTGCCCATCAGCTCGGCCATGAGCGCGTCCATCGGGGCGCCCCGCAGCAGCGTATGCACGTGCCCGCGGTACGTGCAGTAGACGAGGTCGCCCGGCTGCATCGCCGCCGCGAACCCCGCGCCGACGGCCTCCTGGCCGAGGGCCAGGTGCGTCGTGCCCTTCACGATGCCCTCGAGGAACAGGTCCTGCACCCGCCGTTCGAACAGGCGGGCCTCCTGCATCATCCGGTACATCGCGACCTTCGTGGTGAGGTCCGCGTCCTTCGTTCGGCTCTCGTCGGTCCGCGCCATCGCCGCCTCTCAGTACTCGTTGGCGACCATGAGCTCCTCGCACGGGAACAGCGTGATGATCCGCGGACCTTCGGCCGTCACCACGATCTCCTCCTCGATCCGCGCCGCCGAGCGACCGTCGCCGGCCGGGCAGTACGTCTCCAGCGCGAAGAGCATGCCCTCCTTCAACTCGATCGGGTCCTCGAACGAGTTCAGGCGGCTGATGATCGGGCGTTCGTGCAGCCCGACCCCGACGCCGTGGCCGAACTGCAGGCCGAACGCGTCCATCTCGTCGACGAAGCCGAATTCCTCGGCCCTCGGCCACACCGACGCGATCTTGTCGGTCGTCACGCCGGGCTTGACCAGGCCGATCGCCGCGTCCATCCATTCGCGCGACTGCTTGAAGGCGTCGCGCTGCGCCGCGGTCGCTCGCCCGACCACGAACGTTCGGTAGTAACAGGTCCGGTAGCCGTTGTTGACGTGGATGATGTCGAAGTACGCCTGGTCGCCGGGGCGGATCAGCCGGTCCGAGAACACGTGGGGATGGGGGCTGCAGCGTTCGCCGGCGATCGAGTTGATCGCCTCGACGAACTCCGACCCCATCTCGAACAGGCGGGCGTGGGCGAGCGCGACGACGTCGCTCTCTCGCACGCCCGGCTTGAGGAATTCGAAGATGTCCTGGTACACGCCGTCGACCATCGCGCATGCCTGCGTCAGCAGCACGATCTCGTCGGAGCTCTTGATCTCACGCGCGCCCATCATCGTTTGCTGGCCGTCGCGCACGTCGATGCCCGCGCGCTGGAGCTCGAGGAACACCGACGTCTCCGCCAGGTCGACGCCGAGCGGCATGTCGGCGACGCCGTCCTCCTTCAGCACCGAGCGCAACTCCTCCGCCGCGCGCCGCTGCAGGCCCACGACGGGCGAGATCGCACCCTGGAGGCCGGTGTTGCCGCCCACGGAGTTCGTCGCGTCGTACCACTGCGGCAGCTGCAGGCGGTGCGCCTTGGCGGCAGAGCCGAAGTCCCAGATCCGCGGCGGCCCGGTGCGCGTCACCAGCGCGTAGCGCTCGCCCTTGTTGAACGCCCAGTAGCCGATCTGCGTGCTGGTCGCGTAGCGGATGTTGCTGGTCTCGAACAGCAGCACGGCCCCGAGGTCCGACGCGTTCAGCGCGTCGCGGACCCGGGAGAGCCGGTACTGCCGAAGCCGCTCGAAGTCGACGCGGTTCTCCCAGTCGACCCCGGCGATCCCGGGCGACGGGGTGGTCGCAACGGGGAACTCGCTCACCATGACCGAAACCTCCTCGCCGCTGAGCGGTCCGGCCTACCTTAGCGCGACCCGTCGTGAACGGATCAGGTCGCGACGCGGCGGTCCGGTCTCACGTCTCAAATCCGGACGGCGTATGCTCCGGGAACCCCGTCGGAGTCGTCAGGAGGAGGCCGGCATGGCTGATCGGTTGCTGATCCGAGGTGGTCACGTCCTCACGGTCGATTCGAACCTCGGGGACCTGTCGCCGGGCGACGTCCTGGTCGAGGGCGACACCATCGCGCAGGTCGCGCCCCAGATCGACGCCGACGCCGAGGTCATCGACGCGACCGGCGACGTCGTCATCCCGGGCTTCATCGACTCGCACCGTCACACGTGGGAGGCCGCGATCCGTGGGTGCGCGCCGAACGCCACGCTCGACGACTACTTCGTCGAGGTCCTGGACACGTTCGCGCCGGTGTACCGGCCGCAGGATGTCTACGCGAGCAACCTGGCCGGCGCGCTCGAGTGCATCAACGCCGGCATCACGACGCTGCTCGACTGGTCGCACATCAACAACACGCCGGAACACCCCGATGCGGCGATCACCGGTCTGCAGGAGTCCGGCATCCGGGCGGTGTACGCCTACGGCAGCGCGAACCTGTCGCTGAACGACTACTGGAACCAGAGCACGATCGCCATCCCCGCCGACGACCTTCGCCGGGTACGCGACGTGTACTTCGCCTCGAACGACGGCCTGCTCACGATGGCCGTGGCCACGCGCGGCCCGGGGTTTTGCGTGGACGACGTCGTGAAGGCCGAATGGGGCATGGCCCGCGAGCTCGGCCTGCCGATCACCGTCCACGTCGGCATGGGGCGCCTGGCCGGCCGGTTCGGCATGGTCAAGCAGCTCGACGGCATGGGCCTGCTCGGCCCCGACACCACGTACATCCACAGCTGCTACCTGAGCGACGAGGAGTGGCAGCTGGTCAAGGAGAGCGGCGGCCGCGTGTCGATCGCGGCGCAGGTCGAGATGCAGATGGGACACGGCCAGCCGCCGGTCGGCAAGTCCCGGGAGCTCGGCCTTCGCCCTAGCCTGTCCATCGACGTGGTCACGACCGTTCCCGGCGACATGTTCACGCAGATGCGGTGCGCGTTCGGCTGCGACCGCGTGCTGGTGAACGCCGAGGCGTGGGAGAAGGACGTCACGATCCCGGAGAGCACCATCACCGCCGGGGACGTCCTGCAGATGGCGACCCTGAACGGCGCGCACACCGTGGGCCTGGAGGACCGCGTGGGGTCGCTCACGCCGGGGAAGAAGGCCGACATCGTGATCGTGGACGGGAAGGCGCCGTCCACGGCGCCGGTCATCGACCCGGTGGCGACGGTCGCGCTGTGCGCCGACACCGCGAACGTGACGACCGTGATCATCGGCGGCACGGTCCACAAGCGCGACGGGAAGCTGACCGGCGACTGGGACGGCGCTCGGCGCAAGGTCGAGGCGTCGCGGGACTATCTGCTGGACGCGACGAAGAAGTGACCTCAGCGCACCTGGTGCGCCGGGCGGGCGAGGCCGCCTTCGTCGTTCCGCCGCCGCTCGTGGGGCGGTCCGAGGGCTTTCGGCGCTGGCCGATCCTGGACGAATCGACGCCGGCGGTCCACACGGGGTTCGGGATCGTCGAGGTGGAGCCGGGCGGTTGGCTCGGGGCGCACGTGCACGCCTACGAGGAGACCCTGTTCGTCCTGGACGGGCAGCTGACGCTTCGAACCTCGGAGGGAGCGTTCCTCCTGCGCGCGGGCGACTACGGCCTGATCCCGATCGCCGTCCCGCACGCGCTTCGAAACGACGGGACGACCGTGACGCGCCTGGCGGCGATGTCGTCGCCTCAGCCCCGCGCCCGCTTCGCGGGCGACACGTATTTCGTCGCCGACCTGCCGCCCGCCGAGCCGATCACGGTGGACGTTCGGGACCCGCGCACGCGCCGGTTCGGGCACATCGAGCCCTCGAACATGGACGTCGAAAGGCAGACGCAGGACATGCTCGCGGTGTCGGCGAGCATGCGCACGGCGCTGCTGGCCTACAGCGGGATCACCGTGAAGATGATGATCGACTCGGACCTGGGCGCCGACCTGACGACGATGTTCATGGTGCAGTACGAGCCCGACGGGCTGGCGGGGCCGCACGACCATCCCTTCGAGGAGACGTACCTGATCCTCGACGGCGAGGTCGACGCCACGTTCGACGACCAGCCCTACCACCTGGTCCCCGGCGACGTCGCGTTCGCCGGCGTGGGGTGCGTGCACGGGTTCACCAACGCTTCGGGTGCGGCGGTGCGGTGGCTGGAGACACAGGCCCCGCAGCCGCCCGGGCGGCACTCGTACCGGTTCGCCCGCGACTGGACGTACCTTCGCGACGCCCTGGGCGAACCGACGTGACCGCGCGCGGCGAGGCGACCGGGTGAGCGCCGGCGGCGCCGTGGTGGTCGCCGGGGGCACGTCCGGCATCGGCCGGGAGGTCGCGGCGCACTACGCGGAGCGCGGGGTGGACGTGGTCCTGACGGGCCGCGATGAAGACCGCGCCCGCTCGGCCGCCGCCGCGATCGGCGGCTCGACCCGCGGCGTCGCGATGGACCTGGCCCAGCCCGACGGCATCGCGCCGGCGCTGGCCGAGGTCGGGCCGGTGAAGCATCTGGTCATCGCGGCGATCGAGCGCGACGAGAACACCGTGCGCGACTACGCGATCGATCGCGCGACGCGGCTGGCCATGCTCAAGCTGGTGGGGTACACGGAGGTCGTCCACGCGCTGTCGTCGCGCATCGTCGAGGACGGGTCGATCGTTCTGTTCGGGGGCCTGGCGAAGGAGCGGCCGTACGTCGGCTCCACGACCGTGTCGACCGTCAACGGCGCGGTCACCGGGATGGTGCGCGCGATGGCCCTCGAGTTGGCGCCGGTCCGGGTCAACGCCGTGCACCCCGGCTTCGTGGTCGACAGCCCCTACTGGGCCGCCAAGCCCGAGAGCGTCCTGGAGCCGCACCGGGCACGGACGCCGATCGGCCGGCTCGTCACGATGCGGGAGATCGTGGACGCGGTGGTGTTCCTCCTGGAGAACACCGGCGTGAATGGCGTCAACCTGAACGTGGACGGCGGCTGGCTGCTGTCCTAGACGGAGAAGGATTCGCCGCAGGCGCACTCGTGGATCGCCTGCGGGTTGTTCACCTTGAAGCCACCGCCGAGCATCGCGTCGCTGAACTCGATCGTCGATCCGGCCACGATCGGGGCGGACGCCGGGTCGACCAGCACGCGCAACCCGAACGCCTCGACGATCGCATCGCCCTCGGCGGGCGCGTCCTCGAACGACAGCTTGTAGGAGAACCCCGAGCACCCGCCGGCCAGGACCCGCAGACGCAGCAGCGCTTCGGCGTGTCCCTCCTTCGAGGCGAGCGCGACGGCCTTGCGCGCCGCCTGCTCGGTGACCCCGACGGGGCCGGTGGCCGTGTTCGAATCCATGACCTCCATGATATCGGCGGCTCACGGATCCGAACGCAGCCCTGGATTCCTCGCCCGCGTCAGCGGTCCAGCGCCACGAACGCCGCGCGAACCGCCTCGGACAGGGTGGGGTAGGGGTGGATCGCGCCGGCGACGGCGGAGGCCGGTACGTGACCGGCCATCGCGGCGATCACCTCGCCGATCAGCTCGCCCGCGTGCTCGCCCACGATGTGGCCGCCCAGGACCTCGCCGGTGTCGCGGTCGGCCACGATCTTGACCAGGCCGGCGGTCTCGCCCTCGAGGAACGCGCGCGGGTTGTCGGCCAGCTTCGACGTCCCGATCGTGACCGCGCGCCCCGCCGTGCGCGCCTGGTCTTCCGTGAGGCCGACGCTGGCCACCTCCGGCTCGCAGAAGGTCACCCGCGGCACGATCCGGTAGTCGCGGGGGATGGGCGTGCCGAGGATGTCGTTCACGATCACCTGGGCCTCGTACCCGCCGACGTGGGTGAACAGGTGCCGCCCGGTCGCGTCCCCGCCGGCCCAGACGTCCTCGCCGGTCGTGCGCAGCGTCTCGTCGAGCACCGGCCGGCCGTCGTCGTCCAGCTCGATCCCGGCCGCGTCCAGGTCGTGCACGTCGAACACCGGCTTTCGCCCGGTGGCCACCAGCAGGCGATCGGCCTCGACCGGCTCACGGCCCTCGACCTCCAGGTGCCAGCCGCCGCCGCCGGTGCGCGACGCGCGAGTGACGCGGACGCCGGTCGCGATCGCGATGCCTTCGGCCTCAAGCGACTCGCGGATCGCCGCCGACGCGTCGGGGTCCTCGGGTGGCAGGCACCGCGGCAGCGCCTCCAGCAACGTGACGCGCGCGCCGAACCTGGCGTAGATCTGCGCGAACTCGATGCCGATCGCCCCCGCGCCGAGGATCGCGAGCGACGCGGGCACGCCCTCGCCGTGCCAGATCGCCTCGCGGTTCGTCCAGAAGCCCCCGTCCTCGAGCCCGTCGATCGGCGGGGCCGAGGGCGCCGATCCCGTCGTGAGCACGATTCGGTCGGCGTGGAAAACGGTGCCATCGGCGGCCTCCACGCGATGCGGCGCCGTGACGCGCGCCTGCTGTTGCAGCACTCGCGCGCCTCGCTCCTCGTACAGGGACGCTCCTGCCGAGGTCTCCTCGTCGATCAGCCGGCGGACGCGGGCCATCACCGCGGGGAAGTCGACCTCGACCGCACCGACGCGGATGCCGAACTCGCCGGCCCGTCGCGCGGACGACGCGACGCGCGCGGCCTTCAGCATGGCCTTCGTCGGGTCGCACCCGAAGTGGGCGCACTCGCCCCCGAGCACCTCGCGCTCGGCCATCACGACGTTCAGGCCGTGTCCCGCGAGTGCGTACGTGACGTCCGAGCCGGTGCCGCCGCCTCCCACGACGAACACGTCAACCCGTTCCACTCACGCACCCCTCGCTAGCATGGATGTCGAATGTACCCGTCCACCCTCCTGCGCGAACGGCTCTCCCGCAGGCTGCCCGAGGCGCCGGCCGCCGCCGACCTGGACGTGCCGGGAACGAGCCCCGCGGCGGTGCTGGTCCCCGTCATCGCCGACGGCGAACACCCCCGGCTGGTGTTCACCGAGCGCACCATGTCGCTGTCCCGCCACGCGGGCGAGATTTCCTTCCCGGGCGGGCTCCCCGAGGACGGCGAGGACCTGGCCGACGCGGCGCTTCGCGAGGCGCAGGAGGAGGTCGGCATCGACCCGGCTGGCGTCAGCCTCGCCGGAACGTTACCGCCGGTGCCCACGCATGTGAGCGGTCTGCTCATCGTGCCGTTCGTCGGGGTGCTCGAGGCCGAGCCCTCGTTCGTCCCCAACGAAGCCGAGATCGCACAGGTCTTCGCCGTGCCCGTCCGCACGCTGGCGTCGGTTGGCGAAGAGCGGGAATTCGAACGAGACGGCCGCCGGTTCACCACCTTCGTGTTCGAGGTGGACGACCACGTGATCTGGGGCGCCACGGGCCGGATCCTGCGTTCGTTCCTGGACGCCCTCGACGAGCCGGGCGCGTCGTGAGCGCCGCCGTCGTTCCCGGGGACGAGGAGCTTCGGTCGATCCTGGGCGACGCCCGAACGGTCGCCGTCGTCGGGCTCTCCTCGAAGGACTGGCGCCCATCGCACCGCGTCGCGTCCTACCTCCAGGCCAAGGGGTATCGCATCATCCCGGTGAACCCGAACGAGACGGCGGTTCTCGGCGAGCGCGCGTACCCCTCGCTGCTCGAGGTGCCGGAGCCGATCGACGCCGTGGACGTGTTCCGCCGCGCCGAGGCGACGCCGGAGGTGGCCGAGCAGGCCGTGCGGGTCGGGGCGAGGGTGCTGTGGCTGCAGGAGGGCATCGTCAACCCCGAGGCCGCCCGCATCGCCGAGGCCGCCGGGCTCGACGTCGTCATGGGCGTCTGTATCATGCGCGAACACGAACGCTTGGAGGGATAGTCCGATGCAGACGTGGGAGTACTTCGTGGCGCCGCTGCTGGCGCACAACCCCGGGGAGATCCTCAACAACTTCGGCGCGGACGGCTGGGAGCTGGTCGGCGTGCTGCAGCAGGAGACGCCGGCCGGCGGAACGTCGCTGGTCGCCTACCTCAAGCGCCCGAAGGCGTAGCCGGCGGCGAGCGCGTAGGCGTGCCCGGCGGTGGGGCGCCGCGCCGGCGGCGCCGACGGGCCACCACGGTCGCCCACGCTGCGAGTCCCGCCACGATCGCGGCGCCGGCGCCGATCCCGATGGCCGCGGCGTGGGAGCCGCCCGAGGGCGCGGCGACGGTCGGGACCGTCACCGGGACCGAACCGACGGGCCCCGGAAGCGGCGGCGGCGCCGAGGCTCCCGGCGTCGACGGCGGCCCCGTGGCCAGGATGCGCTCGATCGAGTTCGTCGTCGAGAAGTACAGGTTGCCGTCCGGACCGACCTCGACGTCGGTGATGCCGTTGCCCGCGCTCAGGACGTCGTGGTTCGCGAGCCGCCCGCCGGGCAGGGGGCTGGTCCGGTGCAGGGTGCCGTGGTAGTCGCCGAACCACATGACCGGCGTCGCGCCCCGGCGCTGCGACCAGAACGCGCATCCGGTCGGCACGATCACCTGAGGGAACACCAGGGCCGGCGGCTGGAACTGCGGCGCACCGCCGGCGCCCAGGTGCAGTGGCCACCCGTAGTTGCGCCCTCGCAGGATGTGGTTGACCTCGTCGTCGGACGTGGGGCCGTTCTCCGTCTCCCACAGCTGCCCGTCCGCCGAGTCGACGCACAGGCCGAACGAGTTGCGATGCCCGTAGGACCACACGGGGTTCGTGGCGCCGTACGGGTTGTCCGACGGAACGGACCCGTCGGCGTTCAGCCGGATGACCTTGCCGCCCAGGCTGTTTCGATTCTGCGCCAGGCTCTCGTCGCCGGTCTCTCCCAGCACCACGTAGAGCTTCCCATCCGGCCCGAACGCGATGTCGCCGCCGTTGTGAATGCCGGACGTGGCCGGCAGGAACGTGAACAGGCGCTGGACGGTCGTGCCGCGGTCTCCCCGCGCGCGGATGCGAGCCAGCTCGTTGCGGCCCGTGAGGCGATTCGTGTAATAGACGTACACCCACGGATCGGCGGGGAAGTCCGGCGCGAGCGCCAGGCCGAGCATCCCGCGCTCCCCGCCGCCCAGCGCGGCCAGCGTGACGAAGGGCCGCGCGAGCAGGCTGCCGTTCTGGATGATGCGGACGCGGCCGGTCTCCTTCTCGTTGAAGAAGATGCGCCCGTCGGGCGCGAACGCGAAGTTCGTCGGGAAGTCCAGACCTCGCGCGACCACCTGCACCGCCGGTCCACCTGCGCGCGCGCCCACGGACGATGACACGACGACGGCGCCGGCCGTCGCGAGCAGCACCGCCGCCGTGGCCAACGTCCTCGCGCGCGCCATCGCCCCATGCTATGCGGGGCTCCGGCGCAAGGTTCCCGGATTCGATCCCGCGCGGTGTGCCGTGCGGTTTGCCCCCAGCTTCAGCTGGGATCGCGGCGGGTCACGACGCGGCCGGCGCTCGGCCGAGCCTGGGCGCGACGCCCACGAGCCCCACCGCCCCGAGGAGGGCCAGGGCGAACGCGCCGGCGAGCCCGGCGCTCAGGCCGGCGCCGCGGGCGGTCGCCACCGCGATCGCGCTGCCCCCCAACCCCGTCCCGATCGCCGTGCCCAGGGTGTCGATGACCAGGAGCAGCGCCACGGTTCCGGCCTCGGTGCCCGTGCCGGCCCGGTCCATCGTCACCAGGTACACCGTGGGATAGGCCACGCCGATCCCGACCCCGGCCACGACCCACGCCGCGAACGGGATCGCCAGCGGCCAGTGAACAAGGCCGGCCGCCACGCCGACGGTGCCCAGGGCGATCGCCGTCCCCCCGGCGCCCACCAGCCGGGACGGCGCGGCCGTCGCGGCGACCCGCGACTGCCACCAGCTGCCGGCCGACCAGGCGACGGTCGCCAGCGTGATGATCAGGCTGGCCTCGAAGACGCTGAGCCCGCGCACGCGCGTGAGCATCAACGGCACGAAGCCGTCGGTGGCGAAGAACGCGAACGTCACCAGGAAGCCGGCGGCCAGCGCCCACGACAGCGCCCGCCGCGACGCGGCGTCGTCGCCGGTCACCAGCCGCCGAAGCGCCGGGATGACCAAGGCCAGGCCCACCGCCACCAGGGGAAGCGTCGCCCACCTCGCGTCCGTGACCCCGCCCAGCAGCGCCGCGGCCCCGATGCCGAGTTGGATCGCCCAGCGGATGGGAGCCTCGGCGCCGCTCGGGCGGTGCGCGGGCAGGCGGGAGAGCCCCGGGAAGACGAGTGCGGCGGCCAGGCCGAGCACCGGGAGCAGGAACAGGAACGCCCACCGCCACCCGACGGTGCTCGCCAGCGCCGCCCCGATCGACGGTCCCACCAGGCCGGGCACGACCCACGCCGCCGCCAGCAGCGCCAAGACCCGCGGGCGCAGGCGCTCGGGGTACGCGATGGCGACCGTCGCGATCGACACGGCGAACTGGGCGCCGGCGCCGGATCCCTGGAGGAACCGCCCGATGATCAACACGGGCATCGAGGGCGCGAGCCCGGCCACCAGCGTCCCCACCGCGAACACGCCGAGCATCACGGCAAGCGGCCGCACCGGCCCGAGGCGGTCGGTCGCCCGCCCGGCCAGCGGGATCGTCATCACCGTCGCCAGGCTGGCCGCGCTGAACGCCCACCCGTAGAGGTTGATGCCCCCCAGGTCGGCCACCACGGCCGGCATGACGGTGGTGACGACCAGGATCTGGACCGCGCCGAGCACCTCGAGCAGGAACAGCCCGAACGTCAACCGGCCGAGGCGTCCCCCGAAGACCTCCCGCCAGCGCGGCGGGCCCGACGCCTGGCCGGGCGCGTCCATGGCCCTACCCGAGCGCTTGGTTCAGGTCGTCCAGCAGGTCGTCGGGGTGCTCGATGCCGACCGAGAGCCGCACCAGGGTGGCCGGCACCTCGAGCGCCGAGCCGCTGACGCTGGCGTGGGTCATACGCCCCGGGTGTTCGATCAGCGACTCGACCCCGCCGAGCGACTCGGCAAGGAAGAACAGCTTCGTGCGCCGGCACACGTCGAGCGCGCGCTGCTCGGACTCCACCAGGAACGAGACCATGCCGCCGAACCCGTCCATCTGCCGGGCGGCAAGGTCGTGCCCGGGGTGGGAGGGCAGGCCCGGGTAGTACACGTGCTCGACGCCGGGGTGCTCCTGCAGGGCGGAGGCGATCGCCCCCGCGCCACGGCAGTGCGCCTGCATGCGGATCGCCAGCGTCTTCAGCCCGCGCAGCACCAGGAAGCAGTCGAACGGCCCGGGGACGGCGCCGGCGGCGTTCTGCAGGAAGGCCAGCCGCTCGTGCATCTCCGGGTCGGTGGTCACGACCGCGCCGCCGACGACATCGGAGTGCCCGCCCAGGTACTTCGTCATCGAGTGAACGACGACGTCGGCGCCGTGCTCGATGGGACGCTGCAGGTACGGCGAGGCGAACGTGTTGTCCACCACACAGATCGCGCCGGCGTCGTGGGCGACTTTGGCCACCGCCGCGATGTCGACGATCTTCAGCAACGGATTGGACGGCGTCTCGGCCCACACGACCCGCGTGGTCGGGCGAACCGAGTCCTCGAGGGCCGCGAGGTCGGTCAGGTCGACCGTGTCGAACGCCAGGCCCCAGTCGTTCATCACGCGGGCCATCAGCCGGTACGTCCCGCCGTACACGTCGTTGCCCAGCACGACGTGGTCGCCGGGCCTCAGCAGGTGCAGGAGCGTGGACTCGCCGGCCATCCCCGAGGCGAAGCACAGCGCGCCGTGCCCGCCCTCCAGTGCGGCCAGCGCCGTCTGCAGCGCCGTGCGCGTCGGGTTGCCCGTGCGCGCGTAGTCGTACCCCTTGTGACCTCCGACGCCCTCCTGCGCGTACGTCGAGGTCTGGTAGATCGGGACGTTGACGGCGCCGTACGCGGGATCCGGGTCCTGGCCCTCGTGGATCGCCTTGGTCTCGAACCTCATGCATCCGCTCCTTCGCTCGTTCGATCGGTCCAGCCCAGGCGCCGCAACTCCGCCCACGCCGCGTCGCCGGCGCGCGCCTGCGCCAGCAGCCGCGAGCGGAGCTTCGCGTCGTGTCCCGGGAGGAAGCGCCGCCGCACCGGCTCGCCGCAGCCGCACGCGCACAGCCGCGGCGCCGCCGCCGGATGCGCCGGGCGCACGCCGGCGTCGGGCGGAACGCACCGGTGGTAGCCCTCCGGCAGCGACTCGACGGGGAGCACGATGCACCCCTCCCGTGGGTCGCCCACCCACGAGCCGCGGCCCTCCAGGAACCGCTCCGCCGTGAGCGCCGCGCACGCGGCGTCGAGCGCGTCGATCGTTGCGTCCTCCGGCAGGCCCTCGACGTTCTCCCCTGCCAGAACCGCTCGCCGCCACGACAGGCGCCAGCGGCGCCCGGGCGACAGGCAGCCGGCGATCGTCACGTACGACGCGTAGGGAAATACCTCGAATGCCGCCCCGCGCGGATCGCCGTCGCCGAGATACGTGCGGAACCCGGCGCCGTCGGCGGCCTTGAACGCCTCGAACCCCGCGGTCATCCACGAGAACAGGCGGCTTTCGTCGTGGTGGGTCTGGTGCGAACCGATGCCGCGCCGCGACAGTTCGTACTCCGCGATCCGGCGGTCAACGTGGCGTCCCGGCAGCGGGGGAACCGGCAGCCGCGCGCGCTCGGCGTCGTCCCGGAGCAGGCCGAGCCCGGGAGCGGGCGGCGCGTCGATGCCGACGGCGTCGGGGCGCTCGGCCGTCAGCAGGTCGCCGAACGCGTCGGTCCCCACCCGGCTCCACGACGCCAGCACCTTGTTCGACTCGAACAGCGCGACGTCCAACCCGCGTCCGAGCGAAACGTCGACCCCCATCACCCGCGGCACGAATCGAAGCCTACCGGGTGTGCCGGACGCCCCGTTCGCCGCCGCACGCGGCGGCCGTCACACGCCCGAGGCGCGGCGGTGGGCCAGGAACTCCAGTAGGTCCGATCGCGTGAGCACGCCGAGGGCCTCGCCGCCCTTGGTGACGACCACGGCGGGGCTGTCCTGCAGCTCGGCGAAGGCCATGTCCACGGGCTCGTCGTGTTCGACCATCGGGAACGGCGCGGCCATCACCTCGGCGACGTCGGACTGCAGCGAGTCGGGATCGCGAAAGATGCGGTCCAGCAGCGTGGCCTCCCGGATGGAGCCGACGAGCGCACTGACCGCCGCGGAGTCCTCGCGCACGACCGGCGCCTGCGAGATGCCGTGCTGCTGGAGGCGGTCGATCGCCTGGCGCACCTTGTCGCGCGCGCCGACGGTGATCAGCGCCGGCAGCTCGCCCTCCTTCGACGCCAGCACCTGATCGACGCGCAGGGGCTCGGCCGTCTCCAGGAACCCGTACTGCAGCATCCACGAGTCCGAGAACAGCTTCGACAGGTAGTTGCGGCCGGTGTCCGGAAGGATCACGACGACCAGCGCGTCCCGCGGGAGCTCGCGCGCCACGGTCAGCGCGGCGAACACCGCGGTCCCGCCCGACCCGCCGACCAGGATGCCCTCTTGGCGCGTGACCGCCCGAGCGGTCAGGAAGGCATCGCGGTCGCTCACCCGGACCCAACGGTCGATCACGTCGGGGTCGAATGTGTCGGGCACGAAATCCTCACCGATCCCCTCCGTGAGGTACGGGCGGGGTTCGTCCCCCGACAGCAGCGATCCCTCGGGGTCGGCGCCGACGACCATCACGTTCGCGTTCTGCTCCTTGAGGTACCGCGCCGTGCCCGAGATCGTGCCGCCCGTGCCAACGCCGGCGACCAGCACGTCGATCTCGCCGTCGGTCTGGCGCCAGATCTCCGGGCCGGTGGTCTCGTAGTGGGCGAGCGGGTTCTCCTGGTTGAAGTACTGGTTCGGCTGGAACGCGCCGGGGATCTCGTCGGTCAGCCGGTCGGCGACGCGGTAGTACGACTCCGGCGACTCGGGGGGCACCGCCGTTGGCGTGATCACGACCTCGGCGCCGTACGCCCGCAGCAGCGCAACCTTCTCCGCGCTCATCTTGTCGGGCATGACGAAGATGCACTTGTAGCCCTTGATCGCGGCCGCGATCGCCAGCCCGTGCCCGGTGTTGCCCGACGTCGGCTCCACGATCGTGCCGCCAGGCTTGAGGGCGCCCGCGCGCTCGGCGGCTTCGATCATGCGAAGGCCGATGCGGTCCTTCACGCTGCCGCCGGGGTTCAGCATCTCGAGCTTGGCAAGCACCGTTGGCTTGAGGCCGCGCGTCACGCGGCTGAGCCGAACCAGCGGCGTGTCGCCGACCGCGTCGATGAACGAATCCAGCACTTCCATCCGGTCGGCCTCCGCCCCGGGCCCTCCCCGCCGGCGCCAGTCTACGTGTTGACCAGCTTGTAGATGGCGTTCGAGTCGCTGAAGTAGATCGTGCCGTCAGGGCCTCGCTCCATCGACAGGACGCCCTCGCTGTGCGTGAGCACGATCGAGTCGCCGGTCACGCCGGTCCGGTCCGAGGTGAGCGTGACCTCGTGGATGTTGGCCGTGTTGTACGTCCCGAAGAACAGGTCGCCGTCCGCGCCCGTCAGCCCGCATCCGTCGCAGAATACGGCCCCGGTCGGCGCGATCGTGGGCGTGTACCACAGCAGCGGGAACACCGGGTCCGTGCCGCTGTTGTTCGTGTCGTCGGGCGACGTGCCGTCGCAGTTCTCGTTCGGCCCCCAGCCCTGGTTGTTGCCGCCGTCGATCTGATTCAGCTCGTCGTTGCACTCCGGCCCGTTCTCCGTCTCCCACATCAGGCCGGTGTGCGCGAAGTCGAACGTGAACCCGTACGAGTTGCGGATGCCGATCGCCCACTCGCGGCCGGGGTACTGGTTGCCGCTCGGTGTGTGGCCGGACGAGGTCATGCGCAGCATCTTGCCGAAGCTCGTGCCGGTGTCCTGGGCGTTCCCCGACCTCTGGCTGTCGCCGATGATCAGGTACAGCATGCCGTCGGGGCCGAACAGCAGCCGGCCGCCCACGTGGTCGGTGCCGGTCACCTCCGGGCTGGTGAAGATCGTCGTGACGTCGGTGGCGGTACCGTTGACGTACTTCATCTTCAGGATCTGGCCCTTCTCGACGCCGCCGACCAGGCGCGTGGCGTAGACGTAGACGAACGGCGAGCCCGACGCGTAGTTGGGGTCCAGCGCGATGCCGAGGACGCCGCCCTCCCCGCGCGTGCGCAGGTTCGTCACGCGGTAGAAGAAGGCGGTCGTCCCGCTGGACGGCGACCAGATCTTGATGCGGCCGGAGTAGCGCTCCGCGTAGTAGATGCGCCCGTTGGGCGCGAACGTGAACGCCGCCGGCCAGGCGCGTCCGGTGATGACGGCCTGCTCCCCGATGCCGGACGTCGCCTGGGCCGGGACGGCCGCCAACTGGACAAGGGTCAAGGCCGACGCGACGACGGCGAGTGCGGACGCGACCAACGAACGCTTCATTCGACCCTCCCGGGACCAGTTCCGACCAAAACGACGCGCCACTCTACCCTCGCGCGGGCCGGGTTGCGAGGGCGGGGCGGGCCCTGCATGCTCTTCGCGATGGCAACGACCTCGGCTCCCCGCGAAGTGCGCGCCCCCCGCGGCCGCGAGATCTCCTGCAAGGGCTGGCCCCAGGAGGCCGCTCTGCGGATGCTGATGAACAACCTGGACCCCGACGTCGCGGAGCGTCCCGAAGATCTGGTCGTCTACGGCGGCACCGGGCGGGCGGCCCGGTCGTGGGAGGCGTTCGACGCGATCGTGCGGGCGCTGCGCTCGCTGGAGGCTGACGAGACCCTGCTGATCCAGTCGGGCAAGCCGGTCGGTGTCTTCCGGACCCAGCCGAGCGTGCCGCGCGTGCTCATCTCCAACGCGATGCTCGTGCCGAAGTGGGCCGACTGGGACACGTTCCGGGCGCTGGAGGCGCAGGGGCTCACGATGTACGGCCAGATGACGGCCGGCTCGTGGATCTACATCGGCACGCAGGGCATCCTGCAGGGGACGTACGAGACGCTGGGCGAGTGCGGCGAGCAACGCTTCGGCGGAACGCTGAAGGGCACCGTGACGCTGACCGCCGGGCTCGGTGGCATGGGCGGGGCGCAGCCGCTTGCCGTCACGATGAACGAAGGCGTGGCGCTGTGCGTCGAGGTCGACCCCGCGCGGATCGAGCGCCGCATCAAGACCCGATACCTGGATCGCGAAACGGCCGATCTGGACGAGGCGGTCCGCTGGGCCGAGGAAGCGCGATCGGCCGGCGAGGCGCTGTCGATCGGGCTGCTGGGCAACGCGGCCGACGTGTTCCCCGAGTTGCTTCGCCGCGGCTTCGCCGCCGACGTCGTCACCGATCAGACGAGTGCCCACGACCCGCTCGGCGGGTACGTCCCGCAGGGCCTGTCGCTGGGCGAGGCGACCGCGTTGCGCGGTTCCGACCCGCGCGAGTACGAACGCCGGGCGTTCGCCTCGATGGCGACGCACGTGGAGGCCATGGTCGGATTCCTGGAGCGCGGCTCGGTGGTGTTCGACTACGGCAACAATCTGCGGGCCGGTGCCGAACAGGGCGGCCTGTCCCATGACCGCGCGTACGCCTATCCCGGGTTCGTGCCGGCGTTCATCCGCCCGCTGTTCTGCGAGGGCAAGGGTCCGTTCCGGTGGGCGGCGCTGTCCGGCGACCCGGCCGACATCCTGGCCACCGACCGTGCGGTGGCCAACCTGTTCCCGGACAACGATCGGCTGCAGCGCTGGATCCGCATGGCCGAGGAACGCGTTGCCTACCAGGGACTTCCGGCCAGGATCTGCTGGCTGGGCTACGGCGAGCGGGACCAGGCCGGGCTGGCGTTCAACGAGCTGGTGTCCTCCGGCGAGGTTTCGGCCCCGATCGTCATCGGCCGTGACCACCTGGACAGCGGCAGTGTGGCGTCGCCGTATCGCGAGACCGAAGATATGAAGGACGGCTCCGACGCCATCGCCGACTGGCCGATCCTGAACGCGCTGATCAACACTGCGGCCGGAGCCCACTGGGTGAGCGTGCACCACGGCGGGGGCGTCGGCATCGGCTACTCCATCCACGCCGGCATGGTCGTCGTGGCCGACGGCAGCGAGGACTCGGCCGGCAGGCTGGAACGGGTGCTCACGACCGACCCGGGGATGGGCGTGATTCGCCACGCGGACGCCGGCTACGACGAAGCGTTGGCAGTGGCGAAGGAGCGCGACGTCCGGTTGCCCTGGACGCAGTGAGCGAACCGGGCACGGGGGCGGTTCGATACCGGATCCGGTACGGCTGGTGGAGGTTCCTGCTATCGGCGCTCGGCATGGGGCCGTCGGCGTCGTGGGTGGACCTCGATGATCGCGAGATCCGCGTACGCATGGGCTGGGCGTTCGACGGCCGGGTGCCGCGGTCGCTGGTGTCCAAGGCCTCCCGCGCGCCGGACTGGCCGTGGGCGATCGGCGTGCACGGCAACCTCAAGGGCAGGTGGCTGGTCAACGGAGCGACGACCGGGATCGCCGCGATCGACGTGCGAAGCCCCGTCCCGTGCCGCGTGGCCGGCTTCGTCGTGCGGGTGCGCCGGCTCGGCGTCTCGATGGAAGATCCGGACGGGTTCCTGGCGGCGCTGGAGTCGCGATGACCGAGCCGTTGGTGCCCAACCTCGGCGTCCGGCCTGCGACGGCCGGTGACGAGGAACCCATCCGGGAGATCGCTCGCGACTTCGACAACCTGGACTCGTGGCCGGAGCGGCCGGACTACCTGGACCACGAGCTGACCACCGGGCTGGTGCTCGTGGGCGAGCGCGACGGCGACGTCGTGGGATTCGGTGGGGTGCTCGTGCGCGGTGACGTCGTGCACCTGGCGGACCTGTTCGTTCGAAAGGATCTGCTGGGCAAGGGCATCGGCGGCGCCATCCTCCGAGGGCTCCTTGACGCCTCGCCGCCCGAGGCGATCAGGGTCACGTTCGCGTCCTCGGACCCCCGTGCGCTCCCGCTGTACGCGATGGCGGGGATGCGTCCCGTGATGCCGGTGGTGTATCTGTCGGGATCGGCGGACGCCGCTCGGGCGGTGGCGGCAGAGGGGCAGGTTCGCCTCGCCGCCGGGGACGAGCTGCGCGGCATCGCCGCCCTGGACGCGACGGCCTCCGGCCGCACGCGCGACGTGGACCACGCGTTCCTGGCTTCCTTGCCCTCGGCGGAGGCGCTCGTGGTGGAGGACGGCGCCGGCGTCCGGGCCTTCGCGTGGGTTCGGCTCACGCCGGTGGTCGGCGGGAGCGGGCTGCGTGAGGCGTTCGTCGGGCCGGTCGGGGCGCGGTCGGAGGCCGAGATGTCGGCGATGGTCGCGGGCGTGGTGCGCGCGGTGGCCGATCGTGCCGCCGCAGTTCATGTGTCGTTGCTGGGCCCGAATCCGGCTTTGGCAACGCTGCTGAGGGCCGGATTCCGCGTCGTCGACCGCGACACGCTGATGTCGTCGCGCGTCGACCTGATCGACGGCCGCACCTACGCGCCTTCGCTCGAGCTCGGCTGAGGCTTGGCTTCTGGACTCAGCATGCCCTCGGAAAGAACACCCCCCCGGAACCGTATGACGTCGAACTGATCGGGCATGGAGACCCCCCTCCCTCCTTCAGGGTGCCGCCTTCGTACCTGAAGTCCACCTCTCCGTGCGGGAAGTTCGCCGCGGAGTCGATGGGAACCGCCTGGGTTGTGCCGGCCTCGGTGACCACGAACGTCCAACGGCTGAGCTCCGTCACCGCCGTTCCTTGGATCTGGAACTGGTTCAAGTACGTGGGGAGATTCACTGAAGGAGCGTTGGGCGGTGCGACGAACAGAAGATCGACCACATCGAACCCCTCGTACGTATGTACCTGAGCCCAGCATCTGGCCGGCAGGGGAAGCGCGCCATGTCCTGCCGGCGGCGTCACAAGGCCGCGAACGATCGCGCCGCCGGGGCCAGGTGAACACTGCGCGAAGAGCCCGGACGTGGCCTGCACGGATTCCCGGATTGCCATGTCCGGGTCCGGAGCCTCGCCGGTCGTGCCGACGGCCACCGGGACGGACGGCAGGGCGCCGATCGGAATCGCGGCGTGTTCGCGATCTGCACGCGCCAACACGAAGGGACACGACAGCTGGAGCACCAGGGGTCCGGGCCAGCGCACGATCGTGGTGGTCGACTGGTTCCGCGGCAGGGTGATCCGCGTGCCGGGGCTCAGTGGATTCGTTGGGGTGGGGATGCCGATGGTGTCGCCGGCCGTCGCCAGTTGGGAGTCGTACAGGATGGGCCCCGAGGTCGTGCGCACCACCAGCCGTTGGCCCGCGTACGCATCGGTGATGAGACTTGCGCCCAGGTTCTGTAGCGCGTAGTGGATTTGCAGGGCCTCGCCCGGGCGGATGACTGGGTTGTCGAGCGTCGCGCTGCACCGAACCGGGTAGGACTTGGCCGTCACCGACACGGTCACCGGCTTGTTCGACGGAATGCTGGCCGGCCGCTCGGATTTGTTGAACGCCAGCCATGCGCCGCCGAGCGCGGCCGCAAGAAGGGCCAGCGCGACGCCGACGGCGATCCAGCGGTGCCTGTTCGTCGGGTCGCCGGCCGGCAGGCGCGGCCGCCCAACGGAGCGGCGCGCTCCCGGGGCAGAAAGGTCTCGTTCGATCGCCGGCCACAGGTCCGGCGCGGGAAGGTCGCGAATGCGGGTCAGGTCACGGTCGCTCATGTTCGTTCCACCTCTTCCAGCTGGGATCGCAGGCGCCGGCGCGCGGCGTGCAGGTGCACGCGAACCGCGCCCTCGCTGGTGCCGAGCAGCTCTGCCGCCTCGCGCCCCGAGTACCCCATCACGTCTCGCAGCACGAACGCGCCGCGCTGCCGCGGGCTCAGCCGCTCCACGAGTTCCGCCAGGTCCACATCGAAGCCCGAGTCCAGCCCCGCGGCGGCTGTGCCCTCGACGTGCTCGGCCTCATCCGGTGCGCTCGTGGAACGGCTCCGGCGACGGAGCTCGTCGGCCGCCGCGCGAAACGCCACCGTGTAGAGCCAGGCCTTCAGGTTCCGGATCGAACCGAGTCTCGGGCCTGCCTCGATGAACGCGAGGGTCACCGCATCGTCGGCGATCTCCCGGCTGCCGCCCCCGAACGCGTAGACGGAGCGCCATAGGTCGGCGCCCAGCTCGCGGTAGGCAGCTTCGAGCGTCGCGCGGGCGACTTCGTCAAGCGCCTCGGACTTCATCGTCAGGAGTATCGAGCGCCGAAGGCCCACGTTTGTTAAGGGGCAGCCATCTTCACGCTTCGGCGGGCGGGCCGTGACCCGGCCATAGGATGGGCCGGTGGGCGAGGTCGTGCGCGTGGGGATGCTCGGCTGCGGCAACGTGGGGGCGGCGGTGGCCCGCATGCTCCACGACCACGCGGAGGACGTGGCGCGCCGGGCCGGGGCGGCGATCGAGGTCTCGCGTGTCGCCGTGCGAGATCCGGCGAAGCCACGCGACGTGCCGGTCGACGCAGCCCGATTCACGTCGGACGCGGGCGACATCGCCATCGATCCGGACGTCGACGTCGTGGTCGAGGTGATCGGGGGCGTCGAGCCCGCGCGCACCCTCCTGTTGGCCGCCATGGCCGCCGGCAAGTCGGTCGTGACGGCAAACAAGGAGCTGCTGTCCACGCACGGCGGCGAGCTGTTCGACGCCGCCGTCACCGCAGGGGTGGACGTCCTGTACGAGGCGTCGGTCGGCGGGGGAATCCCGCTCATCCGGCCGATCCGTGAGCACCTGGCCGGCGACCGGGTGCTGAAGCTGACCGGGATCCTGAACGGGACGACGAACTACGTCCTCACGCGTATGGCCGAGGACGGTTCCTCGCTCGACGACGCGATCGCCGAGGCCCAGCAGCTCGGGTACGCCGAAGCCGACCCCGCGGCCGACCTGGATGGCCACGACGCGGCTGCCAAGGCCGCCATCCTGGCCACGATCGCGTTCGACATTCCGGTCTCCGCGTCCGACGTGCATCGCGAAGGCATCGCGTCGCTGTCGGCCGACGACATCGGGTTCGCTCGCCGGCTCGGCTACGTCCTGAAGCCGGTAGCCGTCGCCGAGGCCGTGGGGGGCGGGGTCTCGGTACAGGTGCACCCGGCAATGCTGCCGCGGGAGCATCCGCTTGCGTCCGTTCGGCTCAGCTTCAACGCGGTGCTGATCGAGGGCGAACGGGTGGGACCGCTGATGCTGTACGGCCTGGGCGCGGGGGGCGACCCGACCGCCACCTCTGTCGTCGGGGACCTGATCGAACTGGCCCGGGCCCGTGCGGCGGCGGGCGCGATCACGCACGTCGGCCACGCGTCGCACGGCCGTGGAGGCGCCGGCGCCCCCGACCGTCCGCGGCGGATCGTGTCGATCGAGGAGCTGACCGCGCGGTCGTACGTGCTGCTCGAGGTCGCCGACCGGTCCGGAGTGCTGGCCACGATCGCGCAGTGCTTCGCCGCACACGACGTATCCATCGGGCAGGTGCTGCAGGAGGGGCGCGGCGGCGACGCGCTGTTGGTGCTGATCACCCACGCCGCGCCCGAGGCATCGTTGCAGGCATGCTTCGACGACCTGCGTGCGCTCGAGTCGGTGCGATCGGTCCGCTCGACCGTCCGGGTGGAGGAGTCCGAGCCGTAGCCTCGGGAAATCAGTACACGGCCCAGAGCTGCCGGATGAGCGCCTCGTCCTGGGCCAGCGGCAGGTTCGTGGTCACCACCACCATGACGCCCTGATCGTTGAGCGCGGCCGCGCCGGCCGCCTTGCCCTGGTTGTCGACCGAGAACGCGGTTGTGCCGAGGCCGCTGATCGACGGCGTCGTGCGCCCGTTGGTTGCGGACTTCGTCTTCAGCTCGGCCATCGCCGCGTCCGACCCGGTGCCCATGTTCAGGATGACGATTTTCGTGACGCCGGCGTTGGCGAACTCGCAGCTGACGCCGTTCGGCTTGTTCGCCAGCGACTTCACCGTGCCCACGCCGCCGATGTACGTCGCGACGATCGAGGTGACCTGGCTGCAGGACGTGGGCAGGTTCCCCGCCGGTTGCATCGTCGATCCCGACGTGGGGGAGGAAGCCGAGGCCGGCGACGATGCCGGAGCAGACGCGCCTGACGACGTCCCGCCCGACGAACCGCACCCGGCGAGCAGCACCGAGGCGCCAACCGCCAGGACCAACGCCCCGAACGGGGCGGGCGCGCGATCGAAACGGGTTCGCATGAGAGCTCCTTATGTAGTCAGTGGCGCGGATTGGAACATCTCATGCGGCGGAAGTCCAGCGCCGCCTTGCCGCTCGCCCCGCCCGGCCGTAGCCTTTCCGCCCGTGCCGGTCGTGGTCGGAGAGCCCCTGTCGATCCAGGACGTCGTCGCGGTCGCGCGCGGCGAGCCCGCGGCGGTTTCCGCCGGCGCGACGGCCCGCATGGAGTCGGCGCGCGCGGCCGTCCAGCGCAAGGTTTCGGCGGGCGAGACCGTCTACGGGGTGACGACCGGCTTCGGCAGCCTCGCGAACGTCCGGCTGAATCCCGAGGACGCCCGCGCGCTGCAGCACGGCCTGCTTCGATCCCACGCCGTCGGCGTCGGGCCGCCACTGTCGGAGTGGGAGGTCCGCGCCATGTTGCTGCTGCGGGCGCACGTGCTGGCCCTGGGGTACTCCGGGGTTCGTCCGGTCGTGGCCGAACGGCTGGTCGCGATGCTCAACGAGGGCGTGCTGCCGGTGGTTCCCGAACAGGGCTCGCTCGGCGCCTCGGGCGACCTGGCGCCCCTGGCCCACCTGGCGCTCCCGCTCATCGGCGATGGGGAGGTGTCGTTCCACGGCGAACGGATGCCCGGGGCCGAGGGCATGCGCGGGGCCGGGCTCGAACTCCTGGAGCTGGAGCCGAAGGAGGGCCTGGCGCTGATCAACGGCACCCAGGCGATGCTCGCGATCGGGCTGCTGGCCGCCGAACGGGCCGCCGCGCTCGCGCGCCTCGCCGACGTGACTGCCGCGATGACGATCGAGGCGATCCTGGGCACCGACCGTGCCTTCGACGATCGCCTGCAGGCGCTGCGCCCGCATCCCGGCCAGCGCGCCTCGGCCGCGAACCTTCGAACGATGCTCGACGGCAGCGCGATCGTCGCGTCGCACCGCGCCAGCGAGCACCTGGTGCAGGACGCGTACTCGATCCGCTGCGCACCCGTGGTCAACGGCGCGCTGCGCGACACGCTGGATCACACGTGGACGGTCCTCGAGCGCGAGATCGGCTCGGTCACCGACAACCCCATCGTGCTGCCCGACGACGATGAGGTGATCTCCGGCGGCAACTTCCACGGACAGCCGGTTGCCGTAGCCATGGACGCGCTGGCGACGGCCACGGTCGGCGTTGGCTCCATCGCCGAGCGCCGCCTGTACCGGCTGCTCGACCCCGCCTCGAACAACGGGCTGCCGCCGTTCCTCGTCGAGCATTCCGGGTTGAACTCTGGCTTCATGATCGTGCAGTACACGGCGGCGGCGCTGGTGTCGGAGAGCAAGGCGATGGCGCATCCGGCCTCGGTCGACTCCATCCCGTCGTCGGCCGGCCAGGAGGACCACGTCAGCATGGGCACGATCTCGGCCCGCCATGCGCGCGACGTCATCGGCAACGCCGAGGCCGTGCTGGCACTCGAGGCGTTGTGCGCCGCGCAGGGGATGGAGCTTCGGCGTCCGCTCGAGCCGGCGCGCGGGACGGCGGCCGCGCTGGCCGCCGTTCGCGACCTGGTGCCGCACCTTGGCGAGGATCGAAGCCTGAAGCCGGACGTCGACAGCGCGATCGAGCTGGTGCAGTCCGGCGCCATCCTGCAGGCCGTCGAGGCCGCGGTCGGGCCCCTGCTCTGACCCCGTCCTCCGGGCTGCGCTAGCCAGTCCCGGGCACGATTCGCCTACCCCACCCGCGGGGCGACCGCTCGGCATCCGGTGACATTTCCTATATGTTGCTTGGGTATTGCCTAGCGAACAGACCGGGACCGACCGCCTCGACGGGTGGGGGGATCGAACGAAGGAGTCCACATGGCTCGGAAGTGGCTGGCGGTACCGGCGATCGTGGCGATCCTCGCTCTGTCCGCGTGCGGTTCCTCGAACGCGACGACGTCGTCGTCTTCGGGGCCCGCGCGCCTCACGGTTCTGGCGGCCGCCTCCCTGGTCAACGTCTTCCCGAAGATCGGGACGATGTTCACGGCCGAGCACCCCGGCGTGACGTTCCGGTTCTCCTTCGCCGGCACCGACACGCTCACCGCGCAGATCGAGCAGGGAGCGAAGGCGGACGTGTTCGCCGGCGCGAGCACGACGTACGGCGACGAGCTGTCGGGCAAGGGCCTGATCGAGACGCCCCAGCCATTCTGCACCAACCAGCTCGTGCTGGTCGTGCCGCCCAGCAACCCGGCGAACATCACGTCGTTGAAGGACCTGACGAACAAGGGGATCAAGCTGGTGGTCGCCGGGCCGACCGTGCCGGTCGGCTCGTACACGCTGAAGGTCCTCGGCAGCCTGGACTCCACGTACGGCGCGAACTATTCGAAGCAGGTGCTGGCGAACGTCGTGAGCCAGGAGACCGACGTGGAGGCGGTGCTCGCGAAGGTCAAGCTGGGCGAGGCCGACGCCGGTTTCGTCTACATCACGGACTCGACGGCCGCGGGATCGTCGGTGAAGGCCATCACGCTGCCCGCGTACGCGCAGGCCACCGCCACGTACCCGATCGCCGTGGTGAAGGCCAGCACGAACTCCGGGCTCGCCGGACAGTTCGTCAGCTACGTGCTGAGCCCGCCGGCGCAGCAGGTGCTGCAGAGCGCCGGATTCGGGCCGCCGCCGACCTCGTAGCCGTCGTGCGCGCCTCCGACCGCGTGATGGCCGTGGGCACCGGGGTGGCGACGGCTGTCGTCGTCGGCTTCGTCGGGCTCCCGATCCTGGCGATCTTCCTGCGTGTGCCGGTGTCGACGCTGCTGGCGCAGCTGCACTCGCGGGTGGCGCTCGATGCGCTGGCGGTGAGCCTCAAGACCAGCGTGATCGCGGTCGCGCTCATCCTGCTGCTCGCCACGCCGGTGGCGTACCGGATCGCGACGCGGCCGTTCCGCGGCGCCTCGGCGGTGACCACGCTGCTGGAGCTGCCGCTGGTGCTCCCGCCGGCCGTGGCCGGCATCGGGCTGTTGGCGGCGTTCGGCCGCTTCGGCCTGCTCGGCGGGCCGCTGCGCGCGTTCGGCATCGAGATCCCGTTCACGCAGTCGGCGGTCGTCATGGCACTGGCGTTCGTCTCGATGCCCTTCTACGCGCGCCAGGCCATCGCCGGGTTCGCGGCGGTCGACCCGCAACTGCTCGGCGCGTCGCGAAGCCTCGGCGCGGGCGAGGCGCGGACGTTCACGCGGGTGGCCGTCCCGCTGGCGGGCCAGAGCCTGTCGGCCGGAGCGACGCTGTCGTTCGCCCGCGCCCTCGGCGAGTTCGGCGCAACGATCATGTTCGCGGGCAGCCTGCAGGGGTCCACCCAGACGCTGCCGCTGGCGGTCTACGGGCAGTTCTCTTCGGGCAACATCGACGGCGCGCTGGCCATCGCGGCGCTGCTGGTGGCCGTCAGCGTCGGGCTGTTCGTGGGAGGGCGGCTGATCCTGCGGGTGCGGGCGTCGGAGAATGCAGGGCGATGGAGCGTCAACCCAGCCTCGAGGTCGAACTCGGGCATCGTCTAGGTCGCCTGACGCTCGACGTCGGCCTGCGCGTGGGAGCGGAGACCCTCGCGCTGGTGGGGCCGTCGGGCGCCGGCAAGTCCTCGATCCTGCGCGGGATCGCCGGGCTGCTCGTGCCGCAGCGGGGGCGCATCGTCGCGGACGGGCGAACGCTGTACGACGCCGAACGCCGCATCGACGTGCCGCCGAACGAACGCGGGGTCGGTCTGGTGTTCCAGGACGGGGCGCTGTTCCCGCACCTGAGCGTGGCGCACAACGTCGCGTACGGGCTGCGTGCCCGGGGCGTCGGCCGGGCGGACGCGGCGCAACGCGCGACGCGGGCGCTCGAGCGGTTCGGACTGGCGCACCTTGCGGGGGCGAAGCCGACCTCGCTGTCGGGCGGCGAGCGACAGCGCGTGGCGCTTTTGCGTGCCGTGGCGACCGATCCGCGGATCCTGCTGCTGGACGAGCCGCTGTCGTCGCTGGACACCGCGACGAAGGCCGACGTGTCGACGGAGCTGGCGGCGCGCCTGGGCGCGTTGCGGCTGCCGACGATCCTGGTGTCGCACGACGTCGGGGACGTGCTCGGGTTGGCCTCGCGGGTGGCGGTCCTGGAGCAGGGGCACGTGATCCAGGAGGGGACGCCGGCCGAGCTGCTCGCCACGCCCGCATCCGCGTTCGTGGCCTCGTTCGCCGGCGTGAACTACATCCCGGGCTTCGCGACGCGTCGCGACGGGCTCACCGTGGTCGCGGGCGAGGGGCAGACGACGTTCTTCAGCACCGACAGCCTGGAGGGTCCGGTCGGCATGATCGTGTACCCGTGGGACGTCGCGATCTCGGCCGAGCGTCCCGAGGGATCCGCGCTCAACGCGATCGCCGGTCCGATATCGCGCGTCTCGCCGCTCGGCAACCGAACGCGCGTCGCCATCACGGGCAGCCCGCCGATCGTCGCGGAGGTCACGGAGGAGTCGGCACGCCGGCTGCGACTGTCGCCGGGGGTCGTGGTCGTCGCGTCGTGGAAGGCCACGGGGACGCGCCTGGTCCCGCGTTCGCCCGGCAACGGCGAACTCGGCAGCGAGCGCGGTGGCGCAGCGGGCGTCGGCGCTACTCCCGGCTGACCATCACCGACGTCGCCTTCACCGTGGCGACGGCGCGTACGCCGGGCGCGAGCCCCAGCTCCTCCACCGCGTCGCGCGTGATGAGCGACGCGATGCGATAGGGACCGCACTCCATCTCCACCATCGCCACGACGCCGGAGACCTCGACGCTTCGGATGACGCCGGTGATGCGGTTGCGCGCCGACAGCGCCACCCCGGTGCGGACGCCGGGCCCGCGCCCCTGCAGGCGCGTCACCTCCGACTCGGGAACCATGCGCTGGTTGGACGAGTTGCGCACGACCTCGATCCGCCCTTCGCGGTCCCACCGCCGCAGCGTGTCCAGGCTGATGCCGAGCGCCCGGGCGGCCTCGCTCGCGCGGATGAGCCGAACCTCACTCTTCGCCGGGGGCATGGCCTCAGGATACGGGCTCGCCCGCGAGCCAGACCGACGCCACCGGATTGTGGCCCGGCCGGTACGGGACCATCGCGAACGAGGGCGAATCCAGCACGACGAAGTTCGCCCGCTTGCCCACCTCCAGCGTGCCGTGGCGCTCGTGCAGGCCCAAGACCCAGGCGGGATTCAGCGTGGATGCGGCCAGGGCGGCGTCGGTCGATAGCCCGTACAGCGAGCAGCCCGTGGCGACGACCTCGGGCATCGACAGGCACGGCGACGTCCCCGGGTTGAAGTCCGTGGCCAGCGCGATGGCCGCGCCCGCGTCGATCAGGTCGGCCACCGGCGGTGGGTCGGCGCGCAGGAACAGCGTCGAGACCGGCAGGAGGACCGCAGCCGTCTCCTCTGCGCTCCCGAGCGCTTTGACGCCCTCGGGGCCGGCGTGGTTCAGGTGGTCGGCGCTCCGGCATCCCATGCGCACGGCGGCCTCGGCCGCGCCCGAGTGCCCCAGCTGGTCGGCGTGACAGCGAAACGGCAGCCCGGCCCGAGCCGCGGACTCGGCGACCTTTCGCAGGTCGTCGACGGAGAACGCGATGTCCTCGACGTAGACGTCCACCATGTCCACCAGCGCCTCCGCCGCGGCGGCGGGGATGATCGTCGAACAGACCTCCTCGACCCACTGCTCGCGCGTGTATTCGGGCGGCGTCGCGTGACACGACAGGAGCGTCACGACCGCCTCCTGCGGGATGTCCTCCGACAGCGCGCGCGCCAACCGCGCCTGTCGAAGCTCCCCGTCGACGGACAGGCCGTAGCCGGTCTTCAGCTCGAGCGCCGTGGTGCCGTGGACGAGCATCTCCTGCGCGAGCGGCAGGCAGAACGCCAGCACCTCGTCGTCGGCCGCGCCCGCGAGCAGGCGCCGGCTTCGAAGGATCCCGCCGCCCTCGCCCTGCAGGTCCCGGTACGACACGCCCGCCAGTCGAGCCTCGAACTCATCGGCCCGCCATCCGAAGAACGGCAGGTGCGTGTGGCAGTCGACGAAGCCCGGCACGATCGCGCCGCCGACGCGGGTCGAAGGCAGCCCTGCGAACTCGTCCGGGAGGTCGGCCGCCGCGCCCACGTACGCGATGCGTCCGTCGCGCCACGCGAGTGCCGCGTCGGCCACGCTGCGCACCGACGTGGTCGCGCCGCGATCCGGCGACGTGCCGGTCGCGGTGACGAGCGACGGGGCAAATGCCACTCCTTCGCTCACACCGCGCCTCGGTACACTGGCCGGATGGACGAGGCCCTCATGGATCGAACAGTAGCAAGGCTGCACGAGGGCGAGGCGGCCTTCGATTGGGTGGGCGTCTACCTCGTGCAGGACGGAGAGCTCCGGCTCGGACCGTTCCGCGGACAGCCGACCGAGCACGACCGCATCGCGCTCGGCGAGGGCGTGTGCGGCGCCGTCGCGGCCAGCGGGGAGACCGAGATCGTGTCCGACGTCCGCGCCCGCCCGGGCCACATCGCCTGCGACGTGAACACCCGCTCGGAGGTGGTCGCGCCGATCGAACGCGACGGCGTCGTGCTCGGCGTGCTGGACGTGGACTCCAACACCCTCGACGCGTTCGGTGACCGCGAGGTTCGACTGGTCGAAGAGGCCGCGGGAGAGATCGCGGCGGGCGCGTAGCGCCGCACGCGTGAGGCTTCGCGCGCACGCCCGGATCGACGCGCCGCCCGAGGCGGTGTGGGCTGTCGTCGCCGACTGGGAGGCACAGCGAGAGTGGATGCCCGACGTCGCGTGGATCCGTGTCGACGGCGCGGAACGAGGGCTCGGCGCACGGTTGCTGGTTCGCACGAAGGTCCTCGGCGTCGCGGCGACGACCGACGTCATCGACGTCCTGGTGTGGGAGCCTCCGCACCGGATCGGGATCGTGCACCGCGGACTGGTGCGCGGCCGGGCCGCGTGGCTGCTCGACCCGGCGGAGGACGGCCGCTCGACGAACTTCACGTGGCTGGAGGAGCTTCGACTGCCTCCGCCGATCCTCGGCGAGATCCCACTTGTCCTGTATGCGCCGGTTCAGGCTCTCCTCCAGCGCCGCAGCGTGGCGAATCTGAAGCGTCGCGTCGAGTCTGCGCGATAGGGGGGTTGGCCCCACGCCAAGGGTCGTGCGAGCACGACTGCCGAAAGCGCACCCCGGTGGCACGCTGGATGGGAGGATTCGGAGATGCCCGTGCGAGTGCTGATCGTGGACGATCAGGAACCTTTCCGGATGGCGGCACGGATGGTCGTGGACGCCACCGACGGGTTCGAGGTCGTTGGGGAATCCGAGACCGGGGAGGACTCGGTCGAGCGGGCTCGCGAGCTGGACCCGGACCTGGTGCTGATGGACGTCAACCTCCCGGGGATCGACGGCTTGGAGGCCACGCGCCAGATCCTGTCCACGTCCAATCGCGTGGTGATCCTGCTGCTGTCGACGTACGAGCCGGAGGAGTATGCGCCGCGCGCCGCCGAGTGCGGCGCGGCCGCCTACATCCCGAAGTCCGACTTCGAGCCCGATCGCCTTGCCGCCGCCTGGGCCGAGTCCGCGCCGGGCGCGTAGGCTCGGCGCCGACATGGCCCGAGGATCACAGGCGACCGGCGCGCCGCCGAAGCGTCGATGGCGACGATTCGTGCGAAGGATCGAACGCGCCCTGCTCGGCGTCGCGATGAGCGTGGTCGCCTTCGTCTCCGAACGCATCGTATTGAAGGCGCTGCGCGAGGGCTCCGTCGAGCCCCGGCCGAAGCCGGCATCGGGCGCGCCGGGGCTGTCCGTGTCGCCGGATCAGATCGAAGCCGACTGACGCGTTCAGCGGTTGCGGCGCGCCAGGTCGACCACCAGGCCGGTCAGCAGCAGCCCGCCCGCGATGCCGAAGGTGATCGGCACCCACGAAGCCACGTGCGTCGAGGCGGCCATGATCGCGGTGGCGACGAACGCGCCGCCGGCCGTGAGCGACAAGGCCAGCCGGCGGCCGGCCCGCCGGACGGTGGCCTCCAGCGGCTCGAGCCCGCGGAACTGGATCTGCATCTTCGGCCCGGGGCGCGCGCCGGTCAGCCGTTCGATCGCCTCGATCATGTTGCCGATGCGCACGCGCATCTTCTGCGCCTCGTAGAACAGCCGTCGCGGGTCGGTGCTCCCTCGGATGCGAGAGACCAGGTTGCGTGCCAGGAAGTTGCCGGCTACCGCGAACGGATCGAGGTCGGGGTCGAGCTCCGCCGTCGCCAGCTGCATCTGCGCCAGGGCCTTCGCTGTGAGCGCCAGCGAGGCCGGCAGCGGCACGCCGTGCCGCACCGCGATCTCGGTCACCTCCTGCAGGATCGGCCCGAGCTGGATGTCCTTCAGCGCCGCGTGGCGCGACTTCGCCATGACCTCGCCGATCTCCTCGCGGAACGTCCCGAGGTCGATGTCCGTGCGCTGGTCCTCGCCGGTCAGCATCAGCGTCACGTCGGTGAGGAACGCCGCGTCCTCCTGCCAGAACGCCAGCAGCAGCAGCATCAGGTTCTCGCGCATGTCCGGCCCGATCTCGCCGACCATGCCGAAGTCCAGGAAGTAGATCGTGTCGTTCCACCACATCAGGTTGCCGGGATGCGGGTCCGCGTGGAAGAAGCCGTCGGTCAGGATCTGGCGGTAGTACGACTCCAGCAGCTGGCGCGCCGCCTCCTTGCGCGCGGGGCCCTCCGGCGCGCTTCGAATGGGGCCGCCCTGGATCTCCTCCATGGTCAGCAGCCGGCGCGTCGAATACGCTTCGTACACGTCGGGCACCGACAGCCGCGGGTACGGTTCGAGCACCGTTCGCATGCGCGCGATGTTCGCGGCCTCCTGACGGAAGTCCAGCTCGCGCTGCAGCGACGAGGACAGGTGCTCGACGATCGCCGACATGTCGACCACCTGCTTGAACCCCGGGCGCTTCGCGGCCTTCTCGGCGAACAGCTCGAACAACCCCAGGTCGCGCATGATCTCGTCGCGCGCGTTCGGACGCTGCACCTTCACGACGACGCGCTCGCCACCGGTGAGTGTCGCGCGGTGCACCTCGGCGATCGTGCCGGCGGCCATCGGGGTCGGGTCGATCGATTCGAACACGTCCTCCCACGGCACGCCGAGCTCCTCCTCCATGACGCGCACCACCTGCTCCTCCGTCAGCGGCGGCACGTTGTCCTGCAGGGTGGACAGCTCCTCGATGAACTCGGGCGGCAGCAGGTCCGGGCGCGTGGACAGCACCTGGCCGAGTTTCGCGAACGTCGGCCCCAACTCCTCGAGCGCCATCCGAAGCCGTCGAGCCCGCGAGCGGGTCGTGTCGCCGTCCGCGGGCTTGGCGAACAGCTCCTTCACGCCGTGCTTGGCCATGACCGCGGCGATGGAGGTGGCGCGGCCCATCAGGGGCGGCTCCTCCGGCTCCTCGGCCGCTTCGGCGCGCACGACCATGGGCGGACGAACGGTCACGCCCCCGTCGCCGTCGGGGCCGACCGTGTTCACGATGATCACGGTGCAGGTCGCGTTGTGCGAGATGCGGTTCGGCACGTTGCCGAGCAGGAATTCCCTGCGGCCGCTCATCCCGGCGTTGCCGACGACCAGCACGTCGGCCCCTTCGTCGGCGGCGACGCGCACGATCGCCATGGCCGGGTCCTCATCCACCACCACCCGGGACTTCGCGCGGGACCCGCCGAGCTCCTCAGCGTGCCGTGCGAGCTCGCCGGCCGCGTACGTGGTGCGCGTGGCCTCCGCGGCTCCCGCCTGCGTCCCGGTGTCGTTCTGCGGCAGCAGGACCTGCACGACGAACAGCTCCGCGTCGTACAGCCCGGCCATGGTCGCGGCCCATGCCTCGGCGCGGTTCGCCGTCTGCGACCGGTCGGTCGCCACCATCACCCGCTCGATCACCCCGTTGCCTCCCCGCTGCGCGCGGCTCGAACGCCGTCCCGTCCCCGCCGTCATGCGGCGCCCCCGCCGTCCGCGACCGGCAGCCGTCCCTCGATGGTCGTGCCCGCGCCCGGCGCCGAGCGGACGGACAGGGTACCCCCCAGCGCGTCCAGCCGGTCGGCCATGCCCTGCAGGCCGGTGCCGTATCCGGTGGCGCCGGGATCGAAGCCCACGCCGTCGTCGCTGACCTCGAACCCGAGGTGGCCGTTGGACCGCACGATGCGGACGCTCGCCGACGAGGCGCGCGCGTACTTGGCGATGTTCTGCATCGCCTCCAGGGCGCAGAAGTACACGGCCGCTTCGACCTCCTGGGGGAAGCGGCCGATCCCGTCGGCCCGGACCGACACGGGCACCGGCGACTTGCGGGACTGCGCGTCCAGCGCCGCGGCGAGTCCCCGGTCGGCCAGCAGTGGCGGGTAGATCCCGCGCGCCAGGTCCCGCAGATCGTCCAGGGCCTCCTGCGCCTCGACCTGGAGCTGTTCGAGCATCACGTCCGTCGCGGCGACGTCCTTGGCCGAGAGCGACCGCGCGAGCTTCAGCTTGACGGCGAGCGCCACGAGCTGCTGCTGCGCGCCGTCGTGGATGTTGCGCTCGATGCGGCGGCGCTCCTCGTCCTGAGCCTTGACCAGGCGCGTGCGCGACGCGCGCAGCTCCTCGATCAGGTGCACGTTGCGAAGGACCAGGCCCGCCTGCGACGCCAGGTCGGCAAGCAGGCGGTCCTCGGTCGGCGTGATGGGGTCGTTCGGGGGCTTGGCGACGCTGAGCGCGCCAAGCAGGTCGCCCTGGTGGCGGACCTCGACCGCTCGGGTGGCGTCCGAGATCGGCGGCAGCGCGCCGCCGGCCACGGGCAGCGTCCGCGCCGCGGATGGCGCGTCCGGCCACGCGCCCGCCTCGTGGATCTCGGCGCCGACCGACAGCCACACGACGGCGCGGGTGGCGCCGGTGCCCTCCGCGAGCACGCGCGCCATCCGTCCGAGCAGGTCCTGTTCGCCGTACATGCCGGCCAGATGCTCCGAGAATCCCGACAGGACCTCGTAGGGCGTCGCGCGCTCCCCGTAGACGAACCGGTTGGCGACGCGTTGCACGCGGCGGCGCACGGGCTGGAACGCGATCGCGACGATGGCGGCGGCGACCGCCGACAGCGCGGGCGTCGCCACCGAGCCGGCGAGCTGGCCGATCCCCACCACGATGCCGACGTACACGACGGTGATGAACGCCGCCAGGGCGCCGTACACGATGGTCTTGGAGATGACGACGTCGATGTCGAAGAGCCGGTAGCGAACGATCGCGATGCCGACCGAGACCGGAACGCCCAGGGCAACCAACGGCGTGATGACGATCCAGAACAGCGCGCCGGCCCAGCCGTTCGATCCGATGATCAGGCTCAGGGGGAGCACGACCACGATCCACGCGGCGGCGACGCCGACCACGAAGGCGAGCCATCGCAGCTGCTCGCGCTCGATGGCATCCGCTCGCCGCCGCCGGACGAAGAGCGAGACGACCGCCAGGATCGAAACGACCACGGCCGTCAGCAGCGCGATGTTCTGCGCCACGTTGCCGACGCCGCGAAGCCCCGCAACTCCGAGCGGATCGACGGCCGACGTCCCCGTGTGGCTCAGCATGTCGGACCAGATGTCGACGATGCGGTGGGGCGTGACCATCGAAGCGACCGTGCCCACGGCGACGGCCGCGACGGACAGCCACAGGACGATGTGCCACCTTCGCGATACCGGGCGTCCGTCCGGGAACAGCTGCAGGACCAACACGATGCCCATCAGCGCGAGCATCGGAGTCGGCTCGGCCATGGCGAGCATCAGCCCGGGAGCGGGCAGCGCGCCCGGGGAGACCCGCAGTGCGTAGACGGCGTACTCGGTCATGACGATGCTGGCGACGAGCGCCCCGCCGATGAGGAAGAACAGCCACCCGATGGGGTTCGACGCCTGCCGCCGCACGATGGCGACGGCGGATGCCACGTACGCCGCGGCGGTGATGACGAACAACCCCCACAGGAACCAGTCGTTGCCCGACGTGAGTGGCTGGTTGAGCCCAAGCAAGACGCCACCCAATACCGACAGCGCCACGACGATCGCCGCCAGCACGTAGGCGAGCAGGCGGCGCTTGTGGCCGCGCACGACCCGCGCGCTGTGCACGTCCCTCGTCGCGGACACGGCCGCCTGCGTCACGACGCGGCCGCCTCCAGATGCTTCACGGGCAGGATCCCTTCGATCGTGGTGCCGGCGCCGGCAGTGCTTCGAACCCGCAGCGAGCCTCCGAGCGCCTCCAGGCGATCGGCCATGCCCTGCAGCCCGGTGCCGTACGAGGTGGTCGCCGCGTCGAATCCACGGCCGTCGTCCTCGACGGCGAAGCGGAGGTCGCCGTTGTGGGCGGACAGTCGAACCGAAGCTCCCGACGCGCCGGCGTACTTGGCGACGTTCTGCAGCGCCTCCAA
>DASXAQ010000027.1:0-3170 GCA_036406615.1 Actinomycetota bacterium | reverse complement strand
TCCGACCTCCCGCTCCAGGGCTCGGGGCGCACGCAGACGATCCAGATGACGAAGGCGATCAATTTCATCCTGAACTCGGCCGGGTACAAGGCGGGCAAGTACACGATCGGGTACCAGTCCTGCGACGACTCGACTGCGCAGGCCGGCAAGTGGGACTCGGCCAAGTGCTCGCAGAACGGCAACGCCTACGCGCGTAACTCCAGCGTGATCGGCGTGATCGGCACCTTCAACTCGGGCTGCGCCGAGATCATCGTGCCGATCCTCAACCGGGCGCCGAACGGCCCCGTGGGCATGGTCAGCCCGGCGAACACGTACACCGGCCTCACCACGAGCGGTGTCGGAACGGCTCCGGGCGAGCCGCGCAAGTACTACCCGACCGGCAAGCGCAACTACGCGCGCGTCGTCGCCCAGGACCAGTTCCAGGGCGCGGCGGACGCGATGCTCGCCAAGCAGCTCGGCGTCAGGAGCATGTACATCCTGAACGACAAGGAGGCCTACGGGCTGGGCGTCGCCTCGAACACGCGGAACGCCGCGAAGAAGCTCGGGATCAAGGTCACCGGCTTCGCAGCGTTCGACCCGAAGGCGTCGGACTACACGGCCCTCGCCACCAAGATCAAGGACACGTCCGCCAACGCGGTGTTCGTCGGCGGCCTGATCTGCGAGAACGGCGGCAAGCTGATCAAGGACCTCCGGTCCACGCTCGGGCCCGGCGTCCGCCTGATTCTTCCCGACGGGTTCACGCCGATCTCGGCCGTGGCCCAGGGCGCGGGGGCGGCTGCGAACGGCGCGTACGTCACCGTCGCCGGCGTCCCGAACTCGCAGCTGAAGGGCACGGGCAGGGCGTTCCTGCTCGCGTTCACGAGGTACCTGAAGGGGCAGGCACCGGATCCGTATGCGGTGTATGCCGGCCAGGCCGCCGTCGTGATGCTGAACGCGATCAAGAACTCGAACGGCACACGCGCAGGCGTGACGCAGCAGATCTTCAAGACGCACCTGCCCAACAGCATCACGGGCACGATCGCCTTCAACGCGAACGGCGACATCCAGGGTGGCCCGGTCGCGGTCTACAAGATCGTGGCCGGCAAGAGCACCGACTTCGCGGTGAAGCACCCGCCCGCGTCGCTGGTCAAGGCCGCCTAGGCGGCCCGCGAACGCGGTCTCGAGGGGGAGGGCGAACGCCCTCCCCCTCGCCGTTCGGAGGGCCGAGGGTACGGCCCGCGCCGCGGGCCGGAATTCACTAGGCTCGGTGGTCCGTGCGTAGGGGTTCGATTCTCCAGCTCGTGGGGCTGGGCGTCCTGTTCGGAGGCGCCGCCACGCTCGTCGCGGTGCTGATCCCCTGGCTGCCGCCGGTGGCCTCGAAGCAGCGGGACCGCATCGACTTCGTCTTCTGGTTCACGACCGGAATCTCGATCGCGGTCTTCGCCCTGGTCGCCGCTGTGATCGCCTACTCGCTGGTCAAGTTCCGCGTGCGTCCCGACGACGACTCCGACGGCCCGCCCATCCACGGCCACACCGGGGTCGAGATCGTGTGGACTGCGGTGCCGGCGATCCTGGTCACCGCGATCTCGATCGTGTCGAGCATCGCGCTCGTGAAGAACGACGACGCCGGGAAGGACCCGATGAACGTGACCGTGACCGCGCGCCAGTTCTCGTGGACGTTCACCTACCCGGGTGACGGCGACCTGACCTCCGGGCAGCTCCGCCTCCCGCTGAACCGGACCGTGAAGCTCCACCTGCGCGCCCTCGACGTCATCCATTCGTTCTGGGTGCCCGAGTTCGGCCAGAAGCAGGACGCCGTCCCCGGTCAGGACACGAGCCTCGTGATCACGCCGACCAAGCTCGGCACCTATCCGGTGATCTGCACCGAGCTCTGCGGGCTCGGACACGCGCTGATGCGCACCTCGGCGATCGTGCTGAAGCCGGCGGCGTTCCAGGCGTGGGTGCACGAGCAGCAGAACGCCGCGAACGGGCCGCCCGGCCAGGCCGGGCAGGCCGTGTTCACCAGCAACGGCTGTGCCAGTTGCCACACGCTGAAAGCGGCAAACGCCACGGGCACGGCCGGGCCCGACCTCGATAAGCTCCCCGCGTACGCGAAGCAGGCGGGCAAGCCGCTCGAGGACTTCGTCAGAGAGTCGATCGTCGATCCGAACGCCTACGTCCAGCCCGGCTTTCCGAAGAACCTGATGCCGTCCTTCGCGAACCTCCCGAAAGACCAGCTCGACGCCCTGGTCACCTACCTGGTCGACTCGAGCAAGGGAGGAGGGAAGTGACGACCGCGGTCGCCGAGCCCCACGCCCCCGTCGGTGCGCCGCACGCGCCGAAGACGGCCCGCGACTACTTCCTGAAGGCGGGCTGGATCCGCGCCGCCTGGATGACGTGCCTGTTCTGGTGGATCGGCTGCGGGATCGTCCTGATCTTCCGCGCCTGGGCCGGCTGGGAGCCGCTCTTCAGCTGGCCGGTGATCACGGTGGTCGCCACGCTGACCGCGGCGCCGATCGGGTTCCTCGCGGGGCTCGGCGCGTTCGACTACTGGGTGCGGTACGCGAGCGGCGCCCCGACCGTTCCCGAGGACCACTCCACGCACGGCGGGAAGACCTGGCAGGACTACTTCCGCCCGAACACCGATCACAAGGTGATCGGCGTCCAGTACCTCGTCACGACGATCTTCTTCTTCCTGGCCGGCGGGATGATGGCGATGCTCTTCCGGGCCGAGCTCGCCCGGCCGGGGATGCAGTTCGTCGACAACCAGACCTTCAACGGCCTGGTCTCGGTGCACGCCGCGCTGATGATCTTCCTGGTCGTGATCCCGGCCTTCGCCGGGCTCGGCAACTACGTCATCCCGCTGATGATCGGTGCGCCGGACATGGCGTTCCCGCGCCTGAACGCGCTCTCGTACTGGCTCCTGCCGATCGCCGGCTCCATGATGCTGCTCAGCTTCCTCGTACCCGGCGGTGCCTTCGCGACCGGCTGGACGAGCTACGCACCGCTCGCCACCGACCAGCCGTTGGGGCAGGTGTTCTTCAACATGGGCGTCCAGTGGGCGGGCGCGTCGTCGATCATGACCGCGCTCAACTTCCTGGTCACGATCATCACCATGCGCGCGCCGGGAATGACCTTCTGGCGCATGCCGCTGCTCGTGTGGGCGAACTTCACCACTTCGCTGCTCGTCG
>DASXAQ010000026.1:0-54754 GCA_036406615.1 Actinomycetota bacterium | reverse complement strand
GATGCGATTACGCGCCGGCGCGATCGATTCGTGACCGTGGGGAAAAGCCGGTAGGTTGATCGCGAACGCCGGCCGCGCGGGTCGCGAACCCGGGGGAGTGCGCACGACGCCATGACCGCATCGCTCGACGACGAACTCGATCAGCTGTTCACGCGTTCTCCGGGCGAGTTCGTCGCCGCGCGCGACGACCTGGCGAAACAGCTCAAGCAGGAGGGCCGCGACGCCGACGCCGCGACGGTCAAGTCGCTGCGGCGTCCGACGGTCGCGGCGTGGGCCGTCAACGAGGTCGCCCGGCGGGCACCGGGCGACGTTCAGGAGCTGCTGGATGCGGGAGCGGCGCTTCGGACCGCGCAGCGCCGGATCGTGTCCGGCGGGTCCTCCGATGCGCTGCGGGACGCGTCCGCTCGCCGGCGCAAGGCCGTCGCGGCCCTGACGAAGCAGGCGTCCCGGCTGCTGGCCGGCGAGGGGCACTCCTCGGCGGGCGCGCTGGAGGCCGTGACGGCCACGTTCGAGGCGGCCTCGATCGACGACGAGGCGGCCGAGGCCGTGCGAGCCGGGCGGCTGTCGAAGGAGCTTCCGGCGCCGCTCGGCTTCGGCGAGGTGACCGGGCTCGAGGTCGTTCCTGGGGGACGGGGCCGGACGGAAGCGGCCCAGCCCAGCGCCGCCGCCGAGGCCCGCGATGCGGCGGCCCGCGCGAAGCGGCTGGGCGCGGAGGCGAGCCAGGCAAGGCGCCGCGCGATCAAGGCTCGCGAGCTCGCCGACCGGGCGCAGGCGAAACTCGAACGGCTGCAGTCCGACGTGGAGCAGGCGCGCGACGACGCGCGGACGGCGGTGCGCGACGCTCGCGAGGCCGAGGTCGAGGCGGACCGCGCACAGGCGCGCGCCGACCGGGCTGCCCGCTAGCTGGTCGTCAGTCGCGCCTCGGCCAGCGTCGGCTCGAACAGCTCCACGGGATTCCCCGAAGGGTCCTCCACCAGGATCTGCTTGCCGCCAACGCCCACCACGATGTCGTTGCGGAACTTCGCCCCGACGGCGCGCAGCGCTTCGACCTTTGCATTCAGGTCGGCGACCTCCAGCTGGAACCGGTTCCAGCCGCCCGGCGCCGGTAGTGTGCCGTCCGGCATGGCCTGACCGCCGCCCGGCCCGCCGCCGGGCGCGGTGAGCACGAGGCGAAGGTCGTCTTTCGACAGCATGGCGAAGGTCGGCGCGGGATGCATCTGCTCGTGGAACCCGAGCTGTTTGCAGTAGAACTCGATCGCGGCGTCGACGTCGTCCACGATGTAGCGCACGCTCACGGTGGCCATGGCATCCTCCCGGCTCGAAGTGCTCACCCCTTCGAACGTAGGAAGGTCGTCGGGATTGGTCAACCCGGCGGGTGGGGAACATGGTGGGAATGGTCTGTCAGACTCTGCCGCGATGAACGAGGATCCCCAGGCCGAAGCGCACCGTCGCCTCCAGGAGCTGCTGAACGAGCTGCGGGTGGCGCTGCCGGGCGTGCAGATGCTGTTCGGCTTCATGCTGATCCTTCCGTTCAGCAACGGCTTCAGCAAGCTGACGTCGGGGGAGCGGCTCGTGTACTTCGGCGCGTTCCTGGCCACGACCGTGGCCACCGCGCTGTTCATCGCTCCGACCATCTACCACCGCCTGGTGTTCCGGCGCCATCAACTTCAGCACCTCGTCGTCGTGGCGAACCGGATGGCGATCGCCGGCACGGTGTTCCTGGCCGTGGCGCTCATCGGCTCGGTGTACGTGATCACCGCGGTGATGTACTCGCCGGGGCTGGGCATCGCGATGGCCGCGTGCCTCGCCGTCGGGTTCGGCTGGCTCTGGTTCGCGATGCCGCTCGGGCGCCGGCGACGGTTCCCCGCGGATAGCTAGCGGCCGGACAACGGACTACTGCTCGTCGAACACGTCCTCGGCGATCCGCGCGTCAAGACTCCGGCGCACGTCCTCGATCGCAGCGCGCGCCAGCTCGGGGGTCTCATAAGTCCAGTCCGGATCCGAGACGGCGAGCCGGTCGACGATCTCGATGCGGTGACGGCTGCCGGGATAGCCGAGCCGGACCAGCGACCATCCGTAGCGCACGCCGGCGTCACCCGGGATCGCGCTGATCCGAAACTCGACGTCGTCGTCGGCCATCCGTGGACTCCCGAAGCTCACCCGTCGCCGGCCAGCGTAGCCGACGCCCGCACTCGAAGCGCGGCCGTCGATTGCAGCGCCTTCGTCGCGCCGAGCCGCTCGAATGTCTCGTCGGCGGCGTCGAGCTCGGTCAGCGCTTCCTTCGCATGGCCTCCCGCGAGCAGCGCGCCGGCCAGTTCGGTCCGCGTGACGGCGGCCTCGAAGGGAGTCTCCAGCTCGGCGAACGCGCTCACCGCGGCCGCCAGGTGCGCCGAGGCCTCCTGCTGGCCGCCCGCGACCGCGGCCCGGCCCCGCAACCGATGGATGAACGCCGGCAGCGATCCGGCGCCGACAGCCGCCTGCGCCTGCGCCGCGACGACCGTGGCGGCCACCTCGTCCCAAGCGCCGGCGGCCGCCACCAGTTCGCAGGCCGCCTCGAAGTGCTTCGCGGCGTGGACGCGCCATCCGTCGGGTCGTCGCGCGAAGTACTCCCCAGCACGATCGACCTCGCCTCGCTCGACCAAGAGCCGGGTGAGACCCGGGTGCAGCCGGGCGGACTTGCGGCCGGACAGAGGGACGAGCATGTCGCGAATGCGGTCGCTCTCCCGGTGCTGCCCGCGCCATTCGTGGATCATCCCCACCGACGCGACGGCGTGGGTCACGAAGTAGGGCGGGTCGTCTCGCCGGTCACGCAGCAGGTCCTGCATACGACGGTACTCCTCGAGCGCGGCATCCCACTTGCCGAGGCGCTCCAGCGCCGCCACATGCCACGCGCGCGTGTGGACCTCCGCGTTTGCGCCCAGCCCGGCCAGGCGCGCCAGGCCCTCCTCGGACTGTCGTCGGCAGTCTTCGTAGCGACCGAGCTCGTAGTGGAACCATGCGCCGGACGCGATCAGGTCGCCGAGCTCGAACGTGTCGCGGATCCGGTCGATCAACGGCCGGCGGCGCATCCAGATGGTCATCGCATGGCCGTACCGACCGGCCCCCACCGTGGGCCCCACCGCGGCGTCGAACGCACCGGAGGCGACGTCGGGCAGGTCCAGTCGAAGCGCCATCTCCGCCGCCTCGAGCCCGTCGGACTCCATGGCTCGCATCTCGTCCTCGTCGGGGGTGGGCCTGGGGAACGAGAACCCCCACCCCGCACGATGGGCGAGCAGCCGCGCGCGCTCCTCGCTGTCGCCCTCGGGCAGGTTCGCGACGCCGATGTCGTAGAGGCCCTGCACCTCGTCCTCGTCCGGCGGATTCCGCATCGAACCAGGCCAGCGGATCGGCACCTCGCATGCGCGGGCGACCAGGTACGCCACGCGCCGGTGGTCGATGGGGTGCATCCCGGCGCGGGCGCGCGCCGCGTCTCGCAGGTACCGCCACGCGGGGTCGCCGTTGTAGTCCGCGTGGAACGCGAACCCCAGGACTTCGAGGGCGGTCGCCCGCTCCTCGTCCGTTCGGGCCAGTGCCAGGGCGTCCTCGCCGAGACGTTCGGCCTTCGAGAGCACCTGCTTGCTGCGGCTCTCCTCCGACGCCTTCACGAGGTACTCGAACGCCTTGGTGCGCAGCCCGTCGTCGGCTCCCGGCCACTGCGAGACCGCCGTCGAATAGTGGTACGCGAGGAGCTCGACCTGCTCCCGCGTTCGAGCGCCTGCCGTGCGTTCGATCCACGCGGCGACGGAGGCGTGGGCGGATGCACGCTCGCGCTTCGGCAGGCTCTCGTACGCGACGTCGCGCGTCAGGATGTGCTTGAACAGGTACTCGGGCTCGCCCGCGAAGGCGGTGCCCAAACGCGAGAGGACCAGGTCGCGGGACTCCAGGGCGTCGATGGCCGCGGCCACGTCGATGCTGCCCGACAGCTCGGCGACGGGCCCCGGCCAGAAGACCCGACCCACAACGGCGGCGGCCTGGAGCACCCGCTTGTGCGAGGGCTCGAGGAGGTCGACCCGCGCCGCCAGCACGCCTTGGACGGTGTCCGGAATCTCGACGTCCTCCACGCCGGGAGCGGCGCGCCAGCCGCCGTCCTCGCGAACCACCACGCCCTCATCGATCATGTGCCGAAGGATCTCCTCCAGGAAGAAGGGGTTCCCCTCCGCGCGCTCCAGGACGCGCATGCGAGCCGCCTCGGGGAGATCGATGGCCAGCAACAGCGCCACGAGGCGCTCGGCGTCGTCCCGCGTCAGCGGATCGATCGCCACCGACGTGTGGTTGCGGCGGCCGCCGCCCCACGCGGGGCGACGCGCGGTGAGCTCGGGGCGCGCGGGGCACAGGAACAGGACGGCGCCGACCGTTCGCTCGGCCAGGTCCTCGAGCAGGTCCAGCAGGGCCTGGTCGGCCCAATGGATGTCCTCGATCAGGACGACCGCGACATCCTGGGAACCCAGGGCGGAGAAGAACGACCGCCATGCGGCGTGCACCTCGGCGCGCACGACCTTCGGGTCCATCTCCGCGAACGCGAACGCGGGATCGTGTACGCCGACCGTGAACGCCAGCGCGGCCGTCGCTCGCGCGGGATCGGGGGCGACCTCCGGCGTCAACAGATCCCGCCCCGCCTTGCTGATGCGCTCGAGCGCGATGTCTGGAGGATCCGAGTCCAGCACGCCGGCGTGAGCCTTCAGGATCTCGGCCAGCGGCCAGAACGTGACGCCCTCACCATAGGGGAGGCACCGCCCGTGGTACACCTGGGCTCCCCGGGCTTCGACGCGGTCCAGGAACTCGCGCGTGAGCCGGCTCTTGCCGACGCCGGCGTCCCCGAACAGCGTGATCAGATGGGGCCGGCGTTCGGAGCGGACGCGTTCGAACAGACTGAGCAGCAGCCCAAGCTCCGCGTCACGCCCGACGAGCGGCGCCGCCAGTCCGGAGGTCCGGCGACCGGATCCGAGCTCCGTCTCACCGAGGATCCGAAAGGCGCGAACGCGCTCGGCCTTGCCGCGAAGCTGCAGCGCCCCCACGTCCTGGACGCGGAAACCGCGGACCGCCCGCAGGGTTCGCTCCGACGCGATGATCTCGCCCGGTTCGGCGGCGGACTGGAGTCTCGCGGCCGCGTTGACGGCATCGCCGGTGACCATCGGCTCGCCGGGCCGGGGGTCGGCGGTCGCGAGCACCCCGCCGGTGTTGACGCCGATCCGGATCTCCAGCGTGATGCCGTGCTCCCGCAGCAGTTGCTCGTTCACGCCGCCCAAGCGATCCAGCATGCGTCGGGCCGCGCGCAGCGCTCGAGCGGGGTCGTCCTCGTGGGCCGCCGGGACGCCGAACGCGGCCATGATGGCGTCGCCGATGAACTTCTCGACCGTGCCGCCCTCGGCTTCGATCTCCTCGCGCATCGCGTCGAAGTAGGTGCGAAGGACGTCGCGCAGGCGTTCGGGATCGAGCTGCTCGCCGAGCGCCGTCGACCCCTTCACGTCGGCGAACAACACCGTGACGAGCTTCAGCTCCTCGACGGCCGATGCCGCGTCCTGGATGGCGCTGCCGCACGTCGAGCAGAAGCGCGCCCCCGCGGCGACACCGGCTCCGCAGGACGGGCACGTGGCCCCGAGCGCCGACCCGCAGCGCGAACAGAACTGCGCGTCGTCGGCGTTCGGCGCGCCGCACGCCCCGCACGGGTTCACGGCGGCAGCGTAGCAGCGGTTCTCGCGCGGTCTAACCGCGCAGCAGTTCTTCGGCCCGGGCGTTGTTCGAGGTGCCGAGCACGGCCCGGTTCCCCGTGGCCAGGTACGCCAGCGTGACGTTGATGCCGGCGTTGGCGACCCGACGGGCCATCACGCCCAGGGTCCCGGGCGTGTCGACGTCGGGAGGCAGGTCCCCGACGATGACCTCGGTCTCGCCCTCCACCTTGATGCCGGCGCCCTCGAGCGCCCGGCGCGCGGCGGCCGCGTCCTCGGTGAGCAGGTGGATGATCCCCCTGCCCTCGTTCGTGATCGCGCACAGGCCAGACACGTTGACGCCCGCGGCGCCCAGCGCCTCGCCGAGGTCCGCGATGGTGCCGGGCCGGTCCTCCAGGGACACCAACAGATCGGTTGCGATGCTCGCCATATCACCCCCCCTTCGTTCGGCGACCTGTTTACCGCCCGCCCGGGTGCGCCGTCAAACGTCGGGCTACGACCATGGACCATCTCGTCCCCCGGGCCACGACGGCCGAAACCCATAGCAGCGTGAGCCACGGCACCCCTGCGCCCGATTCCCACCCCACGCGGCCTCGAGTCCTCCTGGTGGAGGACAACGCCGACGACCGCCGGCTGCTGCGCGAGCTGTTGGAGATGGAGGGGGTCCAGGTGGTCGGGGAGGCCCCCAACGGCAAGGTCGGCGTCGAGCTCGCGGTCGAGCTCGACCCGGACGTCATCCTGATGGACGTGCGAATGCCGGAGTTGAGCGGGATCGAGGCCACGCGATTGATCAAGCGCTCCGCGCCGCTCACGCAGGTCGTGATGCTCACGTCTGCGGACCAGGTGACGGGCGTCGAGGCGCGCGAGGCCGGCGTGTACGCGTACCTCCAGAAGGGCGGCGCCCCGCAGCTGATCCGCGACGTGGTGGTGCAGGCGCACCGCTTGAAGCTTCGACTCCAGGAGCGCCGGGGCGCCTGAGACGCGGTTCGGGTAGCGTACCCGCGTGCCCATCCGCCGCGAGGCCGTCTACGTCCGGCGGCGCCGGGTCGCCGCGGTCGCGGTCGTCGTCGTCGTGGGAATCCTGGCCTTCGTGGTCGCGTCGATCGCCGGCGGCGGATCCACGAACCGCTCGACGGGGCCGACGCCCGCGCCGCCCAGCCCGACCCCGGCCGCCGCGCCGACGCCAATCCCCGGGTACCTGCTGATCGCCGACCGCGGCAACAACCGCGTCCTGCTGGTCGACGGGGACAAACGCGTGCTCTGGCGGTATCCGGCGACCGGCGCGACGCCGTCCTACCCCTTCCGGTTCGACGACGACGTGTTCTTCGGGTCCTTCGGCAGCGACTACCGACGGATCATCACGAACCAGGAGGACCAGCACACGATCCAGATCCTGTCGTTCCCGCAGGGGCAAGTGCTGTGGCACTACGGGCATCCGAACCACAAGGGCAGTGCGCACGGCTACCTCAACACGCCCGACGACGCGTACCTGCTGCCCGACGGCGAGGTCAGCGTCGCCGACGCGTACAACTGCCGCGTCCTGTTCATCTCTCCCCGAGGCAAGGTGACCCGGCAGTTGGGCACGGCCGGCCAGTGCGTGCACAATCCTCCCTCGACGTTCGGGCCCGTGAACGGCGACACGCCGCTGCCGAAGGGAGGCGTGCTGGTGAGCGAGATCACCGGCTCGTGGCTGGACAACATCGGCGCGGACGGCAACCTCGTCTGGGCCCTGCAGGCCCCGGTCGCCTACCCCTCCGACGCGCAATGGCTGGGGCACGGGAAGATCCTGGTGGCCGACTACTCGAAGCCGGGCGCCGTGGTGATCATGACGACGGCGGGCAAGGTGTTGTGGCGCTACGGACCGGCGTCCGGGCCCGGGATGCTGGACCATCCGTCGCTCGCGATGATGCTGCCGAACGGCCTCATCGCGGTCAACGACGACTTCCGCGACCGGGTGGTCCTGATCAGCCGCTCGCGCCACAAGATCGTGTGGCAGTACGGCCACACGGGCAAGCCCGGCGCCGGACCCGGCTCCCTGCACACGCCCGACGGCATGGACTTCCTTCCGTTCGCCGTCGCCATGCGCGACCCGGCGATCCGCGCGGTTGTCCTGGGCGCAGGATGACATACGTTGGGCTGAGCCGGACGAAGCCGCCGCTAGGATAGGGCCCTCATGACCGGCAGGCCGAGCTACGACCCCGGCGCCATCGAGCCCAAGTGGCAGGACGAGTGGGAGGCCGAGGGCGTCTTCCGAGCGGTGGAGCAGGACGACGGCCGGCCGCGCTTCTACAACCTGCAGATGTTCCCGTACCCCTCCGGCGACATGCACATGGGCCACGCCGAGGCGTTCGGCATCAGCGAGGCCATCGGCCTGTTCAAGCGCATCCAGGGGTTCAACGTCCTGAACCCGATCGGCTGGGACGGCTTCGGACTGCCCGCCGAAAACGCGGCGATCCAGCGCGGCATCCATCCGAAGGAATGGACGTACGCGAACATCGACCAGCAGCGGAGCACGCTTCGCCGCTACGGGTGCGCGTTCGACTGGGACCGGCAGTTCAACACCTGCGACCCGGACTACTACCGCTGGACGCAGTGGCTGTTCGTGAAGCTGTTCGAACGCGGCCTGGCATACCGCAAGCTCGCGCCGGCGAACTGGTGTCCGAAGGACCAGACGGTGCTGGCCAACGAGCAGGTGGTCAACGGGCTCTGTGAGCGGTGCGGGACCCCGGTGGTGCGCAAGGACCTCACGCAGTGGTTCTTCCGGATCACCGAGTACGCCGATCGGCTGCTGGACGACATGGAGGAGCTGACCGGCTGGTCCGATCGCGTGCTCACCCAGCAGCGCAACTGGATCGGGCGGTCCCACGGGGCCGAGGTCGACTTCGTCATCGAGGAGACGGGCGACCCGGTCACGGTGTTCACGACGCGGCCGGACACCCTGTGGGGTGTCACGTTCTTCGTGTTCGCGCCGGAGCATCCCCTCGTGACGGCTCTGGCCGAGCGCGGCGGGACGGCCGGCGCGGTGAAGGATCTCCAGGACCGGCTCCAGCGCGCGCCGCTGACCTCGCGCGACCAGGCCGCTTCGCGCGAAGGGCTGCCGCTCGGCGTGCACGCCGTCAACCCCGTCAACGGCGAACGCGTGCCGTGCTGGGTCGCTCCCTACGTGCTGATGGAGTACGGGACCGGCGCGGTCATGGGCGTGCCGGCGCACGACCAGCGCGACTTCGAATTCGCCCGCGAGCACGGACTGGACATCCGAGTGGTCATCCGTCCGGAGGGCGTCGGCACCGATCCGGCGGACATGACCGCGGCGTGGTCGCACGAGGGCGTGATGGTCAACTCCGGTCCGTTCGACGGGACGCCGTCGCCCGAGTCGATCGCGCGCGTGACGGAGTGGCTGGCGGACGAGGACCTTGGCCGGACCGCCGTCTCGTACCGGCTGCGGGACTGGTTGATCTCGCGCCAGCGCTACTGGGGCGCACCGATCCCCATCATCCACTGCCCGTCGTGCGGCGAGGTCCCCGTGCCGGAGGGCGACCTTCCCGTGCTGCTGCCCGACGACGTGGACTTCTCGCCGCAGGGCGAGTCGCCTTTGGCGAAGAACGAGGCGTTCGTCAACGTGACGTGTCCTCGGTGCGGTGGGGCCGCCCGTCGCGAGACGGACACGATGGACACGTTCGTCGACTCCTCGTGGTACTTCCTTCGGTTCACGGGCAAGACCGACGACGCGCCCTTCTCGTCCGAGGAGGTCGCGAAGTGGATGCCGGTGGACCAGTACACCGGCGGCATCGAGCACGCGATCCTGCACCTGCTGTACTCGCGCTTCTTCATCAAGGTGCTGTTCGACGCTGGCATGGTGTCGTTCACCGAGCCGTTCACCAACCTGCTGAACCAGGGCATGGTGATCAACGAAGGGGCTGCCCTGTCGAAGAGCCGCGGCAACGTGGTCGAACCGCTGCCGCTGATCGAACGGTTCGGCGCGGACTCGATCCGGGTGACGATGCTGTTCGCGGGACCGGTGGAAGACGACGTCGACTGGGCCACGGTGTCGGCCGCCGGCGCGCACAAGTGGCTGTCGCGGCTGTGGCGGCTGACGTTCGACGCTGCCGCGGCAGGTGTGGCGGGGTCGGGCTCGGGGGGTGGCGCGCGTGAAGGCGCGGCGGCCGCGACGGCACTGGAGCGCTCGGTCCACCGAACCCGGCGCGGGGTCACGATGGACGACGAACGCTTCCGGTTCAACGTGGCCATCGCGAAGCTGATGACGCTGACGAACGAGCTCGGCAAGGCGCTGGAAGCCGGCGCGACGGGGGGTGCCGTTCGCGACGCGGCCGAGACGCTCGTGCAGATGGTGGCGCCGTTCGCCCCGCACATCGCGGAGGAGCTATGGCGGGGTCCGCTGGGGTACCGCGAGAGCGTGTTCCACTCGCAGTGGCCCGGATGGGACGAGGACCTCGCGCGCGAGGACGAGGTCGTGCTGGTCGTGCAGGTGGACGGCCGCGTCCGCGACCGCATCACTGTGCCGGCCGGGGCGACCGAGGACGAGTGCCGCGATCGGGCACTCGCGTCGGACCGGGTCCGCGCCCACCTCGACGGGCGCGAGGTCGACCGGGTGATCGTTCGCGCCCCGAAGCTGGTCAGCATCGTCACCCGCGGTTGACGACTCAGGTGGACCGGGCCCCTCGTCGGCGAATGCACCGCATCGAGTCCGGGATCGGTCCCGGCCCCATCCGACATGGCCGATTCTCAGCCTCGTTCGGCAAACTGCGCACGTCCCTGATTGATCTCACCACGGTCGTCACGGTGATCCATCAAGGGCCACCGTCGCCGTCGAATCCCCCATCAAGTCCCATCTCCGAATGAGGCCGTTTGCCGGACACCAGCTCGGATCAGTGTGACTTGCTTCACTGACGGCATCGACCGAACGAGGTAGCGTCCCTCTCGTCTCTCCCTCGACTGCCGCGCGTCTGACGACGCGACGCTTCGATAGAGCTTGGGGGAGAGGTGCTTTCGGATCGAGTCAGGGAGCGGCTGCAGGATCTCGAACGCCGGGACCTGATCGGGCTGCTGGTGGTCGGGGCCATCGTGCTCGCCGCCGCTGGTTTCTGGTACGTGCGGTCGCTGCCGTCGCCGGTCCGGATCGATGCGTCGCTGAGCGGATCGGATTCCGGATCGGGGGCGGGCGCAGGGGCCGCTCCTGCCGCGTCGCCGTCGCCATCCCCCGCCGTGATCGTCGTGGATGTGGCGGGGTGGGTGCGGCATCCGGGCGTGTACGACTTCCACCAGGGCGATCGCGTGATCGACGCGATCCGGCGGGCCGGCGGCGCGCGCCTGGGTGCCGATCTCACGAGCATCAACCTGGCCGCGCTGCTGACCGACGCCGAGCAGGTGCTGGTCGCCAAACGGGGATCGACATCGGGCGTTGGCGCGAGCGGAACGAGCACGGGCGCGTCGGGCGCGGGCGGGCAGGCCGGCGGCAAGATCAACGTGAACACGGCGACCCTCGATCAGCTCGAGGAACTCCCCGGCATCGGCCCGGTGATCGCGCAGCGGATCATCGACTACCGAACCCAGCACGGGCCGTTCAAGAGCCTCGACGACCTGCTGAATGTGACCGGCATCGGTCCGTCTCACCTCGCGGACCTCAAGCCGAACGCGACGGTGTAAGGGGTGCTCGGCGTCGTGCTCGCCATCGCTGCGGCGGGCCTGTGGGCCGGGATCCTGCTCGCGGGCGTGCCCGCGTCTGGGCTGGCCGAGGCGCCGGCGGTGGGCTTGCTTTCGGCGGGCTTCGCGGCGCTGGTGGCTGCGGTCGTATGGCGCCGTAGGGGTTCGCGGCTCGGCCGCGTACGTACCGCCGTCGCGGTGGGGCTCGCCTTCGTCCTCCTCGGTGTCGGTTGGGGTGGCCTGCACGACGCGCGCGTGCGACATTCGCGCCTGGCGGCGACCCTCGGACGGACGGTCGAAGCGCGAGGCACGCTGGCCTCGCAGCCCGAGGCCGGAGCGCTCGGCTGGACGGCGACGCTGCGGATCGCGTCCCTGATCGAACGCACGGACGCCGGCGAGCGAGAGGTGTCTGCGACCGGCGCCATCTGGGCCGAGGGACGCGGGCCGCCGCCGGACATCGCGGTCGGTTCGCAGGTGGTCGTCGAGGGCCTGCTCGAGTCGGTGCCGGGCTCGTTCGGTACGTATCTGCGGCACCGGGGGTACGCCGGCGCCCTCAGCGTGGCGTCGCTGCACGCCGGCGGGCCGCCGGCCAACCCGTTCCTTCGCGCTGCCGACGCCATGCGCGCGTCGCTGGCGCGTTCGCTTGCGCGAGTGTTCCCGGCGCGCGAGGCGGGACTCCTGTTGGGCCTCACCCTCGGCGACACGTCGCGGCTGGATCCGATCGTCGCCGAGCAGTTCCGCGCCACGGGCCTCACGCACCTGCTCGCCGTCTCGGGCGAGAACGTGGCCATGTTTCTCGCGCCCATCCTCGCCCTGGCGCAGCTCTGCCGGCTGGGCCGCGCCGGCCGGTTCGTCGTCGGGCTCGGCGCGATCGCGTTCTTCGCGTTGCTGACGCGGGCCGAACCCTCGGTACTGCGGGCCTCCGCGATGGCCGGGCTCGTCCTGGTCGGGGTTTTCCTGGGGCGGCCCAGGAGCCCGCCGGCCATCATGGGCGCCGCGATCCTGATCCTGCTGGCCATGGATCCCACGCTCGTCTACGCGGTCGGGTTCCAGCTCTCGGTCGCCGCCACGGCCGGCATCGCGCTGCTCGGCGCCCCACTCGCGGAACGATTGCGATGGATGCCGAGACCCATCGCCCTGGCCGCCGCGACGACGTTGGCGGCACAGGCCGGCGTGACGCCGCTGCTCCTGCACTACTTCGGAGCGGTGCCGACGATCACGATCGTCGCGAACGTCCTCGCGTTCCCGGCGGTCGGACCCGGCATGCTGCTCGGGCTCCTCGCCGCGGCGGCCGGAATCGCGTCCCCGGCGATCGGGATGCTCGCGGCGCGGGTGGCGTCGGTTCCGCTCTCGTACCTCGAGGCTCTGGCGGCGCGCCTGGCCCACGCCCCGGTCGCGACGATCACGGGAGGCGGTGGCGCGGTGGCCCTCGCGATCGGCGTGGCGCTGGTCGGGGCAATCGCCTGGTGGCTCCGCTCCGGACGGCGCCTGTCGCGGCGCGCGACCGTTGCGATCGGCACTGCGCTGGCGCTCGTCGCCGCGTCCGGCGCGGCGTCGGCCGGCCCGCCGCGGTCCTTCACCGTGGTCTTCTTCGACGTGGGGCAGGGCGACGCCGCCTTGATCCGCTCGCCGGCCGGCGCCACGATCCTGATCGACGGCGGTCCCGACCCGGAGCAGGTGGCGACCAAGCTCGCGGCGCTCGGGATCCACCGGCTGGACCTGATGGTCGCCACCCACCCGCACGCGGACCACGTCGCGGGGCTGGCCGCGGTGCTCGCACGCGTGTGGGTCGGCATGGTGGTCGACCCGGGTTGCGCGGGTTCGTCGCCGTTCTACGCGCAGTTCCTTCGGGCGGTCGCGGCCACGCGCGTTCCCATGCGCCATCCGCGGCCGGGCGAGGTGCTCATGGTGGGCGACGTCCGCGTCGAGGTCCTCGGGCCCGAGCACTGCTTCAGCGGCACCGACTCCGATCCGAACAACGACTCGCTGGTGCTGCGCGTGAGCGACGGTTCGGCGTCCGTCCTGTTCCCGGGCGACGCCGAGCAGCCCGCACAGACCGACGTGCTCCGCGACGAACCCGGCTTCATGCGTGCCGAGGTGCTGAAGGTGCCGCATCACGGAGGCGACACGTCGCTCGACGCGTTTGTCGGCGCGGTGGGTGCGCGGGTCGCCGTGGTGAGCGTCGGGCCGAACCGCTACGGGCATCCGGTGCCGGCGGTCCTCGCCACGCTGGCCCGCGACGGCATGCGGGTGTTTCGAACCGATCGCGCGGGCGACGTCACCGTGACCTTCGACGCACACGGGATCGAGGTCGCGGGGTCGGGCCCGTGACGCGCGGCCCGCCGCGCGCTTCGCCCACGCGTCCCGCTACGATGCCCGTCGTGGCAGAGCGGTCGACGGCGATGTTCTGGGGCGAGGACGAATTCCTGCTGCGCGACGCGGCGTTGTCGCTACTGGAGGACCGCGGCATCCGCGCCACCGAGGTCGATGGACGCGAGTGGCGCGGAGGCGAGACGGCGGACCTGGCCACGCCGTCGCTATTCGGCGAGCCGCGCGCGCTGCTGGTGCTCGGGTGCCAGGGCCTGCCGGACCGCGGGGTTCGCGAGCTCAAGGAGTACCTGGCCGCGCCCGCCGCCGACGCCCTGTGCGTGCTGACCCAGGTGTCGCGCGGCAAGTCCGCGCCGCCGCTCGGAAAGGCCGTACAGGCCGGCGGCGGCCTGGTTCGCCAGGTGACGCTTCGCCGCCAGGACCTGAACGGCTGGGTCGTCGACCGCGGCAGGCGAGCCGGGGTCAAGGTCACGGGCCAGGCGGCGGCCGAGCTCGTCAAGACCCTGGGACAGGATCCGGCGACGCTCGACCAGGCGGTGCGCCAGCTCGGCTCGGCCTTCCCCGGCCGCGCCATCGGTCCCGGCGACGTGGCGTCCCAGTTCCGCGGCCTCGGCGAGCAGCGCGTCTGGGATCTGTGCGACAAGGCGCTGGCCGGCCGCGCCGGCGAAGCCCTGGTCGCCTTGCGGTCGTTGCTGGACGAGCGGGAGGACCCGTTGATCATCCTGGGCGGCATCGCCTCGCGCATTCGCGATCTCATCCGCGTGCGTGCGCTTCCAGAGCGGATACCGCAGGCCGAAGCCGCGAAGCAGGCCGGGCTCCGGTTCGACTGGCAGGTGCGCCGCTACCGCGAGCAGGCGGCCCGCTTCGCTCCGGAGGACCTGGCGCGGCTGCACGCCAACGTCGTCGACGCGGACCGGGCGCTCAAGGGCGGCGTCGCGGGGGACGTGGTGCTGATCGGGCTGGTGGCCTCGATGGCCGGGCGTCGGGCCGAGCTTCGGCTTCCCGAACGAATCTCGCGCTAGGGGCCAGGTGCTGGACCGACGCAGAGCCGCTGGGCGCTGAGGAGCCGGGGCCCGGGCTCAGGATCCCGCTGAGGAGGCGGCGGCCCGCGAGAGGCGGGACTTGCGCCTGGCGGCGGTCTTCTTGTGGATCACTCCGCGCGACGCGGCCTTGTCCAGGCTGCGCGTGGCCTCGCGAAGCCCCGTTGCCGTGGCGTCGGCGTCGCCGGCCGACGCGGCCGCGTGCACCCGCTTGGCATCGGTCTTCAGCGAGGAGCGCACCGACTTGTTGCGAACGCGTCGAACGTCGTTCTGCCGGTTGCGCTTGATCTGGGACTTGATGTTCGCCACGGCGGTCGAGTGTACCAGCCGGAACCGCGTACCCTAGCTGCCCGTATGGACCAGGCCCTCGTTCGCAACTTCAGCATCGTCGCGCACATCGATCATGGCAAGTCGACGCTTGCCGACCGCTTCCTTGAGCTGACCCACGCGGTCGCCGCGCGGCAGATGCGCGAACAGTACCTGGACCGGATGGACCTGGAGCGCGAGCGCGGGATCACCATCAAGGCCCAGGCCGTGCGCCTTCGCCACGGCGAGTTCGAGCTGAACCTGATCGACACACCGGGGCACGTCGACTTCAGCTACGAGGTCTCGCGAAGCCTGGCAGCCTGCGAGGGTGCCATCCTGCTGGTCGACGCCGCGCAGGGGATCGAGGCGCAGACGCTGGCGAACTACCACCTGGCGCGCGACGCCGGGCTGGCGATCGTGCCGACGGTGAACAAGATCGACCTGCCGCAGGCCGAGACGGAAGAGACCGTGCGCGAGCTCGCCGAGCTGGTGGGATGCGATCCCGCGGATGTCCTTCGGGTCTCGGCGAAGTCGGGGGAGGGGGTGGCGGCGCTGCTGGACGCCGTCATCGAACGGGTCCCGCCGCCCTCCGGCAACCTCGCCGAGCCGTTGCGCGCCCTGATCTTCGATTCGAGCTACGACGCCTATCGCGGCGTGATCGCGTACCTGCGCGTCATCGACGGCCGCATTGGGGGGCGGCAGCGCGTCCGGTTCCTGTCGACGGGTTTCTCGCTCGAGGCCGAGGAGGTGGGCGCGTTCTCGCCCGAGCCGACCCCGGTCGACGTGCTCGAGGCCGGCGACGTCGGCTACCTGGTCACCGGCGTCAAGGACGTGCGCCAGGCGAAGGTCGGCGACACGATCACGCTCGCGGATCGCCCTGCGTCCGAGCCGCTTCCCGGGTACCGCGAACCCAAGCCGATGGTGTGGAGCGGGCTGTACCCGGCCGAGGGCGGCGACTACAGCCTGCTGCGCGACGCCCTGGACCGGTTGCGCCTGTCCGACGCGGCGCTCGTGTACGAACCGGAGTCCTCGCTCGCGCTCGGGTTCGGCTTTCGGTGCGGGTTCCTCGGCCTGCTGCACATGGAGATCGTGAAGGAGCGCCTGGAGCGCGAGTTCGACCTGGAGCTGATCGCCACCGCGCCCAACGTCGAGTTCCGCGTCGTGCGGGCCGGCGGGGAAGTGCTGGAGGTCCACAACCCCTCGGAGATGCCGGCGCCCGGCACGTACGAGGCGGTGGAAGAGCCGGTCGTGCTCGCCACGGTCATCACGCCGTCGTCGCACCTCGGCCCCGTGATGGAGCTGTGCCAGGCGCGGCGCGGGACGCTCGAGGACATGCGCTACCTCTCGCCGGAGCGCGCCGAACTGCACTACCTGCTGCCGCTGGCCGAGATCATCTTCGACTTCTTCGACCAGCTGAAGTCGAAGACGCGCGGCTACGCGTCGCTGGACTACGAACACTGGGGGTACCAGCCGGCCAACATGGTGCGCGTCGACATCCTACTGCAGGGCGAGCCGGTCGACGCGTTCTCCGCGGTCGTGCACCGCGACAAGGCGTACCAGTACGGCCGCACCATGACCGAGCGGCTGCGCGAGTTGATCCCGCGGCAGCTGTTCGAGGTGGCGATCCAGGCCACCATCGGCTCGCGCGTGATCGCGCGGGAATCCGTGCGCGCCAAACGAAAGGACGTGCTGGCCAAGTGTTACGGCGGCGACATCACGCGCAAGCGCAAGCTGCTGGAGAAGCAGAAGGAGGGCAAGAAGCGCATGCGCCGGGTCGGCCGCGTCGATGTGCCGCAGGAGGCGTTCATCGCGGCGCTTCGCGTGGACCAGGTCGCGGGACGGAAGGCCGGAGCGTGAGGCCGATCCGAGACGACGACGCCGGCCTGTACGTGCACGTGCCGTTCTGCCTGACGCGGTGCGGCTACTGCGACTTCAACACGTACGCGGGCCTGGATCACCTCAAGGCGCCCTACGCCGACGCGCTCGCCGCCGAGGCGCGCGTGGCCGCCGGCGAATGGGCGGGGGTGCCCTTCGTCTCCGTCTTCCTCGGCGGGGGGACGCCGACCACGCTTCCCGCGGCGCGGATCGGGTCGCTGCTGCGCGAGCTTCGTGCACTGCTGCACCTCGAACCCGACGCGGAGGTGACGTCCGAAGCCAACCCGGACACCGTCGACGGGACGTACCTCACGGCGCTTCGCGAGGCAGGCGTGACCCGGCTCTCGCTCGGCCTGCAGTCGTTCGATCCCGTCGTGTTGCGCTCCCTGGAGCGGCTGCACACGGCGGAGTCGGCGGCGGCCGCATTCGCTGCCGCGCGAACCGCCGGGTTCGACGACGTGAACCTGGACCTGATCTACGGAGCGGAGGGCGAGACGGCAACATCCTGGAGCGAGACGCTGGAGCGAACGATCGCGCTGGGGCCGGACCATATCTCTGCGTATGCACTCACGGTCGAGCCGGCCACGTCGCTCGGCCGCCGCGTCGCCGCGGGCCTGACGCCCGCTCCCGATCCTGACGTGCAGGCCGATCGGTATGCAGCCGCGTGCGACGCCCTCGGGACCGCCGGCTACGAGCACTACGAGGTGTCGAACTGGGCCCGGCTTGGACGCCGCTGCCTCCACAACCTCGGGTACTGGCGGGGCCGCCCCTACTTGGGGTTGGGCGCCGGCGCGCATTCGTACCGGGATGGACAGCGGTGGTGGAATGTCCGGCCTCCGCAGACATACCTCGACATGGTCGCGGCGGGAACGCCGCCGATCAGCGGCCGCGAACGATTGGACGACGACGAGCGCCGGCTGGAGCGGCTGCTCCTCGGCCTTCGCACGGCCGAAGGGGTGCCGGGGAGCTCGGTCGAAGCCGGACCCGCCGACGCGCTGGTCGGCGCCGGCGTTGCGGAACGCCGGGGCGAACGCTTCGTGCTGACCGACCGCGGCATGCTGCTGGCGAACGAGGCCGTGCTCGCGCTCGCCGGGAGTTAGCACTCGGTGGGGTAGACTGCTAAGCCGAGCGTTCCGGGACCCCGACCGCCGGGACGATGATTCGACCGATGGAGCAACCCCACACCGAATCGGCGCGGCCCGAGGGCCTGTCGGAGCGCAAGGCCACGATCCTTCGCGCGCTCGTCCAGCAGTACGTGAAGAGCGGCGAGCCCGTCGGCAGCGAGGTCATCGCCTCGCTGTCCGGGCTCGGCGTGAGCGCGGCCACGATCCGCAACGAGCTGGCTGCGCTGGAGGAGCTGGGGTACCTCACCCATCCGCACACCTCGGCCGGGCGCATCCCCACCGACCGCGGCTACCGGCACTACGTGGATTCCCTGACGGTTCGCGCGCGGCTCCGGGAACCGGAACAGCGGGCGATCGTCCACTTCTTCGGCGAGGCGCTCGCCGACGTCGACGAGATCCTGCGCGGCACGACCCAGCTGCTGTCGCGCCTCACCCATTACGCCTCGCTGGCGCTGTCGCCGAGCCGGTCGGAAAGCTCCCTGGCGCGGCTGGAGCTCGTCAACCTGGGTTCGGCCTGCCTGCTGCTGGTCGTGTTCGAAACCGGCGGGGTCGACAAGCGCGTTGTCGACGTGCCGCCGGAGGCGACCGACGACGACATCGAGGGCCTGTCGCGCTCGTTGGCGGAACGGTATCGCGGCTCGGCGCTGTCCCGGGCCCGAGCCGACATCGCGGAGCGGGCCGCCGGCGCGCGAGATCCCGAGCGCACGCTCCTGTCGCACGTGGCCGGAGCGTTGTCGTCGATCGAAGAGGGCCTGGCCGTCAACCACGTCGTGCTGGGCGGCGTGGCGAACATCGCCACGGAGGAAGCGTTCCAGCGCCACGAGACGCTGCAGCAGATCTTCGAGACGCTCGAACGCGAAACGGAAGTGCTCGGGCTGCTTCGCGAAGCGGTCACGTCGCCGATGAGCGTGACGATCGGCGGCGAGAGCGTCGTCACCGGGCGCTGGGACGCCAGCATCGTCGCCGCCCCGTACGGGCTCGGGGACCGGGCGCTCGGAACGATCGGCGTCGTCGGGCCGACGCGGATGGACTACGCCGCCGCCATCGCCGCGGTCCGCGCGGTCGCCGAGCGCCTGTCGGCGGCGGTCGAGGCCCTGTCGAGCTGACGGCCATGTCCGCACGGACGACGCAGACCTCCTGATGGCCACGCTCCCGGACCTGTACGCGGTGCTCGGGGTCGGCCACGACGCGACCGACGACGAGATCAGGCGCGCGTACCGGCGGCTCGCCCGCGAGCTGCACCCGGACGTGAACGGCGACCCCGAGGCGGAGCGCCGCTTCAAGGAGGTGAGCGCTGCCTACGAGACGCTGTCCGACCCGGGACGCCGTCAGCAATACGACCTGTTCGGCCAGTCGGGCGGCATCGGCATGGGGGCCGGCTCGCCGTTCGGCGACTTCGGCGACCTGTTCGAGGTGTTCTTCGGCGGCGGCCTCGGCGGCCGGCGCCGCTCGCGCCGCCGGCCCACGCGCGTCCGCAACGGCGACGATGTCGCGGTCGCCCTCGAGCTGTCGTTCGAGGAGGCGGTCTTCGGCGTGGAGAAGGAGGCCACGCTCGACCTGCTGGCGGAGTGTTCGCGGTGCGACGGCAGCGGATGTGAGCCCGGCACGTCCACCTCGGCCTGCTCGCGGTGCGGCGGCACCGGCGAGATCCAGGACATGGCGCGCAGCATCTTCGGCACGGTGGTGACGGCGCGGCCCTGCCCGGTGTGCGACGCGACCGGCGAGATCGTGTCCTCGCCGTGCGCGACCTGCGCCGGCGACGGCCGCACGCCCGAGCGACGAACGATACCCATCGGCGTGCCGGCGGGAGTGACGCACGGGACGGACCTGCGGCTGAACGGCGTCGGCAACGCCGGCCGCGCCGGCGGCGCGCCCGGCGACGTGTACGTATCGCTCCGGGTCCGCCCGCACGAGATCTTCGCGCGTCGCGGGCAGGACCTGTTCGCCACGATGGTCGTTCCCATGACGCAGGCGGCGCTGGGGGCCGAGGTCGAGGCCCAGACAATGGACGGCATCGAACGGATCCGATTGGAAGCGGGTGTCGAATCGGGCACCACGTTGCGGTTGCGAGGCAAGGGCGTGCCGAACCTCGGGCGACGCGGCCGCGGCGACCTGTTCCTCACGATCCTGGTCGAGACGCCGCGACCCGGGTCGCGCGAGGAGCGCCGGCTGCTGGAGCGGCTCGCGGAGCTGCGTTCCGAACGACCCCAGAAGGGCACTCCCCAGGCCGCCCGGCTGCGCCGGCCGGACGGCGAGTGACGCGGCCTCGCCCCACCCGGTGAGCGACCCCCACTTCTTCGTCGAATCGCTCCACGCGGCGGGCAACCGTGTGACGCTGACCCCCGAGGACTCGCGCCACGCGCTGCGTTCGCTGCGGCTTCGGCCCGGCAACCCCGTCACGCTCGCGGACGGGCGGGGGATGACGGCGCGCGGGCGCGTGGCCGCCGGCGCCAACGCGACCGCGGTTGCCGCGGAGGTCGAGGTTCTGGAGACGGCCCGCGTCGACCGGCCCGCGACCACCGTGTCGGTCGCGCTGGCGCCACCGAAGGGCGAGCGCCTCTCGTGGGCGGTCCAGAAGCTGGCGGAGCTCGGCGTCGACGACCTGACCTTGTACGCATCCGAGCACTCGGTGCGGACGTGGGACGCGGCGCGAGCCGACCGGGCCCTGCCGCGCCTTCGGGCGATCGCCCGCGAGGCGGCGATGCAGTCGCGCCGGCCGTTCATCCTTCGCGTGGATGGTCCGGTGGCGCTCGAGGACGTGGCCGGGACCCCGGAGGATCCCGCGATCGTGCTGTGGGAAGGGGCCTCGGACCCGCTTTCGGTGGCCCTCGAAGGGGCGGGGGGCGCCCGGCTCGTGGTCGGCCCCGAGGGCGGGTTCGGCGGGCAGGACCTGGGCGTGTTGCGGGCGGGCGGCGCGCGCCTGGTCACGCTCGGGCCCGGCATCCTTCGCACGGAGACGGCGGCCGTCGTCGGCGCCGCGCTCGCCCTGCAGCGCTTCGGCCGGCTGGGCTAGCCGCCCTCCTCGCCCCGGCTCGCTCAACGCGAGGGGCATGCGCGCCGATCTATTCGTTGGAGATATCAATGGAGACCTGTTCCGCATGCGGCGCGCGCCTCGCGCCAGAGGCCGAATGGTGCAACCAGTGCTATACGCGCGTCGGCGCAGCCCGGCCCGCTCCCGCCGGGGTGCCGCCGCTCGCGCCGGTGACGCCGCCGTCTGTCGGCCGGCTCGGGTGGGCCCCTCCGCCGCCCCCGGAGGTCCCCGTGTTCTCCCGCATGAAAGCCGGGCCGACGAGCTTCGGGGTCGGCGGGCGAACGCTGCTCACGATCGGCGTGCTGATCCTGGACGTGCTCGGCTACTTCGCGCTGCTCGGCAACATCGGGCTTCCGCCCGACGCGAAGTCGGCCATCGCGTACTTTGCCCTGTCGCCGTTGGTGGTGATTCCCGTGTTGATGCGGGTCTGGCGCCGCTCCCGCATCCGCTGAACCCGCCGCCGGCTCGCATGCGCTGAACCCGCCGCCCGCGCCGTGGCTCACATCCGGCGAAAACCGCGTCCCGCCCGCGTGAGCTAGATTCGACGCATGTCCGCCACCTACAGCGAATGCCCGTTCTGCCGGATCGTCGCTCGTGAGGCACCGGCGCAGATCGTGCACTCCAGCGACCACGTCGTGGCGTTTCGCGACGCCCACCCGCGGGCGCCGACCCACATCCTGATCGTGCCCAAGCAGCACATCGAGTCCGCGGCCGAGTTGGGACCCGAGCATGCCGACATGCTGGCCGACCTGTTCGTCACCGCCGGCCATCTGGCCCGGGCCGAGCGGATCGACCGCACCGGGTGGCGGCTGGTGACCAACGTCGGCACCGCGGCCGGACAAAGCGTGCACCACCTGCACGTTCACCTGCTCGGCGGACGATCGATGAGCTGGCCGCCCGGCTAGGGGCCAGCCCTGCCGCGCGTATAATCGGATCGAAGCCAGGGGTCGCGGTGGCCGCGGCCCCTTTTTGCAAGGGGCGGAAGAAGGGTTTGTCGGAAGCCAGGGCCAGGCCCACCACTCAGGTCAAGATCCTCGTCCCGGGCAACCAGCCAATGGTTGCCCTCCTCGGACAGCGAGACGAGCTGCTCAAGCTCGTCGAGGCCGCGTTCGACTCGCGGATCCACGTCCGGGGCAACGAGATCACGATCTCGGGCGAGGAGGCCGAAGCCGAACGGGTGGCCCTGCTGTTCGAGGAGCTCCTGGCGCTGCTGGCGCAGGGCCAGATCCTGTCCGCGGACCAGATCGGCCGGACCATCGACATGATCAAGGTCGACCGCGCCCGCCCCACGGAGGTGCTCGGGGACGTGTTGATGACCGTGCGCGGCCGCGCGCTCGCGCCGAAGACCGTGGGCCAGAAGCGCTACGTGGACGCGCTTCGCCGCCGCACGGTGACCTTCGCCGTCGGGCCGGCGGGGACCGGCAAGACGTACCTGGCCGTCGCGACCGCGGTGAAGCTGCTGCAGGACCGCGAGGTCTCGCGCATCATCCTGACCCGGCCGGCCGTGGAGGCGGGCGAGCGCCTGGGGTTCCTGCCCGGCACCCTCTACGAGAAGATCGACCCCTACCTCAAGCCCCTGTACGACGCGCTGTTCGACATGATGGACGCCGAGGCGTTTCACCGGCTGACCGATCGGGGGACGATCGAGGTGGCGCCGCTCGCGTACATGCGCGGCCGCACGCTCAACGACTCGTTCATCATCCTGGACGAAGCGCAGAACACGACGCCCGAGCAGATGAAGATGTTCCTCACGCGGCTGGGGTTCGGATCGAAGGCCGTGGTGAACGGGGACGTGACGCAGATCGACCTTCCGAGCGGCAGCAAGTCCGGCCTGGTGGTCGTCGAGGAGATCCTGCAGGGGATCGAGGGGATCGAATTCGTCCACCTTGGCGCCCGCGACGTGGTCCGGCACAAGATCGTCCAGGACATCGTCGAGGCGTACCGCGCCTACGGCGAGCGCGGCACAGAGCGGTCCGGGTCCGGATCGTGACCGCCCGACCGAGATGAACGGGGACAACCCTCCGAAACGCGTGGCGGCCCGCGAGCCGACCGTGCTGGTTTCGGACCGGCAGGAGCTTCCGCTCGACCTGGACGGGCTGCGGAGCCTCGCGGCCGCGACGCTGGCCGGAGAGGGCCGCGGCGACGTCGAGCTGTCGCTGTCGTTCGTCACCCCCAAGGAGATGCAGGACCTGCACGTCCGGTACATGGGCGAGCCGGGGCCGACCGACGTCCTGTCGTTCCCGCTCGACGAGGACGGGCTGCTCGGCGACGTCGTGGTCTGCCCGGCGGTTGCGGCGGCCAACGCCGAATCCGCCGGGGCCGATCCGGCGGCCGAGCTTCGCCTGCTGGTGGTGCACGGCGTGTTGCATCTGCTCGGACACGATCACGAGGAACCGGACGAGCGAGCGGACATGTGGGCGCGACAGGCGCGCTACTCGGGCGTGACTCTGTCGTGAACGCCGCCGATTGGCTCGAGCTCATCTGTGTGGTCCTGTTGATCGGCGCCGTGGCCTTCCTGGCCGCCTCCGAGACGGCGATCACGCGCACGGGCCGGGCCCGCGCGTACCGGCTGGTCGAGGAGAAGCGCCGCGGCGCGAAGTCCCTGCAGCGCATCGTGGACAACGTCGCGCCGTACCTGAACGTCGTCCTGCTCCTCACGCTGCTCGCCACGATCGGAGGCAGCTCTCTGGCCACGCTCGTGGCGTCGCGCCACTTCCACCACTGGGCCGAGCTCATCTCCACGGTCGCGATGACGTTGCTGTTGTTCATCTTCGCCGAGGTCACGCCCAAGACGTTCGCCGTGCAGCAGACGGACCGGGTGGCGCTGCGCGTCGCCCCGATCCTGGTGGCCATCACGCGCGCCGTGGGCCCCTTCGCGCGCGTCCTGGTGAAGGTCGCCAACGTGATCATGCCCGGCAAGGGCCTGCCCGAAGGGCCGTACGCCACCGAGGAGGAGATCCGGGCGATGGCCGAGGTCGCCTCCGAGGAGGACGCGATCGAGGAAGAGGAGAAGGAGCTGATCCACTCCATCTTCGAGTTCGGCGACACGCTCGTGCGCGAGGTCATGGTGCCGCGGCCGGACATGGTGTCCGCGCCGATCACGGCCAGCGTGCGCGACGTGCTGGACCTGGTGCTGCGCCACGGCTACTCGCGGATCCCCGTCTACCGCGAGACGATCGACGAGATCGAAGGCGTCGCGTACGCCAAGGATCTGCTGCGGCACCTGTACGCCGGCAAGCAGGACGTGCCGCTCGACAAGATCGTGCGCGCGCCGTACTTCGTTCCCGACTCGAAGAAGGTGTCCGACCTGCTACGCGAGATGCAGCGAAAGCGCGTGCACATCGCGATCGTGCTTGACGAGTACGGCTCGACCGCCGGGCTGGCCACCATCGAGGACCTGCTCGAGGAGATCGTCGGCGAGATCGCGGACGAGTACGACCGCGAGGAGCCGGAGGTCGAACCGCTCGGCGAGGACCGGTACCGCGTCAACGGACGCATGGCGATCGACGACCTGAGCGAGCTGCTCGGCGAGGAGCTGCCGCACGAGGAGTGGGACACCGTTGCCGGGCTCATGTACGGGCTGCTTGGGTCCGTTCCGACGCAGGGCGAAACGGTGAGCTTCCGCGACTTCGACTTCACGGCCGAGGCCGTGCAGGGCCGGCGGATCGCCAAGGTCCTGGTCGCCAGGCGGGAGCGGGCGCCCGAGCCGGCCGAGGCCGCCGATGAGTGAGCCGGCCGCGAACCGAACGAACCCGGCCGCCGTCGACGAGGACGCCCTGGTCGAGGAGGCCCGCGCAGCGCGCGCGCACGCCTACGCCCCATACAGCGGCTTCCCCGTGGGAGCGGCGGTGGCGACCGACGCCGGCGTGTTCCGCGGCGTGAACGTCGAGAACGCGTCCTACCCGGTGGGCACCTGCGCCGAGCGCGTGGCGGCCGCCGCCGCCGTCGCGGGCGGCGCGTCACGCATCGACGCCGTCGCCGTGGCCGGCCCGAGCGCCGATCCGACGCGTCCGTGCGGGGCGTGCCGCCAGTTCCTCAACGAGTTCGGCTCGCGAATGCTGGTGATCTCGGCGGGATCGAGCGGCGAACGTCGCCGGTGGAGCCTGACGGACCTGCTTCCGGAGGCGTTCGGCCCGGACGCGCTCCACGGGTCGTGACGCGATTCCGCGCGGGGTTCGTCGCCGTCGTCGGCCGGCCGAACGTGGGGAAGTCGTCCCTGATCAACGCCCTGGTCGGCCAGAAGGTCTCGATCGTGTCCGACGTGCCGCAGACGACCCGGAGGGCCGCACGCGGCATCGCGACGGGACCCGGCCATCAGATCGTGTTCACCGACACGCCGGGATTCCACAAGCCGCGAACCGTGCTGGGGGGCAGGCTGAATCGCACGGTCGAACGCACCCTCCAGGACGTCGACGGCGTACTCCTGGTGGTCGACGCCGCCTCCGGCGTCGGCCGCGGGGACGCGTTCGTCGCAGCCCGCGAGGTGGTTCCGTTCCGCGGCCCGAAGCTCTGCGCGGTCAACAAGGTGGACCGCCTTCGTCATGCGGAGGTGGTGCCGCAACTGGCCGCCGCCGCGGGGCTCGCCGAGTTCGATCACGTGGTGCCGACGTCTGCGACGGGCGGCGACGGCCTGGCGGAGCTGCGCGAAGCCCTGGTGGCCTCCCTGCCCGAGGGCGGGCCGCTCTACCCGAGCGAGCAGACCACCGACCAGCCACTGGACGACCGCATCGGCGAGATCGTTCGCGAGAAGGCGCTGGCCGCGACCCGTGAGGAGGTCCCGCACTCGATCGTGGTGCGCGTCGAGGAAGTATCCCGCGCGGAAGGCTCGCCGCTCACGCGCGTGTCGTGCACGATCCTGGTCGAACGCGAGTCGCAGAAGGGCATCGTGATCGGCCGCGGCGGCCAGGTGCTCAAGCGCGTCGGCTCGCTCGCTCGCCCGGAGCTGGAGTCCCTGCTCGGCTCGAAGGTGTTCCTGGAGCTTCGCGTCAAGGTCCTGAAGGAGTGGCAGCGCGATCCCGCGGCGCTGGACCGGCTGGGGTTCTGACCGGTGCCGGCCCGGCGCGTCGCCCCGACTCCCGAGCGTACGATCTCCATGGACGTCGTGCGACGCGCCGCGGTGGTTGCGCAGGGGCTGGCCGGGCCCGCGAGGCGAAAACGACCGAACCGCGAGGCGGTGTTCGACATGGTCCGGCAGCTGCGCTGCGTGCAGCTCGACCCGATCTCGGTCGTGGCGCGCAGCCACCGGCTGGTGCTCTGGAGCCGCCTGGGTCCCTACGACGTCGCCGACGTCGACGCGTTGCTGTTCGGGGAGCGCCGCCTGTTCGAGTACTGGGCGCACGCGGCCTCGATCGTGCTCACGCAGGACTATCCGATCCACCGGCTCCGGATGCGGGACTACGCGCGCGGTGACGACCTGTGGGACCGGCGCGTACGGGACTGGATGCAGCAGAACGACCGGCTGCGGCGCTCGGTCCTTCGTCAGCTGCGGGCGCGAGGACCGCTGTCCTCGCGCGCGTTCGAGGACCGCGTCGAGGCGTCGTGGACGTCGACCGGATGGACGAACGAACGCAACGTGGAACGCATGCTGTCGTTCCTGTGGGGCCAGGGTCGCATCCTGGTCGCCGGCCGCTCGGGCGGGCAGAAGCTCTGGGACCTGGCCGAGCGCTGCCTGCCGGATTGGACTCCGCGGGAGCGCCTTTCGCAGGCGCAGGCGGTGCGCCGCGCGGCGGAGATCTCGGTGCGGGCGCTCGGAGTGAGCCGCGCAGCGCACGTCCGCGAATACTTCGTGCCGGGTCGGTTCCCGGGCCTGGCCGAGGCGCTCGCGGCACTCGAGCGTTCCGGCCGGATCGTGCGCGTGGACGTCACCGACGGCGCCCCCGGGCCGTGGTTCGTCCACGTGGACAACCTGCCCATGCTGGGTCGCGTGGCCTCCGGCGAATGGGAGCCGCGCACGACGCTGCTCTCGCCGTTCGACAACATGATCCGGGACCGCAAGCGGACGCTGGAGCTGTTCGGGCTGGACTATCGTGTCGAGATCTATGTGCCGAAGGCGAAGCGGACGTACGGGTACTACGCCATGCCGGTTCTGCACGGGGAGCGCCTGATCGGGCGCGTCGACTCGGCCGTCGACCGCGCCAACGGCCGGCTGGTGGTCAACGCGGCGCACGCGGAGCCCGGAGCGCATGGCGGGCGACGAACCGGCGATGCGATCGCCGGCGCACTGGCCAGCCTGGCGGAGTTCGTGGGGGCGTCCGGGGTGGCGGTCGCCGGCCCGGTGCCGGCCGTGTGGGCGCGTAGTCTTCGCTGATCCGCGGGCGTCCGAGTCCGGTCGCTCAGCGCCGGTCGAGCACCGGGAAGTCGGGCACGTCCGCCAGGCGCCGGCGGGCCGGCGGCTCCTCGGCCAGCGCCCGCAGCTCGCGAAGGGCCTCCAGGCAGGCGTGGCAGGTCGAGGGGCCGAACGTGCTCGCGCCGCAGCGCAGGCACGTGTGTTCGACCAGGTCGTCCACGCCGGCGCCGCGCGCCGCATCGCGTTCCGTGAAGGCCACGAGCATGCCCCCTGTCGGGTCCGGGGGATCATCTTCCCCCGGCGTCCGGCCGGTGCCCATCGGCCGTTCGACGTAAACCGGCCCGTCTGTCGAGGCGCTGTGAAGATTTGGTCAGGAGCCCTCGGCGGCTCTTCTGAGGGTTCGAACCGCGGCGATACCATCAGCGGAATGCCGCTCTACAAGGAACAGGGCATCGTCCTGCGCGCCGTCAAGCTGGGCGAGGCCGACAAGATCGTGACCATCCTCACGCAGGGGTCCGGCAAGGTCCGCGGCGTGGCGAAGGGGATCCGGCGCACCAGCAGCAAGTTCGGCGCCCGCCTGGAGCCGATGACGCACGTGTCGCTGCTGATGTACCGGGGAAGGAACCTCGACACGGTGACCCAGGCCGAGATCCTCGCGCCCTTCAACGCGATCCGCCGAGACTTCTCCTTGATCGCGGCCGGCGAGACCATGCTGGAGGCCGCCGACAAGGTGGCGGAAGAGCATGAGCGCAACGTCCGGCTGTTCATGCTGCTGCTGACCGGCCTGCGCGCGCTGGAGGCACGGCCGCGCGACCCCGCCGCCGTCGCCGAGGGCTACCTGCTCAAGCTGCTGTCGCTTTCGGGATTCCACCCGAGCCTGTCCGCGTGCGCCGTCTGCGGCACCCCCGGGCCACACGAGTGGTTCGCGGCGGGGCAGGGCGGCATCGTCTGCGATGGATGCGCCGAACACGGCGCCGGCCGCGTGTCGCGCCCGGCCACGGAGTGGCTCGACCTCCTGTCGCGCGTCGACCTGGACAGCGCCGGCGAGGCGACGCCGCCGGTCCCCGTCCGCCGCGAAGCGCGGGCGATGCTGTACGGGTTCGCCGAGTACCACCTGGAGCGTCGGATGCGCAGCTTCGCCCTGCTGGCGCGCCAGCCGTCGGTGACGCCGGAAGCCGCGCCGTCGTCCCAGCCCGTACCGGTACCGTCGCCATGACGTACCTGCACGATCTGGATCGAACGCGCCTGCCCGACCACGTGGCCATCGTGATGGACGGCAACGGCCGCTGGGCTCGCCAGCGCGGGCTGCCCCGAACCGAAGGCCACAACGCCGGCGAAGCCGCGCTGTTCGACGTGATCGAGGGTGCCCTCGAGGTCGGCCTGCGCCACCTGACCGTATTCGCCTTCTCGACGGAGAACTGGAAGCGCCCGGCCGCCGAGGTCCGGTTCCTGATGAACTTCAAGCGCGAGCTGCTGCACCGGCGGCGGGACGATCTCGACAAGCGTGGCGTCAAGGTGCAGTTCATCGGACGGCGCGACTGGCGATTGCCCCGCGGCGTGCTGAAGGAGATGGAGGTCGCCGAGGAGCAGACGAAGCACAACACGCGCTTGACGCTGTCGATCGCGCTGAACTACGGGGGTCGCACCGAGATCCTCGACGCGGTCAAGGGGATCCTGGAAGACCACGATCGGGGCCGGCTTCGCGGCGAACGCATCACGGCCGAGTCGATCGCCTCGCGCCTGTACGACCCGACCATCCCGGATCCGGACCTGTTGATCCGCACCGGGGGGGAGATGCGGATCTCCAACTTCCTGCTATGGCAGGCGGCGTACGCGGAGCTGTGGTTCACGCCGATCCACTGGCCGGACTTCGATCGCGAAGACCTGTACGAGGCCATCCGCGACTACCAGAAGCGGGATCGCCGCTTCGGCGGCGTGGAGAACGCGTAGCGGATCGACGGCCCGTGCCCGGCACGCGTGGGCGCCCGGCTAAGATGAGCCCACGCCAGCGGCCGCAGCCAGCGGCCGGGAGAAAGGAGCCGGGGCCGGTGTCCGACCTCATGGAGACCCTCACCTCCCTCGCCAAGCGGCGGGGGTTCGCGTTCCCGTCCAGCGAGATCTACGGCGGTCTTCGTTCGTCATGGGACTACGGACCGCTGGGCGTGGAGCTGAAGAACAACGTGAAGCGGGCCTGGTGGCGTTCGACGGTGCAACTTCGCGACGACGTCGTCGGCTTGGACGCCGCGATCATCATGTCGCCGAAAGTCTGGGAGGCGAGCGGTCATCTGGAGGTCTTCACGGACCCGCTGGTCGAGTGCCTGAACTGCCACCAGCGCTTCCGCGCCGACCACCTGCCGGGCGTCCACGCGCCCCAATCGGGACACGAACCGGACGACACCACGATCGACATGGCAGCGCGGCCCGCGTGCCCCAACTGCGGCCACCGGGAGTTCACCGACCCGCGCAACTTCAACCTGATGTTCCAGACCCACATGGGCCCGGTGGCCGACGAGTCCAACGCGGTCTATCTGCGTCCGGAGACGGCCCAGGGCATGTTCGTCGACTTCCCAACCGTCCAGCAGACGTCGCGGAAGAAGGTGCCGTTCGGGATCGCGCAGATCGGCAAGTCGTTTCGAAACGAGATCACGCCGGGCAACTTCATCTTCCGGCTGCGCGAGTTCGAGCAGATGGAGATGGAGTACTTCGTCCGGCCGGGGACCGACGACGAGTGGTTCGAGTTCTGGAAGAACGAACGCATGCGCTGGTACGCGGACCTTGGCGTGAACCCGCAACGGCTCCGGTTCCGCGACCACGAGCCGGACGAGCTCGCCCACTACGCGAAGGCCGCGACGGACATCGAGTACGAGTTCCCGTTCGGCTGGTCGGAGCTCGAAGGGATCGCGAACCGGACGGACTTCGACCTGCGCCGGCACCAGGAGGCGTCGGGCCAGGACCTCACGTATTTCGATCAGGAGCGCGAGGAACGCTACCTGCCGTACGTGATCGAGCCGGCCGGAGGGGTCGATCGCGCCGTGCTGGCGTTCCTGCTGGACGCGTACCAAACCGACGAGGCCCCTTCGGCGAAGGGTGCGATGGAACGGCGAACCGTGCTGCGGCTGCACCGCGACCTGGCGCCAGTGAAGGTTGCGGTGTTGCCGCTGTCGCGCAACGAGGCCCTGGTCCCGCAGGCGCGAGGGGTGTTCGACCTGGTGAAGGGGCGGTGGATGGCCGACTACGACGACGCCGGCGCGATCGGGCGGCGCTACCGTCGCCAGGACGAGATCGGCACGCCGTACTGCGTGACCGTGGACTTCGACACGGCCAACGACCGGCAGGTGACCGTGCGCGACCGCGACGCGATGGCCCAGGAGCGCATCCCCATCGAGAAGCTTCCGGACTACCTGCAGGAGCGCCTGGGATGAGCATCGAACGCGAGCCCGAGGTGGTCGAGCCCGGTGCTGCCGAGCCCGGTGCTGCCGAGGCCGGCGTCACCGAGCCCGACGTCCGCTATGACACCGCGGACTACCAGGTCCCGGCGACCCGCTCGGCGCGGCGCCGCCGCCGGGTCACGCCCATGGGACTGTTCGTCGTGGCGTTCGTCGCGCTCCTGCTCGCCGGCGTGAGCGTCGGCGTGGCGAACTTCAACCCGGGCAGCACGCGGTTCGCGTGGACCTCGCTCGGCCTGTCCTGCGCGGCGGTCGTCCTGACCGCCGCGGCCCTGTTCCTGCGGCCCCGCCGATGAGGCGGATCGCGGCAGCCCGCGGCCGAGCGGCGGCCGCGCTGCTGGCCGCTGGCCTGCTGCTCGCGGCCTGCACCAGGAGCTCCACATCGTCCGGGTCGGCCCCGAGCGCCTCGGCCGGGTCGGCCGCGCCGGCCGCGGGGCGGCCGATCGTGAGCGCGCAGCCGAACCCCCTGTGCGACTATCCGGCGCCCTCGACGGCGGCTCCGCCCAGCCCGGCCGCGCTGCCCGGCTACGTCCAGCGGATCGCCGGGCAGGTGGAGCAGGTTCGCGATCTGAAGTTCGTGCACCCCGTGGCGCCCGAGCCGGTCACCCAGGAGCAACTGAACGAGAGCCTGCGCAGCCAGGTCGAGCAGCAGCTCCCCAAGGACCTCGTCGACGGCGAGGGCCAGGCCTGGATGACGATCGGCGTGATCCCGAGGGGCACCGACCTTCGAGCAGCATTGCTCGACTACTACGGCTCCCAGATCCTCGGCTACTACGACACCAACACGCAGCGGCTGGTGTTCGTCGGCTCGTCCACGCCGAACGCGTACCAGCAGTTCGTCCTGTCGCACGAGTTGACGCATGCCCTCGACGACCAGCGCCTGCGGTTCGGACCGCTGGCGGATGATCTCCAGCAGACGTGCCAGGACGAACGCTCGTCGGCGTTCACCGCGCTGATCGAGGGCGACGCCGTGTCCAACTCGGTGCGGTGGGCGCAGCGCTTCCTGACCCAGGACCAGCTCGGCCAGCTCAATCAGGAGGCCACCGAGGGGTCGCCGCCGCCGGCGACGATCCCCTCGTTCGTTCTTTCGCTGCAATCGTTTCCGTATACCGCGGGGCTGAGCTTCGTCCGCGCGTTGGAGCAGCGCGGGGGAGAGTCCGCCGTCGACGCCGCGTTCCGCAGCCCGCCTCTGTCGACGGAGCAGATCCTGCACCCGTCGCGGTATCCCTCCGACCGGCCGATCCCGGTCGTCGTCCCCGATCTGTCGTCTCACCTCGGCCCGCAGTGGCGCCTGATCGACCAGGCCCAGCCGGGCGAGGACTGGCTCCGCCTGATGCTCGCGCTGCACCTGCCCGAGACGCAGGCCGAGTCGGCGGCGGCGGGATGGGGCGGCGCCGAGTACCGGGCGTGGAGCGACGGGACCCACTCCGCCGTGCTGATGAAGACGGTCTGGGACACGGCGCCGGATGCCGGACAGTTCGCGGCAGCGGTGCGGTCGTGGCTGCCGCAGGCCGGGACCATGGGCGAGGTCGAGACGCTGGACGGCACCGTCAGCGTCCTGTTCGCGTCCGACGCGCCGACGCTGCAGCGGCTCGAGGCCGTTACCGGCGCGGACTGACACCACCGTGGGCCGGTCAAGCGCCGTGCCCGTTCGTCCGATATTCAACGCATGTCGGCCGATGCCGGTCTTGCCGGGCTGCCCGATGACGCCGGGGACGAGCCCTCGGGTGCTCGCGCGCCCGAACGCGTCGCGTCCATCTCGCGCCGTCGCGCCGCGGACGGCCCGGCCGACGCCAAGCCCCTTCGACGCGAGACCGACCACTGGCTCGACCGCTGGCTTGAGACGGTCGCCGACCTCACCCGGCTGAAGTCCTCGCACCCGATGCTCGACGCCGTCATCGACGAGGTCGACGGCCGGATGATCCGGGTGGGGGACCAGTGGCTCGCGGACTTCGCCTCCTGCAACTACCTCGGGTTCGATCTTGACCGGGAGATCATCGAGGCCGTTCCCGAATACCTGGACCGGTGGGGGACCCATCCGAGCTGGTCGCGGCTGCTCGGCAGCCCCGTGCTCTACGAGGAGATCGAACAGGACCTCACCGACCTGCTCGCGTGCGAGGACACGCTGGCGCTGCCGACGATCACGCACATCCACATGTCGGTGATCCCGGTGCTGACCGGCGCGGGAACGATCTTCCTGGACCAGCGCGCGCACAAGACGATCTACGACGGCTGCTCGGTCGCGGCCGGCCACGGCGCGACGATCCACCGCTACCGCCACAACGATCCCGGACACCTCGACGACCTGCTGAGGACCGCCAGCGGACCCTCGCCGCGCGTGATCTGCATGGACGGCGTGAACTCCATGACGGGCAACTGGCCGGACCTGAGGGACTTCGCCGCCGTCGCGGCCGAGCACGACGCGCTGCTGTACGTGGACGACGCGCACGGCTTCGGCGTGGTCGGCGAGCGAACCCCAGACGAGCCGTGCCCGTACGGGACGAGGGGCAACAGCCTGATCCGCTACTTCGACCTGCCGTACGACAACGTGTTGCTCGTGGCCGGCATGTCGAAGTCGTACTCGTCGCTGCTGTCGTTCCTGACGTGCCCGACGCGGCTGAAGGAGGTCCTGAAGGTCGCGGCGCCGCCGTACCTGTACTCGGGGCCGTCTCCGGTCGCGTCGCTCGCGACGTCCATCGCGGGCCTGCGCGTCAACGCCGTCCGCGGCGACGCCATCCGAGCCGAGCTGTGGCGCAAGACCCGGACCATCCTCGACGCGCTCGAGGCACTGGACGTCTACACGCCGAACGAGTCGGGCCACCCGATCGTCGAGATCCCGCTCGCCAACCACGAGGACATCGACGAGTGCGGCCGTCACCTGTTCGACCGCGGCATCTACACGACGCTGGCGGCGTACCCGCTGGTGCCGAAGGCCGAGGTCGGGTTCCGCGTCCAGGTCACGGCCGTGAACACGGACGAGCAGATCGATCGCCTCTGCGAGGTGCTTGGCGAGGTGACGGAACGCTTCGCGCTGAAGTCGCGAAGCGAAGCGGCGTCCGCCGGGAGCGAGGCGGCGCGCGAGGCCGGCTGATGCGCGGCGTCCGGATGCTCCGGCCGCTGTCCATCCGGGACTTCCGGCTGCTGTGGACCGGCATGACCGTGTCGCTGCTCGGCGACGGGGTCTTCTACGTGGCGCTGGCCTGGCAGGTGTACCAGTTGCGCAACGCTCCGACCGCCCTCGGCGTCGTCGGCGTGGCGATCTCCGTGCCGAACGTGCTGTTCCTGCTGCTGGGCGGCGTGGTGAGCGACCGCGTCGAGCGACGGGTCGTCATGATCGCCGCCGACCTGGTGCGCGGTGCGGCGCTGCTGGCCATGGGATGGCTGGCGGTCGCCGGGGCGCTCCGGCTGTGGGAGGTGCTGCTGCTCGCGGTGCCGTACGGCGCCGGCACGGCATTCTTCGGGCCGGCGTTCGACGCGATCGTGCCGGATCTCGTGCCGCCCGGGCTGCTGGCGGAGGCCAACTCGCTCGACCAGTTCGTGCGGCCTGCGGCGCTGCGCCTGGCGGGCCCCGCGCTCGGGGGCGTGCTGATCTCGGCGTGGAGCGCCGGCGGCGCGCTCGTCGTCGACGGCGCATCGTTCTTCGTCTCGGTGGCCATGCTGCTGTTGATGCGTGCGCGGCCCTCCCCGGCCGCGGGCGCCGCGGGCCCGGTCTCGGCGTGGACCGAGGTGCGCGAGGGGTTCGGGTTCGTGCGCAGGCACGTGTGGCTGTGGGGGACGTTCCTGGCCGCGACGGTCGCCTACCTGCTGTTCATGGGCCCGACCGAGGTGCTGCTGCCGTTCGTCGTGAAGAACGTGATGCGGGGCAGCGGCGGCGACCTCGGCCTCGTCTTCGCGGCGGGCGGCCTCGGGGCGATCCTGGCCGCGATCGTCGTGGGACAGCGCGGGATGCCGCGGCGCCACGTCACCGCGATGTACGTGTCGTGGGCGATCGCCACGTTCTCGGTGGCCGGCTACGGCCTGGCGCGGCTGCCGTGGCAGGCGATGGCCGCGTGCTTCGCGTTCAACGCCTTCGAGGCGGCCGGCACCGTCTGGTGGGCCACGACGAAGCACCGCCTGGTCCCGGCGCGGCTGCTGGGACGGGTGTCCAGCTTCGACTGGTTCATCTCGATCGGGCTGCTGCCGGTCTCGTTCGCCCTCACCGGACCGATCGCGCACGCGATCGGGGTGCGGGCGACCCTGGTGTGGGCCGGGGTGCTCGGCGGAGCCGTCACCCTGGCGGCCCTGTTCCTGCCGGGGATGCGCACGATCGAGCGCGACGGCTCGATGTCGGGCGCGCCGGTGCTGCTGGCTTCCAGCGAGGCCGAGGTGGGGCTCGAGGTGACGCCGGCCGCGATCGGTCCCGACGCGGCCTGAGGCTCAGCCGCCCCCGACCGACCCGCTCCGGGCGTCCTCCAGCAGGGCCAGGATGTCTTCGCCGCGCATCGCCCAGCCTGCCGACGCGCCGTCGCGCAGGTACTCGCGCAGGTCGAACGAGGCGACGCCGACGGCGGCCTCGCGGCGGCCCGGCTCCCAGCCCTGGAGGTCCGCGAGGGCCCGTTCGTACTCCTTCTCCGCCCGGTCCGGCTGCTCGCCCAACAGCAACGCGAGCCCCAGGTCGAACCGCGCCGCGGCCCGGCCGGGTTCGAGCGTGAGCGCCGTGCGAAGCGTGTGCACCGCCTCGTCCAGGTGCCCCAGGCGGAACTGGCTCCAGCCCAGCACCTCCAGCGTGGCAGCGTCGGGGTCGCTGATCCCGCTCGCGGCCTCGGTCACCAGCCGGAAGTACTCGGCGGCCGCGTCGCGTTCGCCGAGGCGGTGCAGCACGTTGCCCAACCCCTCGGCCGCATCGATGTTCTCTGGCTCGGCGCGCAGCGCGAGCTCGTATTCGACGCGCGCCTCGGGGTCGCGGTCGAGGTTCTCGAGCGCCCAGCCGAGCGAGATGTGCGGCGCCGCGCCGCGGGCGCCCAGCCCGATCGCCCGTTCGGCCGCCGACGCCGCGGCCTCGAACTCCCCGACGTCGTTGTGGCGTACGGCGCGGGCCGCCCACACGCTCGGGTCGATCGTGCCGTCGTCGCCTGGGGTCGTCACGGCGGGGGACGGTATCACACCGACCGGGCGCTCCCGCCGCGGCGCGACCGAAGGTCAGGACCCGTGGGCGTCCTCGCGCTTGTCGGCCGGGCTGCCGGCGGGACTGAAGACGCCCAGCAGCCGCAGGGTCTGCGTCCCCGCGTTCTCCAGGCAGTGGGGCGTCCCGGGAGCCAGGTAGACGAACGACCCGGCTGAGATCGGGACGCGATGGTCGCCCGCGTGCACGACCCCGCTTCCTGCGAGCAGGAAGATGACCTCCTCGTAGGTGTGCGTGTGCATCGGCGCGCGGCTGCGCTCGATGAACCCGACGAACTGCGTCACGTGGCGCGCGCCGTAGCGCGGGTCGATCAGCAGCTTGAACGTCCGGTCGTCGCCGGCGGGCAGCGGGTGCTCGTCGTCCTCGTGCACGGCTGCGGCCGTCGAGCTCGCCCGGCCGGCCTCGCGCGCCGCTTCAGCGACTCCGGGTTGCGGCGCCCGGACGGAGACCACCACCAGGTCCTGCGGCCCGTCGTTCTCGAGGTGGTGGTCGACGCCCGGGGGGATCAGCATGCCGCATCCCGGCCGCAGCTCCAGCGTCTCGGAGCCCGCCACCAGGCGTCCGCGGCCCGAGACCACGTACCCGACCTCCTCGCTGGCGGCGTTTCGGGCGGACGGCGTGCGGCCCGGCGCGATGTCCAGCACGCGCTGTTCCAGGTTCCGGCATCCGACGGCCGCGTCGATCGTCACTCGCTCCCGCACGACCCCGCCGGACGCCGACGCGTCCACCGGCCCGAGCGGTCCGAGGCGGCCGACGTGGAAGGCCGCGTGCTCGCTCACGTCCGGGCCGCGGCCAGCACCCCGGCGAGCTCGGTGATCGCGTGCTCCAACTCGTCCTGCCGGGTGAATCCGTGGGGCGCCAGCCGAACCGCCCGCCCGCGCGGGGCCACGATCACGTCGCGCTCCCGCAGGGCCTCGGCCACCTCGTCCGCGCGCTCGGCCGAGCCGGCGTCGAACGCCGTGGTCGCGCCCTTGGACTCGGGCGTCTTCGGCCCCAGGATGCGCAGGTCCAGCCGACCCGCCAGGTCGAATGCCGCCGCCGACAGCTGCTCGAGGTGAGCGCGCACGGCGGCCGGTCCGGTCTGCATTACCAGCTCGATCCCGGCGCGAGCGGCGTACGCGTTGACGACGGGCGGGGTGCCCAGGTCGAAGCGCGACGCCGACTGGGGGTAGTCCAGCGTCGTCGCGTCGAACGCGAATGGATCCTCGCGGCCGAACCATCCCGTCACCGTCGGCAGCAGCCGGTCACGCAGGTCCGGGTTCACGTACAGGAACGCGATGCCGGCGGTGCCCATCAGGTACTTCAGCGCCCCCGACGCCAGCAGGTCGACGTTCAGCGCGCGCACGTCGATGGGGATCGTGCCGGCGGCCTGGTAGACGTCGACGAACGCCAGCGCGTCGTGCGCGTGGGCGGTCTCCACGATCGGCTCGAGGTCAAGCATGGCCCCGTTCGCGTAGCTCACGTACGGGACCGACACCACGGCCGTCGCGTCGTCGATGGCGGCCACGACGTCCATCGTTTCCAGCGGCGCGACGGCATCGGCCTGGAGCTGTTCGACGAACCAGCCGTACGCGCGCGCCGCCAGCCACGCGTGGGCCACGCCCGGGAACTCGGCGGCGCTGGTCACGATGCGCCGGCGCGGCGACTGGCGCGACCGCACCAGCGCGCTGACGATCGACGACACCAGCTGCGACAACGACGTGCCGATGGCGACGTCGACCGGTTCGGCTCCGACGAGCGCCGCGAACGACGCCCGCGCCGCTTCGACCTCCTCCATCCAGCGGTCCCAGTTCAACGGGACGTCGTTCCATCCGTCGAGGAACGACGCCAGCGCGTCTCGAACCGGCGTCGACAGCGGTCCCTGCGAGCAGTTGGCCAGGTAGACCTGGGACTCCAACGCGGGGACCGTTCGGCGAAGGGCCTCCAGCTCGGGGGACAGGTCCGCCACCGCGCTCAGGCCTCCACCAGGGCGAGCACGCGCGTCGGGCTGCCCGACCCGCCGACGAGCTTCAGCGGCGACACGACGATGACCGCGCCGGTCGCGGGCAGCTGCTTCAGGTTGGCGAGCTGGGTGAGCCCGTACTTGTTCGCGCCCAGCATGAACTGGTGACAGGGGAACGCGGGATCGAACGAGTGCGCGGCGCCGGCGTCGGTGCCCACGGTCTCGACGCCGATGCCGGCGAAGGGGCTCTCCTGCGCCAGCCACTTCGCGCACTCGACCGCCACGCCGGGCGTGTGCGGGCCGGTCTCGTTCGCGTTCAGGAACTCGTCCTGATCGTGGGCCCGCGAATCCCATCCGGTCCGGTACAGCAGCCATGTGCCCGGCGCCGCCGGTCCGTGTTCGGCCTGGAACGCCTCGATGTCCTGCACGCTCAGCAGGTAGTCGGGGTCCTTCTCGGCCTCGGCGACGCGGTCGATCACGATGGCCGGGCCGATGAGGTTTCGAACCGGGACCGTGGCGACGTCGTCGCCGTCGCGGCCGGTGATCCAGTGGATCGGCGCGTCGAAGTGCGTCCCGACGTGTTCGCCGCCCTCGAACCGGTTCCAGTACCAGCCCGGGCCGCGTTCGTCGTAGTGGGAGAGCTCGTGCGTCGTCCAGCCGGGCGTATTCGCGAACGGCTCGGGGAGCTTGAGGATCGGCGTGCGATCCGACAGCGGTTGCGTGAGGTCGATCACCGTCACGGATCCGGAGGCGATGGCCTCGGTCAGCGACGACAGGATGCCCATGCTCGCCCTCCTTCGGTCGACGGTGAGGCTACGAGGCCGCGGCGGGGCGCAGGGCCCGGGCGAACTCGAAGCGGTTCTCCAGCAGGTGCAGGTCCATGTGGAACGACGCCGGACCCACGTCCTCCACCTTGGCCACGACGCACGACAGGCCATCGGAGGCGATCGCGAGCTTCGCGGTCGCGCCGAACTGGTGCAGGTCGGTGACCGCGGCCGCGTTTTCGATGCCCGCGCCACGCGCGATGGCGGCCAGGTCCGATCCCGTCGCGGTCGCCGTGGGGAAGCCGCCGACCGACAGGAGGCTCTCGTTGTCGAACACGATGTGGGTCAGGTTCTTTGGCGCGTACCGGGCCAGCGTCGTGAGCCCGCCGAGGTTCATCAACACCGAGCCGTCCCCGTCGATGACCACCACCTTGCGCGAGGGCTGCGCCAGCGCGATCCCCAGGCCGGTGGAGGACGCCAGGCCCATGGCGTGCTCCAGGTAGAAGAAGTTCGGCCGGTGCCCGAGCGAATACAGCTCGACGGCGACCGCGCCCATGATCGTGACGACCGCGCACTCGCCGAGCTCGGGATAGATCGCCTCGAGGCAGTCGATGCGCTTCACCGTGCGCGCCTCCCGGACCGCCGCGGCGTCACGGCGCCGGCTCCTCCCACATCAGCTCGCGGGTGAGCAGCAGCGCCACCGGGGACAGCGAGGACTGCGCGAGCGCCACCGCGCGGGCGATCTTCTCGTCGGCCTCGTCGGGGTCTCGCAGCTCGTCGCGCACGATGTTCAGCGCGTCCAGGATCCGCCGCGTGAACTTCCCGCCTTCCGTCTGCCAGGGGTCCCGTTCGCCCAGGTGCCCGCGGTCGCTCACGATCATCACCAGCGGGATCTTGTAGAGCATCGCGCCCGACACGATGCCGTTGATCGACTGGAGCAGGCCGTGGTTCTGCATGAGCAGCGCCGAAGGCATTCCCGCCAGGTGCGCGCCCATCGAGACGCCGACGCCCTCCTCCTCCTTCGCCAGGCGAACCAGGATCATGTCGGGGTCGTCCTCGGCCATGCGGATCAGATGGACCAGCCACGTCTCGGGCAGGGCGGAGACGAGCCCGACGCCGGCGGCCTTCAGCCCCTCGTAGACGACCTTCGAATTGCGCTCCGACACCGGCATTGCGGCCTCCCGCGGACGGGTCCCCACCAAACCACGCCGCTTCGGCCTTCGTCAACGGCGGTACAGTCTCTGGCCTCGTGACCCAGGACGAATCGCGCGACGTGATCGTCGTCGGCGGCGGCCCGGCGGGTTCCAGCGCCGCCACATGGCTGGCCCGGCGAGGACACGACGTCCTCCTGCTGGAGCGCGAGCGCTTCCCGCGCGACCACGTCGGCGAGAGCATGCTGCCGTTCTGCTACCGGCTCTTCGAGGACCTCGGCGTATTGCCGAAGCTCCGTTCGTCGTTCGTGCGCAAGCCCGGCGTGCGGTTCATGAGCAAGGACGGGTCGGTGTTCACGTCCTGGTGCTTCAGCCACGTGATCCACGACCACACGTACCTGTCGTTCCAGGTGAACCGCGCCGAGTTCGACACGATCCTGCTCGACAACGCCGCCGCCTGCGGCGCCGAGGTCCGCCAGGAGACCCGGGTCTCGGACTTCGACCTGCTGGACGGCGAGACGGTGTCCGTGCGCAGCGTGGACGCGGCCGGGGTCGAACGGACGCATCGCGCGCGGTTCCTCATCGACGCCAGCGGGCGCGACGCGATCGTCGGCACGCGCAAGGGCTGGCGCGCCCCGCGGCCGGAGCTGGATCGGACGGCGCTGTGGTCGCACTGGACGGGCGTCGAGATGGCCGGCGGCCTGGAGGAGGGCATGTCGCTCATCCTGTACATGGGCGGGGAGAAGAAGGGGTGGATCTGGATCTTCCCGCTCGGGGAGGACCGCGTCACCGCCGGCGCGGTGATGAGCAACGCGTACCTGCGCGAGCAGCACCGCGCGCTGACGCGGTCGGGCGCGCCCAACTGGCAGCAGGACCTGATGATGCAGGAGCTGACCGCGTCGCCGTTCGCCGCGGGGCTCCTTGATGGCGCCGAGCAGGCGCTGCCGACCCAGGTGAACGGCAACTACTCGTACGAGGTCAAGCACCACTTCGGCTCCAACTACGCCATGATCGGCGACGCCCGAGGGTTCATCGACCCGATCTTCTCCAGCGGCGTGTTCCTGTCGATCAAGACCGCGTCCCTGGTGTGCGCCGCGCTCGACGGCGTGCTGAAGGGCGACCCGGACGGCGGCGCTCGGATGGCCGCCGCGTACGGGCTGGTCACCGGCGCATACGAGTTCGTCCACCGGATGATCCGGCTGTTCTACAGTCCGTTCACGGTGACGTGGGCGCAGGTCGGCGCCGAGAGCGAGGTCCACAAGGCCCACGAGAGCGCGATGGCGGCCGGCCACTACATGCTGGCCGGCGACTTCTTCGAGAACCACGAGCGGTACAACAAGTTCTTCGAGCTGCTGGAGAACCCGAAGGGCTTCCACCGCTACGCGAAGCTCGTGCTGGAGAAGTCGGAGGTCGTCGACACGTCGTGCCACGTGCCGTGGGAGCGCGCGTTCGGCGAGCTGGGACGGCCGACCGAATCGCTGACCGGCCCCGAGGCGCGCTAGGACTTTCCGGTCAGCTCGTCGACGGCGGCCCGAAGCCGGCGCTCGCGCGTCTCGGCCTTCTTCGCGTCCTCGATGCCTCGCGCGAGCTCCTTGCGCCGCGTGAAGGAGAGCTTCTCCCATGCCGCGGCGGCCGTGCGGTTCGCCGCGAGCGCCTTCTTCAGCTCGGGCGGAGGCTCCACCGTTCGCTCGGCCGCATCGCGCTCCACCACGACGTTCAGCGTGTCGCCGTAGTCGACGCCCGCCTCCTCGACGATCGACTTCAGCACGCCGAGGCACGGCCCGCCGCCCATCCGGACGATCGAGCCCCGGTACGGGATACCGTTGAACGTCGCGTTCACGGGGATCCGGCCGCCTCCGCCGAGCGCCTCGACGACCTCGGCCGGGACCTCCACGAGGTGGCCGCCGCCGCCCCTGTCGGTTCGGCGAAGCTCCGCCCTGAACCGCACCTTCGCCATCGCTCGCCCCCGTTCGGTGTCGCGCCACAGGCGCGCGGCCCGCGCCACCGCGCCGCGGACGGGCGCCGGGCTCAGCGTAGCCGGAGTGGCCGATAGACTGCAGGCATCGAGGCAGGCGCGCGGAGGGCTCGCATGGCCGGAACCAAGTTCGTCTACGACTTCTCCGAAGGCAACAGGGAGATGAAGGACCTCCTCGGCGGCAAGGGGGCGAACCTCGCCGAGATGACGGGGATGGGCCTGCCCGTGCCGCCGGGGTTCACGATCACCACCGAGGCCTGCCTGTCCTACCTGTCGCGCGGCGGGTTCCCCGAGGGACTGGAGGACGAGACCGCCGCCCACCTGGCGTCGCTCGAGCAGGCGATGGGCAAGTCGCTCGGCGACGCCGACGACCCGCTGCTCGTATCCGTCCGCTCGGGGGCGAAGTTCTCGATGCCGGGAATGATGGACACCGTCCTGAACCTGGGGCTGAACGACCGCAGCGTCGTCGGCCTGGCCGCGCAGACGTCGAACGAGCGCTTCGCCTGGGACGCGTACCGCCGGTTCGTGCAGATGTTCGGCAAGATCGTGCTGGACATCGACGGCGACCGCTTCGAGGAGCGCCTGGACGCGGCTAAGGAGGCCAAGGGCGAGGGCGCGAAGGACACTGACCTCGACGCCCGGGAGCTCGAAGCGCTCACGCGCGAGTTCCAGGCGATCGTGCGCGACGAGACCGGCCAGGACTTCCCGCAGGACCCGCGGACGCAGCTGACGCAGGCGATCGAGGCGGTGTTTCGCTCGTGGAACGGCTCGCGCGCCGTCGCGTACCGGAGGCAGAACAAGATCTCCGACGACCTCGGTACCGCCGTGAACGTGGTCGCCATGGTGTTCGGCAACATGGGCGACGACTCCGGCACCGGGGTCGTGTTCACCCGCAACCCGGCGACCGGGCAGCGGGAGCCGTACGGCGACTACCTGCCGAACGCCCAGGGCGAGGACGTGGTGGCCGGCATCCGCAACACCCTGCCGGTGGCCGAGCTCGAACGGCTGGACGCCGCGTCCTACGGCGAGCTCAGGACGGGGATGGACACGCTGGAGCGCCACTACCGCGACATGTGCGACATCGAGTTCACGATCGAGCGCGGCAAGCTGTGGTTCCTGCAGACGCGCGTGGGCAAGCGCACCGCGTTCGGCGAGTGGGTGATGGCCTTCGACATGTTGAACGAGGGCCTGATCGACGTGGACGAAGCGGTGCTGCGGCTGGACCCCGATCGCCTGGAGCAACTGCTCAAGCCCGTGATCAAGGACGAGCTCAAGAGCTCGAAGCAGCCGGCGACCCGAGGGCTCAACGCCTCGCCGGGGGCCGCGGTCGGCCGGGTGGTGTTCACGGCCGACGCCGCCGCCGACTGGGCCGACCGCGGCGAGCAGGTCATCCTGGTCCGCCGCGAGACCACGCCCGACGACTACCACGGCATGATCCGCTCGCAGGGCATCCTGACGAGCGCCGGCGGGACGAACTCGCACGCGGCGGTCGTGGCCCGCGGCGAGGGCATCTCCGCCGTGTGCGGTGCCGACGACATCCGCATTCAGCGCGGCGCGAGCGCGTTCGAGGTGAACGGGTCCCGCGTGTCCGAGGGCGATTGGGTGACGATCGACGGCACCGACGGGACGGTCTATCTCGAGCAGCTCGAGCTCGAGCCGGCGCCGCTCGAGAAGGCGATCAAGGGCGACCGGGACGCGCGCGAGCTCACGATCTGGGACGCGTTCCAGGCGTTCATGGCCCGCGCGGACGAGGTACGGCGGCTTCGCGTTCGGGCCAACGCCGACACGCCCGAGCAGGCCGCCAATGCCCGAGGACGCGGGGCCGAGGGCATCGGCCTGTGCCGCACCGAGCACATGTTCCTCGGCGAACAGCGCGTGGCGGCCGTGCGCACGATGATCTTCGCGGAGACCGAAGAGCAGGAGCAGCAGGCCTACGACGTGCTGATGCCGTTGCAGCGCGACGACTTCGTCGGGATCTTTTCCGCGATGGACGGCGTGCCCGTCACGGTGCGGCTGCTGGACCCCCCGCTGCACGAGTTCCTGCCGAACCACGTGGACCTGGCGGTGGCCGTCGCGGTCGCGGAGGCGAAGGACGAGTCGTCGATCACCGTGCGCGACGAGGAGATCGACCTGGAGGAGGCGCGGCGGATCCTGCGCAAGGTCGAGGAGCTGCACGAGGCGAACCCGATGCTCGGGCTGCGCGGCGTGCGCCTGGGGATCTTCAAGGCCGGCCTGTACGCGATGCAGGTGCGCGCGATCGTCGAGGCCGCGTGCGACCGGGCGGACGCCGGCGGCCACCCGATCGTGGAGATCATGATCCCGCTCACGGCCACGCGCGAGGAGCTGCGGCAGATGCGCGACGAGCTCGAGCCCGTGGCGGCGGACGTCCTGTCGCGGCGTGGCGCGTCGCTGAAGCTGCACTGGGGCACGATGATCGAGCTGCCGCGTGCGGCCGTGACGTCGGGGGAGATCGCCGAGGTCGCGGACTTCTTCTCGTTCGGGACGAACGACCTGACGCAGACGGCGTTCGGGTTCTCGCGAGACGACATCGGGAAGTTCCTGGCGAGGTACGAGGAACGAAAGCTGTTGCCCGCCAATCCATTCGTCACGATCGACCGGGCAGGCGTCGGGCGGCTGATGCGGATGTCGGCCGAGGAGGGGCGGGCGGCGAACCCGTCGCTGCACCTGGGCATCTGCGGAGAACACGGTGGCGATCCCGCCTCGGTCGTGTTCTGCGACGAGATCGGCCTGGACTACGTGTCCTGCTCCCCGTTCCGCGTGGAGACGGCCCGGCTTGCCGCCGGGCAGGCGGTGCTCGGGTCCTCCGAGTCCGCGTCGCGCTGATCCGGGAGTCGCGTCGAGTCGGATCGGTCGCATCGGTGGAATCGGCGGCATCCGTCACGTCCGTCTCGTCCGTCGCGTGCGTTTGACCTACCCCTGCGAATCACCCGGCTCGCGCGGAGATTCCCCCAAGCGCCCCATGCAAACGGTGCAACCCGCCGCGTAGCATTGATGGTCGGCCGGGTGTAGCGGCCGGCCACCTCCCCGCAATCTGCCTTCCCACGGTCCTTCCCGGGACACCCTTCCCAGGGTCCTTCCCGAGGGGGTGGGAGGCATGCCTTCCAGGGTGAAGCTCGCCGTGCTGACGGCCATGGCTGTATCGCTGGCCGTCGTCGTCGCCGGCGCAGTCGTTCCGGCAAGGGCGACGGCCACGACCGCCGGTGCGTCGACGTCGAGAAGCGCGGTCCGGCTGTTGCGCATCTATTACACGCCGCCGATCCTGGTCCGAGCGGGCGAGCGCGTTCGGTTCCCGGTGGACGTCGTGTGCGCGACGGCGGCCGGCCGCGCGTGCGCCGCGACGCTGACGGCGTCGGCCGCGACCGGAGCATCGGGGGCGTGGCGATCCGTCACGGTTGGCGCGACGCCGGACCTCCTGGTCGATCTGTCGGCCGCCGCTTCGCGTGCGATCGGGGAGGCACGCGCGGCGCGCGCCGACACGGGCACGTCCACCGACGTCGTGCGCTTCGCGCTCAGCGCCCGAGCGCAGGGTCGGTCGTCCGCACTCGGATTCGCGAGTGAAGAGGGCGCCCTGCGCTTCTACGTCACCGACTCCTTGCCGTCGCTCCGCGTCCCGGATCGCGGGTTCGGGCCGGGCCGGCATGGTCGAACGGTGCTGTTCCTCCCGTGGGGGTCCGGCCCCCTCCGGGCGGGGCTCGCGCCCGGGAGCCAGTCGCCCACGCTCGGTCCATCGTCGTTCGACGTCGACGCCCGCGGCCGCGTGTACCTGCTCGATCAGGAACAGGCGCGGCTGGCCGTGTTCCTCGGTGGGCGTCTGGTTCGCCAGGCGCCGGTATCGGTGCCGCCGCCCGCGGACCTCGCGGTCGGCCCCCGCGGCCGCGCGTGGATCTTGTCGCGCGCGCCCGGTTCATCGGACCTCGTCGTGCGCGCGATCGATCCAAACGGATCGGTCGGATCGCCGATTCCCGTCGACTCGCAGATCGTCGGCCAGATCCGCATGGCCGGCGGTCGCCCCTTCGTGCACGCGTTCCCGCTGGACGCCTGGGTGCCGGTCGACGCCGGCGCGTCCCGGCCGGCAGCGCCGCTCACGACCGGCATGCCGGTGGGTGGGTCGCGTTCACTGCTCGGCGTGGTCACCGAGGCTTCGGTCCGCCTCGGGACCGTCGCCGGCGATGCCGTCAGCGATGCGGTCGAGCTCCGGTTCCCCGCGCAGCTCGGCGAGCTGGCCCTGTCGGCACCCGACGGCCACGGCGGGTACTGGGCCGTGCAGCACGTGTCGCGGGACCGGCCGGCCGCCGACGCGTACGACGTGGTCCACGTCGCCGGAGACCGCCTCCGCGGGGCGTTCGAGATTGCCGGCGGCGGGTTCGCGCTGACCGCGCCGTTGTCGCGCTTCCGGCTCGGCGCGGACGGGGCGCTGTACGAGCTTCGAACCTCCCCCGCAGGCCTGCGCATCGTGCGCTTCGACATCGGGGGTGCGTCATGAGGGGACGTCGGGTGCTGTCGGCCGCGCTGGTGGCGCTGCTGGCGATGGTGGTCGTCGCGGTGACGGCCAGGGCGAGCCACGCCTCGTGGAGCGGGAGCAACTGCTCCGAGGACAACCACACGGAGGACTCGCTGAAGCGCGAGGACGCGCGCGCCTACGGCGACGTCGCGGACAACGAGGGCTACGAGTGGGACGGGGGCTGCTGGAACGACAACAACAAGGACGACACGCCCGGAGCGCCCGACAGCGGGGGAGAGGGGCCGGACTGCTCGGGGCTCGTGTTCAAGACGTGGGAGCTCCGCTGGACGAAGGGCGTCGAAGGGTTCCGCTGGTACAACCGGATGGAGAACCGCCACGGGCCGTACTACACGTGGGACTACCACTCGCCGATCAAGGACGACCCGTTCTTCCTGCTGGCCAACAAGCACCGTGACACGACGCTGTACATGGATGCGTTCGCCAAGGACGGTCACGTCGGCCTGCTGAACACCGACGCGTACCCGTCGGTCGGCAACGACTACATCCTGGAGGCCTACGGCGACGAGTCGGGCACCGACATCAACATCGAGGACTATCGAAGCGACGACGCGTACGACGCCGTGCGCCGTGGCGCGTGGACGCCGGACTGCTCTCCGAAGTGTTTGGGCGCTCCGCCGGTCGCCATCGTGCCATGAGGCGAACGCTCCGGGCCGCGGCAGCGGGCCTGGTGGCCATCGCGGTGAGCGCGTGCGTTGGATCGCCCGCGGGGCGGCCTGCCGCGTCCGCCGCGAACGGCACCCCGGGCGCTCCCGGGGCGTCCGCGACTGCCGGCCCGGCGCGATTACCCGCTCTGGTGCTGACCGCCGACCCCACGGATCCGGCGGCGGCCTGGACGCGGGTCGCCTTCCTTCCCTTCGGATCCGGGCGCGACGAGCTCGGATACCTGCCGGTCTCGAGCCATCGGACCTCGCTGCCGGTCCTCCCGGCGTCCTTTGCCGTCGGACCGGACGGGAGCCTGTGGATCCTGGACGTCGAGAAGCGCCGGATCGCGCACTTCGCGCCGGATGGGACCTACCTCGGCGCCATCGGCGGGTTCGCGAACGATCGAACGCACCCACACCCGCGCGACATCGCCGTGGAGTCCGAGGTGCACGGCGACCGGATCTACGTGGTGGAGATGCTTCACCTCGCGAGCGACCTCGCGTCGGTCGACTCGATGATCCGGGGACGCGCGCCGCTGACGTCGTCGGGTCGCGCCACGGTGGCGACGAACGTGTACACGGCCGCGGGCTCTGGCCCGCCGGTCGTCCTGCTCCAGGGGTACGCCGACGTTGCGGCCCTCGGAACGGGACCGATGGGCTTCGCCGTGGCGGACCCACGAACCGGGACGACCCGAATGCTGCCCGGCATGCCCGTCGGGCCCGGTGCGTGGATCGACGTCCGCGTCGCCGGCGACGAGGACCTGGCGGTCAGCTACGCGGGGGCGTCAGCCTCGCTGGTTCGACCGGTTCGCATCCGGCTGCTCGGCCCGCGCGGGACGCCGGTGCCGGCGAACGTCGAGGCCCTCCCCGAGGCGCCCTTGCCTGCCGCCATCGGGGTGCTGGTGCAGGCGGCTCCCAGCCGCCAGCGCGACGGGCCGGGCGGCGGAGGGCGCTGGTACCTGCGCCTGGCCAACAACGGATCGCCGATGGTCTGGGAGCGGCTGCCGATGCCGTCGCTCGCCGACGACACGCAGGTCCGCCACCTCGCCGTCGGCCCCGACGGGCGCGTCTACCTGATGATTGCGCGGCCGGATGGGATGCTGATCCTGCGCAGGTGAGGCGCGATGCTACCCTGGCGCCTGGCGCGAGCGAGGCCACGTGACGACCAGCGTGCGGGAACGAACCGAGGAGATCGAACGCCAGACCCTCTCCGAGCGCGCGGTCCTGGCAGCCGAGTCGAAGGGCCGCGAGCGCGACGAGGCGCCCCACCCGCTGCGCACCTGCTTCCAGCGCGACCGCGACCGGATCCTGCACTCGAAGGCCTTCCGGCGGCTCAAGCACAAGACGCAGGTGTTCCTCTCGCCGGAGGGCGACCACTACCGGGTGCGCCTGACGCACACGCTCGAGGTCTCGCAGATCGCGCGAACGGCCTCCCGCGCGCTCCGCCTGAACGAGGACCTCACCGAGGCGATCGCCCTCGGCCACGACCTGGGGCATACCCCGTTCGGCCACCTTGGCGAGGAGGCCCTCACCCCATTCCTGGAGCGCCCGTTCCGTCACAACGAGCAGAGCCTGCGGGTCGTCGACCACCTCGAGGACGACGGGCGCGGGCTGAACCTGACGTGGGAGGTGCGCGACGGGATCCTGAACCACCCCTGGTCGATGCCCGAGCCGTCCACCCTGGAGGCCCAGGTCGTTCGCTTCGCCGACCGCATCGCGTACGTGAACCACGACGTGGACGACGCGGTCCGCGCGGGCGTGCTTCGGCGCAGGGACCTGCCGGAGAACGTGGTCCGGACGCTGGGGGAGACCCACGGCCGCCGGGTGGACCGCCTGGTCACCGACCTGGTGGATCGAAGCGAGGACGCCGCCGAGATCGGCCTGTCCCACGACGTCGCCGCCGCCCTGCACGAGCTTCGCGAGTTCCTGTTCGATCGCGTCTACCTGCGCAGCGAGGCCCACGAGGAGCAGCGCAAGGCCGTCGAGTTGGTGCGCACCCTGTTCTCGTACTACCTTGAGCACCCGGAGGCGGTGCCGGCCGAGTACCAGCGCGCTCCCGGCGACCTCCCCACCCGCATCGCGGACTACATCGCCGGCATGACCGACCGGTTCGCGCTGCGGACGTACGAGCAGCTGTTCCTTCCCCGGGGCTGGCTGGTGTAGGCGAGGGCTCAGGGCGAAGGGAGCGAACGCTCGGATGGCAGGCAGGATCCGCCAGGACGACATCGCCGCCGTCCGCGAGCGCACCGACATCGTCAAGGTCGTTTCGCAGCACCTGCAGCTGAAGAAGGCGGGCCGCGACTCCATGGTCGGCCTGTGCCCGTTCCACCAGGAAAAGACCGGCTCGTTCAGCGTCAGCCCCAGCAAGCAGGTCTACTACTGCTTCGGCTGCGGCGAGGGGGGGGACGTCTTCAAGTTCGTCGAGAAGGTCGAGAACCTCCCGTTTGCCGAAGCCGTCGAGCGCCTCGCGCGCGAGGCCGGCGTCACCGTCCGCTACGACGGCCAGACGCCCGCGGAGCGGCGCGCCCAGGGGCGCACTCAGGTGCTGCACAAGGCCAACGCCGAAGCGGCCCGCCTGTATCACCGCACGCTGCTCGAGGGTCGCGAGGGGGCGGAGGCCCGCGAGTACCTCCAGGGACGCGGGCTGACGCCCCAGAGCATCGAGCGCTTCGAGGTCGGCTATGCGCCGGGGTACTCGGACTTCCTGATGCGCCGCCTGTCGAAGACGTACTCGCCGGAGCTGCTGGTCGAAGCCGGCCTGGTGGCCGACGCGGGCGGGACCCTGAAGGATCGCTTCCGCGGCCGCGTCACGTTCCCCATCCACGATCTTTCCGGAAACGCCGTGGCGATCGGCGGTCGCCTGCTCCAGCGCAAGGACCGGCCGCCAATCGAGGCGCCCAAGTACCTGAACTCGCCAGAGTCGCCCGTGTACCGCAAGGGTTCGATCCTGTACAACCTCGATCGGGCCAAGCCCGACGTCGTGCGGCTCGAGCGCGCGATCCTGGTGGAGGGCTACACGGACGTCATCGCGCTCGACCAGGCGGGCGTGCCAGGCGTCGTGGCGACCTGCGGCACGGCGCTCGGCGTGGAGCACCTGCGCGCGCTGTCGAAGTTCGCCAACCGCCTGGTGCTGGCGTTCGACTCCGACGAAGCCGGGGCCCGGGCGGCCGAGCGCGCGTTCGCGTTCCACCAGCAGTTCCCCGTCGACCTGCTGGTGATGATCCTTCCCGCGGGCCAGGACCCGGCCGACTTCGTCCTGGCCAACGGCGAGGGCGCCGGCCAGGCGTTCGAGCAATTGGTCGCCGGCGCGGTGCCGCTCGTCGAGTACATGATCGTGCGGTTCTTCTCGGGCCACGAGCTCGACGACCACGAGGCCAGGGCCCGCGGCATCCGCACCGCGCTGGAGCGCTACGTCGTGCCCCTGGAGGACGAGGGCCGCCGCGGCGAGCACGCGGCGATCGTGGCCGACCGCGCGGGGGAGAAGTTCGACCTGGTGATCGAGCAGCTCGAGCGGATGGTTCGCCAGCAAGGCGGAGCCGCCGACGTCGCGCCCGGCCGCCCAACCCTGTCCCGCCGATCGCCGCAGGAGCGCGTCGAACGCGAGGCCCTCAAGATCCTGGTGCAGTCCCTCCCGCAGCGCACGCGACGGCTCGCGTCCCTCCCCGACGATCGGTTCACCGGCGCCAAGGCGCGCAAGGCGCTGGAGCTGCTGCGCACGGAGCCGCAGGACGCGGAGGCGGCCGCGCTCGTGTCGGCGGCGGAGGCGCGAAGCGACGCGCTCGGCCGCGACGTCGCGGGCCTGGCCATGGAGCCGATCGAATGCGGCGATCGATCGCTGGACGAGTTCGCGGAGGCCGTGTTCCTTCGGCTGGAGGAGTTCGATCTGAAACGCCGGGCCGACGAGGTGCGCAAGACGCTCGAGCGCATCAACCCCGAGAAGCATCGCGCCGAGCACGAGACGCTGTTCGAGCAGTTGGTGAAGCTGGAAGCCGACCGCCGCAGGGTGCGCGAGGCCGCCGAGGCCATCGGAACCGATATCTGAGTAGGGCCGCCCGCAAGGTGGCACGGGCCCGCTCGTGTGGGACACTGATAAGCCGTCGAGCCAATACCCACGGCCGAACTCCCAGTCGAGGTACGGGACGACCGAAGCTATGGCGAAAAAGATCGAGGACATGCAGGAGCCGCCGACGCGCGCCGATGGCGATGCGGAGGCCGCACCGGAGCCCGAGTCCGACGACCTCGACGTCGCCGTCCCGGAGCCCGTCCACGCCGTCAGCATCGACGACCTGAAGGAAGCCATCGCCACACGCGGCCGCGAGCGGGGCTTCGTCACCACCGAGGAGATCTCCGAGGCCCTGCCGCTGGAGGACCTCACGCCCGAGCAGGTCGAGGACTTCCTCACCCAGGTCGAGGACCACCTGCGCACCGAGGGCATCGAGCTGGTCGAGGCCGCCGCCGAGGATCTGGAGGTCGAACCGGAGCCGCGCGTCGGCATGCGCCTGCCGCGCGACGACGAGCTGCTGAAGGCACCCACGAACGACCCGGTCCGGATGTACCTGAAGGAGATCGGCAAGGTCCCGCTGCTGACGGCCGCGCAGGAGGTCGACCTGGCGATGCGGATCGAGGCCGGCGAGTTCTCCACGGAGTTGATCGTGGGGGTCGAGGGCAACGGCACGAAGGTCGACCAGAAGCAGTTCCGCCGGGTGGTCGAGTCGGTCGTGCGCATCCGCGAGCACCAGCTGGACCCCGAGAAGCGCCTGCGCCACGAGGGCATCGCCCGCGAGAAGGTCTCGCGCAGCTACCGGCCGAAGACCCGGGACGATCTGCTGGAGTTCTGCCGCCGCGTCGAGCGCGACGGGCAACTGGCCAAGAAGCGCCTGATCGAGGCGAACCTTCGACTGGTCGTGTCCATCGCCAAGCGCTACGTGGGCCGCGGGATGCTGTTCCTGGACCTCATCCAGGAGGGCAACCTGGGGCTGATCCGCGCCGTCGAGAAGTTCGACTACTCGAAGGGGTACAAGTTCTCGACGTACGCGACGTGGTGGATCCGTCAGGCGATCACGCGCGCGATCGCCGACCAGGCGCGCACCATCCGCATCCCCGTGCACATGGTCGAGACGATCAACAAGCTCGCGCGCATCCAGCGCCAGCTGCTGCAGGACCTCGGGCGCGAGCCGTCGCCCGACGAGATCGGCCACCAGATGGGCGTGCCGGCCGAGAAGGTCCGCGAGATCCTCAAGGTCTCGCAGGAGCCCGTGTCCCTGGAGACGCCGATCGGCGAAGAGGAGGACTCCCACCTCGGCGACTTCATCGAGGACTCCGACGCCGTCGTGCCGATCGACGCCGCGAGCTTCATCCTGCTCCAGGAGCAGTTGGAATCGGTGCTGCACACCCTTTCCGAGCGGGAGAAGAAGGTCATCCAGCTTCGGTTCGGACTGGTCGACGGGCACCCGCGGACACTGGAAGAGGTGGGACGGGAGTTCGGGGTTACGCGCGAGCGCATCCGCCAGATCGAGTCCAAGACGCTGTCGAAGCTGCGCCACCCCTCCCGCTCGCAGAAGCTGCGCGACTACCTCGAGTAGCGCTCAGGAAGTTCGCGGGAGCCCTTCAGCCTCCTCTCATGTGGCCGGGATTCACTGTGGTCGTCCGGTCCATCTGACTCGCCTGGAGGTGATGTCGAGATGATTCGCCATGTGGGTCCGCCGATCCGGTTCGGATACCACCCGTGGTGGGGTACGTACGGAGGTCTGATCATGGCCCTGCTCTTCCTCGCGCTGATCGTCGTGGTGGCCTGGGGCATCTGGCGCCTGACGCGCATGCCGGTCCCCGCCGCCGCTCCCGTGTCTTCCGGAGGTGCGCCCGCGTGGGCGGCTCGTCCGGATGCCGCACTCGACCAGTTGCGGATGCGCTATGCCCGCGGCGAGGTGGGCCGCGATGAGTTCCTGCAGGCGTCGAGCGACCTCGGCGATCCTGGAGCGGCCGCGGCGTCGCCATGGGCCGAACCTCCGGCCGCGAGCGCGCCGGTTGCGAGCCCGCCTAGCGCGGAAGCGCCCGCGCCGTCTGCCGAAACAGCCTCTGTTGCCCCGGCCGAGCCCGAGGCTCAACCCGAAGACGAGCCGCCGGCGCCGCCCGCCACCACGCCGGAGGCCTAGGTGGCGAAGCGCCCAGCCCCGCGACGTGGTCGAAGCCGACGGCGGTTGCTGATCATCGTCGTGGCCGCGGCCCTCGTCGTGGGGCTGGGCGGCGCGTACGCGGTGTTCGCGCTGCAGAGCAGCGGATCGCCGCCTCCGGCATCGCTGCCCGTCGCGTTGCCGTCCTCGAGCGCGTCGCCGGCATCGAGCGCCGCGTCCGAGAACCCCGACGGGACCTGGAAGGTGAACGGCAACGGGTCGTTCGTCGGCTACCGCGTGCGGGAGAAGCTGGCCGTCCTGCCGGCGCCGAGCGACGCGGTGGGGCGGACGACGGCGGTCGAGGGCTCGCTGAAGGTCGCGGGGCTGTCGGTCTCCGCGGTCAACGTGACCGCCGACCTGCAGCAGTTGACCAGCGACAAGTCGATGCGGGATCAGCGCATCCACACGGTCGGCCTGGAGACCGACACGTTCCCGACGGCGACGTTCACATTGACGTCGCCGATCACGTTCTCGTCCAAGCCCGCGTCCGGCACCGTCGTCAAGCGGACCGTCACGGGGAAGCTGACGCTGCACGGCGTGACACGCACGGTGACGGTGAGCGTCCAGGCGCGCTGGACGCCGGGGGAGATCGACATCGCGGGTTCGATCCCCATCCAGTTCTCCGAATACCAGATCACCGCGCCCAACTTCGCCGGGTTCGTGTCCGTGGACGACCACGGGACGGCGGAGTTCAGCCTCCGCTTCGCGCAACAGTAGAAGGCTTCCCGGCCCGGCAGAGGGCCGCTGCTAGACTGGCCGCCCAACGAAGCCCACGATCCGGGGTAGCTCAATCGGCAGAGCAGGGGCCTGTTAAGCCCAAGGTTGTGGGTTCGAGTCCCACCCCCGGAGCCACGGACGACACGGTTGCCGCTCGCCCGTAGGATGCGTTGCGAGGGGCGGTAGCTCAGTCGGTCAGAGCAGCGGACTCATAATCCGTCGGTCGGAGGTTCGAGGCCTCCCCGCCCCACCAGGCGATGCGCCACAAGCCGAGCGGCTCGTCAGACGGCCACTCGTACCCCGTCCTTGTAGACGGCCTCGATCCGCTCGGAGAGCTTCTCGAAATTGAATGGTTCCCCGTTCACGACGACGAGGTCTGCGCGCTTGCCCGGAGCGATCGTGCCGACGTCGTCCGACATGCCCATCAGCTCGGCCGCGCTCGACGTCGCCGCGACCAGCGCCTGGCCGGGCGTGAAGCCGTTTTCTGCCATGAGCTGGAGCTCTCTTAGGTTTGTTCCGTGCGGGGCCACCGGACAGTCCGTCCCCATAGCGACCCTCACGCCGGCCTCCGCGGCCTTCCGGAATGCGTGCAACTCGGGACGCCCAAGATCGCGAAGCTTCTCGCGAACCGATTCCGGAATCCTCGGGTCATTTGCCATCTCCTCGGTGGTGTCGCCGGCCGTCAGGGTGGGGACGAGCCAGGTACCTCGGTCGAGCATCATCGCGACCGCTTCGTCATCGAGGAACGTCCCATGATCGATCGACCGAACGCCGGCGCGGATGGCGCGCTTGATGCCCTCGGCCCCGTGCGCGTGGGACATGACCCACCTTCCAAGGTCGGCCGCCGTCGCGACGATCGCGTCCACCTCTTCTTGCGAGAAGTTCGGT
>DASXAQ010000025.1:0-16179 GCA_036406615.1 Actinomycetota bacterium | reverse complement strand
CAGGCGTGGGTGGCCTGTATCTGTTCGCCGTCGATGGCCGCGGCGTCCGCGCTCGCCTGTTCGCGCCCGCGGTCGGCGTGATCGAGGACGCAGCCACCGGATCGGCGGCCGGTCCGCTCGGCGCCTTCCTGGCATCGCGAGAACTGGCCGGCATGCCGGGCAGCATCGTGGTGAGCCAGGGGCGCGAGATCCGCCGGCCGAGCGAGCTTCACGTGAGCGCCTATCCGGACGGCGACTCCATGCGCGTGTCGGTGGGCGGCGGCGTCGTGGCGGTCGGGTCGGGCTGGTTCGACACGCCGTCCTGACCGAAGGCACCGCCCGGCTCCGCGTCCGGCTCGCCGGCCGGCGCCACCGCGACGGCGAGGTCGGCGAAGGCTGTTGCGAACGCGAGCCGCTCCTCTTCATCCGGCGACACGAGCAGCACCAGCGTCAGGGACGTTCCTGCCCCCGAGGCCGCGGCGTCGAGCGCCGCGCCGCCCGGTCCGGTGCCGTTTGAACCTGACCCGGTCCCGGGCGGACCGAGGACCAGCAGCACCTCGGCCGCCGAGACGACCGACTCGCTGTGGGGTTGTCCGGAGCCGGGCCCGAAGGTCGCCACCACGTCCACGTGGTCGCCGGCCGCGACGGCACCGGGCGGCAACGACGTGGGTACGGCAAAGGCCCGGAGTCCCTGGGGCGTGAGTGACGCCACCGGGCCCGCCCGTACGCGAGCCAGCCGGGTTCGCGTCACGACCTCTCCAGCGGAGAGGCCCGCCAGGGCCACCCGGCCGGCGGCCTGCGAAACCTGTGCATATGCGCCCGGAGGCACGAAGCTCGCCGGGATCCGCGCGATCCGTAGCTGATCCGTTCGAAGCGTCGCGCCGCGCGGCACGTCGCTGCCGGCCACGACCACGGGGGTCGGCGGTCCGCCCGCGGCCGATGCCGCGGCGGCTCCGGTCGCCCACGCGTGCAGCGCCGCGCCCGCCGCGATCGCGAGCAGGAGCGACGCGGCTCCATACATTCGCGCCGGCGCCAGTCCTCGTGTGCGCACCGCACCTCCTCGGGACGAACCTCGAGCGACCACGTTTCGTCGTTCCGGGGGAGGATCCGGGGGAACGGGCGGGGGATCGGGCGACGCTACCGCCCCCGCCGGCGGCGCGCAATGAGATCCGTCACACCGCCATCGCCGAACGAAGCTCGCGTCCGCGCCGGTACAGTCGGGGCGTGCGCGCGATGGTCCTGCCGGCGAGGGGCGAGAGACCACGGCTCCTCGAGCTGCCCGAGCCGACGCCCGGACCGGGCCAGGCGCGCATCCGCGTCCTCGCCTGCGGGCTGTGCCGGACCGATCTGCACGTCCTGGACGGCGACCTTCCCGATCCGAAGCTGCCGCTGGTGCTCGGGCACCAGATCGTGGGCACCGTCGAGGCGGCCGGCGCGAACGACGACGGGGGAATTGCCGAAGGAGATCGCGTCGGCGTGCCCTGGCTCGGCTGGACCTGCGGGGACTGCCGGTTCTGTCGAAGCGACCGCGAGAACCTCTGCGACCGGGCGAGGTTCACCGGCTACCAGCTCGACGGCGGCTTCGCGGAGTTCGCCGTTGCCGACGCTCGCTTCTGCTTTCCCATCCCGACGGGCTATCCCGACGCGCAGGCCGCGCCGCTCCTGTGCGCCGGGCTCATCGGGTACCGGTCGCTGCGGATGACGGGCGAAGCGGAGCGGCTCGGCCTGTACGGGTTCGGCGCCGCCGCGCACATCGTGACGCAGGTCGCCCGGCACGAGGGCCGCCGGGTGTTCGCGTTCACGCGCACCGGCGACACGGCCGCTCAGGCCTTCGCGATGGAGCTTGGCGCGGAGTGGGCGGGCGGGTCAGGGGATCCCGCGCCGGACGAGCTGGATGCGGCCATCGTGTTCGCGCCCGCCGGCGAGCTCGTGCCGGCGGCGCTGCGGGCGGTCGCAAAGGGTGGCGTGGTCGTGTGCGGTGGCATCCACATGAGCGACATCCCGTCGTTTCCCTACGACCTGCTGTGGGGCGAGCGGTCGGTTCGCTCGGTCGCGAACCTCACCCGTCGCGACGGTCGCGAGTTCCTGGCGCTGGCGCCGGTGATCCCGGTGCGCACCACCGTCGCCACGTACACGCTGGACCGGCTGAACGACGCGGTCGACGACCTGCGGGCGGGCGCGTTCCGCGGCGCGGCCGTCGTTGAGATCGACCGGTAGGGCCAGCCCGGCCTCAGACCTCGAAGCGCGCGTTCGCCAACGCGGTGGCGCACGGGCAGTCGCGCTCGGCCGGCATGGCGGCGATCGCGGCGAACAGCAGGTCGCGCAGCCTGCCCAGGTTCTCCTGGAACACGCGAACGACCTCCTCGTGGCTGACGGGTTCGACCTCGCCCTCCACGCCCACGTCGTAGTCCGTGATCAGCGACACGTTCGCGTAGCACATCTCCTGCTCGCGGGCGAGGATGGCCTCGGGATGCTGGGTCATGTTGATGACCTCCCACCCCTGTCGCGCGAAGAACGCCGATTCGGCGCGGGTCGAGAACCGCGGGCCGGGGACGACGACGACGGTGCCGCGGTCGTGCACGGACAGCCCCGCCGAACGCGACTGCTCCAGGGCGACGGCGCGCATGGTCGGGCAGTAGGGGTCGGCGAACGACACGTGCGTGGTGACCGGGCCGTCGTAGAACGTCGACGTGCGCCCGCGCGTGAAGTCGACCAGCTGGTCGCAGACGACGAAGTCGCCCGGCTTGACGCCGGCCTGCAGCGAGCCCGCGGCGCACGGCCCGAAGACGCGCTCGACCCCAAGCTCTTTCAAAGCCCATACGTTGGCCCGGTACGGCACCTTCTGCGGCGGGAACTCGTGCTTGGTGCCGTGGCGCGCGATGAAGGCGACGCGTTGCCCGTTCACCTCGCCGACCGCGATGGGGGAGGACGGGGCGCCGTACGGGGTCTCCACGTCGACGTGCTCGACGTCCTCGAGGAACGAATAGAACCCCGAGCCTCCGAACACGCCGACGCGTACCGGTTCGCTCATCGAATCGCCTTCACGCGGACTTCTCCTTTGGTGAGCCCGACGACGACGACCCGCCGCCGGATCCCGATTTCGATCCTTCGCCCGAGCCGGACTTGGAGCCCGACCCCGACCCGGAGTCGCCGGACCCACCCGATCCGCCCGACCCCGACCCGGAGCCGGAGCCGGAGCCGGAGCCGCCCGAGCCCGATGAGTCGGATCCCGATTCCTTCTTCGAGGCATCCCCGCCCGACGATGTGGTCGAGGACGACCGCCGGGAATCGGTGGCATAGAAGCCCGAGCCCTTGAACAGGATGCCGGCGGGGTGGAAGACCTTTCGAAGTTCCCCGCCGCACTCGTCGCAGACCGTCAGCGCGTCGTCGCTGAAGCGCTGGAAGATCTCGAAGTGCCGCCCGCACGATTGGCAGGCGTACTCGTAGGTCGGCATGCGCCAGATTATAGGTGCGGCGCTGCGGAACCCGGCCCCGAACGCGGCGCGTCCGGAGCCCGGATGACCTCGCGATCGGTGACGACGATGCCCACCGGCACGTCCGCCGGCCCGGCCGGCACCTCGTCGACGAGTTGTTCGTGGAACGCGATCCCGACGACGGCGCATTCCGGCCGGACCCGCCTGAGGTATCCGTCGAAGAACCCGCCGCCGTAGCCCAGGCGCCGCCCGGCGCGGTCGAACGAAAGGCCGGGCGCCACGACCAGGTCCACGGAGCGAGGGTCCGCGGCCGTCTCGCCCGCCGGCTCCATCGCCCCGTAGCGCGCGCGGGTCATGGCGGCGCCCGGCCGGTAGTCGACCGCCTCCATCCGCTCGCCTCTGACTTGGGGAAGCAGCACCCTCCGGCCCTCCCGCTGCAGTCGCGCCACCAGTCCCGCCGTCGGCACTTCGGATCCGAACGCATGAAACGCAAGGACGATGCGGGCGCCGTCCATCTCCGGCAGCGCCATCAGGCGGCGCTCGATCTCGGCTGCCCGCGTCGCGAGCTCCGGGCCGGGAATCGCCGCACGGGCCCGCTGCGCCGTGGCGCGCATGGCCTGCTTTCGTGCTCGCAGGTCCGCGTCGACGTCGGTCGGCGGCGCCGGCTCCTTCTCCATCGCTTCGGGCATGGTACGCGCCGCCCCGAACGGCACGCCGCGACATCGTGCTGGCCACAGCTTGACGCGGTTCGTCGCAATCCGGTACAAGTCCGGCGGCGAACGAGAGGTGCCGGGAGCCGGCGACCTGAGGGGGTCCAGTGCCCAGTTCCGGTTCGGCGTCGTTGCGGGCTCGAATGCGAATGCTCGGTCTGGTCGCGGCCGCGATCCTCATGGTGGCCGTGGTTCCCAAGGCGGCGCTCGCCCAGGCGATCACGGGATTCTCCCCGCCGAAGGGCCCGGTCGGCGTCCAGGTCACGATCTCGGGGGCGGGGTTCGCCGACGCGACCGACGTCCAGTTCAACGGCACCAGCGCCTCGTTCACGGTCGACGACGACGCCACGATCTCGGCCACGGTTCCCCAGGGCGCCACCACGGGGCCCATCACGGTGGTGACGTCGGACGGCGAAGCGACCAGCACCGACGCGTTCATCGTGCAGCCGAACGTCGTGCTGATCCTGACCGACGACCAGCGGTGGGACGAGATGTCCTTCATGCCGAAGCTCCAGGCCGGCTTGACCGACGAGGGGGTGTCGTTCGCCCCGAACGGGATCATCTCCGATCCGCTGTGCTGCCCGAGCCGCGCGACGATCCTGACCGGCACCTACTCACACACGAACGGGATCTACCTGAACAACGACGACGGCGGCTTCCATCTCTTCACGCAGCGGGGCGACGACCAGAACACGATCGCGACCGTGCTGCACGCGCAGGGATACCGGACCGGCCTGGTCGGCAAGTACCTGAACGGGTACTCGGTCCCGTACCACAACTACATCCCGCCGGGCTGGGACTCGTGGTTCGCCACGCTCGACGTTCGCGAGAACGCCGCGTACTACGACTGGGAGGCGACGGACAACGGCACCAAGCTGCATTTCGGTTCGAGTCCCGCGTCGTACTCCACGACCGTGTTCGACGAGCAGGCGCAGGCGTTCATCGACTCCACGCCCGCCGATCAGCCCCTGTTCCTGTATCTGGCGCCGCGCGCCCCGCACTCGCCGATGACGCCGGCGCCGAAGTACGCCGGGTCGCTCGCCGGCCTGGTGCCCAACCTGACCGACCAGCCCAACTTCAACGAAGCCGACGTCTCCGACAAGCCCCACTACGTGCAGCGCCTCCCGCTGCTGACGCCGCACCGCATTCAGAAGGACCAGCTCGAGTACGAGCACCAGTTCGAGACGCTGCGGTCGGTCGACGACATGGTCGGGCACGTCGTGGACGAGCTCCAGGCCGACGGACGCCTGTCCAACACCCTGTTGATTTTCCTGTCGGACCAGGGGATGGAGCTTGGCTCGCACCGCCTCGAGGGCAAGCTCGTCCCGTACGAGGAGTCGATCCGAACGCCGTTCATCATCCGGTGGGACGCGCTGGGGATCGCGCCGCGGACCGACGCCTCGGTCGTGTCCAACGTCGACCTGGCCGCCACCATCGCCGACGCGGCGGGCACCACGATGCCGGGGACCGAAGGGCTCAGCCTCCTCCCGCTGATGAAGGACCCCGGGATGGATTGGCGTCCCGACGTGCTGCTGGAGCATCAGGGGAGCCCGTCGAATCCGGGGTACTGCGGTGTGCGCTCGGCCGACGACGTGTACATCCAGTACGCCACCGGCGAAGAGGAGCTCTACGACCTGGTGGCGGATCCGGACCAGCTGAACAACCAGGCCTCGAACCCGGACTTCCTGACGATCCTGAAATCGATGCGCGCCGAGGATCACGTCCTGTGCGATCCGCCCCCGCCGGGGTTCGTGTGGACGCATTGACCGACTAGACTTCCTGCCCTCTGCGGGGAGGGGTCCCGAATGAAGGTGAGGAAGGCGGTCATCCCGGCTGCGGGACTCGGCACGCGGTTTCTGCCGGCCACGAAGTCGCAGCCGAAGGAGATGCTGCCGGTCGTCGACAAGCCGGCCATCCAGTACGTCGTCGAAGCCGCCGTGCAGGCCGGCATCGAAGACCTGCTGATCGTGACGGGCCGTGGCAAGCGCACCATCGAGGACCATTTCGACCGCTCGTTCGAGCTCGAGGTCCGCCTGGAGCAGTCCGGGAAGTTCGACGAGCTGAAGCAGGTCCGCGGCATCTCGGACATGGCGAAGGTCCACTACATCCGCCAGCCCGAGCCCCTCGGCCTGGGCGCGGCGGTGGCCATGGCCGAGCCCCACGTCGCCGGCGAACCGTTCGTCGTCCTGCTGGGCGACGAGATCATCACCTCGGGCGACCTGTTGCCCGAGATGATGCGGGTGTACGACCGCTACGGTCGAAGCGTCATCTGCGTGCGCGAGGTGCCGCGGGGCGAGATCCACCTGTACGGCGCCGTCGAGCCGGAGTTCGTCGACGAGAACGTCGCGCGCGTGCTGCGGATCGTCGAGAAGCCTGCGCCCGAGGTCGCGCCGTCGAATCTGGCCGTCATCTTCGGTTACGTGCTGACGCCGGAGATCTTCGACGCGCTTCGCCAGGTGACGCCCGACGCGAAGGGCGAGATCCAGCTGACGTCGGCGCTGACGATGCTCGCCGAGCAGCAGGCCGTGTACGCCTACGTCTTCGAAGGTATCCGCTACGACATCGGCAACAAGCTGGACTATCTGCGCGCGACCGTCGAGCTGGCCATCGACCGCGAGGACCTGGGGGGCCCGTTCCGCGAGTACCTTGTCGACCTGGTGCAGCGTAGGAAACTGTTGTAGCGATGTCCGACTACGGCTTCTCGCCCGATCCCAAGCCCGAGTTCCCCGTGGCGCCGCCTCACGAAGAGGCAGCCGAGCGCGGGGAGCGTGGAGCTCGCCCGGATTCGCCGCCCGCCAGGCCCGCCGCCGCGTCCGGTGCGCACCACGCGCACGCCCACGCGGACGACGACGAGCTTCGCGACGTCGACGAGGTTCGCGCGTGGATCCTGGAGAGCATCCCGTCGCTGACCCCCATCGAGCTTCCCCTGCCGGAGGCGCACGCGTGCGTGATGGCCGGGGACGTGACGGCACAGATGGACATGCCGCCGTTCTCCTCCTCCGCCATGGACGGGTTCGCGGTGCGTGCGGTCGACGTCGCGGAGGCGACGCAGGACAGCCCGATCAAGCTGCGGATCGTGGGCCGCGCCGCGGCCGGGCACCCGGCCGAGGGGACCGTGGGCATGGACGAGTCGCTGCGCATCGCGACCGGCGCGCCGGTCCCCGCGGGCTCCGACTGCGTGATCCCGGTCGAGATGACGTACGCGGAGGGCGAGCACGTGTACATCCAGCGCGCGCTGCCGGAGGGCGCCAACGTGCGCCCGGCCGGCCAGGACGCGCGCGGTGGCGAGGTGCTCGTGCCGAAGGGCCGAAAGATCGGCGCCGCGGAGCTGGGGCTGCTGGCGGCGTCGGGCCGGGCCTCGGTGTTCGTGTATCCGCGCCCGCGCGTGGCCGTGCTGTCGACGGGCGACGAGCTGGTCGAGCCCGGACGCCCCGCGCCGTTCGGCATGATCCGCGATTCGAACTCGTTCACGCTGTTCGGCGGCCTGCGCGAGGCGGGCGCCGCCCCGTACCTCGGCGGGATCGTGCGCGACGACCCCGACGCGCTTCGCGAGTCGGTGCTGGGGCTGGCCATCCGATCGGACGTGTTCGTCAGCTCGGGGGGCGTTTCGGTGGGCGAGCGCGACGTCGTGAAGAAGGCGTTCTTCCGCCGCGGCGACGTGGAGTTCTACAAGGTCGCGATGCAGCCGGGCATGCCGCAGGGGTTCGGGATGATCGAGGGCAAGCCGTACTTCGGCCTGCCGGGCAACCCCGTGTCGGTGTTCGTGTCGTTCGAGGTGTTCATCCGCCCGGCGCTGCTCAAGATGATGGGCCGGCGAGACATCTTCCGCCCCGAGGTCACCGCCGTGCTCGAAAGCGACGTCTCCGGCCCGAAGCAGAAGACGGTGTTCGCGCGCGTGCGCGTGTCGCGCGACCAGGGGCGCTGGCATGCCGCCAGCACCGGCCCGGGCGCGTCCAATCTGCTCACGACCGTGACGAAGGCCAACGGCCTGGCGATCATCCCGCCGGGGGTGGAGACGGCGGAGGCCGGCTCCGAAGTCCGGGTCATGCTGTTCCGGGCGCTCGAAGACGACGCATGAGCCAGGAGCGGGCCGCCCGCATCGTCGAGGTGGGGGCGAAGGACGTCACCGAGCGCGTCGCCGTCGCCGAGTGCGTCATCCGCATGACGACCGAGGCGGTCGGCGCCCTGCAGGCGGGCACGAAGAAGGGCGACCCGTTGGAGGCGGCGAAGGTCGCGGGGCTGATGGCCGCCAAGCGGACGCCCGAGCTGCTCCCGTTCTGCCACCCGATCGCGATCACCGGCGCCAGCGTGGTGCTGGAGCCCGACGCGGCCGCCGGCGCGATCCGCATCGAGGCCACGGTGAAGGCGAACGACCGAACCGGCGTCGAGATGGAGGCGCTGACGGCCGCCGCGGTGGCCGCGCTGTCGCTGTACGACACCGCCAAGGCGTACGACCGCGCCGCCGAGATCGGCGAGTTGCACCTGGTCGCCAAATCCGGCGGCAAGAGCGGCGACTACGCGCGCGGCTGAGCGCGAATCGCGACGCATCGCGGCCGAGGCGCGAACGCGGCGAACCGGTCCGAACGCACCCGAATCGAGCCGGCGGCGCGATTTTGTGCCGAAATGTCGTTGAGTGCCCACATCTTGGGTGCTACCTTCTCTTCCCAGCCCACATGTTGTGGTCCGACCGGGGACGAGACCGCAGGGAGGGCTGGTGCTGGGTTGGCTTTTCGTCGGCGTTCTGGGCATCATCTGGGTCGTCTTCCTCCTTCCCTATGGACGTTGGTGGTCTTCGCCGACGTCCAGCGTCGAGGAGTTCGAACGAAACATGGACGCACTGGCTGAAACGAATGGCCGCACGCCCGGCCGCTGGGTGCTCATCCCGCGCAAGGGCGCGCGGTTCGTCGGACCCCGCGACCGCTCGCGCATGCGCGCGATGCGCCGTCGCCGCCAGATCCTCGCGTTCCTCGTCGAGCTGACGCTGTTGACGCTCGTGATCGGGCTGTTCCCACCGCTGCATCGCATGCTGATCGTTCCCGCGGTGCTGGGGGGCGTCCTGTTCGTCTACCTCATCGCGCTGATGCGGATCCGAACGGTCGAGGTCGAACGCGCCCAGGCGGCGCGCCGCCGCACGCTTCAGCAGCCGGCGCCGGCCCCCCGGGCCACGCCGGCAATGGTTGTCCGCGACCCGCGGGCACTGGTCGACGGCGGCCTGCGAACGATCCCTTCGCCGGCGATCCCGTCGCCGATGATCCTCGAGGACGACGTTCACGTCGTCGTGCACCGCTCCGGCGAGATCGACCTCGAGCAGCTTCGCGCCGAAGCCGCCGCGCGCTGACCAACCGGATGGACCTGTCGTCGATCTCCGGCGAGGTTCGCGCTCGCTTGGACGAACGCACGGCCGCGCGTGAGCAGGCGCTGTCGTCGTCGCGCCGTTCGATCCGTTCATCGGCCAACGCCATCCGGGCGATCCACCGCGGCGAGTTCGACGATGCGCACCGGCTCATGGACGAATCCCGGGCAGCCGTCGACACCGGCCGCAACGCGGTGGCCGGCCACCCGGAGATCCGCTACGCGGGCTACCTGCAGGATGCTGAGAAGGAGTACGCGGAGGCCCGGCTGACCGAGGCGCTGGTGACCGGCGCCGAGCCGCCGACCGTGGACGAGGTGGGCGTGGGGGTCGCGCCGTACCTGAACGGGATGGCCGAAGCGATCGGGGAGGGACGCCGCGCGGTGCTGGACCTGCTTCGTCGAGATCAAGTCGACGAGAGCGAACGCATCCTCGGTGGCATGGAGGACATCTACTACGTGCTGGTCTCGATGGACTACCCGGACGCGGTCACGGGCAACCTCCGGCGCTCGACCGACGTCGCGCGCAGCATCATCGAGAAGACGCGCGGCGACCTGTCGTCAGCGCTGGTGCAGCGAAACCTGCGCGAGGCGCTGGAGCGACACGCCGACCGCTTCGGCGGCGGCTCCGACTGACCGCCCGGCCGACCTGCCTCTGTTAGCCTTGGGTTCCCTTCGGGGGTGTAGCTCAGTGGTAGAGCGCTGCCTTCGCACGGCAGAGGTCAGGGGTTCGACTCCCCTCACCTCCACCAGGACGTCCCGCCCGATCCACCCCAAGCGAGCGTATTTTCCGCTTCTGGCATACATTCATTGGCCATAAGCCGAATGCGAAAGGGGCGAGGGGGCATGTCTTCGAACACTCCGCGGCGACTGCGCCGTTCACTGATCTCGGCGGCGGCGGTCGTTGGCCTGGCCATGGCGACCATATCGAGCGCCTTCGCTGGCGGGCAGGCCGCGGCCACGCACGGCGGGGTTGTGTACGACATCTCGGTCCGCGCGTCGAACGGCGACGCCGTTGGCCTTGCCAAGCGGCTGTCGGCACGGGGCTTCGATCTCATCGAGAAGCGCGACGGCGCGGTCATCCACGTGCTCGGAACCGCGAGCACTGCGCGTGCGCTCGCGACGGTGGCCGGGGCCGCGGTCCTCGCGCGCGTTCCGGCTGCGCCGCAGGGGCCGGTCGCGGCGGTACTTGCCAGCCAGGACAACATCCTGCCGAAGCTCCTGCAGGGCAGGACGTATCCGACGTACTACGGCGGCTACCGCACGGTGAAGGGCTACGACGAGTTCGAGAGCGATCTCGCGAGCGCGTACCCCGACCTGGTGAAGAAGATCGTGTTCGGCAAGAGCTTCAGCGGCGCGAACAACCTGAACGCCGTCTGCGTCACCGAGGACGCCGAGGACGGCTGCCAGCTGACGCCGAACGTCGGCAAGGCGCGGTTCCTGCTCGAGACGCACATCCACGCGCGTGAGGTCGCGACCGACGAGATGGCGTGGCGCTTCCTCTCGATGCTCGTCGACGGCGACGGCACCGACGCGCAGATCACCTCCCTGCTCCAGAGCACGGAGATCTGGGTCGTTCCCGAGGTGAACCCGGACGGCTCGGTCATCGCCGAGAAGGGGATCCAGCAGGACGGCCTCGGCGCGAACTCGCCGGCCTGGCAGCGCAAGAACGACGACGAGGACCAGACGCCGACTGGCGGCTGCCCGCCGCCGTGGGCGGGAAGCCAACCGGGCGTCGACCTGAACCGCAACTGGGCTTTCCAGTGGGGCGGCGCGAGCACCAGCCCGGATCCGTGCTCCGAGGTCTTCCTGGGCACGGACAAGATGTCGGAGTCGGAGACCCAGGCGATGGCGAAGCTCACCAAGGCGCTCTTCAAGGCGCAGAAGCCGCGCAACCCGCAACAGCCCGCGCCGCTCACGACCACCGGCGAGATGCTCACGTTCCACACCGACGGTGGCGTCAACCTGATCCCGTGGGACTACACGACCTCGGTGCAGGCGCCGAACGACCAGGGCCTGCGCACGCTGGCCTTCCGCCAGAGCTACTACACGAGCCTGCCCACCGGGCAGGCCGGCCAGGTGCTGTACGACGTGGGCGGGGGCACCGACGACTGGGCGTACGCCGCGCTCGGGATCGCGTCGGGGACGTGGGAGCTCGCCGACCAGTCCGGCTGCACCGGCTTCTTCCCGCCGTACAGCTGCATGGACTCGTTCGCGCAGCGGTACCTGCCGGGCCTGGTCTACACGGCGGCGGCGGCTCGGACGCCGTACCAGCTGTCGCTCGGCCCGACGATCCTCAGCGCGCGGACGCAGAACCCCTCCGGCGGCACCGTGACCGTGGTCGCCAAGGCCGACGACGCGGCGCTCGGGACCTCCGGCTTCGGCCGACCGACGCCGAAGAACGTCACCGACGCGCGGATCTACGTCGGCACGGCGCCCTGGGACGGCGGCACGCCCGCGACGATGCAGATCCAGGGCCAGGGCACGAGCGTCACGGCCACGGCGGACGTCACGATGGCCTCGCAGCAGGTGCTCGCCTGGGTCCAGGCGAAGAACGCCAACGGCGACTGGGGACCGGCGCTGGCCGTCTGGATCCCTGCGGCCTGATCGAAAGGGGAGCGTCAGGCGGCCCGATGGGCCGAGTGGAGCAGCAGCGTTCCCGATACGCCTTTCAGCTCTACGGGCCCGATCGCGGTGAAGCGCGCCGGGGTTCCTTCGGCCGCCTCGACCACCTCCTCGCTGACCAGCACCTCGCCGGGTCGTGCGTACTCGGCGATTCGGGCCGCGATGTTCACCGTCCTGCCGAAGTAGTCGCCCTCCTGGAAGACCACCGGCCCCGCGTGGATGCCGACGTGCGCGGGAGGGAGCGCTTCGTTCGCGACTCCCTCGACCATGTCAAGCGCCGCGAGCACGCCGGAGCCCGGGTTCGGGAAATGGAACATGACGCCGTCCCCCAGCCACTTCACCGCCTCCCCGCCTTGTTCCTGGGAGCAGCGCCGGACCAGGGTGGCAAGTCTGCCCGCGAGGTTCGCCGCGGCCTCGTCGCCCCGCTCCTCGGTCACGCGCGTGTAGCCGGTGAGGTCGAGGAAGCACACGGCCGGCGGATGGTGCAGCCGGCTGAGGAGACCGGCCCGCTCCATGGCCTCCTCGACGGCCTCGACGTTGCTCTTGGTCCAGGCGTGCTCCTGCTGTCCGTGATACATGGCAAGCAGCGCCGCCTCCAGGAGCGGAGCCATGCGGGAGCCGAGATCCGCCTGGGTCTCGAGCATCTCGCGCTCCGGCATCCCACCGGCCAGAAGCGGCAGCACCACTTCGCTTCGCCACCAGTCCGTCTCCGTCTCCACCATCCGACGCAGGCTGTCCGCACAGACCCGCAGCCACCGTTCGATCACGATGGGGCGAAACCCGTTCTCGAGCTGGAACTGGATCTCCGCCACGACCGCCAGCTCGTCGTCGCGGACGTGGTCCTCAGGCCGCGGCTCGCCGAAGCCGACCGCCTCGCGGACCACGCGCAGCAGGTCCATGGAGATGCCCGTGCGGGCGCTCAGCTCGGCGAAGGTCGTGCCGCTCTCGTCGGCGAATTGATCGAACGCGGCCGCGTCCACGAAGGAGAACGAGAGCGCGCCCTCGCGGACGGCGGCGGCCATCCCCTCGAGTGGGATGCCGGCAAGCTCCAGGCCGCGGACCCATCTGGCTCGTCGCGCATCGCCCCTCGAGAAGGTGTCCCCGGGGCCGGGTTTCAGGATGCCCAGCTCGACCAGCCGGTCGATGTACCCGGGATCGACGCCCGCCCTCCGAGCCACCTCCTGGCGCGCCTGCGCATTCACCGGAAGGCGATCGTAGCCCCTGCCGGCCGGCGCGGCGTCGGGTGACACCGCCCGGTGAAGGGGCGACAAACATCGAGCGGCGGGATCAGCCGCGAAGGATCCAGGCGAGATTCGTCGCGGGTCCCGAGAGCGAGTAGCCGCCCGTGACCAGGACGGACCTGGACCCGATGCGTGCCGCGGCGGCGAACAGTGGACCGATCCCGAGGTTGCCCGAGAGCGCGGAGAAGCGGTCCGTGGCGGGATCGAACGCCTCCGCCCGTGCGGCCCCGCAGCACACCAACGCGGTGCCATCGGCGAGCAACAGGCTGGTCCCGCGCATCTTGTAGCGGCCCTCGAGCAGCGAGCCGGCCGGGCTGAAGGTATCCGTCGACGGGTCGAACAGTTCGGCAGAGGCGTACAGACCGTGATCGTCGCGTGCATCCGAACCGCCAACGATCAGCACGCGCCCGTCGTTCAGCCTGACGGCATCGTGCTTGTGACGTGGGATGGTCATGTCGCCGGAGCGCGTGAAGCGTCCGGTCGCCGGATCGTAGATCTCGCTCGATGCGTAGATCGTGATGTCGGCGTGTCGTCCGGCGTGCCCGCCGGCGATCAGGACACGGCCGTCGCGAAGCAGCGTCGCGGTCGCCGATTCTCGCGGGACCGACATCGAGCCGGTGGCGGAGAACGTGCCCGTTCGAGGGTCGTAGATCTCGGCGGTGGCGAGGAAGGTGAAGCCGGGGCCGGTGCCCCCTGTGACAAGCACGCGACCGTCGGTCAGCAGCGTGGCGGTGTGGTCCGCGCGGGGGCCCCGCATGGACCCGGTGGGGGAGAACCGGCCCGTCGCCGGGTCGTAGAGCTCCGCGGTCGCGAGGCGCCTGCCAGAGGGGTCGTAGCCGCCGGCCACCAGGACGCTGCCGGCGGCCAGAAGCGTGGCCGTGTGCGATTGCCGGCCGACCGACATGCGGCCCGTGAACGTGAACCGTCCGCCGCGGGGGTGGTACAGCTCGGCGGAGGCCTCGTCCCCGCCCGCGTCGCCGAACCCGCCGACGATGAGGACGCGGCCGTCGCGCAGAGCGGTCTCGGTGTGCGCCGCGCGCGGCAGAAGCATCGATCCCGCCGCCGTGACGCTGCCCGCCGCTGCCGGGACGACGGTGGCGGGGGCGGCCGATGGAGCGGCCGGGGGCGCGGTCGCCGCTGGGGTTGGAGCCGACGTGCAGGAGGCGGCCGCGACCGAAACGGCCGCAAACAAGACGATGGCCCTGTTCCGCACGCCGGATCCCATCGACTCGAGATACACCGGATGGGCAACGCGGGTTCCCTTCCCTGTCGGCGCTCGGCGCGCTGCCTACAATGCGGCGTGGCAACTTCCCGCCGCGCCCCGGTCGTCGACGCCGAACCCCGCCCGACCCGGGAGACGTTCGCGTCGGCGTGGCGGCGGGCCCACCTCACGGTCGAGGAGCGCATCGTGCGTGGCCGCGACGGCCGCCGTGATGCGCCGCGTTCCAGCCACGGCCGGTGGACGCCCGCGCCGGACCGGCCCGACCCGGTGACGGTGCTGGAGCAACAGGGCGCCGACCGGCTCCCAGAGCTCCTCCCCATCCGCCACGGCCGGATGCTGGTGTCGCCGTTCACCTTCTATCGCGGCACGGCCGCGATCATGGGTGCCGACCTGGCGCGGACGCCTCGCTCCGGGGTGACCGTGCAGCTGTGCGGCGACGCGCACATGTCGAACTTCGGCCTGTTCGGCACCCCGGAGCGGCGGTTGCTGTTCGACATCAACGACTTCGACGAGACGCTGCCCGGGCCGTGGGAGTGGGACGTGAAGCGGCTGGCCGCCAGCTTCGAGATCCACGGGCGCGATCGCGGCTACGCGCCGTCCGACCGGCGGGCCATCGTCATGGCCGGGATCCGTGCGTATCGCCGGGCCATGCGCCGCTCGTCGAGCATGCGGACCATGGACGCGTGGTACGAGCACCGCGACGCCGACTCGCTCCTGCGGGAGGTCGACCGCGAGCGGCGCGAGCGGCGGCTCCCTGGGCGTGAGGCCCGCGCCGCGGCGCGCGTGGTTGCCGACGCCCGAACGCGCGACAGCGTGCGGGTGTTCGCCAAGCGCGCGAGCGTGATCAACGGCGAGCCGAGGATCGTCGCCGACCCGCCGCTGATCGTGCCGCTGGAGGATCTGGTGATCCCCGGCAGCGAGTGGGAGCAGACCGAGGCGCTCGTCAAGAAGCACCTCCGCTCCTACCGTCGAACGCTTTCCCACCAGCACCATCCGCTGGAGGAGTTTCGCTTCGTGCATGCCGCTCGCAAGGTCGTGGGCGTCGGCAGCGTCGGCACGCGCTGCTACATCCTGCTGCTGATGGGGCGGGACGAAGACGACCCGCTGTTCCTCCAGATCAAGGAGGCCGGGCCATCCGTGCTGGAGCCCTTCGCGGGAGCCAGCCAGTACCACCACCACGGCGAGCGGGTCGTCGCCGGACAGCGGCTGATGCAGGCGGCGACCGACATCTTCCTGGGCTGGCAGCGCATGAAGGGCCTGGACGGCCGGGTTCACGACTACTACATCCGCCAGCTGCACGATTGGAAGGGCGGCGCTGAGGTCGATCGACTGCTGGTGCCGGGCGCCACCCTCTACGCGCGTTTCTGCGGGGAGACGCTCGCGCACGCCCACGCGAGATGGGGCGACCGGATCGCGATCGCCGCGTACCTGGGCAGGGGCGACGCCTTCGACCGGGCGATGGCCGGCTTCGCGGCCGTGTACGCCGATCAGAACGAACGCGACTACGAGACCTTCGCTGCGGCGGTGAGGTCCGGCCGCCTTGTCGCCGAGGAAGGCCTCTAGCGGCCATCAGGAATCCTTGCTGAACACGGGCGAAAGTTCGTATTGACTTTCGTCCG
>DASXAQ010000024.1:0-28509 GCA_036406615.1 Actinomycetota bacterium | reverse complement strand
GAGCGCCGGGCGGCCGTCGCCCTCGTGACGAACAGCGGAACCGGGCGCGCGCTGTACCGTTCGCTGTTCGCCGACCTGATGCCGCAGGCGTTCGGCATCGCCGTTCCGCCACTGCGGCTGGCGCCCTCCCCCGGCGCCGCGGGTGACCTCTCCCGGTACGGGGGCGTCTACGCGTGGCCGGACCGGCGAGTCGACGTGACGGCCACCGACGAAGGCCTGCGCATCGTGACCGGCGAGGAAACGACCGAAGCGCTGCCGATCGACGACCGCACGTTCCTGCTCGACGCGGCCGACGCCGACACGCCCACCGTGACATTTGGCGCGTTCGACGCGAGCGGCCGGCCCATGGTCTTCTACGACATGCTCTGGGGGCTCCCGCGCGCCGACGCGTGAACCACCCGGCGCGGCGAGGCGGACGGACGAAGGGTACGGCACGATGCGGATCGAAGCGAACGGGACCGGGCTGTGGTTCGACGTCGAGGGAGCGGGCCTCGTCTACGAAGCGGACGAGCTGGTGCCGCGCCCCACGGTCGTGCTGGTGCACGGCGGCCCGGGCAGCTTCGACCACTCGTACTTCAAGCCCGAGTTCTCCCGGCTCGCGGCGCACGCGCAGGTGGTCTACCTGGACTTGCGAGGGCACGGGCAGTCGGACTGGGGCAGCCTCGCCGACTGGAGCTTCGAAGCGTGCGCGGACGACATCCGCGCCTTCTGCGACGCGCTCGGGATCGAGCGGCCGGTGGTGCTCGGCCATTCGATGGGCGCCCCCATCGCATTGCTCTACGGGGCGCGCCACCCGGGGCACGCGGGCGGGCTGGTCAGCCAGTCCGGGTTCGCTCGGTGGGACACGCCGAGGATGGTGGAGGGCTTTCGGCGCGTCGCCGGGGACGAGGTGGCCGCGATCGCCGGCAGAAGCTACGCCGGCGAGGACGTGCCCGACGAGGACAGCGCTCGGGTCTTCGCCGCCTTCGGCCTTCGCGTTCCGCAGGATCGAAAGGGTGCGGCAGCCATGAACACGGAGCTCAACGCCCCGGGCATGGACGTGGTCCGCGCGTGCGACATCGTCGATCAGCTCGGGCGGATCGAGTCCCCGACGCTCGCGTGCGTGGGCGAGCTGGATCCCGTCACCCCGATCGGCGCGTCGGAGGAGATCGTCGCCGCGCTACCGCAGGGCGTCGGCCGGGTGGAGGTCGTGCCCGGCGCCGGCCACTTCACGTGGCTGGACGCCCCGGACCGCTACTGGCCCATCCTCATCGACTTCGTGCGCAGCACGACCGGCTCCGAACGAGCTTGACGGTTCGCCGACCCTGGCTTCGCGTGAACCGCGCCTAGACTGGCCGGATGGCCGCCATCCCCGACTCGCTGCGCGACCTGCTCGCGACCGGTCCGCTCGCGCACGTCGTCACGATCGACCCCGACGGGACGCCGCACGTGACGCTGGCGTGGGCCGGCTTCGACGGCGACGAGATCGTCATGGCCACGTTCTTCTACCCACAGCAGCGCAAGCTCGAGAACCTGCGTCGCGACGCGCGCGTGGTTCTGTCGTTCCAGGCGAAGGAGTACGAGGGACAGGGGCTGTGGCCGTACGCCGTCGTGCAGGGCCGCGTCGACCGGATCACGGACGGCGGAGCGCTCGAGGTGATGGACCGGCTGTCCGAGTTCTACATCGGGCCCGGACAGCGCTACCCGATGCGCGACGCCCCCGAGGGCCTCGTGATCCACGTGAGCGTCGAGCGCGTGTACGGCCAGGGGCCGTGGGCCGAGGAGTCCTGAGTGGGCAAGGTCTGGTTCCAGCTCGCCGTCTCGCTCGATGGATACGCGGCCGGCCCGAACCAGAGCATGGAGAACCCCATGGGCGAGGGCGGCCTGCAGATGTTCGACTGGCAGTTCGCCCTGGAGACGTGGCACCGGATGCAGGGACTTGAGGGCGGGGAGGTCAACGCGAGCACGCCCGTGATCGAGGAAGCCCTCACGGACTACGGCGCGGTCGTGATGGGACGCAACATGTTCGGGGGCGGCCGCGGCCCGTGGCCGACGGACCCGGAGTGGACCGGATGGTGGGGCGACGATCCGCCGTACCACACGCCCGTGTTCGTCCTCACCCATCATCCGCGCGAGCCTCTGTCCATGCAGGGTGGAACGACGTTCACCTTCGTCACCGACGGCATCGATTCCGCGCTCGAGCGGGCGACGCGCGCCGCCGGCGATCGGAACGTGCTGATCGCCGGCGGGGCTCATACGGTGCAGCAGTACCTGGCCGCCGGGCTGGTCGACGAGTTCGAGCTGCACGTGGTCCCGATCCTGCTGGGCCGTGGGGAGCGTCTGTTCGAGGGCGTCGGCGACCCGCGCCTCGAACAGATACGTGTGATCGAGGCGCCCGGCGTGACGCATGTGAAATACCGGGTCGCCGACCGAGCCGAATAGGCCGCCGCCCGTTCGGCTCGGGTCGTCGGCGCGGACTACGGGATCCGGATCCGGCCCAGGTACAGATCCAGCTGGTGCAGCGTCCCGTCCGGGTTCGTGCCGGTGCTGTTCGAGTTGTCGGACCACACCGGGTAGAAGCGGTGCGCGTCGAACGCGGCGTGGGTGTAGTCGCCGTAGTCGAACCCGCTGTCCGCATCCACAGCGTTCGACGTTCCCTGGCTCACGCGGAAGTTGGGGACCCAGGTCGAACCACCGTCCGTGGAATATGTCGCCCACACCTGCACGTCGTCGTTCGGGATGCCGTCCGTGTCACCGGAGCCGCCGGTGCCCAGGTCGTTCCGAGCGTCGTACCAGGAGACCGCAACGCCGCCGCTCGTCTGGTCGACCGCGATCGACGGGTCGAACTGGCTGTTGACGCCGTGGTCGTCGTTCAACCGCACCGCCGGCGTCCACGTCGCGCCGCCGTCGTCCGAGTACTGCAGCATGATGTCCATGTTGTTGCTCTCGTTCGGGGTCTCCTGGGTCCAGACGGCGTACACCCGGCCGTTGTGAGCTCCACTGCTGCGGTCGAAGCCGAGGTTGGCCTCCGCGTCGACCGAGCGATCGGGCTGCGCCGGGATGTAGTCGAAGCCGCCCACCCGGCTGGTCGCGAGCAGCACCGGGTCCGAGAACCCGTCCGGGCCAAGGCCATCGGGATCGACGGCGGTGAAGATCCTCGTCCCTCGCTCGCCGCCCGTCTGGTCCTGGTACGTCACCATTACCTGGCCGTGGGGCCCTACCGCGGTATCTCCGTAGTCGCCGACGGCTCTCCCGGTCGGTACCGTCTCGGGCGGCGTGAAGGCCCCGAACTGGCCGAGGCCCGTGACGTCCGCCCCCGCCGCTTGGATCACGACAGACGAGGAGGACGTGTAGCTCACCCAGACGCTGTCGGGACCGGTCGAGATCGAAGGCTGGTCGGCACTCGCTGCGTCCGGCCGGCCGATCAGGCCGCCGAGCTGCTTGGATGCAGCACCCGGCCGCGGACGGCTTCCAGGGGGCGAGGTCGGAACGACCTGTGTCGCCACGTGGAAGGTGAGGCCTCCGTCGGTCGACAACGCGAGGAATACGTTCGCGCTCGTGTTGACCAGGTAGGTGACCCAGAGGTTGCCGAACCGGTCGAAGGCCATCTGCTCGTCGCAGCAGATGGGGCCGAGCGGCGCGTCCGCGCCGATCACCTGGCGGGTCCAGGTGGCGCCGCCGTCGAACGTCGCCCCCACGGCGAGTCCCGCTACCGTGTCGGGGAGGGTCGACATCGCCACCACGTTGCGTGGATCGCGGGGGTTCACCGCGACGGCGTCCTCCGCCTCGTTGCCAGGCGACGCGGTCACGTCGACGTTGTTCGCGCGAGCCGGGGCCTGGGCCCCCGCCGGAGCGGCGAACGCAGCGACGAGCGCCACCACGATCAGCGGCATCCAGACGACGGATCGGAAGGATTTCGATCGCATGTTGCGCCCCCTTCGTACGGCGACGGCGGGCCCGGAACGTCACATCTTATGAAAGACGCCCGAATCGCGCCGCGCGCCGGCTCGACGGATCACGATGGGCGGCGGGTCGAGTTCATCGTCCAGTTCGTGATCCAGGTCTTCTCCCCGTCCATCGAGAAGGCCTGCTCCCAGTGCGCGGAGGTGTCGGTCATGTCGGACCACGTGTACCGGACGCGGAAGGGGCGGCCCTCGAACGTGTCGTCCCCGTAGAAGAGCCCGCGACCCTCACCGAATCGCCCGATCACGGGCGTCGTCAGCCTCCCGACCCGCTTGTTGACCCACCACAGGGCCCACTCCTCCCGTTCGGGATCGAAGAGCCGAACGGTGAGACCGAACATCCCCTTCGTCGGGAACTCGATCTCGTCCACGTTCGCGGCGCCGTCGAAGTACGCGGAGGCCCGGCTGATGGCCGGAAACTCCTCCCACTCCGTTGCCTCCTCCCGGAAGCAGGACTCCTGGAGGAAGTCCTTCCGACGGCGGTTGGTCACGTCCCAAACGCCGGTGTAGAAGTCGAACTCGTGCACGTCGCGCCTCCTTTTCGAACCGATGCTGGACTTTAGGTGAGCTCCACTGCCATCCTGTGTCAGTGAAGTCGAGCCGATTGGTGTCCATCCCGCTGCTCCTGCAGACCCGTGGGCGGATGACCGCCGCGCAGCTGGCCGGCGAGCTCGAAGTCTCCGTTCGGACGATCTACCGCGACATCGAGTCCCTCCAGATGGCGGGCGTTCCGCTGTACGGCGACGCGGGCCACGAGGGCGGGTACCAGCTGCTGGGCGGCTACCGGCTGCGGCTCACCGGCTTGACCGAGGGCGAGGCCGAGGCCTTGTACCTCTCGAACGTCCCGGGACCGGTGGCCGAACTGGGGCTCGGCCAGGCGTTGGCGCTGGCGCAGCTGAAGCTCGACGCGTCCCTGCCGTCGGAGATGAGCGCCCGGGCGCAGCGCGTGCGCTCCCGGTTCCTGGTCGACTCCCCCGGCTGGTACATGCAGGGCGAAGACGTCCCGTACCTGCGCCAGGTAGCCGATGCCGTCTGGCGAAGTCGCGTGCTCGAGGTCCGCTACCGGCGGTGGAAGGCGCCGACGGACGTCGAACGCCGGCTCGAGCCGTACGGCCTGGTGCTCAAGGCGGGGCGGTGGTACCTGGTCGCGGGCCCCGGTCCACGTACGTTCCGCGTCGACCAGATCCTGCGGCTGGAGGTGCGCGACGAAGGCTTCGCGGTCCCCGACGACTTCGACCTGCCCGGATACTGGCAGCGCTACCAACGGGAGTTCGAGGCGCGGCTGTACCGGGAACGGGCCGTCGTCCGCGTCGCGCCCGACGCCGCGTCGCGTCTGCCGGGAGCGATGGCATCCGCGGTGGCCGAGCACGGCAGCGTCGATGCAGGCGGCTGGGTCCGCGCCGAGGTCCCCGTCGAATCGCTCGATCACGCGCTCCGGGCGTTCCTCGCGCTGGGGACGGACATCGAGGTCCTGGAGCCCGCGGCGCTTCGCACGCGGATGGCGGCGACGGCGCGAGCGCTGGCCGACCGTTACCGCACGTGACGATCCTTCGGCACGACGGGAGGCCCGAGCCTGACGTCGAGGCGTGGATCCGCGAGCACCTCGAACCGGCCGGCGACATCGAACTCGCGCACCGGCGCCCATGGTCGACGGTGCTTCGCGTGCCGGTGGCCGATGGCGTGGTCTGGTTCAAGGCGTGCGGGGCCGTGCAGGCGTTCGAACCGCGCATGACGACGCAGCTGTTTTCGCGATGGCCGGACCGGGTGCCCGAGGTGCTCGGTTGCGACCTCGACCGCTCGTGGCTCCTGCTGGCCGACGCCGGGATCCCGCTGCGCGAGCTCGACAACGAGCCCCGCCGATGGGAGGAGGTTCTGCCGGGGTACGCGGAGCTGCAACGGGGCGAGGCCGCTTTCGCCCACGACCACCTTTCGCACGGCGTTCCCGACCTCCGCCCCGACGTCCTTCCGCAGCGCTACCGGACGTTCGTCGCGCGGCCCCTGCCAGTTGGCGACGACGAGGCCGAAGCCCTGCGGCGATTCGCGCCGCGCTTCGAGGAGCTGTGCGGCGACCTCGCGTCGCGCGGCATCCCCGCGTCGGTGCAGCACGACGACCTGCACGAATCGAACGTGTACGTCGACGGCGAGCGCCTGCGGGTGATGGACTGGGGCGACGCGTGCATCGGCCACCCGTTCGCGTCGCTGGTGGAGACGTTCCGGTTCCTGGAGGAGCTGAACGGGCTGCCGCCGAACGACCCGTGGTTCGCGCGACTGCGCGACGCCTACCTGGAGCCATGGGGGCCTGGCCTGGCGGAGACGTTCGACCTGGCCGAGCGGGTCGGACGGTTCGCGCACGCGATCGCGTGGCTCCGCCAGCGGGACCACCTGCCGCCGGCCGACCAGCCGGGTTTCGACGAGGGGTATCGCATCGTGCTTCGCCGTGCCATTGCCCGGATCCCGGCGTAGCGGCCCGAACCCCTAACTCGCTCATTCCCCCCAACGGTGATATAACGCTCCCCGCCGGCCCGTCTCCAGGGGGATGACCATGCCACGACGTTCGTCTCGTTCGCTCCGCCGCTCGCAGGTCGACTCGAACCCCGACCGCACGACCGCGCACCCGCATCGCCGCCGCGCCGCCCTGGTCAGCGCCCTTGCGCTTGTCGCGCTCGGGCTGGCCCTGGTTCCCGCCACGTTCGCCACGGGGGCCGCAGCGCCGCGCGCGGCCGTCGCGCCGCGGGTCCTGGCGGACACCGCGAACGGGCGGGTCGCGCACTTCCTGGTCGAGCTTCGTTCGCAGGCGAACGCGGCGGCGGTCGCGAGCACGGCCCACAGCTGGACGGCCGAGGGCCGCGCCGTGTTCGGTGCCCTTCGGGCCACCGCCTCGGCGACGCAGCCATCGGTTCGCGCCCAGCTGGACGCGATGGGCGCGACCTACCGCGCGTACTGGGTCGTCAACGCGTTCGCCGTCGTCGGGACCCGCGCCGTGGTCGACGCGATGGCCGCGCGCCCCGACGTGCTGCGCATCGAATCCGACGACGCGTTCCGCGTGCAGCTGGAACAGCCCGAGTCCGTGCATGTCAAGGCGGCCAGGCCGGGCAGTGTCGAATGGAACATCGCGATGGTGAACGCGCCGGCCATGTGGGCCAAGGGCTTCCGCGGGCAGGGCATGGTGTACGCCAACGCCGACACGGGCGTGGAGTGGACGCACCCCGCGCTCAAGCCCCACTACCGCGGATGGAACGGCTCGACGGCCGACCACAACTACAACTGGTGGGACGCGATCCACTCCGACATCAGCGGCGACGGCACCAACCCGTGCGGCTTCAGCTCGCAGGCTCCGTGCGACGACTACGGCCACGGGACTCACACGATGGGCACCGGCATCGGCGACGACGGCGGCGCCAACCAGATCGGCATGGCGCCCGGCGCGAAGTGGATCGCCTGCCACAACATGGACGAGAACGTGGGGCGGCCGAGCACCTACATCGAGTGCATGCAGTTCTTCATCGCCCCGACGGACCTGCAGGGCCAGAACCCGAACCCCGACCTGCGTCCGGACGCGGTCGGTAACTCCTACGGCTGCCCGCTCGGCCCGCCGCCGGGAGGCGAGACGTGCAACGCCAACAGCCTGCTGACGGCGATGAACAACGTGCGCTCGGCGGGGGTGTTCATGTCGGTTTCGGCCGGCAACGACGGGCCGAGCTGCTCCACCGTCGACGCGCCTCCCGCGAACTACGACTCGGCGATCTCCATCGGGGCGACCGACTCGAACGACAACATCGCGTTCTTCTCCAGCCGCGGACCGGTCACGATCGACGGAAGCAACCGCCGCAAGCCCGACCTGTCGGCCCCGGGGGTCGGCGTCCGGTCGAGCTACCCGACGGACACGTACGCGGTCCTGAGCGGCACCTCGATGGCGTCGCCCCACGTCGCGGGCGCGGTGGTGCTGCTGTGGTCGGCCATGCCGGGCCTGCGACACGACGTGGACCTGACCGAGCAGATCCTGGAGCAATCCGCCGTCCGCAAGGACCAGAACGAGACCTGCGGCGGCATCCCCGGGAACCAGTACCCGAACAACACGGTGGGCTACGGCCGCCTCGACGTCCTGGCCGCGTACAACTACGCGCAGACGCTCGTGCCCGGCGCGCCAACGGCCGTGAGCGCGACGGCCGGCAACGCGTCGGCGAAGGTGACCTGGACCGCGCCGGCCACCCAGCCCGGCGCCGGCGTCACCAGCTACACGGTCACAGCGTCGCCCGGCGGCGCCACCACGACCGTGGAGGGCACCAGCACGCAGGCGGCGGTCACCGGCCTGCACAACGGCACCGCGTACCGCTTCCGCGTGACGGCCACCAATGAGCTCGGGACCGGGCCGGCCTCGGGACAATCCTCGCCGGCGACGCCGGACCGCGGCGACACCTCGTTCGTCTCCCTGTCCGACGCGGGCTTCACGCCGGCGACCGTCACGAACGCGCAGGGCGGCACCGTCGAGTGGGACGTGTCGGGGACGGCGTCACACGAGGTTCGGGATGGGTCCGGCATGGGGCTGTTCGACTCGGGGCCGATCGCCCCGGGCTCCGACTTCTCGTACGCGTTCACGGCCGCCGGCAGCTACACGGTCGCCGATGGGTCGGAGCGCGGCCGGGTTCAGGTCCCGTTGAAGGTCAACCCGACGCACGGCACCTCGAGCACCACGTTCACGATCACGACGGCGACGGCCGACGCGACCGCGCCGTTCGTCTACGACGTCCAGATCGCGTACTGCGCGTCGTCGTGCACGCCGACGTTCGGGCCGTGGACGTCGGGCGCGAGCCGCCAACGCACGTTCGACAGCTCGGATCCCGCGTGGCAGGGCTCGGGCCGCTACTTCTTCCGGGCGCGGCTGCGCGACACCAGCAACGCGTCGAGCTCCGGCTGGTCGAAGGAGAAGTCGATCACGGTGACGTAGGCCCGGGACCCTGGGGGGTCAGTTCGTAGGGTCCGCGCACGATCACACGACGGTTCACGCGGTTCAGCCTACCCGCAGCAGTCCCAGCTCACTCGCCCGCCGCGACGCGTCGGCCCGGGAGCGGCAGTCCAGCTTCGCCAGGATGTTCTGGACGTGCATCTCGACCGTGCGAGGGCTGAGGAACAGTTCCTGCCCGATCTCGCGGTTGGTGCGTCCCACCGCGACCAGGCGCACCACGTCCAGCTCGCGCCGGGTGAGCCCGCCCTGGCGCAGCTGGGCGACGGCCCGCGGGCTCAGGCGCCGCTCGGCGGCCTCGCCCAGCCCCGACAGGCGTTCGGCTAGCCGCTGGGAGAACGGACGCGCGCCGAGCCGACGAGCGATCCGATGCGCGGACACGAGCCGGGACACGGCCTCCTGGGTCCGCTCCGCCGACAGCAACGCGGCCGCCGCCCGTCGCTCGGTCTGCATCCGCTCGAACGACGGTCCGACGGGGCGCAGCAGATCGAGCGCCTGCGCGAACTGCACGGCGGCCTGGTCGGGGTCGCCGTCGGCGAGCGCCGTCTCGCCGAGCGCGTGGGACAGGGCCGACATCGCGTCGGGCAGCGGCGAGTCCGTCGCGATCTGCGCGAGCGCAGTGACACAGGCCCGCATCCCGTCGGCGTCTCCGGATTCAGCGAGGAAGGTCACGGCCCACCGCAGCGGTCCGATCACGTAGTGGCGTTCCTCGGTCTGGCGCCACCGCCGCAACACCGCGCGGCATCGGCCGGCCGCGGCATCCGCGTTGCCGCCCAGGTCATCCACCAGCGCCAGCCCCCATTCGGACAACAGCTCCATCGCGGCCAGCTCGATGCCGCGCGCCAACGAGGATGACTCCACGAGCAGCGGCCGCGCCCGGCGGAGCTGCCCGCGCGCGCCCAGCACGAACCCGAGCGTCCCGGTCGCCACGGCCCGCGCGTGGCTCGCCGCGTCGTCGGACGCGATGACGTCGCGACAGAGGGTCGCGGCTCGATCCCAGTCGCCGAGCTGGCGCAGCACCACCGTCAGGCACGCAAGGCACAGCTGCGCCGTCGACGCCGCCGCGTTCGTCTCGCAGAAGCCGAACGCCTCGTCGTACGTCTCGCGCGCTGCGGCGTAGTCGCCGGCGTGTTCCAAGGAATCCGCCAGCCGCTGATAGATCTCCGCCGCCGGTCCGATCAGATTGTGCTGCAAGGCCATCGACAGGCCCAAGCGCACGCGTTCGACCCCCGCTACGCCGTCGCCCATCCGAGCCCGTACGTTGCCCTCGTGCCCGAGGACCCGGCACTCCTGATCGATCCGCCCGCACCGCCGCGCGTCCTGGAGTGCGCGTTCCAGCAGCGCGAGGGCGGGGCGGAACCGCGCCGCCGATCGCAGGTGGGCCGCGGCGGCCACCCGCTCCTCGACGGCCTCGGCCGGCGATCCGGCTTCGTCGAACGCGGCCGCCGCGGCCTCGCGCCAGGCCAGCCCCTCCTCCCACCGCCCCTGGAGCTCGAGTGCGGCCGCCAGCCGGCGCCGCACCCGGCCGAGGCGCTCTGGGTCGGCCTCGTCCCGCCTGGCCTCCGCCACGTCGCGCCACGCCGCCACGGCTTCCCCCAGGTCCCCGGACAGCTCGGCGAACTCCCCCAGCCGCTCCAGCGCATCGAGCCTGGCACCCGGGTCCGCGCCGTCCGGCCACAGGTCCAGCGCCCGCCGGGCCGCCGTGGCGGCGTCGCGGTACGCGTGCACGCGCGCCGATGCCTCCGCGCCGTGCAGGTACGCCCGGCGGGCGCGGTCGAACTCCTTTGCATGCGCCCAGTGCTCGGCGACCACGACGTCGGGCGCGCGGTCGGAACCGCCGGCCGCCTCGAGGTGCTCGGCGACCGATCGATGCATCGCCGCCAGCCGGCGCCGCGGGACCTCGGCGGCGAACGCCTCGCGGACGAGCGCATGGCGAAAGGCCATGCGCTCCGCGGGAGCGTCCACCACCAGCCCCGACCGCAGCGCCTCCTCGGACCAGTCCGAGACCTCCGCGACCGCCGACACGAGCTCGACGTCGAACTCGTGTCCGGCCACCGACGCGGCGAGCAGCGCCGACCGCGCATCCGCCGACAATCCCGCCGCTCGCAACAGCACGGCGTCGCGAACGGTGTCCGGCACCGGCAGGTCCGCGCCCTCGATCAGCTCGCGCCCGGAAGCCCCATCGACGAGCAGGCCGCCGGCCGACAGCGCCGAGCCCAGCTCCTCCACGAAGAACGGCACGCCGTCGGTCCGGTCGAACACCGCCGTCGACAGCGCCGCGGAGACGCGCGCACCGATCGTTCGCTCCAGCAGCCGCGCCGCGGACGCGGCGTCGAACGGCTCGATCGCGAGTTGACGAAGCAGGCCCGCCCGGCGCAGCTCCGTGCGCGTACGGCGGATGGGATGCACGCGCGTGACGTCGTCGCTCCGGTAGGCGCCGACGAGGGCGACCGGCGCCCGGTCGACGGCGCGCGCGAGCGACGGCAACGCATCCAGCGTGGCACCATCGGCCCACTGCAGGTCGTCCAGGAACACCGCAACGGGGCGCACCGCCGCGGCGGCGGCGAGCGCCGCGCCGACGGCCTCGAGCAGATCGCCCCCGTTCGCGGCGGCACGGCGCGCGCCCAGCTCCGGCAGCAGCGGAGCCAGCCGCGCGCGCAACGTACGACCGCGCAGGGCTTCGCCATCCCAATCCAGATGTCGCAGGACCTGGACGATCGGGCCGTACGGCGCGGTACCGTCCTGGATCCCAAAGCCCTCGAGCGGCTCCAGGCCGATCTCGTCCATCGCGGCCCGCGCCAGCGTCGTCTTTCCGACCCCGGCCTCTCCCGCGAGCAGCAGCAGCGCGCCTCGCCCGGACAGCGCCTCGGCGAGGAAGCCCGACAGCTCCTCGCGCTCGCGCTCGCGGTCGATCAGGCGGTCGTCCATCCGCGCCCGAGCCTACCCCCGCGGCTTCGCGCGGCGCCGCTCAGCCGGCGAACGAGATCGTCTTCGCGCCGGCCGCGACGGCCTCCACGACTTTGGCGGCGCCGACGATCGACGCGCCCTTCGCCAGGTCGTCCTCGGTGATGCTGCGGGGCTTGGTGCAGGCGCCACACAGCCACACCTGCCCGCCGCCGTCGAGGAACTCGCGGTACAGGTCGGCCAGCACGGGCAATCCCGGGTGCGCGATGTCGTCGGCGCCGCCCTCGGTCCCGAGCCAGACCGCGTCGATCGTGCAGAGCACCACGGCCTCCTGCCCCGCCGTCGCCGCGACGTTCGCCGCGACGAACGGGAGCGTGGCCCGCTCCGGGTCGTCCTTGCCGTGCGTGCAGGTGAAGATCATCGTGTCGCTCATCGTCCTCGCTCCACTGTGAACCGGAGCCGCCCATCGCCGGGCGACTCGACCGAACGAACCGTGTGTCCCATCATTCGCGCCAGCGGGGGAAGGTCCTCTTTCGCCGCCGGGTCGGTCGTCTCGACGACCAGCAGCTCCCCCTGCGGGATGGCCAGGATCCGCCGGCGGAACTCCTGGGCGAGCCCGTCGGAGCACCCCATAGCGCCAGCGTCAAACACGTGCGTTCCATCCGTCGCGCCACTGCCTTCCTCCAGCACGCGAAACCCCGAACAGACGAGGTCCATGGTCGCGATCCGACCCGTCTCGTCCACATCGAGGTAGGCGTGCTGCTCGATGAGCTGCCACCCGTCCGCGTCGTGGATGCGAAGGCGGTAGCGAAGTGACGTCCGGTCGGCGATGCGATCGACGTCCGTGTCCCGCACCTCGACTTGGTCGGCGTCGGCGAACCAGCCCCGGTACCGTGCAACGACCTCATCCTGCCCGCGCATCTCCGCCGTGCCGCCGGGGGTCAGGGTCCGGACCCGAGCCTCGTTCGCCACGGCGGCGCCGATACCCTCGAAGTCCCGCGCTATGACGGCGGCAAGGAGCCGGCTCGCGGCGGCGAATCCATCGGACATGCCCGCAGCCTGACGGCTCGCCCCGAGCCGAACATCCGTAGGACTACGGTATTTTTTCCCCGTCCCGGCCCGGCCGCCTCAGCCGGGCGGCGACGGGCTCGCCGGCTCGCCGCCGTCGGACGTCGCGAACGTGAGCGCGTAGATCTCCTGGCCTTTGGGGTACTCCTTGGTCGGGCGGAACTCGCGGGCGACCGACACGCGCAGCGCCCGATACACGCCGTCCTGCTCCTCGGCCAGCCGGCGTCCCAGGTACACGTTGGCCAGGACCTCCTTCGGCGCGGCTGCCGTGACCATGCGAACGGCGCCGACGACGGGCGGGCCGACCACCGTGAGCTCGTCCGCGATCTTCACCAGGTACGCCGGGCCGGCATCGAGCCCCATCGACAGGCCGACGCCCCCCGACAGGTTTCGCGTGTTTTCGCGGAAGTCCTCGAGCACCCGGCGGTGGAACAGCTCGATCAGCGCGTTGGCCGTGTGGGCCATGTCGCCCGACGCCTGCACGAACCGCTCCTCGTACTCGTCGGGCGGACCGTCCTGCACGATCCAGTAGGCCAGAAAGCCGTCGCCGGTGAACTTGTCGAACCACCCGCCCGACCGGCGGATCCCCTGCCGGACCGAGCTCACGAACTTGTCCATCACCTGCGCGAAGCGTTCGAGCTTGACGGACTCCTTCATGAGCGTCGTGGACTCGCGGATGTCCGCCGCCATCACGAACACCTGGATCGGCTGCCCGTCGATGACGGCATCGAGCAGCTCCGTCGTTCGAAATCGCGTCTCCCAATCCGGCGGCGCGTGCGGCTCCAGCAGGCCCGCCGCGCGCGCGCGCTCGCTGGAGCGATCCCGGTCATCGTCGCCCGACGGGGGCGTTTCCTCGTTCGGCATGGCGGTGGGGGGTCGCCCGCGCCTCGTTGGCCGGCGAGCGACTACCCGTCGGCCGGCTGGGCGAACACGCGGTCGAGCCAGGCGGCCCAGTCGCGCTCGGCGGTGCGCTGGTCGGAACCCGGAGCGAACAGGTGGTGGCCGATGATCACGTTTCCGGTGAACGCGTAGATGAACCGGTACAGCCCGTCCGGCGTTCGCACGCCGAGGAAGTTCGGCGACACGTAGTCCACGACGCCGTCGGCTGCCGGCATGCCCTCCGGGGCGAACCGGACCCGGTCACCGACCGCGACGTCCTTGTCGAGCCCGAGCGCGGTGCGGAAGCCCGCCATCGCGTCATCCCGGTCCGGCACGATCGGCCCGAACGCCTCCACGGGGATGGCGAAGCGCCCTCGGAAGTGGTTGAGGTACTGCACGAGCTTGTCCAGGTACATCGCGTCGCCCTGCTGCATCGCTTCGTACTCGGCCTCCCAGTCCTCGCCGAGCATGCCGCGGTGCTCGAAGCGGATGGCACTGCGGCCCCCGCCGCTCGCGTCGACCCGGTACTCGAACTGGTGGTAGGCGCCGTCAGGCCCCGGGTCGCTGCGGCTCACGAAGTGCGTCGGCGGCTCCCACGTGACCACGCGTGCGGTCTGCGTGAAGTCGCCGACCGTGAACTCGACCTTGCCGCCCTCGCCCGGCTCGACCTCGTTGCGGCCCATGAACCATGAGTCCATGCCGGGCCCGGTGGCGATGGCCTCCCAGACGTCCTGCGGTTCGGCGTCCGCCTCCACGTCCATGGCGATCTCGAATTGGCGCGGCATCGCTCAAGGATAGGCCCGATACGGCGATCGCCGCGACGCCGTATCCGGTGCTGAAAGGCCGCGCTCTAGGCGGAGCGGGCGGGCTCGCGGGGCTCCGGCCACGCCGGAACCCGATCCCCGTCGCCGGGCGGGCGCGATCCGATGCCGGCCAGCATCCCGATCAGCCCCGCGACGAGCACCGCCAGGATCGACGCGTGATACGCGATGTCGGGAACCGAGTGCGGGCCGCGGCCGGCCACGACGATCGTCAAGCCGAGCGTTGTGCCGGCGACCGCGAACCAGGTCGCCGCCAGTGCCCACGGCCTCGCGCGTGCCGGCGCGGCGAACGCGACGATCGCGCCGGCGGCCAGCACGGCGCCGATGATCGCCTCGGGGATCGCGGCGCGCGGCGCAGACTCCCCGACGACCGTCTGGAACCCGAGTGGGATGCTCCCGTCGAAGTGCAGGAACGACGCCACGCCGAAGGTCGCCGCCTCCACCGCCATGAGGGGGCCGACCCTGGGCGCGACCGCGCGCCCTGGGTCGGCCGGGTGGGAACCTCGCCGGCGGGTCATCGCGGGCCATCCCGCAGGACGGTCCGGCGCTGACGGTACTCCTCCTCGGTGATCTCGCCGCGCGCGTAGCGCTCGGCGAGCACCGCGGCACCGGAGTTCGAGTGCCAGTGGCCGCGGCCGCGCCGGAACAGCAGGCCGACGCCCACCAGGATCGCGATCCAGAACAGCGGGAAGAACAGGAACCACGGCCCGGCGCCCCATCCGTACCCGCACCACAGGGCCAGCATCTGCATCACCTCCACGTCGATGGTCGATCTCGCCTTCCATGCTGGGATCTCGGAGGCGGCGCGCCGTCGGCCCCCGGGCGGATTTCGTTCTGATGCGGCGGGACGAGCCGGGGTGGACACCTACGCCCGTGGGCGTATGCGGGCGGGACCGTCCGGCTCGGCTCAGCGAAGCCAGCCGGGGCGGACCAGGCCCGACTCGTACGCGATGACCACGAGCTGCGCGCGGTCCCGCGCCCCGGCCTTGCCCATCGCCCGGCTGACGTGCGTCTTGGCGGTCGCGGGGCTCACGTACAGGCGCCGGCCGATCTCCTCGTTCGACAGGCCCTCGGCAACCAGCGCGACCACCTCGCGTTCGCGCTCCGTCAGCTCCTCGAGCCGCGCCGACGGGTGGGGTGGTTTAGCGCGCGTGGCGAACTCCTCGATCAGGCGGCGCGTGACGCTCGGAGACAGCAGCGCCTCGCCGCCGGCCACGACGCGGACGGCCTGGACCAGCTCGTCCGGCTCCGTGTCCTTCACCAGGAAACCGCTGGCGCCCAAGCGGATCGCGTCGAACACGTAGTCGTCCAGCCCGAACGTCGTCAGGATCACGACCTTCACGTTCCCCAGGCGTTCGTCGGAGACGATGCGGCGGGTCGCCTCCAGGCCGTCCACCGCCGGCATGCGGATGTCGAGCAGCGCGACGTCGGGCTGCAGCTCCGTGGCCAGGGAGACGGCGGCCTCGCCGTCGCCGGCCTCACCGACCACCTCGATGTCGTCCTGCGCGTCCAGCAATGCGCGGAAGCCGGCGCGAACCAGCGCCTGGTCGTCGGCCAGGATCACCCGGATCGAGGGTCGGTCCGTCACGCGGCCGCCCCCGAGACCGCGTACAGGCGCCACCGGTCGGGCACGCCCCTCAGCTCGTGCTCACCGAGATCCCGGAACTCGATGTCGGAGCCGGCCACCAGGTCCTTCACCGTGCTCGACACCACGACGTCGCCCGCCGATCCCTCGGCCGCGACCCGCGCGCCGATGTTCACGGCGATCCCGCCGACGTCGCCGCCCCGCAGCTCGACCTCGCCGGAATGCAGCCCGACGCGAACCTGGATGTCCAGGTCGCGCAGCGCCTCGCGGACCCCCACGGCGCACCGGATCGCCCGCGCCGGCGCGTCGAACAGCGCCAGAAACCCGTCTCCCGTCGTCTTCACCTCGCGGCCGCCGTGCGCCCCGAGGACCGTTCGGACCAGCTCGTCGTGGCGGTCCAGGACGTCGCGCCACCGCCGGTCGCCGATGCCGGCCGCCATCGCCGTCGAGGAGACGATGTCGCTGAACATCACGGTCGCGAGCACCCGGTTCGCGCCGGATCCCCGCGGCAGGGCCGTCTCGCCGGCGGCAAGCGCTCCGATCAGGCGACGCGTCACGCGCGGCGACAGCAGCGCGTCGCCGCGCGCCACCGCGCGAACGCCCTGCAGCAGCACCTCGGGTTCGGTGTCCTTCACCAGGAAGCCGGTCGCGCCGACGCGCAGCGCCTCGAGCACGTATTCGTCCTCGTCGAACGTGGTCAGGATCACGATGCGGGTACGGTCGAGCGACCCGTCGCGCACGATCCGTCGCGTCGCCTCCAACCCGTCGACGCCGGGCATGCGGATGTCCATCAGCACCACGTCGGGACACAGGTCGACGGCCATGCCGAGGGCGGCCTCGCCGTCGCCCGCCTCGCCGACCACCACGATGTCGTCCTGGGCGTCCAGCAGCGAACGGAACCCCGCGCGAACGAGCGCCTGGTCGTCCGCGAGCAGGACGCGGATCACGCGGCGCCCTCCACCGGCAGTCTCGCCCGGACGCGGAAGCCGCCATCCGGGCGCCGTCCGGCTTCCAGCTCGCCGCCGAGCGCCGCGGCACGCTCACGCATCCCGACGATGCCCTTGTGGCTCCCATCGGGGGTGGACGCGACGGTCGCGCCCGCCCCGCGCCCGTCGTCGTCGACCTGTACCACCAGCTCGCTCGGGCCGTACGAGACGCGAACGGTCGCGTTGGCCGGGCCCGCGTGGCGGGCGACGTTCGTGAGCGCCTCCTGCACGATCCGAAACGCCGCCACATCGACGCCGAACGGCAGGGGCCGAACGTCGCCGTCGGTCTCGGTTCGAACCTGGAGCCCCGCGGCGCGAGCCTGTGCGGCCAACTCGTCCAGGCGGGCCAGCGTCGACGCCGGCGAGCGGGGCGCCGGCTCGCCCTCCTGACGCAGGATGTCGAGCACCCAGCGAAGCTCGCCGAGCGCCTCCTTGCTGGCGTCCTTGATCGCGACGAGCGAGCTGCGCACCTGGTCGGGCAGCTCGTCGTTCAGGTGAAGCGCGACGCCGGACTGCACGTTGATCAACGACAGGTGGTGACCGAGCGCGTCGTGCAGCTCGCGAGCGATGCGCAGGCGCTCTTCGCTCGCGCGCCCGAGCGCCTCCTGCTCGCGGATCCGCAGCGCTTCTGCCGCCCGCTCACGCCGCATCCGGGCGGCCTCCGCGGCCCCGAGCAGCACCAGCAGCCACGCGACGAGCGCCGCCAGCCCGGCCACCGACGGTCCGGGGCGGTGGCGCACGACGTGATCGATCCACGGGAAGGTCGTGATACCGGCCACCACCGCGATGACGGCCGCGCGGCGGTGGCCGGCCAGGATCGTCGTGACGAAGGCGACGATCAGCGCAAGCCAGATGGGCCCGCTTGCGTACCCGATCAGGAAGTACCCGAGCGTGGCGGCGAACGTCACCCACAGCACGACCACCGGGTATCGGTGCCGCCATGCGAGCGAGCCCGTCGCGACCACGATCAGTGCCAGCGCGCCGGCGTCGAACGGACGATGCGCGTGCTGGTGCGTGGACGCGAAGTACGAGCCGAGCGACACGAACACGGCCAGCCCCACTGCGAGGACGCTGTCGCGCATCCAGTTGGGCCGCTGGCCGCCCGTCTCGCCATCCGGCCGCGGCCCGAGCCCGCCGGGAGCGCGCGCGGAGGCGAGGGGGTCGCTCGTGGGGGTCATCCCTGCAGCCTAGGTCCGCCCTCGCGCTACGGCATCCGGGAACGGGAGCGTTCCCGGATACGCCGGTGGGCGTATGTGGGCAGGCCGTACCCGGCCTGGCGCCCGTACGGGAGAGCGGCCCAACATCCCCGAACGGGCGCTGGGGGATGGTGGAATGGTGTCGCCGCCCGGCGCCCGACGCCGCGCGCCGGGGTGGCCCAAACGTTCACGCACGAACAGGAGGCGCGTCGGTGGACCCTGGGAGCACCGGGACCAGAACCGAGCCGCTGACGCAGCGCTCGGCCCGGCGCCTGCTGATCACCCTGGTGCTCGCCGCGCTCGTGGTGCTGCTGCTCGCGACGCTCGCCGGGAAGCTCCGCGACTTCTTCGACATCATCCTGCTGTCGCTGTTCCTGTCCTTCGCGATCGAGCCGGCCGTGAACTGGCTCGCCCGGCACGGCTGGCGACGCGGCCTGGCCACCGGCGCCGTGTTCGTCGGCGTCGCGGGCGCCCTGACGGCCGTGTTCCTGCTGATCGTGCCCGTGATCCTGCACGAGCTGGAGGACCTGGCGACCCGGCTCCCGGAGCTGCTGTCGGGAACGCTCAAGACGCTGAACAAGTGGCTCGGCACCCACTTCTCCGAGGCCGACCTCCAGGCCGCGCTCGCTCGCTACCGCGCCGACGTGGCGAAATACCTGGCCTCGCTCGCGGACAACGTGCTCGGCGTCGTCGGCGGGTTCGTCGCGGCGCTGTTCAAGTGGAGCACGATCGCGTTCTTCACCTTCTATCTGGTGACCGACGCGCCACGCCTTCGGCGGGCGCTGTGCTCCCGGCTGCCTCCGGCGCGTCAGCACGAGGTCACGTTCATCTGGGAGACGGCCATCCAGCAGACCGGCGGCTACTTCTACTCGCGGCTGCTGCTCGCCATCGTCAACGGCAGCCTCACCTACCTCGTCCTGCGGCTGCTGTCGGTCCCGTTCGCCGCGGCGCTGGCGACGTTCGTGGGGATCGTCGCCGCGTTCATCCCGACCGTGGGGACGTACATCGCCGGCGCCGTGCCCGTGTTGATCGCGCTGCTGACCGATCCGCTGGACGCAGTCTGGCTGATCGTGTGGTTCGTCCTCTACCAGCAGATGGAGAACATCTGGCTCTCGCCTCGCCTGACGGCCAAGACGATGTCGCTGCACCCGGCGATCGCGTTCGCGGCCGCGTTCATCGGTGGGTCGATCGGCGGGATCGTGGCCGCCTTCCTCGCGTTGCCGGCGGCCGGCGTCATCCAGGCGGCGATCCAGACGTACACCCGGCGCTACGAGGTCCTGGAGAGCGACATGGTCGCCGTCCAGCCGCCCGAGGTCCCCGACGAGGCTCCCCCGCGGTGGTCGTGGAAGGAGTTGCGACGACGGATGGGCAGACCGCGGCAAGGGCACGGCGGGGAGCCCTCCGGTCCGGAGGCCGCCGGGGGGCCGGACGGCGGACCGGCGGGTCCCGGCGCGGGGTCCTGACGGAAGGCACCCAGAATGGTCTCGTCCGCGGAGCCGGATCGCCGCCGCGGATCGTGGTGGAGACCGGTCGGCGTTCGCTTGCGGGCGCCGCGGATGGCGACGGCGTGGATGCTCCTCGGCGCCGGCGTCGTGGTGTTCGGCCTGGCGGCCGTGCTGGTCCATAACGGAGCGCCGGCGTGGGACGCGACGTGGTTCCGGGCCATCAACGAGACGCCGCACGCCGTCGCCGACGTGCTCACCCCGTTGGCCCGGCTGTTCTCGCCGGTCGGGCTCGCCGTGGCGGTCGCCGCCGCCGCCATCGCGGCAGTCGTTCGGTCCCGCAGCGTCCTGCCGCTGCTGGTCGGAGCATCCGCCGGGGGCGCCGCGTGGCTGATCGCGAACCTGACGAAGGCCGCCGCGGACCGCCCGCGGCCGTACGAGGTGGTCGCCGGCGCGATCCTTCGCCAGTCTGCTGCCCACGGCACGAGCTTCCCTTCGACCCACACGGCCGTCGCGGTTGCCGCGGCGATCGCCGTCCTGCCGTTCCTGCCGCGGCCGGCAGCGTGGGGCGCGATCGCGTTCGCGGTGTGCGTGGGCTGGTCCCGGATCTACCTGGGCGTCCACTATCCCCTGGATGTACTCGGCGGCGCGGGCATCGGGATGGCGGTCGGCGGCGCAGCGTTGCTGGTCCTCGGGAACCTTGCGGGATGGCCGGCGCAGCCATCGGTTGCGGGCGCCTCGCCCGATCGGGACGAGGGTTCGTGACCCCCCTCGTCAGCGGCGCTTGCCGGAAACGATCTTCAAGTTCTCGCGCAGGACGCTGAGGGCACCGACCGCCTCGCCGAGCTCGGCGTTGCGGTCCGCCAGAACCCTCCTGACCCGGCGAAGGTTCGCCCGGAACCCGGAGAACAGCGCGAAGCGATAGGCGTCGCGCTCCTCCCGGTAGGCGACGCGGGCGCCGCGGACACGCACCCGAAGCTCTCGCGTGGGATCGACCCCTGCCCAGAATCGTCGAACGCGCGAGAGGCCGTACGCGGCGCCGGCGACCGTCGCGCCCACCACCAGCACCGTCGCGGCCTCGATGGCCGTGATCGAGGGCGGCGGCGACGGTTCGGACGGCGACGGCTCGTTCACGGCGCCGATCCTATCCGCTTCGGACCGTCGGGCTCCACGGGGTGGCCGGGTCCCACTGTCGCGGAGGGCCGGGTATCGTACGGCGGAGGCCGGCGGGACCGGGTGGGAGGAGCGGTCGAATGAGCGGCAAGGAGCGGCCGTCGGTTCGCCGCCGGCTGGCGGCGGTGGCGGCGATCCTCTGTCTGATCGGGGCGTTGCTCAGCGTCGTGTTCGCCCTCGTTCGCGGAGAGGCGTGGCGGCTGCCCGCCGCGTTGGCCGCGGGCGCCGTCGCGGTGGTCGCGCTCTGGTACGCGGTGTCCCGCCGGGGCGGCGCCCGGTTGCTGGGGCTGGTCGCCGCGCCCCTGGGGGTCATCGCCCTGTTGATCGTCGTCTTCACGGCCGACCATCGTGGCCTTCCGCTCGTCATGGCGATCGCGCTGATCCTGCTGTCCGGCGCGGCGGCGGGCGTCGCGCTTCGCCGCGACCCGAGGACCCTTCGCTCCGCGCTGGTGCACGCCACGCGGGCCTCGCGCGCGAGCCACCCGGTCTTGCTGATGAACCCGAAGTCGGGCGGGGGCAAGGCGGAGCGCTTCCACCTTGCCGACGAGTGCCGAGCGCGCGGCATCGAGCCGATCGTGCTGCAGCGCGGCGACGACCTGTTGCAGCTCGCCGCCGACGCGATCGCGGGCGGCGCCGACGTGATCGGGATGGCCGGGGGCGACGGCTCGCAGGCGCTCGTGGCCACGGTCGCGGCCGCGCACGACGTGCCGCACGTGTGCGTGCCGGCCGGCACCCGCAACCACTTCGCGCTGGACCTGGGGCTCGACCGCGACAACGTCGTCGGCGCGCTGGATGCGTTCGCCGACGGCGTCGAGCACCGCGTCGACCTCGCGCGCGTGAACGGCCGCGTCTTCGTCAACAACGCGTCGATGGGCCTGTACGCGAAGATCGTGCAGTCGCAGGCATACCGCGACGCGAAGATGAAGACCGCCGCCGACCTGCTGCCGAGCATGCTCGGGCCGCAGGCCGCGCCGTTCGACCTGCGGTTCACCGGCCCGGACGGTGAGCCGCATCCTTCCGCGCACCTGATCCTGGTGTCGAACGACCCCTACCAGCTCGACCACCTGGGTGGGCGCGGCACGCGCCAACGGATGGACCTCGGGACGCTCGGCGTGGTCGCGGCCAGCATCGCCGACGCGAAAGAGGCGTTGACGTTCGTGAGCCTGGAGGCGGCCGGGAAGATCCGGAGCTTCCGGGGATGGCTCGAGTGGAACGTGCCGTCGCTGCGAGTGGACTCGAACGAGCCGATCGAGATCGGGATCGACGGCGAGGCGCTGCGGATGGATCCGCCACTCCTGTTCGAATCCATGCCGGGGGCGCTGCGCGTGCGCCTGCCGACGCACGCGCCCGGGTACGCGCCGGCGGCGGCGGCGGTCCCACTCACAGCCCCGACGATCGTGGCGGTGTTCGCGGTCGCGGCCGGCCGCCCCGACCCGGACTGAGCCTCCGCCGGGCCTCAGTCCTCCGCCTCGGCCTCGGGCACGGCCGTCCAGGCCGCTCCCGTCTCGCGCGTGTAGGCGTCGACGGCCGCCTCCACCGTCGGGAAGAAGTGCGAGGGGTCGATCGTGCGCGTCAGGCCGTAGCGTTCGATCTTGCTCCGCACCGGGTCCTTCATCTCGGCGAACACCAGGCTGATCCCCCGCGCGTTCAACGCCTCGTCCAGATCGTCGAGCATGTCGGCGGCCGTCGTATCCACGTCCGTGATCGGCTCGGCTGCGACCACGATCCACCGGGGCTTCGGCTCCGCTGCGGCGAGGGCGCGAATCTGATCCCGGAACACGCGCGTGTTGGCGAAGAAGACGGGCGCGTCGAACCGGAAGATGACGCACCCGGGCAAGCGCTCGGCGTTGGGGTAGCTCCGGACGTCGTGGTACCCCGGCAGGCCGGCCACCCGGCCGAGGATGGCCTGGTACGGCCACCATGCGCGGCGGAACACGTTGCCGATCGACAGCCCCACGGCAATCGCGATGCCGGGCAGGACGCCGAGCAGCACGACCCCGAGGAACGCCGAGATGGACAGGAAGAACTCGACCCGGCGCTGCCGGTACAGGCGCCGCGTCCCCGCGATGTCCGCCAGCGACAGCGACGCTGCGATCACGACCGCGGCCAGCGTCGGCTGCGGGAGGTTGCGCAACAGCCCCGGCACCAGCAGCAGGATCAGCGTGATCGCGACGGCGCCGACCAGCCCGGTCACCTGCGTGCGCGCGCCGGCCTGCTCGGCAACGGCCGTGCGCGAGCCGCTGGTGCTCACGGGAAATCCTTGGAACAGCCCGGCCGCCAGGTTGGCCGCGCCGATGCCGATCATCTCCCGGCTGCCATCGATCTCTTGCCCGGTGCGCGCCGCGAAGGCCGACGCCGTCGAGATCGTGTCGGCCAACGACACCATGGCGATGCCGAGCGCGCCGAGGAACAGCGGGCCCAGATCGGTCAGGCCCACGTGCGGGATCGTGAACGGCGGGAAGCCCTGCGGGAGCGAGCCGACGAGGGACACCCCATGGTCCTGCAGGTTGAAGGCGTTGGCCGCCAGGATCGACAGCACGACCGCGACCAGCACCCCGGGCACCTTCGGCAGCAGCCGCTCGAAGGCAACGATGACGACGAGTCCGAACAGCCCCACGGTAAGAGCGGCCGCGACCGTGTTCCCGTGCACCAGTCCTTTCACGAATCCCGTCAACTCGTGGATGAACCCGTCGCCCTCCACCGAGAAGCCGAACAGCTTGGGCAACTGGCCCACCAGGATGGTGAGGGCCAGCCCGTTCATGTAGCCGATCATCGTGGGCTTCGAGATCAGGTCGGCCACGAACCCCAGCCTGGCGATGCCGGCGAGCACCGTGATCGTGCCGACGAACAGGGCCAGCATCGAGGCCAGCGCGATCGCCCGCGCCGGATCCCCTCCGGCTCCGATCAACGGCAGGATCGTGGCGGCGATCATCGGCCCGAGCGACGAATCGGGCCCGAGCACCAGGATTCGGGAGGGGCCGAAGACCGCGTATCCCAAGAGGCACAGGATCGACGTGTACAGGCCGGTGATCGTGGGCAGTCCCGCCAGCTCGGCGTAGGCCATCCCCTGCGGCACCAACAGGGCCGTCAGGACGAGCCCGGCCACCACGTCCTTGGACAGCCACGGCAGGCGGTACGTGGCGATGACGTCGACGCCGGGGATCGGGTGGGTCTTCGGCGTGCGCGACGACAAGCCTCGCGACCCCGTCACATCGCCGGCGCGGGCTCGACCACCCTCACGCGGCGCTCCGGTCCCGGATGGCCGTCCGGTCGATCAGCTTGCCGAGCTCCCACAGCAGCAGCAGGGCCACCGCGGGGACGAGGGCCCAGCCGAACTGCTGCGCCGTGATCGCCGTCGTCCCGAGGATCCGCTGGAACCCGTCCATCTGGGTCGTGAGCACCGCCAGGATGAGCTCGCCGATCGCGGCCCAGTTCATCTGCTTGCTGTCGAAGGTGTCGGTGGTGAACACCGTTGCGGTCTCGCTGCGGCACTCGAAGGCGGCGACGACCAGGCAGACCGCGAAGGACGTCAGGGCGATCGACTGGCCGACCTGGACGCTGCCGTAGACGTGCGTCCCCACCTCGATGAGCAGCAGCAGCCCGATCGTGATCGCCAGCCCCGCCAGCCCGCACGTCACCATCACCGGCCTCGTGAGCACCGACTGGCCGCGGGGGCGAGGCCGCAGCGACATGAGGCCCGGCGTCTCGCGGTCGAAGCCGAGCGCGAAGCCGAACGGCGCGTTCACGATGAAGTGGATCCACAGGACCTGCGCCGGCGAGAACGGTTCGCCCGCGGCGATGTTGAAGATGCTCGCGCCGAGGAATGTCAGGACGAACGCCACGAGCAGGATCAGGACGAAGCGGATGTACTTCGTCAGGTTGTCGTAGATCTTCCTGCCCTGCTCGACCGCGAACACGATCGTGGCGAAGTTGTCGTCGGACAGGATCATGCGCCCCGCGTTCTTCGCGACCTCGGTCCCGCTGCCCATCGCGATCCCGATGTCGGCGGCCTTGATGGCCGGGGCGTCGTTCACGCCGTCGCCGGTCATCGCCACGACGTCGCCCTTCTTCTTCAGCGTGTCGGCCAGCAGCACCTTGTGTTCCGGCGCGACGCGGCCGACCACGCCGATGTCGTCGATGCGCTCCAGCCGTTCGGCCTCGGACAGCGCCGCGAAGTCCGCGCCCAGGATCGCCTGACCGGGGATCCCGAGCTGGGTGGCGATCGCCGCCCCCGTGGTGACGTCGTCGCCGGTCACCATGCGAACGCGGATGTGGGCCGCCTGGGCGCTCTCCACCGCGGCCTTCGACTCGTCGCGCGGCGGGTCCACCATCCCCACCAGACTGGTCATCCGAAGGTCGGTGATGTGGGCCAGCAGGTCGCCGCCCGCGTCGAACCCCGAGGGGTCCAGGTCGCGGTAGGCGGCCGCCATGACCCGGCGGCCCTCGCCCTCCATCCGCTCCATGTGCCCCTGATGGCGACGGCTGAGGTCGTCGTCCCACGGGACCGACGCGCGGCCGGACAGCGCGCTGCCGGCGCGTCCCATCACCGCCGGCGCCGCGCCCTTGACGAAGCACCGCACCACCTGCCGGCCCGATTCGTCGACGGCCGAGTTGAACGTGGCCATCAGCTTGTACGTCGGGTCGAACGGCAGCGTGGCCAGGCGCGGATACCGATCCCGCGTCGCGTCGATATCCAGGCCGGCCTTGTGTCCCAGAACGAGCAGCGCGCCTTCGGTGGGATCGCCGACCACCTTCCCGTCCACCAGCTTGGCGTCGCTGGCGACCACGTAGGGCAGGATCGCGTCCTCGATCGTGTCGGACGTCCCGGCGGCGTGCTGCACGTTCCCCTCCAGGCCGTAGCCGATCCCGCTGATCGTGTACCGGTCGGTCGGGTTCACGACCTCAACCGCCGTCATCTGGTTCATGGTCAGCGTCCCGGTCTTGTCGGAGTTGATCGCCGACGTGAACCCGAGCGTCTCCACGGAAGGGAGGTCCTTCACGATCGCGTTTCGCTTGGCCAGGTCGACGCTGCCGAGCGACAGGATCACCTGGGTCACCGTGGGCAGCGCTTCGGGGATCGCCGCGATCGCCAGCGACACCGCGCTGACGAAGAGCAGGTCCCACGCGACGCCGCGCTGGCGCCCCAGCGCGAACATCACGATCATCGTGAACCCGGCCGCCGCCGCGATCCACAGCGTCAGCGTGTTCATCTCCTTCGTGAGCGGCGACTGCTCCTTTGCGGTCGCCGCCAGCATCCCGGAGATCTTGCCGAGCTCGGTGTTCGCGCCGGTGGCGGTCACCACCATGACGCCGCTCCCGTGGGTCACGGGCGTGTTCATGAACGCCATGTTGGTCTGGTCGCCGGGACTCAGCTGGTCGCCCGACAGCGTGGACGCGTCCTTCGCGGCCGGAACGCTCTCGCCGGTGAGCGCCGACTCGTCGATCTGGAGCGCGCTCGCCTCGATGATGCGTCCGTCCGCCGGGATCTCGTCGCCGGCGGAGATGAGGACGACGTCCCCGACCACGACACCGTCGGCGGGGATCTGCGCCTCTACGCCATCGCGCCGCACCCGGGCGGAGGCCTTCATCATCGACTTCAGCGCGTTCATCGCGCTCTCGGCCTTGCCCTCCTGACGCAGCCCGACGACCGCGTTCAGCAGCGTCAGCAGGATCAGCAGGATCCCGGTGCTCCACTCCTTGATCAGCAGCGAGACCACGGCCGCGACCACCAGGATGATCTGCATGTAGCTGCGGTACTCGTCGAGGAAACGCTGCCAGGCGGGCTTCGGCTTCTCCTCGGGCAGAGCGTTGGGGCCGTTGGCCTGCAGCAGCTGGGCCGCCACGGCCGCCGTCAGGCCGGTGCCGGGATCGACGGCGAGCTTCGCCGTCACCTCCCGAGGTTCGATCGCGTACCAGGCGGACTGCCCGGCCGGCATCTCCTGCGTCGGCCCGGCAGCGCTCCCGGTTCCGGTCAGCTCTTGCGTCGGCTCCCCGTCCATGCCGCGGCCCCTAGCTTCCACGCGGGGCCATCGGGACTGCCCCGCCGCGCATCCGGCTGGGATGAACCTTACCGGCGGGGCTTGAGGGGGCCAACCCGAGTCAGAACGGCGTCGGGATGTACCGAACCGGCGCCGACGGCTCCTCGTAGCCGCCCGGCCGCTGTCGCTTTGGCAGCTCGATGTCGCGATCGGCAAGCGGCTCGTAGGGAACCTGGCCCAGCAGGTGGCTGATGATGTTCAGCCGGCCGCGCTTCTTGTCGTCCGTGACGGCCACCCACCAGGGAGCCCAGGCCGAGTCCGTGGCCGCGAACATCGCGTCGCGGGCTCGCGAGTAGTCGAACCAGCGGCTGTAGGACTTCAGGTCCATGTCCGAGAGCTTCCAGATCTTGCGCGGATCGTTGATGCGGCCCTCCAGGCGCCGGGTCTGCTCGTCTGGGCTCACCTCGAGCCAGTACTTCAGCAGCAGGATGCCGTTGTCGACCATCGCCTTCTCCACCGTGGGCACCTGCTCGAGAAAACGTTCGGTCTCCTCGGGCGTGCAGAAGCCCATGACCCGCTCCACCCCGGCGCGGTTGTACCAGCTGCGGTCGAAGATGACGACCTCGCCGCCCGCCGGGAAGTGCGACATGTAGCGTTGGATGTACATCTGCGTCTTCTCGCGCTCGTTGGGCGCGGGCAGCGCGACCACGCGAAAGACGCGGGGGCTCACCCGTTCGGTGATGCGCTTGATCGTGCCTCCCTTGCCCGCGGTGTCGCGACCCTCGAAGACGATGCAGATCTTGGCCCGGGTCGCCTTGACCCACTCCTGCATGGCGACGAGCTCGGCGTGTAGCACGCGCATCTGCTTCTCATAGGGCTTGCGCCGCATCTTGGGTGGCGGGCCGCCACCCCCGTCGCGCACCTCGGCGGGCACCCGGTGCCCGTTCGCGTGGTGCTTGCCGCCCTTGCCCTTTGCCTGCTTGGCCATCCGAACCCCCTGGTCGGCTGGGCCCATCGCGCCCCGGCCGTTCCCGGTCCGGCGGCACGAACCCCGTTCCCGGCGAGTGTCTCATGCAAGCCGCCGGACCTGCCGGCAGCGGCGACTGGGCGGCAGCTGAGGCCGCCGGCCTGTCAGGGCTGGGGCCAGACGGCAGCGCGAAAGGCCCGAAGCGCGTTCTCGAAGTCCACGAGGTGGTCCCGGGCTGCGCCGGTCGCGGCCTGGCGCGCTTCGGGCGCGGCCGCCCGCTTGACGTCGTCGAGGGAGGACCGCAGCAGTCCGCCCGTCATCAGCACGTCGCTCATCGGCTGTCGAGCCGCCTCCGGCGCATCCACCGACAGCGCGTTCAGCCGTTTCGAGATCCCGTCGAGCTCGGCCGTCGCCTCGTCGATGCGCTCGGGTGCGATCTGCGGCGCGGCCAGCTCGGACCCGAGCCGGTCGTGCAGGACGACGCCGCGCGAATAGGGCTCCCGCGCGCGGGAACGCCACTGCGCAGCGGCCTGGCCGGCGGAGCGGGCGCGCACGATCAGGAAGACGATGCCACCCACGACCAACGCCCCCAGCAGAATCCAGAGCCAC
>DASXAQ010000023.1:0-60361 GCA_036406615.1 Actinomycetota bacterium | reverse complement strand
GGCGGCCGGCACTCTGCCCTCGGTATGGAACGCGGCTCAGCCGGCGGTCGGAGCCGGGCAGGATGCGGCGTACGTGCAGTCGTTGAACCCGTCGTGGTCGGGGTCAGGGCCCGATGGCGTGGCCAGGGGCGCCTGGTTCGCGTCCACGAGTTGAACCCGCTCGGCCCGGACGAGCCGCGGATTCGCCCCGTTCACGCGGCCAGCGTCCATCCGGACCCTGCTCAGCATGGGAAGCGGGCCGACCGTGACGCTGCCGTCGTTGCCGAGTACGACGGGGGTCTCCTCGATCCACTCGGCGGTCAGATGCGTGGACGTGTACGGCGTGGACACGCTGAACGACTGGCCGGTCGTGAGGTCATTGACCACGATGGTCCACATCTCGGACCCCGCCGGCTGCTCGGTGATCGCCACGCGCATGCGGTCACCGGCGTGGATCGTGAGCGAGGTGATGGGGATGCTCGGCGCGGGGATCAGCTCCCACCAGGCCGAGTACGTTGCCTGGCCGGACGTTGAGACGTCCTGCTCGGTCCCGGCTTGGATGAGCGTGCCGTCGGTGACCTGACACCCGGCGTCGACGCACCCGCCGCCGATCCCCACCCACGTGGACGAGTACTCGGCCTCTCCCGACGCGTGCTGGGTGGCCGTTGGGACCACCCAGGTTCCGGCCACCGAGTGGAACATCTTGCCGCCCTGCTCGAGTGACCCCTGGTTGTAGCCGGACCAGTTGTTCGACTGGTTCGCCCCGATTGCAACGATCGGCCGGTGCCACACGGCCGTCCCAGCGGGGCCGGCGGCGGGAGCCAGGGTCCCCGCCAGGACCACGGCCACGGCCAGCCCGAACCGGCGGAGCACTCCGCCAACCATGCCTACCCCCTGTCCGCGCCGGGGCTGGAGCGGTCCGCACCTCGGGCCTCCGCCGGTGGCGCTGCGTGCAGGGTTCCCTGCGGCAGGGGGTCGCAAACCCTCCGGCGCAACGGCGGCAAGCACCCCTCGGAAGATCGGGAGACCTCCCGATGCCGGCGCGACGCCGGGCGGGCACCCTGGGCTCGTCGGAAGAACGAATCGAAGGGGAAGGAGGACGACGTGCCCGACGAACGTGCGCAGGTCATCGCGCGGATCTTCGACGAGCTGATCAACCGGGGGGAGCTCGGCTCGCTGGAGGAGCTCGTGCACCCCGACTATGTGGACCACGGTCCGTTCGGGGACAGTCACGGCTACGAGGGATTCCGAGACTTGCTCGGGATGTTCCGGGGAGCGTTCCCGGACATGACGGTTCGCCCGGTGGACATCGTGCAGGACGGGGACCGGGCGGCCTGGCGGATCGAGGGCTTCGGTACCCACCAGGGCGACCTGCCCGGCATCCCTGCCACCGGCAAGCGGGTGACGTTCACCGGCGTCGAGATGGGGCGGCTGTCCGAGGACGGCCGGGCGATCGAGCACTGGTCCGGGTTCGACATGCTCTCGATCCTCCAGCAGCTCGGCGTGGTCCCGCCGCTGGGCGCACCGGTCGCGTGAGGGGGGCGGGCGACGTGAGCGCATCGCGCACCATGCACGGAACCGACATGGATCGTTCGGCCGGGCGAGAGCAGATCGACGGCTACATCGATGACCTGGAGACGATGTGGGCCGCGTTCGAGACGCTGTACGCGCGCCTGTCGCCGGCCGACTGGGCCACGTCGTATGGGAAGGACTGGACGTTCGCCGACCAGCCCTACCACCTGGCGTTCTTCGACCGCGTCCTCGTGGCGGAGGCGTTGGAGGCCGGCGAGGACCTGCCCGACGCGGAGCGGTGGGGGATGCTCAGCCAGCGCGACATCGACCGATGGAACGCGGCGGAGTTCGCGAAGCGCCCGGACGACTACCCCGTGGAACTGACGCTCGAGGAGATGCGAGCGGCGCGGGAGCGGATCCGGGCGGCGGTTGCCCGGCACACGGATGCCGATCTCGACAGTCGGAAGGTGTTCAATCACTTCTTCGGCGGAGGCTTCGTTCCGCTGCGACAAGGCGTGGTCATGGCGGCGCTGCACAACTGGGGCGAGCTGTCAGAGCTTCGACACCGCCTGGGGGTGGACGGCCCGATGCCGCCCGAGCGGGTCACGCACGCGTCGGTTGGGATGTACCTGTCCGTGATGGCCGAGTTCTGCAGGCCGGAGCGCGCCCGGCGCCCGTTCACGATCGCGTGGGACCTCGTCGGTCCGGGCGGCGGCTCGTGGACCACGAGGGTCGAGGATGGCCGGTGCGCGGTTCGGGAGGAGCGAGTCGAACGGGCGGACATCCGGTTCCGGATGACCCCGCACGACTTCAACATCGTCATGTTGCGCCGTGCGGTGAGCCCACCGAAGGCGATGTTCACCGGCAGGATGAAGGTGAAGGGGAAGAGGAAGCTCGGCACGCTGGCGAAGCTCTTTCCCGAACCGGACAAGGACACGCCCATCCTGTTCTCCGTGGGCTGAGTCGGAGTCGCGAGGGACCGCGCTCGGCGTGACGGAGTGATGGCGGGCCGCCCGCTGTATCGGGCGGCCCGCTTCGTCGTGTACCGTCACCCGCACCATGGCAACGCCCGACCGCGCCACCGAGCCTCGCGACGCCCGGCCCGCGCTCCCGCGGCTGAACGAGGTGATGGCGGCGCTGTCCACCGCCGTCGACATCGGGATGGGGATGCCGATCGACTCCGGGCTCATGGTCTGCCGGGCGGCCGTTCGATTCGGCGAATACCTTGGCCTGGAGGCGGACCTGCTCCAGCGCACCTATGACCTCGCGCTGATCGCTCACTGCGGATGCACCGCGGAGAACCACGGGTTGGCCCGCCTGGTCGGCGACGAGATCGAGATGCGCGCGCACGCGGGGTGGGTCGACTGGAACGACCCGAAGGCCATGATCCGGTTCATGGGCGGCCAGATGAGCCGCGCCTTCCCGGCGTACGAGCTCCCCGTTCGCCTGCTGCGTGCCATGGCGAACCAGCGCGTGTTCAAGGATGGGTCCCGGGCGATCTGCGAGGTCGCGCAGATGCTCGCCGATCGGATGGGTTTCGACGACACGTTCCGGCGCGACATCGCCAGCGGGACGGAGTTCTGGAACGGCAAGGGGTTCCCCGGCGCGTGCGGCGGCCGTGACATCCCCACGCCCGCGAGGATCGTGCTGCTGGTGCAGACCGCGATGGCCGCCTCCCACGACGCCGGCGTCGCCACGGCGCTCGACGTCGTGCGCACCCGGGCGGGCACGCAGTTCGATCCGGAGCTGGCCGGCGCATTTCTGCCTCGAGCGGAGGAGCTGTTGTCGGAGCCGGCGGGCGACGACCTCTGGACGCAGGTGCTCCGGCTGGAGCCGGTCCCGTCGCCGCCGCTGGGGGACGAGCGCCTCGATGCGTGCCTTCGGGCGATGGCGGACTTCGTCGACCTCAAGTCGCCGTACCTCGTCGGCCATTCCTCGGGCGTGGCCGATCTCGCAGCGGCCGCGGCGGAGCGCGCCGGCCTGCCGGCGAACGACGCGCTCGCCGTTCGACGCGCCGGCTGGGTTCACGACCTTGGGCGCGTCGGCATCTCCGCGGCGGTGTGGGGAAGGGAGCGGCCGCTGTCGTTCGACGAATGGGAGAAGGTGCGGCTGCACGCGTACCACACCGATCGCGTGCTGGCCCGCGCCGCGTACCTGCGCGATCTGGGCGGCATCGCCTCGATGCACCACGAGCGGCTGGACGGGTCGGGGTATTACCGGTCCGCGCCCGCGGCCCAGCAGTCGCCGGCCGTCCGGATCCTTGCTGCCGCCGACGTCTTCCACGCGATGACCGAGCCGCGGCCGCATCGACCGGCGCTCGCCCCGGACCAGGCCGTCCGGGAGCTCCGCGCCGAGGTGCGGGCGGGGCGCCTGGACGGTGACGCGGCGGAGGCGGTCATCGGCGCTGCCGGGCAGCCGTCGCGCCGGCGCCGCGAGGGCGTCGCGGGCTTGACCGCGCGTGAGATCGACGTCCTCCGTCTGTTGGCGCGCGGTCTGTCGATCAAGCAGATGGCCCGCCGGCTGGTCGTCGCGCCGAAGACCGTCGACGCGCACCTCCAGCACATCTATGGGAAGCTCGGCGTGTCGACGCGGGCCGCGGCAACCGTATTCGCGATGCAGCACGGCCTGGTGGGACCCGACCCGGTCACAGCCTGAGCCGCAAGCCCCGCCGGCGCTCTGGCATCCGAAGGAGTTGTCGGCCCGTCTCGATTGCCTGCGCATCCGAGCAGGGTCTCTTCGGAGACGTCCGTGTCTTTCGTAGCATCGTCCCGATGCCCGCTGGCCTCTTCGTGCCGATCTTCGATCAGCTTGCCGACCCGACCGTCGTCTCCGGCCTGGCCGCCGAGGCGGAGGACGCGGGGTGGGACGGATTCTTCGTCTGGGACCACGTGCGCTGGCGGGAACCGGTGCTCGAGGTCGCCGATGCATGGATCACGCTCGCGGCGATCGCGGCCGCCACGCAGCACATCCGGCTGGGCCCGATGGTCACACCGCTGGCGAGGCGCCGACCGGTCAAGGTCGCCCGGGAGACCGCGACGCTCGACCGACTGAGCCGAGGCCGGCTCACGCTCGGGGTCGGCCTCGGCAGCGACTGGGCCGGCAACGAGTTGTCGATCACCGGAGAGGAGCGTGACGACCGCCGCCGCGCCGCCATGCTGGACGAAGCCTTGGAGATCCTGACGGCGGCCTGGTCGGGGGAGCCGGTGCACCACCGAGGCGAGCACTTCACCGTGGACGGCATGCGGTTCCTGCCGAGGCCGGTTCAGCGACCGGGAATCCCGGTGTGGGTCGGCGGGTACCCGGGAAAGGCCGGGCCGATCCGCCGGGCCGCTCGGTATCAGGGGTTCTTCCCCGTCGATCTCGAGCACCCGGACCAGGTTGCCGAGGTCGTCACCCAGCTCGCGACGCTTCGCAGGGAGAGCGGACGGGACGTCACGGAACCCTTCGACGTCGTCGCGGCCGTGCCGCCGGGCAGCGACCCGGCGCCGTACCTGTCGGCCGGAGCCACGTGGTGGATGTTGGAGTTCCCGTGGGAGGCGCTGTCCGTTGACAGCGTGCGCGGCATGATCCGCGATGGACCTGGATCCTCGTCCTGATCGCCGGGTGCCGCGGCGTAACGTCAGACGTCCCTGATCGTCATCTGCCGGTGCGCGACGCGGGGGGCAGGTGCACGGTGACGCAGAGCCCGCCGGCTGCCCGGGGAGTGAGGGTGAGGGTTCCGTCGTGTGCCTGGGCGATGCTCTTGACGATCGCCAGACCGAGGCCGACACCGACGTGGTCGGTGCGTATGCGTTTGGTGCCGCGCTGAAACGGCTCGGCGAGCGTGGAAGCGAACTGTGGCGTGAGCTTGTCGCCGGTGTTCTCGACGCAGAACACCGCACCCTTGGGGTCAACGCCGGTCGCGACCCACACGGTGCCACGTTCCGGCAGATTGTGGACGATCGCGTTGTGCACGAGGTTGGTGCTCATCTGCAGCAGGAGGGCTCGTGACCCGACGGTGGGGGTCACGTCGCCGAAGGTCTCGATGGTGAGGCCGCGTCTTTCTGCGAGCGGGAGGAGCGTTTCCGTCGCTTCTTCCGCGATGAGGGACAGGTCGACGTGTTCCCGGGTGAAGGATCGCTGGTCGGCGCGGCTGAGCAGGAGCAACGCCTCGGTGAGGTCGATCGCCCGGGCGTTCACGGCGTACAGGCGATCGACGAGTTCGCCGTTGTCGCGCTCGCGTTCGTTGCGGGCCACGTCGAGCAGTGTCTGCGTCACCGCCAGCGGGGTGCGCAGCTCGTGAGAGGCGTTGGCCGCGAACCTGCGCTGTTCGGCGACGTGCGCTTCGTGCCGCGCGAGCATGGTGTCGAAGCTGTCGGCCAATTCGCGAAGCTCGTCATTGCGGCCCGGGAGCCGGATTCGATGGGAGAGCGATCCGTTCGCGGCCATGCGAGTGGCGTCCGTGATTCGAGTGAGCGGGGCGAGCATCCAGCCGGCGAGCAGCCACCCTCCCAGGAGGCCGAAGAGCACCAGGAACGCCATCGCGACGGCCGCGATCGGAGCGAAATCGCGGAGGAGGTCGCCGTGGCTGCGCACCGTGAAGATCACGCCAGGGTGCACGCCGCGCGAGAGGGAAAAGTACCCGGCGGTGAGCAGCACGGCGCCCGCGAGCACCAGGAAGCCGGCGTAGCTCAGGGTGAGCTTGAGACGAACGCTCAAACCAGCGGCTCTCTCCACGGTCTCCCCTCACCCGGTGTCCGCTTGAGCGTCGATGCGGTATCCGACGCCGGCCACGGTGGCGATGATCCAAGGTTCGCCGAGTCGCTTGCGCAGGGCCGAGACGGTGATTCGCACGGCGTTGGTCAATGGATCTGCGTTCTCGTCCCACGCTCGCTCCAGGAGTTCTTCGGCGCTGACGACTCCGCCTTCGGCAGCCACGAGGACTTCGAGCACGGCGAACTGCTTTCGGGTGAGCGCAACGTAGCGGCCGTCGCGGTAGACCTCGCGGCGGAACGGATCCAGACGCAGACCTGCGATCTCGCGCACCGGGGGCCTGTTGTGGGCACGCCTGCGGTCGAGCGCTCTGAGACGCAGCGTGAGCTCCCGGAGTTCGAACGGCTTCGTGAGGTAGTCGTCGGCGCCGAGTCCGAACCCGGAGGCCTTGTCGTCGAGCCGGTCCGCGGCGGTGAGCATGAGGATCGGTATGCCGCTGCCGGAAGAGACGATGTGTTTGGCGATCTCGTCCCCGGAGGGGCCGGGGATATCGCGGTCGAGGACGGCGATGTCGTAAGCGTTGACGCTCAACAGCTCCAGGGCGGTGGCGCCGTCACCTGCGGTGTCGGCCGCGATTGCCTCCAGGCGCAGCCCATCGCGGATGGCCTCTGCCATCAGGGGTTCGTCCTCGACGATCAACACCCGCATGCTCCCCATGCTAACGACCGGACGCATGTCGTCCGCATATCGAAAACCGGATACGCGCCGGCAACACCGCTCTGCCCAGGCTGCAGGCATGGACCGCGGCGGACGAGCACGAACAACGGTCCGCCGGCTTCCCCGGATCCTCGTCGCCGGCCTGCTCGTCGTCGTCGTCGCGGCGATCGCCGCGGCCCTTGGCCACCAGGTGCTGGCGTCCTCGTCCTCGACGGCCGCGTCCATCATCGAGGGTCTTCGCGGCGGGCATCGTGATGCGCCCGGCTACGCGCCGCCCAGCACGGTGTGGCCGGCACACGGCCAAGCCGCGTTCGCCCTGGCAGGCCACTCGAAGGTCTATGCCGGCCCGAACCAGCACGCGGCGGCGATCGCCAGCATCGCGAAGGTGATGACGGCCTATCTCGTGCTCCGCGACCACCCGCTACGGGCCGGCCAGGACGGTCCAGCGATCACCATCACCGACGCCGACGTCGCCGACACCGACCGCCGGCGCGGTCGGCACGAGTCGGTTGTGTCCGTCGCCGCCGGAGAGCAACTGACCGAACGGCAGGCACTGCAGGCACTCCTGCTGCCGTCGGCGAACAACATCGCCGCGGTTCTGGCGCGATGGGACGCCGGCTCGATGGACGACTTTGTCGCACGGATGAACGCCACCGCACGGTCGCTGGGCATGACCCGCACGCGCTACACGGACCCGAGCGGCTTCGACGTCGCAACCGTGTCGACTGCCGCCGACCAGTTGCGGATCGTCGATCGGGCCATGCGCCTGCCGGCGTTCGCGAGCATCGTCGCCACACCGCGCGCGACGCTGCCGGTCGCCGGCACCGTGCGCAACACCGACACATTGCTGGGGCACGACGGGTTTGTCGGCGTCAAGACCGGCTCGGACGACGCGGCCGGCGGCTGCTTCGCCTTCCGGGCAGTCCGCTGGATCGACGGCAAGCGGACGACGATCACCGGGGTCGTGTTGGGCCAGCCCGGCCACAACCTGATCGCGGCGGGTCTGGCGGCCGCCGACGACATGGTCGACCGCATCGCCGGCTAGATGCCAACGACCTCGCCGTCCTCCGAGACGTCGGCGAAGGAGGTCCCGACCCGTGCCCCCGGCAGGACTCGAACCTGCGCTTCCGGCTCCGGAGGCCGGCGCTCTATCCGCTGAGCTACGGGGGCTCGCGCGCCGCCGAACGGCGGCGTTGCGGGCACCGACAGCATCGTAACAACCGCCCGCTCGGCGCCGCCCGTAGACTCTGCGCATGATCCAGCAGGCGCTTCGACGCTTGCTCGCGGACGCGGCCGCCGAGGCGGCTCCCGAGATCGGCCTGGACGCCGGGTCGCTCCCCGAGCCCGAGCTCACGCGCCCTCGCCAGAAGGAACACGGCGACTGGACGACGAACCTGGCGATGGTGCTGGCCGCCAAGGCCGGGGGCCAGCAGCCGCGGCTGATCGCCGGCGCGATCGTGTCGCACCTGCCCGCCAACGACCTGGTCGACGGCGCCGAGGTCGCCGGGCCGGGCTTCATCAACATCCGGCTGAAGCACACGTGGCTCTACGACCTGCTCGGGGAGATCCTGGAGCGCGGTCCGGACTTCGGCACCCGCCCGCCGCGGGACGAACGCGTGCAGGTCGAGTTCGTCTCCGCCAACCCCACCGGCCCACTGCACGTCGGCCACGCGCGGAACACGGTGCTCGGCGACGCGATCGCGAGCGTGCTGGCGGCCGACGGCGCCCGGGTCGAACGCGAGTACTACTGGAACGACACCGGCACGCAGATGGACCTGCTCGGGGCATCGGTCGAGGCCCGCTACCTGACGCGGCTCGGCCGTCCGACGGACGTCCCCGACGGCGGCTACCAGGGCGAGTACGTCGACGATGTCGCCGGCGCGATCGCCGAGGAGGTCGGCAACCTGTGGCTCGACGCCGACGCGACCGAGCGGCGCGGGTGGTTCGTCCAGGAGAGCCGCCGGCGCATGATCGATTGGATCCGCGCCACGCTCGAGCGCTTCGGCGTCGGCTTCGACACGTGGTTCTCGGAGGCCACCCTGCAGCGCACGGGCGGGATCGATCAGGCGATCGCGCTGCTGCGCAAGGACGGGTACGCGTTCGACGAGGACGGGGCGGTCTGGTTCCGCGCCACTGCGTTCGGCGACGACAAGGATCGCGTACTGATCCGAAGCAGCGGCGAGCCGACGTACTTCGGCAAGGACGTCGCCTACCTTCGCGACAAGTTCTCCCGCGGATTCGGACGCCTCGTCTACGTCTGGGGCGCAGACCATCACGGGGACGTCGCCCGGATGCGCGGCGTGGCGGAGGCGCTCGGCTACGATCCCGCGTCGATCGAGTTCGTCCTGTACCAGTTCGTGTCGCTCTTCCGGGGCGGCCAGCCGGTGAAGATGAGCAAGCGCGCGGGCGACCTCATCACGCTCGACGAGCTGCTGGACGAGGTCGGGCCGGACGCGGCGCGCTACACGTTGCTGGCGCGCTCGCCCGACTCGCCGATCGACTTCGACATCGAAGCCGTCACGCGCCAGAGCATGGACAACCCCGTGTACTACGTGCAGTACGCGCACGCCCGCATCGCGAGCCTGGTGCGGGTGGCCCAGGAGCGCGGGGTGACGCTGCCGCCGTGGGGCGAGGTGCGGTTCGAGGAGTTGGTGCAGGAGGCCGAATATGACCTGCTTCGCAAGCTGGCCGAGCTGCCCGAGGTCGTGGAGTTCGCGGCGCGCGCGCTGGCGCCGCACCGCATCGCGCGATACGCCGAGGAGGTGGCGGCGGACTTCCACCGCTTCTACACCGAATGCCGCGTGGTGACCGACGACGCCGGGCTCACGCACGCGCGCCTGGCCCTGTCGGCGGCGGCCAAGCAGGTCCTGGGCACGTCGCTGCGGCTCCTCGGCGTGTCCGCCCCGGAGAGCATGGAGCGCCTGAACGACGACGAACCCGAGGCCTGAGGTGCCCCCAGCCGAAGCCGCCGACGGCCCCGACGCGGCGGACCAGGCTCCGATCGCCCCCGAGGCCTTCGAGGTTCGCCCGGCGAGGCCTCGCGACGCGGCGTCGTTCCTCGGGCACTACCGCGCGGTCGCGGAGGAGCGCCGGTTCATCCGAACGGAGCGCGTGCACCGCGCGCTCCGTCACTACCGGCGGGCGTTCGCGGACTCGTGGACCCAGGAGCACGTGCATCTGGTGGCGGTGGCCGCCGGCCGCATCATCGGCCACCTTGGCGCGATCCGGGAGGACCAGGAAACCACCCGGCACGTGGCCACGCTCGGGATGGCGGTGTCGGACGAATGGCGCGGGCGCGGCGTCGGGTCGGCCCTGCTGGCCGCGGCCCTGGACTGGGCGCGCCGCGTCGGCGTGGAGAAGATGGCGCTGACCGTGTTCCCCGACAACGATCGGGCGATCGCGTTGTACCGCAAGTTCGGTTTCGTCGAAGAGGGACGGCTGTCCGGGCACTCGAAGAAGTCGATCGGCTACCGCGACGAGGTCATCATGGGACGGTGGCTGATCCCGCCGCCGATGGCGGTCCCGCACCAGGAGCCCTGGGGACCGGCGGAGCCGCCGACGTGAGCGCCGCCCATCAGTGGCGCGGGGTCATCGAGGAGTACCGGGACCGCCTGCCGGTGTCGCCGGCAACGCCGGTCATCACGCTCCGGGAGGGCGGCACCCCGCTGGTTCGTTCCGACGGGCTGTCCGAAGAGACCGGCTGCGAGGTCTATCTCAAGTTCGACGGCGCGAACCCGACGGGGTCGTTCAAGGACCGCGGGATGACCCTGGCCATCTCCAAGGCCGTGGAGGAGGGGTCGCACGCGGTCGTGTGCGCGTCGACCGGCAACACCAGCGCGTCGGCCGCCGCCTACGCCGCCAAGGCGGGCGTAGCCTGCGGCGTCCTGCTGCCGGCGGGCAAGGTGGCGCTCGGCAAGATGGCCCAGACCGTGGCGCACGGGGCCGTCCTCATCCAACTTCAGGCGAACTTCGACGCCGCTCTGGACGTCGCGCGCACGCTCTCGGAGCGGTACCCGGTGACGCTGGTCAACTCCGTCAACCCGTTCCGGCTGCAGGGACAGAAGACGCTGGCCTTCGAGGTGTGCGACGCGCTCGGCCGCGCGCCCGACTACCACCTGGTTCCGGTCGGCAACGCCGGGAACATCTCCAGCCACTGGATGGGCTACCGGGAATACCTGCAGGACAGCGTGATCGCGGAACCTCCGCGGCTGTTCGGCTTCCAGGCTGCCGGCGCGGCGCCCCTGGTCGGCGGCGCCCCCGTGCCGAACCCGACGACGATCGCGACGGCCATCCGCATCGGGAACCCGGCCTCGTGGGATCTCGCCGTCGCCGCGGCGCGCGAATCCGAAGGGCAGATCCTTGCCGTGACCGACCGGGAGATCCTGTCCGCCTACCGTCGGGTCGCCCGCGACGGGCTGTTCGCGGAGCTCGCGTCGGCCGCGTCGATCGCCGGCCTGCGTTCGCTGTCCGTGGCCGGACGGTTGGAGCCGGGAAGCGTGGTCGTCTGCGTGCTGACGGGGCACGGCCTGAAGGAGCCGGACTGGGCGATCGACGCGGCGTCGCTCCCGCAGCCGGTGCGGCCCGACGCGGACGTCGTGGCGGCGCTCATGGGCCTGGCGGCCTCGACGTGAAGAGGACCGCGCGCGTGCCCGCGACGGCCGCGAATCTCGGGCCCGGGTTCGACTGCCTGGCGCTGGCGCTGGACGTCTGGAACGAGTTCGAGGTCGACACCGACGCGCCGGCGGGCATCCACGTCGAGGGCGAGGGCGCGAAGGAGCTGCGGGACGCCGAACGCAACCTCGTGCACGGCACGATCCGCGACGCCTTCGTCGTCGCCGGACGTGAACCCCCGTCGTACGGGCTGGCGTGCCGCAACCGGATCCCGCTGGAACGTGGGCTCGGATCCTCGGCCTCGGCGGTCGTCGGCGGCCTGCTCCTTGCTCGCGCGCTGATGGGCGAGGATCCCTCGGCCGGTGATGTACTGGACGACGCCGCGCGGATCGAGGGGCATCCGGACAACGTCGCCGCCGCCCTGAGCGGCGGGGTCGTGGTCGTGTACGCCGACGTCGTCCATGGGGGCGCCCTCGCAGGCACGGAAGGATCGTGGCGGACGGCGCCGTTGCCGGCGCACCCAGGCCTCCGGCCGGTGCTGCTCGTGCCCGAGCACGAGCGGCTGTCCACGGTCGAAGCCAGGCGCGCGCTGCCGGCGAACGTGCCTCTCGCCGACGCGGTGTTCAACGCGTCGCGGGCCGCGCTGGCCGTGGTCGCCCTCACGGCGCGGCCGGACCTGCTCCGCGAAGCCATGCAGGACCGGCTGCACCAGGAGGCCAGGCTTCGCCTGGTCCCGGAGGCGGGACGCGTGTTCCACGACATGCGCGCGGCCGGCGTCCCGGTGTGCGTCGCCGGCTCGGGGCCCTCGCTGCTGGCGTTCGAGACCGACGAGCGGCCGGTGCCCGATCCGGGCTCTGGCTGGTCGGCCGTGCGCGCCGGCGTGGCGGCCCGCGGAGCGACCGTGGATGTGACGTAGCGGCGCGAGGCCGCTGCCCCGTGCGCCACACGAACACGGGGACCGATTGTGTTCGACCGAACCCGCGCCTATGCTCCCGTGATCGCGCCCGCGCTAACGTCCGCCCGCGGGCCTGACGACAGTAGTAACCGAGAACGATCCCCATGGACCCCGAGCGATCGCCTGCGCCCGCGAACGAGGCCGAGACCGCATCCGCGCGCTCGGCAAGCGAAGGCGTGCCCGCGCTCGTCACCGACCTGGCCAGCAAGGTCCTGGCGACCAAGGAGGGCGAGACCTTCCTGTACTCCGACATCGAGGGCAACCTCGACGACCGCAAGGAGTACGGGCTCGGCCTGTACCACCGCGACACCCGCTTCCTCTCCCACTACCGCATGCGACTGTCGGGCCGCGACCCCGTCCTGCTGTCCTCGTCGGGGGAGCGCGCCTACATGTCCTACGTGGACCTGACGAACCCCGACCTGTACGACGACCGCGACGAGCTGGCCGTGCCCCAGCAGACGCTGAACATCCGCCGCGTCCGTGCGATCAACGGCCAGGTGTTCGAACGGGTCCGGGTCAAGAACTACAACTCCTATCCCGTGCAGCTGGAGATCTCGTTCTCGATGGCGGCGGACTTCGCCGACATCTTCGAGGTTCGCGGGCTCCAGCGCGAGCGACCCGGGCACCACTCGCCTCCCGAAGCCGACGGCCGGCAGGTGCAGTTCACGCACGAAGGGATCGACGGTGTGACGCGGCAGTCCGTGGCGGCATTCTGGCCGGAGCCGGACCGCATGGAGGTGATCGGCGACCGCGTGGACGTCGGGTTCACGCTTCGGCTGGCCCCGCACCAGACGCGGGTGCTGTCGGTCACGTTCGATCTCGTGGTCGGCGAGGACCGTCCCGAGGCCATGGACTTCGACGCGGCGGTGCATCGGCTCCGCCGCTCCTACGAGGACTGGGAGCGAGAGAGCACCCACATCGTCACCGACAACGAGCTGTTCGATCAGCTGCTCACGCGCGGACTGCGCGACCTCCGGGCGCTGTACACGAAGGCCGACCACGGCGCGATCATGGCGGCCGGCATCCCGTGGTACGTGGCCGTGTTCGGCCGCGACGCGCTGTTCGCGGCCCACCAGCTGCTCACCGTCAACACGCGCCCCGCGCGTGACGCGCTGCAGATCCTTGCCGAGCTGCAGGGCACCGACGAGAACCCGTGGCGCGACGAGGAGCCCGGCAAGATCCTGCACGAGATCCGCCGCGGCGAGCTGGCGGGCGCCGGCGAGATCCCGCACACGCCCTACTACGGCACCGTCGATGCCACGCCGCTGTTCGTGCTGCTGTTCGCCCAGTACTTCCGCTGGACGGCTGACCTGGCGTTCGCGAAGGAGTTGCTGCCCAACGTCCGCGCGGCACTGGAGTGGATCGACCGCTACGGCGACCGCGACGGCGACGGGTTCGTCGAGTACCAGACGCATTCGCCGCTCGGGCTGGTGAACCAGGGATGGAAGGACTCGTGGGACTCGGTCCCGCACGCGGACGGAACGCTCGCCACCGGCCCCATCGCGCTGGCCGAGGTGCAGGGGTACGTGTACCTGGCCAAACAACGCGTCGCCGACGTGTTCGAGGCGATGCAGGACGAACGCACGGCCGCCCGGCTGCGCGACGAGGCGGCGCAGCTTCGGCGCCGGTTCAACGACGTGTTCTGGATGGAGGAAGAGCAGTTCTTCGCCGCGGCCCTCGACGGGGACAAGCGCCAAGTCCGCACCGTCATGTCGAATCCCGGCCACTGCCTCTACTGCGACCTACTGGAGCCCGACAAGGCGGCGCACGTGGCCCGGCGACTGCTGCAGCCGGATATGTTCAGCGGCTGGGGCATCCGCACCATGAGCAAGACGGCGCGCGCGTACAACCCCATGAGCTACCACAACGGGTCGGTCTGGCCCCACGACAACGCGCTGATCGCCGCGGGGCTGAAGCGCTACGGCCACGTGAAGGCGACCAACCGGGTCGTGACGGCCATGTTCGACGCCGCCATCGGCGCCGACTACATGCGCCTGCCGGAGCTGTTCTGCGGGTTCACGCGGCGCACGCCGAACCGGCCGGTGGGGTACCCGGTCGCCTGTTCGCCGCAGGCGTGGGCCGCGGGCTCGCCGTTCCTGATGCTGCAGGCGATGCTCGGCATCTCGGCGCAGGCGCACGAGAACATGCTCACGATCACGAAGCCCCACCTGCCGCCGTGGCTGAACCAGGTGGAGTTCCGCAACCTGCACGTCGGGTCCAGCACGATCTCGCTGGTGTTCCGCCGCGAGGGCGAGATCTCCGCCTTCTCGCTGATCGACCGCAAGGGAGACGTTCGGGTCCTCATGGAGGAGTGACCGGAGCGGCGAGCTACCGCGTGCATCCCTGCGTGGACACCGCCGCCGTTCGCCCCTCCGCCTGCTGGAGCTCCGGGCGAACCTCGACCGAGGTGAGGGCGTAGCCGACGTCGGGGTCGGTGGTGGACGCGGCGAACACGATCCCCGCGACGGCCCCGTCGGGAAGCACGAACGGTCCGCCGGAGTTGCCGGGCCGAACGCTCGCCTGCAGCTCGTAGACGTGTCGCGACACGAGCGACCGGCCGTAGATGTCGCGGCCCTCGGCCAGCAGGTCGCGCCGAACCGCGCCGGAGCCGAACGTCAGCGGCCCACCGCCCGGGTACCCGAGGATCGCCCCGCCGGCCCCGCGCTGCTGCGTGTCGGCGGCCAGCGCCAGCGCGGGACCGGGCGTCTGGCTCACGTACAGCACCGCGAGGTCCAGCCGCGGATCGAACAGCACCGGCGTCGCCGATTGCTGCGTCCCGTCGGCCGGCATCTGGACGGTGGGGTGCGCGACGCCGGCGACCACGTGCGCGTTGGTCACCACGTAGTGGCTTGCCGCGACGAAGCCGCTGCCCTCCTCGATGAAGCCGCACGCGGCTCCTTCGATTCGGACCGTCGACGCCGCGGCGGCCGACGCGATACGTCGGACCTGGCGGGAGGCCGGCGGCGTGACGGGGCCCGCCGGGACCGGCGGCAGCTCGGCGAAGACCTGCGGGAAACCGAAGCGGTCCAGGAACTTTCGGGCTCCCGCCAGCAGCGACGGCGGCGGCGGCAGCGCCGAGTCCAGCGCGCCGACCACCGCCGAGGACCGGATCGCGCGGCTGAGCGTCGGGAACGGCCCGTTGACCAGGTTGTACGTCAGGAACCACACGGCCAGCAGCACCGCGACCACGCCGACGATCGATCCGGCGACGGCGTCGACCGGACGGAACGGGCTTCGCCTGGCCGCGGCCCACGCGCGCCGCCCGACCATCCACCCCAATGCCTCGCCAACGGCCGCGCCGGAGAGCAGCACGACGAGCGCCAGCACCGCCTGGGTCACGTCGGAGGATGCGAGCGCCGCGATGCGAGGCGCGACGATCGCGCCGACGAACAGCCCGGCGAACAGGCCCGTGTACTCGAGCAGCTGCAGCGAGGCGCCGCGCCGGTACCCGCCCCACGCGGCGAACGCGACCCAGACCAGGATGAGGACGTCCAGCAGGTTCATGCGGCGGCACCGCGCGGCAGCGGCGCCGCCCGTCGAACGCTCACGGGACCCATGGTGACAGAGCCCGGACGTAGACTGAGGCCCGTGGCCACCATTGCCCACATCTCCGACCTGCACGTGGGTTCGCCGTTCTTCGTCCCGAACCTGATGAACCGGGTGATCGTCGAGCTCAACCAGCTCGAGCCGGACGTCGTCGTGTGCACGGGCGACCTCACCAACGAGGGGTACCGCCAGGAGTACAAGAACGCCGTCGCCTACCTGGAGCGCATCAAGGCGCCGCTGGTCACCATCCCCGGGAACCACGACGCCCGAAACGTCGGCTACCTGCACTTCGAGGAGCTGATCGGGCCGCGCCACTGGACGCACGACGTTCGCGGGATCCGGATCGTCGGCGCCGACTCCAGCGAACCCGATCTGAACGAGGGCCAGATCGGCCGCGAGCGGTACGAGTGGATCGTCAACGAGTTCGCGGCGCCGGCCGACATCAAGATCTTCGCGCTGCACCATCACCTGCTGCCCGTCCCCGGGACCGGCCGCGAACGCAGCACGGTGATGGACGCGGGCGACCTGCTGGAGGTGCTCGTCGAGGCCCACGTGAATGTCGTGCTGTCGGGCCACAAGCACGTCCCGTACGTCTGGCGGCTCGAGAACATGTACGTCGCCAACGCGGGCACCGCGTCGTCGCTTCGGCTTCGCGGCTACACGCGGCCGTGCTACAACATCGTCGAGGTCGAGGGCGACGAGGTGAAGATCTGGCGCAAGTTCCCGTTCGGCGGCCAGACCGCGCTCGCCCACTTCTCCGTCACGAGCGGGGTGGAGTACCACCGCGAGATCGAATCGCTGGTGCAGGAGGCGCACCGAGGCGCTCCCGCCGGCGACCGGCCCGAGTAGCGCGGCCGAGCGCCGCCCGCGGCGCCGGCGGGGAGATCGGCTCCGACCGAAGGGTCAACGGATGAAGGACGCCACCAGGGCCATCGCGCTCGTCGACGGCGAGCACCATCCGTCCGTGACCCGGTGGGCGCTGGCGTCGGCGAGCGCGGCCGGCTACGACGTTGCGCTGGCGATCCTGGTGGGCGGCATCGAGAAGCTCGGCGCCGGAGCCGCTGCCGACCTCGGCGGGTTCCCGATCCGCCGCGGCGAGGCCGATCCCGCGCGCGCGCTCGCCGCCGCGATCGACGAGGTCCGCCCCGACGTCGTGCTCGACCTGTCCGACGAACCGGTGCTCGCCTACGAGACGCGCATGGAGATGGCCGCGGTCTCGCTCGCCGGCGGCGTGCCGTACGAAGGACCGGACTTCCGCTTCGAGCCCCCGGTCACCGGCGCGCCCGTCGCCGCAGCGACCGTTGCGGTGATCGGCACCGGCAAGCGCGTCGCGAAGACCGGCGTGACCGGCCACCTGGCCCGCATCGCGGACGCCGATGGCCTTCGTCCCGTGATCGTCTCGATGGGCCGCGGCGGGCCGGCGCAGCCGACGGTCGCCGGCGCGACCGACGTCACGCTCGACGCGTTGCTCGCGCGCGCGGAACGCGGCGAGCACGCGGCCTCCGATTTCCTCGAGGACGCGCTCACCGCGGGGGTGCCCGCCGTGGGGGCTCGACGCGCGGGCGGCGGGCTCGCCGGCGCGCCGTTCGTCACCAATGCCGGACGGGCCGCGGACGTGGCGGTGGACATGGGCGCGGGGCTCGTGATCCTGGAGGGCAGCGGTTCGTCGCTGCCGCCGGTGCCATGGGACGCAGGCGTCCTCGTCGTCCCGGCCGGGGTGCCCCCGGCCCACGTGGCGGGCTACATGGGGCCGCTTCGCGTATTGCTATCGGACGTCGCGGTCATTATCATGGGTGTGGGTCCGGGCTCCGGACCCGAGAACCTTTCCGCCCTCGAATCCCACATTCGCCGCTTGCGCGCAGGCATCCGAGTGGCCATCGCCGATCTGGAACCTGTGCCGCTCGCAGAGGTGAGGGACAAGGATGTGTTCTTCGCGACCACAGCGAACGCAGCAGCGTCGGTCCGGCTTGCCGAACGCCTCGAGGCAACGGCGGGGTGCCGGGTGGTGACGGTGTCCTCCCGGCTCGCGGATCGCGATGGGCTGGCGGCCGACCTCGCGTCGTCGCCGCCGTTCGACGTGCTGCTGACGGAGTTGAAGGCGGCCGCGGTGGACGTCGCGGCCCGCGACGCGGTGGCGCGAGGAGCGCAGGTGGTCTTCGTCGACAACCGGCCGGTCTCGGCCGGCGGCGACGCCGAGGTCGACGAGGTCCTGCGCTACGCGGCCTCGCTGGCGCTGGAGCGGGGGGCGGAGCGGTTGGAGGCCCGTCGCTAGACGGTGCCGCAGGTGGGAAAGAACCGGAACATGGGGATGAAGGACTTCAAGGTGATCGTGGTTTCCGAACGGGAGCCCGGTCTGCCCTATTCGAAGGGGCTTCGCGCCTCCGAGCTGATGGTCACCGGGCTGTCGCCGTTTCGCGCCTACCAGGTGGCCGAGGAGGTGGAGGCACGGCTGCACAGCGAGGGGACGCAGAGCGTCACCCGCCAGCAGCTGAACGAGCTGACGGTGAGGGTCCTGTCCGACCTGGCCGGCGAGCGGTACGCGACGAACTTCCGCCGCTGGCAGTCCATCGAGAACCTCGACGTGCCGATCGTGGTGCTGATCGGCGGCGCCACCGGTGTCGGCAAGTCGACGATCGCGACCCAGCTCGCGGTTCGGCTGGGGATCGTTCGTGTGTCGGGAAGCGACGCGATCCGCGAGGTCATGCGGGCCATGCTCACCAACCAGCTGATGCCGACGCTGTACACGTCGTCGTTCGAAGCCGGCGAGGTGCTGCTGGAGCCGCCGGCGGGGACGGCCGACCCCGTGACGGTCGGGTTTCGCGAGCAGACGGCCGCGGTGTCCGTCGGAGTCAACGCGCTGGTCGCCCGCGCGGCGGTCGAGGGCACGAGCACCGTGATCGAGGGCGCGCACGTGGTGCCGGGGTTCTACGACCTGGCCGCGCACGAGCAGCGGATCCTGGCCGTGCCGGTCGTGATCACCGTCGACGACGAGGACGTGCACCGGTCGCACTTCATGGCACGCACCAGCACCCGTGGGCCGGCGGAGCGCTACCTGGCGTCCTTCGCGAACATCCGCCGGGTCAACAAGTACATCAAGAGCCAGGCGCTGTCCCACGGCGTCCCGGTGGTCCCGAACTACAGCCTGGATCAGGCGCTGACCGCACTGATCGACCTGGTCGTGGAGCGGGCAACCGAGCGGCTGTCGGGTTCGACGGCGCCGGTTCCTACGGTCCTCGAAGGAGCGAACGGATGAAGCTGTTTCTCGATACCGCCAACCTCGACGAGATCCGCCGCGCCAAGGCGTGGGGGGTCCTGTCGGGATGCACGACGAACCCCTCCCTGCTGGCCAAGGAGCACTCCGACATCGACCAGCAGATGAAGGAGGTCTGCAACGAGGTTCCGGGGCCGGTCTCGCTTGAGACCACGGCCACCGATGCCGATGGCATCTACGAGCAAGGGGTCAAGCTGGCCGCCGTCGCGGACAACGCCGTCGTGAAGGTCGCGATGACGCCCGACGGGCTGTCGGCCGGCAAGCGGCTCGCCGATCAAGGGATTCCCGTCAACGTGACGCTCGTGTTCTCTCCCGCGCAATCGATCCTGGCCGCCGAGATCGGGGCGACCTACGTGTCGCCGTTCCTCGGCCGCCTCGACGACATCGGCAGCGACGGCCTGGCGACGCTCGCCGAGATCTGCGAGCTGTACCAGGCGCAGGGATACGAGACCAGCGTGCTGGCGGCGTCGCTTCGGCACCCGGTCCACGTCGTGGAGGCCGCCAAGATGGGCGCGGGCGTCGCGACGATGCCGTTCGAGGTGTTCTCGAAGCTGGTCCACCACCCACTGACCGACCTCGGCCTGGAGAAGTTCCTGGCCGACTGGAGCGCGCTCCAGAAGGAATTGAAGGAGAAGGAAGGAGCATGACGTTGGATGCACGAACGATGGAGCGATCCGACCTCGAGGGGAAGCTCCTTCCCGAGTTGCAGAAGATGGCCCAGGGACTTGGGGTCTCCGGCTACCAGCGGCTCAGGAAGGGAGACCTGATCGAGGCGATCATGCGGTCGTCGGCGGACGCCGACGGCCGGGTCGCGGGCGAGCGCAACGGCGGGCGTGCCGCATCGACGGCGACCGCAACGAAGGAGGCGGGAGGCGCGAGCCCGAACGGCGACGCACCGTCGACCGCTGAGGCGCCCGCCGCCCAGGGGCAGGGTGCCACCGAGGCCGCCACCGAGGCGCCGCCGGCCCAGCGGCCGGATGGCGGTGGCGAGCGTCGCGACGGCCGCCCGCGCGACCGGCGCCCCTCGCGCGAGGAGCGCCGCCGCATGCGCGACGAGCGCCGCCAGCGCGAGCAGGAGGCGCGCGAGGAGGAGCTGGCGAACGCCCCCACGCGCACGGGCGTGCTCGACGTGCTGCCCGAGGGGTACGGGTTCCTCCGCACCAGCGGCTACCTGCCGGGCTCCGACGACGTCTACGTGTCGCTGTCGCAGATCCGGCGGTTCGCGCTGCGCAAGGGCGACGAGGTGACCGGGCAGATCCGGCGCCCGCGGGACAACGAGAAGTACTACGCGCTGCTTCGGATCGAGACCGTCAACGGCGTCGACCCGGACACGGCGCGGATGCGGCCGGAGTTCGACAAGCTGACGCCGCTGTTCCCCGACGAGCGGTACCGGCTGGAGCACGAGGCCACCAGCATCACCGAGCGCATCATCGACCTGGTCTCGCCGATCGGAAAGGGACAGCGCGGGATGGTCGTGTCGCCGCCCAAGGCCGGCAAGACGACCGTGCTGAAGCAGATCGCCGGCGGGATCGTGCAGGCCGACCCGAACGCGCACGTGATCGTGCTGCTCGTCGACGAGCGGCCGGAGGAGGTCACGGACTGGCAGCGCACCGTGGAGGCCGCCGAGGTCGTGTACTCGACGTTCGACAAGCCGGCCGACCAGCACACGCAGGTGACCGAGCTCGTGTTGGAGCGGTCCAAGCGCCTGGTCGAACAGGGACGCGACGTCGTCATCTTGCTGGACTCGATCACGCGCCTGGCTCGCGCCTACAACCTGTCGGCGCCGGCCTCCGGCCGCATCCTGTCCGGCGGCGTGGACTCCACCGCCCTGTACCCGCCGAAGCGGTTCTTCGGCGCCGCGCGCAACATCGAGGAGGGGGGCTCGCTGACGATCATCGCCAGCGCCCTGGTCGAGACCGGGTCGCGGATGGACGAGGTCATCTTCGAGGAGTTCAAGGGCACGGGGAACATGGAGCTCCGCCTGGACCGGCAGCTGTCCGAGAAGCGCATCTTCCCGGCCATCAACATCGAGGCGTCGGGCACGCGCAAGGAGGAGCGGCTCATGCCGACCGAGGAGCTCGCGCTGGTGTGGCGCCTGCGCCGGGTCCTGCACGCCCTGGAGCCGGCGGCCTCGATCGAGCTGCTCATCGACAAGGTGCGCCAGACGAAGTCGAATCAGCAGTTCCTTCGGGAGATCGAGAAGGCCCCCGCCTCGAACTAGGCGGGCCGACCCTCGGGAGGGTGACGCATGGCGGGCTGGGGAGACGACCCGGTGATGGCCGAGCTGCAGTCGGCCCTGGACGAGGGCTGGCAGATCGCGCGCATCTCCGAGGACCGCTCGGCGGGCGAGTCCTTCGACGTGGTCACCGTGGAGAAGGACGGGGAGTCGAAGGAGTTCCGCAGCGACCACCTCGCCTTCCATCGGTACGTCGAGGGGCTCATGGATGACATGGGGTTGAGCTACTCGTGAGGGGCAGGGCGCTCGGCGTGTTCCGCGGCGGCGTCCCTGCGGACGGAGGAAACGCGTTCCTCGGGATCGCCGCCGCGGAATACAGCGGCGTTGGCAGGTAGTAGAAGAGAGCGAAGGAACGAAACGAAAGGAACGAGATGAAGCAGGGGATCCATCCTGATTACGTGACTGCGAAGGTCGTTTGTTCGTGCGGGAACTCGTTCGTCACGCGATCGACCACGCCGGAGATCCACGTCGAGCTGTGCTCCGAGTGCCACCCGTTCTATACGGGGCGCCAGAAGCTGGTCGACGCGGGGGGCCGCGTCGAGCGTTTCCAGCGCAGGTACGGCAAGCGAGAAGGCGCGCCGGTTCCGACCGAGTGACGGCTCCGTGGCCGATCCGAACCACTATTACGGAGGGCAGGCGGTCCTCGAGGGCGTGATGATGCGCGGCCGTGAACACTGGGCCATCGCGGTCCGGCGGCCGGATCAGACCGTGCACGTCGAGTCCCACGAGGTCCGCTCGATCGGCCGGCGGTTCCCCTGGCTCACGAAGCCGGGGTTGCGGGGCATCCTGGCCCTGGGGCAGGCGCTGACGATCGGCGTTCGCGCCCTGACGATCTCCGCCAACACCTCGATGCCCGAGGAGGAACGGCTCACCCCGCGGCAGATGGCCATGTCGATGGCCATCGCGTTCGTCGTGTTCGTGGCCGTGTTCGTCGTGGGGCCGTTCGTCGGCATCCGGGCGCTGCGAGGCTCGGTGCCGTCCAGCGTGTGGCGCAACCTGCTGGAGGGACTGCTGCGCGTGGTGCTGTTCCTCGGCTACATCGCGCTCGTGGGCAGGCTCAAGGAGATCCGCCGCGTCTTCCAGTACCACGGCGCGGAGCACAAGACGATCGCCGCGTACGAGCACGACGACCGGCTGGAGCCCGACGCGGTCGACCGGTACTCGACGCTGCACGTGCGCTGCGGCACGAACTTCCTGCTGCTGGTGATGATGCTGTCGATCTTCGTCTACGCGCTCTTCCCGGCGCGCGGGCTTCTGTGGGGGATCCTGTCGCGGGTCATCGCCATCCCGATCATCGCCGGGCTCTCGTTCGAGCTGCTTCGCCTCGGCGCCCGCTTCGGGGACCGGCCGTGGATGCGGCCGGTGATGGCCCCGGGGCTGTGGCTGCAGAAGATCACGACGAAGCCGCCGGACCGCGGCCAGATCGAGGTCGCGATCGCCTCCTTCCGGGAGGTGCTTCGCCGCGAGGGCAAGCTCGCCGGCGAGTCCGCCGACACCGGGGGGCCTTCCGGGTCGTCGGAGGTCTAGGCCGCCGATAATTGCGTCGTCATGGGCGTTCGACTGGACGACGTCGTCACCCGCTACGAAGAGCTCACCCGGGAGCTGTCCGATCCCGCGGTGGCGTCCGACCCTGCGCGCCTGCGGGACCTCGGCAAGCAGCACGCCGAGCTCGAGGAGGTCGTCCGCACGTACCGGGGCCTGCAGGAGGCGGAGCGCCAGGCCGACGAGGCGCGACAGCTGGTGAAGGACGAACGCGAGCCGGAGATGGCGGCGTTCCTGCGGGCCGAACAGGAGACGGCCGAGGCGCGGGCGGACGAGCTCCGCGCCAAACTCGACGTGCTGCTGCTGCCGAAGGACCCGAACGACGAGCGGAACGTGGTGCTGGAGATCCGCGCCGGCGCGGGCGGGCAGGAGTCCGCGCTGTTCGCCGCCGACCTGTTCGAGATGTACCGGCGCTACGCGGAACGCCAGGGCTGGCAGTCGGAGGTCCTGTCCTCCAGCCCGTCGGACCTGGGCGGGTTCAAGGAGATCGTGGCCGAGATCCGAGGGCGCGGCGCGTACTCGAAGCTCAAGCACGAATCCGGCGTGCACCGGGTCCAGCGCATCCCCGTGACCGAGTCGGGCGGCCGCATCCACACGTCGACGTGCACCGTGGCGGTGCTGCCGGAGGCCGAGGAGGTCGACGTGCAGATCGACCCCAACGACCTGGAGATCCAGGTCTACCGCTCGTCCGGGCCCGGCGGCCAGAGCGTCAACACCACGGACTCGGCGGTGCGGATCACGCACAAGCCGTCCGGGATCAAGGTCGAGGTGCAGGAGGAGCGCTCCCAGCTGCAGAACAAGGAGAAGGCGATGCGCTACCTGCGCGCGCGGCTGCTGAAGCTCGCGCAGGACGAGGCGCACGCGAAGGAGGCCGCGGCGCGCCGGGCGCAGGTCGGCTCCGGAGAACGGTCCGAGCGGATCCGCACGTACAACTTCCCCCAGAACCGCGTCACCGACCATCGCGTCGACGACCTGTCCTCGCACAACCTCCCCGACGTGCTCGAGGGCAACCTCGACCGGTTCGTCGAGCGGCTCGCCGCCGAGGAGCGCCGGCGGCAGCTGGAGGGGCAGCCGGCGGAGTGACCGGACCGGGCTCTCGCGGCCCCGCGCCGGCGGAGGTGGTTCGTCGTTCGGCCGAGTACCTGGCGCGCCACGGCGTCCCGAGCCCGCGCGAGACGGCGGAGGCGCTCGTGATGCACGTGCTCGGCACGGATCGCGCCGGCATGTACGCGCGAACCGAGGGCCTGGACACGCCCACCGCGAAGCGGCTCGGGCGTGCGCTGTGCCGGCGCTGCGCCGGAACGCCGCTCCAGCACCTGACGGGCGAGCAGCGGTTCCTCGACCTCGACCTGGAGGTCCGGCCCGGCGTGTTCGTCCCTCGCCCCGAGACCGAAGGGTTGGTCGTGGCCGCGCTCGAGGTGCTGGAAGGGATCGCATCCCCGGCCGTCATCGACGTCGGCACCGGCACCGGCGCGATCGCGGTCGCGATCAAGGCCCGCCGGCCGGACGCGCGCGTGATCGCGATCGATCGGTCCGAGGCGGCGGCGTCCCTGGCGCAGGCGAACGCCGACCGGCTTGGCCTGGACGTGGATGTGGTGCTGGGCGATCTCCTGGACGCCGCGCCCGTTGCCTGGCGCGGCCGGGTCGACCTGGTCGTGAGCAACCCGCCATACGTCGAACCCGAGGCGTTCGACACGCTGCCGGCGGACGTCCGGGCCGATCCGGCCGAAGCGCTGGTGGGCGGCACCGACGTGCACGCGCGACTGGCGGCCGATGCCTCCGGATGGCTGCGCGCCGGCGGGTGGCTGGCGATGGAGATCGGGCAGGACCAGGGCGAAGCCGTGCGGTCGATGTTCGGCCCGGCCTGGTCGCGCGCCGAGGTGCTGCCCGACCTCGCCGGCCGGGACCGGGTCGTCCGCGCGCGGTTCGACGGTGCCTGAGGACAGGGTGACCGGGCCCGGCACCGTCGTCGACGTCGACGCCGTGGACCCCGCGTCGGTGGCCGGGGCCGTCGCCCTCGCCGCCGAGGCCCTGTGGGCGGGGCGGCTCGTGGTCGTGCCGACCGAGACGGTGTACGGGATCGCGTCGCGGCCCGACGACGCCGCGGCAACCGAGCGCCTGTTCACGGCGAAGCGCCGCCCGCCGGACCTGAACCTGCCGGTGCTGGCCGCGGTCGCGGACGAGGCGCTGGCCCTCGGGCAAGCCTCCGACGTCGCGCGGGCGCTGGCCGATGAGCTGTGGCCCGGGCCGCTCACGGTGGTGATGCGTCGCTCCGAGCGTTCCCGCGGCTGGCGCCTGGGCGGCGACCGGGCCACGATCGGGGTGCGCGTCCCCGACCATCCCATGACGCTCGCCCTGTTGCGTGAGACCGGGCCCCTGGCGGTCACGAGTGCGAACCGCTCCGGCGAGCCGCCGGCAGTGGACCGCGACGCGCTCGTCGCCGCGTTCGGATCGGCCGTCGACGTGTACGTCGTGTCGGGCGCGGCGCCCTCGGGAGGCCGCTCGTCGACCGTGGTCGACCTGACGGGACCGCGCGCCCGCCGGTTGCGGCCGGGCCCCGTCGACGGACGAGTTCTCCAGATCCTGCGCCGGATCGCCCCGGATGGGGAGCCGATAGACTTCGACGAGTGAGCACCGTGCTGGTCGTGTGCACCGGCAACATCTGCCGCTCTCCGATGGCCGAAGGGATCCTCAGGTCGCTGCTCGCCGAGCGCGGCGCCCAGGACGTCGACGTGGCCTCGGCCGGCGTTTCCGGCCTGGAGGGCTATCCCGCCATGCCGGAGGCCGTGGAGGCGATGTCGGAAAAGGGCATCGACATCGCCTCGCACGTGGCCCGGCGCCTGGATCCCGAGATGGTGCGAAGCGCCGACCTGGTCCTGGCCATGTCGACCGAGCACGCGGAGGCCGCGGCGCGCATGGTGCCCGGGGCGTCCGGGCGGACGTTCACGCTGAAGGAACTGGTGAAGCTGCTGGCCGGCGAGCCGGCGTCCGGCCGTCTGGACGAAGCCGTCCGCACGGCCGCGCTTCGACGAAGCGCCCGGGAGGGGCCCGATTCCGCCGACATGGATGTCGCCGACCCGCTCGGCCTGGGCGTGCAGGCGTACCGGGCCACGGCGTGGGAGCTCGGCGAGCTCTGCGCCCGCTTGCTGGACGAGGTGTTCGGCGAGCCGGACCCGATGGGGGCGGGCTGGCCCGCCGGAGCCGAGGGAGGACGACCCGAATGAAGGATTACGTCGCCGACTGGGAGGCGCTTCGGCGCCAGGATCCCGAGGTGGCCGAGGCGATGGTCCACGAGATCGGGCGCGAGCGCTCGATGCTGCGGCTGATCGCTTCGGAGAACTATGCGAGCCCGGCTGTGCTGGCCGCCCTGGGCTCGACCATGGGCAACAAGTACGCGGAGGGGTATCCGGGGCGGCGCTACTACGGCGGGTGCGAGTTCGTCGACGTCACGGAGAACCTGGCCATCGACCGGGCCAAGCAGCTGTTCGGCGCGGACCACGCCAACGTGCAGCCGCACGCGGGCGCGCAGGCGAACATGGCCGTGTACGGCGCGTTCCTGGACCCGCACGCACCGGAGGAGAACAAGGTGCTCGGGCTGGTGCTGGCGCACGGCGGCCACCTGACGCACGGCTCGCCGGTCAACTTCTCCGGCAAGTGGTTCAGCTTCGTCGGCTACGAGGTGGACCGCGAGACGGAGCAGCTGGACATGGATCGCGTGCGCGACCTCGCGAAGCAGCACCGGCCGCGCATCGTGCTCGCGGGATACACGGCGTACCCGCGCGTCATCGACTTCGCCGCGTTTCGCCAGATCGCCGACGAGGTCGGGGCCATCTTCATGGTGGACGCGTCGCACTTCATCGGCCTGGTCGCCGGCGGGGCCTACCCGAGCCCCGTGCCGCACGCCGACGTCGTCACGTTCACGACCCACAAGACGCTTCGCGGGCCGCGGGGCGCAATGATCCTGTGCCGCAGCGAACACGCGAAGGCCATCGACAAGGCGGTGTTCCCGATGATGCAGGGGGGGCCGCTGGAACACGTGATCGCCGCCAAGGCGGTCGCGCTTCGCGAGGCGATGCAGCCCTCGTTCGCCGACTACGCGCACCGGATCGTGCGCACCGCGCGGGCGCTGGCCGCGTCGCTCACCGAGGAGGGGATGCGCGTGGTCGCCGGCGGGACCGACTCGCACCTCGCCCTGGTCGACCTCCAGCCGCTCGGCGTCACCGGCGCCGAGGCCGAGGCCGCCTGCGAGCGGATCGGCATCGCGTTGAACAAGAACCAGATCCCCTTCGACCCGCAGCCGCCGACGGTGACCTCCGGCATCCGGGTCGGGACGCCGGGGCCGGCGACGCTCGGGATGGACGAGCCGGAGATGAAGGAGGTGGGCCAGGCGATCGGGGAAGCCGTCCGGGCCCCCAACGACGAACGAGCGACGGCGCGGGCCAGGGAGCGCGTGTCGGCGCTCACCGCGCGCTTCCCCGCGTACCCGGACTAGCCGATGGGCGCGTACCTCGGCGTCTTCGCCGTCACGGCCGGTGTGGTCGTGGTGGCGACGCCGCTGGTGCGCAAGCTCGCGATCCGGGTCAAGGCGATCGACGTTCCCTCCGAGCGCAAGATCCACACCCGGCCGCTGCCGACGATGGGCGGCCTCGCGATGCTCCTCGGGGTCACCGCCGGCCTGGTCGCGGCCTGGTTCGCTCCGTCGCTGCGGCCGGCGTTCCGCTTCTCGTCCGAGCTGCAGGGGGCCGCGCTGGCCGCGGTCGCGATCGCCATCGTGGGCGCGGTCGACGACCTGAGAACGCTCTCCGCACCCGCCAAGGTCGCCGGGCAGGTGTTCGCGGCAGGGATCCTGATCCTGAACGGCGTCGCGCTGCTCGTGTTCTGGTTCCCGAGCCAGGGCGTGATCTCGCTGGGCTCGGACCTTGCGGTTCCGCTCACCGTTCTGTGGGTGCTGATCGTGGTCAACGCGGTCAACCTCATCGACGGCCTGGACGGCCTGGCTGCCGGCATCGTGGCGATCGCGGCGGCCGCCTTCTTCGTCTACGCGTATCGCGTGCCCGACGTGTTCGGGCAGCCCCAGTCGACGGCGGCCATCCTGTCGGCGGTGACGGCCGGGGCGGCGGTCGGGTTCCTGCCGTTCAACTTCTCGCCGGCGAAGATCCTGATGGGCGACACGGGCAGCATGCTGCTGGGCTTGCTGCTCGCGGCAGCGACCATCTCCGGGATCGGCCGCACCGGACAGCCGACCGGCCACGACATCGCGGCGTTCTCCATCCCGGTGCTGATTCCGGTGTTGGTCCTGGTCGTGCCCCTGGTGGACGTCGCGCTGGCGATCGTGCGGCGGCTGCGCCGGGGGCGGGCGGTGTTCGCCCCGGACAAGCAACACATCCACCACCAGCTTCGCGAGATCGGGCACTCCGACCGCCAGGCCGTCCTGATGATGTACCTGTGGTCGGCGGTCCTGGCCGGGTGCGCGCTGGCCATCACGTTCGTGGGAAGCCGCCGAACCGCCTCCGCGGTGCTGTCGTTCGCGGCCCTCGTCATCGTCGTCACGGTCGCTCCGCGCGTGTGGCGGGCCGTTCGGATCTCGCGCGAGGGGCGGGCCGCAGCCGCGGCTCAGGCCGCGAAGCCCCGTCCGCGGCCGGCCGGCGACGTCGCCCCGTCCGAGCCCTCGTCTCCGGCCGGCGCCGCCTGACCGTCGATCGGGGGCGCTGCGCCCGGGTTGATATACTCCCCGCGCCCATGGCCGGAGATCCGGACCGCGGAGACGACTCCGGTATCGCCTGGTCCGTGATTGGAACGCTGGTTGCGGGCGTGCTGGTTTGGGGAGGCGTCGGCTATCTGATCGATCGCATGGCCGGAACGACGGGAGTGTTCCTGCCCATCGGCCTGATCGTGGGTTTCGCCGCGGCCATGTATCTCGTAATCGTGCGCTATGGCAAAGATCGTCGGGGTTGAGCGCGACATGGTGGCGCGGGCCGTTGTGCCCGGGCTGGCCGCCACCGCGCTCGCCTTCGTCTTCGGATACGTGTTCGCCGGCTCGAACGAAGCCTGGTCGGCGGCCCTCGGCGTGCTCGTCGCGGTGGCCAACTTCTGCGCGGCTGCCGTCGCCCTTGGCTGGGCGGCGGGTGAATCCCTCCCGATGGTTCAGCTCGTGGTCCTTGGTGGGTTCATCGTGCGCCTGGGGATCATCATCGGGCTGATGTTCTTGCTGTCGACGATGTCCTGGTTCTCGGCAGCAGCGTTCGGCTTGGCCGTCGCGCCGGCGACGCTGCTGCTGTTCGTCTACGAGGCGATCGTGGTCTCGCGTTCGACCCATCTGGTCATCGAGCCGCGCGACTCCGCCCCAGCGGGCCGGAGCGGCTCGTGACCGGTGCCCTGCTGGCCGCGGCCCGGCCGGGCTTCAAGACCCCGACGATCGAGGATTTCCAGTGGCCGTGCCTCACTCCCAACTGGAAGATCTTCGGGTTCGGGCTGTGCGTGAACCGGGAGGTGCTGCTGATCCTGCTGGCCGGCGCCGTGGTGCTAGTCCTGTTCCTGATCGCCTTCCGCAACCCGCAGATGATTCCAACCGGGTTGCAGAACTTCATGGAAGTGGTGGTCGACTTCGTTCGAAACGCCATCGTCCTGGAGGTCATCGGACACGAGGGCCTCGGCTTCGTGCCCTACCTGACGACCGTGATGTTCTTCGTGTTCGTCGGCAACGTGTTCGGGATCATCCCAGGGCTGCAGTTCCCGGTGAACTCGCACATGGCCATCCCCATCTTCCTGGCGATGATGACGTGGGTGCTGTTCAACGCGGTCGGCATCCGCCGGCACGGGTGGGGCGGCTACAGCAAGATGGTGCTGTTCCCGGCGGGCGTCCCGTGGCCGATGTACATCCTGGTCACGCCGATCGAATTCGTGTCGACGATCCTCGTGCGGCCGGTCACCTTGTCGGTCCGCTTGCTGGCCAACATGATCGCCGGGCACCTGCTGCTCACGATCTTCTTCCTGGGGACCGCGTACCTGCTGCAACCGTCCATCACCGCGCTCTTCGCCGCGGCGTCGTTCGCGCTGGGGACGGCCCTGGTCGCGTTCGAGCTGTTCGTGGCCGCGCTCCAGGCCTACATCTTCACCATCCTGACCGCCGTGTACCTGGCAGGGGCACTGAGCTCCGAGCACTGACAGAGGAGGGAGCAACGAATGGGTGACGTCATCGGGATGCTGTCGGCCGGCCTGCTGGCCGTGGCGTCCACGTCCGTCGTCGGATATGGCATCGCGGCCATTGGTCCGGGCCTGGGCATTGGGTTCCTGGTGGGGAAGGCCGTGGAGTCCATGGCCCGTCAGCCCGAGGCCGCCGCCATGATCCGCACCAACATGTTCATCGGCATCGGCTTCGTCGAAGCGCTGGCTCTGTTCGGGTTCGTGCTGGCCTTCATCGCAAAGTGAGGAGGCGGCGTTGCCGATCCTGATCGCCACCCTGCTGGCGGCCGAGGAGAAGAACCCGATCCTGCCCTCGGCGAGCGAGCTGATCTGGGGCTCGATCGCGTTCCTCATCGTGTTCGCGCTGCTGGCCAAGTTCGCGTTTCCGCCTGCCGCGGAAGCGCTTCGAGCTCGCACGGAGAAAATCCGGGGCGATATCGACCAGGCCGAGCGCGACCGGGATGCGGCCTCGCAGCTGATGGAGGACTACCGGGCCCAGCTGGCCAGCGCTCACGCGGAATCGAACCGGATCATCGAGGACGCCAAGCGGCGGGGGGAGGAGATCCGCCGCGAGCTGCAGGCGCGAGCCGAGACTGAGTCGAACCGCATCCTCGCGCGCGCGCAGGACGAGATCGCGGCCGAGCGCGATCGCGCGATCGCCGATGTGCGAAGCGAGGTCGGGAACCTCGCGGTCGACCTCGCGGGGCGGATGATCGGCGACTCGTTGGACCGCGACCGGCAACTCGGCCTGGTGGACCGGTACATCGAGGAGCTGGCGGGCGCTTCGGGCGATGGCGATGGCGCTGGAGGGGGAACCGGGCGGTGAGCAGGGCCAACCGCGCGCTCCGCGAGGCGGCTTCCCGCATCCTTGCGGAAGCGGAAGAGACGGACCTTCGCCGCCTCCCGGACGACCTGTTCGCGGTCGCGGGGCTGCTGGCGCGCGAGCACCGGCTGCGCCGGGCGCTGGGCGATCCCGGCATCCCGCCGCAGGTGCGGCGGGCGTTGCTGGGGGACGTCCTTGGGGACAGCGTGAGCGCCCCGGCCGCGACGTTGGTGGGGACGACGGCCGAGCTGCAGCGCGTGCAGGACCGCGAGTTGGTCGGTCTGCTGGAGGAACTTGCCGCGGATGCCGCCTTCGCTCAGGCCGACGCCGACGGCGAGCTCGGCCGGGTACAGGACGAGCTGTTCCGGCTGAAGACGGCCGTTGAGGGGTCGGCCGAGCTGCAGATGGCTCTCTCGGACCCGCGGGTGCCGGACGAGGCGAAGGTCGCCGCCGTGAGCGATCTGCTCGAGGACCGCGCCGCGCCGACGACCGTTCGCCTGGTCCGCCTGACGATGGAGGCGGGCCACTCGCGAGACCTGGCCCGCACCCTCGGCGAGCTCGTTGGCCTGGCGGCCGTGCGTCGCGGCGAACTGGTGGCCGAGGTTCGGACCGCGATCGCGCTTGACGCGGCGCGCCGGCGATCCCTGTCCGACGCGCTGTCACGCGCCATTGGGAGCGCGGTGAGCCTCGAGGAGATCCTGGACCCGGATGTCGTCGGTTCCCTGTCGATCCGGATCGGCGACGAGGTGTTCGACGGAAGCGTGAAACGACAGCTCGAGCTCGCGCGCGAGCGCCTCGGCGCGGCGTAGCGGCTCGATGGTGAGGAGGATGGTGCGGTGGCTGAGCTGACGATCAGGCCGGAGGACATCACGGCGGCGCTTCGAAAGCACGTCGAGTCCTTCCGTCCCGAGCTCACGCGGGAAGAGGTCGGGCAGGTGGTGTCGACCGGCGATGGCATCGCGCTGGTGGAAGGGCTTCCCGGCGCGATGGCGAACGAGCTGCTGGAGTTTCCCGGCGGGATCCTGGGGATCGCCTTCAACCTGGACGATCGCGAGATCGGCTGCGTGATCCTGGGCGAGGCGTCCGGCATCGAGGAGGGAAACGAGGTCAAGCGCACGGGGCGCATCCTTTCGGTCCCCGTCGGGGACGGGTTCCTGGGACGAGTCGTCGACCCGCTCGGCCGCCCCGTGGACGGCCGGGGCGAGGTCGTCTCCGATGAGTCGCGGCCCCTGGAGGTGCAGGCGCCCTCGGTCGTGCAGCGCCAGCCGGTAAAGGAGCCGCTGTACACGGGCGTGAAGGCCATCGACGCCATGACCGCCATCGGGCGCGGCCAGCGCCAGCTGATCATCGGCGACCGGCAGACGGGCAAGACCGCCGTGGCCGTCGACGCGATCATCAACCAGCGCGAGGTGTGGGCGAGCGGCGACGCGAGGCTCCGGGTCAAGTGCGTCTACGTGGCGATCGGCCAGAAGGGTTCGACCGTGCGCGAGGTCGTCGAGGCCCTGGAAGAAAACGGCGCCATGGAGTACACCGTCGTGATCGACGCGTCGGCCTCGTACCCGGCCGCGTTCAAGTACATCGCCCCGTACGCGGGTTCCGCCCTCGGGCAACACTGGATGTACCAGGGCGAGCACGCGCTGATCGTGTTCGACGACCTGTCGAAGCAGGCCGACGCGTACCGCGCCATCTCGCTCCTGCTCCGGCGTCCCGCCGGGCGCGAGGCCTATCCGGGCGATGTCTTCTACCTGCACTCGCGGCTGTTGGAGCGCTGCGCGAAGCTGTCCGACGACCTCGGCGCCGGCTCGCTGACGGGGCTGCCGATCGTGGAGACGAAGGGCAACGACGTCTCGGCGTTCATCCCGACGAACGTCATCTCCATCACCGACGGGCAGATCTACCTGGAGCCGGACCTGTTCAACGCCGGCGTGCGCCCCGCCATCAACGTCGGCATCTCCGTGTCTCGCGTCGGTGGCAACGCGCAGATCAAGGCGATGAAACAGGTCGCCGGCCGCCTTCGCCTGGACCTGGCGCAGTTCCGCGCGCTCGAGGCGTTCGCCCAGCTGGGGACCGAGCTGGACAAGGCCTCGCAGGCGCAGCTGGACCGCGGCGCGCGCGTCGTCGAGATCCTCAAGCAGCCGCAGTACCAGCCCGTGCCGGTGGAGCGCCAGGTCGTCGCGATCTGGGCCGTCACGAACGGGCACCTGGACGACTTCCCGGTGGCCGACGCCAAGCGCTTCGAGGAGGAGTTCATCGCGTTCGTCCAGCGCGAACACGCGTCGATGCTCGAGGGCATCCGCGCGAGCGGAGACCTGTCCGACGAGGCGCTGGCTGAGCTCGCTGCGGCCGTCCGCGCGTTCAAGGAGCGGTTCCAGTCATCCGGCCCCGCGCTGCCGCCGAAGGAGGCCGAGGCCGCCGCGCTCGAGTCCGAGGAACAGGAGCGCCTGAAGAAGTTCCGCCGTCCCACGACCGAGGAGTTCGAAGCCAAGGCCGGCCCCGCGGGGCAGGGCTCGACCGGGGCGCCGTAGGGGCCGATGGGAGCCAAGCTTCGGCAGACCCGGCGACGGATCCGTTCGGTCCAGTCGACCATGCGGATCACGCGCGCGATGGAGCTGATCTCCGCATCGCGCATCGTGCGCGCCCAGCAGCGCGTACGCCAGTCCCGGCCGTACGCGGAGCTGATCACCGGCATCCTGTCCGCGGTGACCAGCCGAGAGAGCGACCTGGCCCATGATCTGTTGGAGCAGCGCCCGGAGCGCCGCGCGGCGGCCGTGTTCGTGGTGACGTCGGACCGCGGGCTCTGCGGCGGATACAACTCGAACGCTCTGCGGACCGCCGAGGAGCTGTTCGCGAAGCTGCGCTTAGACGGCGTCGAGCCTCGCTTGTACGTGACGGGCCGAAAGGGGCTGTCCTACTTTCGCTTCCGCGACCGGCCGATCGCCGGATCGTGGACGGGATTCTCCGAGCAGCCGACGTACGAGGATGCTCGGACGCTCGGCGAGGAGCTGATCCGCGCGTTCGTGGCCGGCGAGGTGGACGAGATCCACGGGGTGTACACGGACTTTCAGAGCGTCCTCACGCAGCGTCCGGTGGCGCGGCGGTTCGTCCCGCTCGAGTTCGTCGAGGTGCAAGGACCGGTGCAGGCGCTGCCCCTGTACCTGTTCGAACCTGGACCCGAGGCGCTGCTGGCAAAGCTCCTGCCCCGCTACGTGGAGGAGCGGGTGTACTCGTCGATGTTGGAGTCGGCGGCTTCCGAACAGGCGGCCCGGCGGCGCGCGATGAGCGCGGCGACCAGCAACGCGGAGGAGCTGATCAAGGTGTACACGCGCGTGGCGAACCAGGCGCGCCAGGCGGAGATCACCCAGGAGATCATGGAGGTCGTCGGCGGCGCGGAGGCGATGGCCGGGCGAGACGCGTGACGCGGGCCGGCGGCCGCTTGCATGGCGACGGACGCAACGAGCGAGCGAAGGATCAGGAGCGAGCAGATGGCTGAGGAGAACGGAAGCAGGACGACGGGCAGGGTCATCCGGGTGATCGGCCCGGTGGTGGACGTGGAGTTCCCGCCGGACGAACTGCCCGAGATCAACTACGCGCTCACCGTCGATCGCGTCCTGGACGGCGAGTCCGTCACGATCACGTGCGAGGTCGCCCAGCACATCGGCGAGAACGCGGTGCGAGCGATCGCGTTGCGGCCCACCGACGGCCTGGTCCGCGGGGCGCCGGTCGTCAATACGGGGGCGCCCATCAGCGTGCCGGTCGGTCCTTCGACGCTCGGCCACGTGTTCAACGTGCTGGGCGAGCCACTGGACACCGATTCGGTGGAGGCCGACGTGCGATGGCCCATCCACCGCGAAGCGCCGCCGTTCGACGAGCTCGAGCCGAAGAGCCAGATGCTCGAGACCGGCATCAAGGTGATCGACCTGCTCGAGCCCTACGTGCAGGGCGGCAAGATCGGGATGTTCGGCGGTGCCGGAGTCGGCAAGACCGTCATCATCCAGGAGATGATCCGCCGTCAGGCCCAGCAGCACGGCGGCGTCTCGGTCTTCGCCGGCGTGGGGGAGCGAACGCGCGAGGGCAACGACCTGTTCCTGGAGATGACCGAGTCCGGCGTCATCGAGAAGACCGCGCTGGTGTTCGGCCAGATGGACGAGCCGCCGGGTGTGCGCCTTCGGGTCGGGCTTGCCGCGCTCAGCATGGCGGAGTACTTCCGCGACGAGATGCGCCAGGACGTGCTGGTGTTCATCGACAACATCTTCCGGTTCACGCAAGCCGGGTCCGAGGTCTCCACGCTGCTCGGCCGCATGCCGTCGGCCGTGGGATACCAGCCCACGCTGGCCGACGAGATGGGGGAGCTGCAGGAGCGGATCACGTCCACGCGGGGCCACTCCATCACGTCGCTGCAGGCGATCTACGTGCCGGCCGACGACATCACCGACCCGGCGCCGCACACGACGTTCGCGTTCCTGGACGCGCGCACGGTGCTCTCGCGTGACATCGTGGCGCTCGGCATCTACCCGGCGGTCGACCCGCTGGACTCCACATCGCGCATCCTGGACCCGCGCTACGTCGGCGAGGAGCACTACCAGGTCGCCCAGCAGGTGAAGCAGATCCTTCAGCGCTACAAGGACCTGCAGGACATCATCGCGATCCTTGGCGTCGACGAGCTGTCCGAGGACGACAAGGTGATCGTCAACCGGGCTCGCAAGATCCAGAAGTTCCTGTCGCAGCCGTTCTTCGTCGGCGAGCAGTTCACGGGCATCCCCGGCAAGTACACGCCGCTGGACGAGACGATCTCATCGTTCAAGGCGCTGGCGATGGGCGAGTACGACCACCTGCCCGAGCAGGCGTTCTACATGGTCGGCGGGATCGACGAGGCCGTCGAGCAGGCCAAGGGCATGTCGGGGGAGGCCGAGTAGCCCATGGCCAAGATCGACGTCAGCCTGGTCACCCCCGAGCGCGTCGTCTGGACGGGACAGGCCACGTTCGTCATGGCGCGCGGCAGCGAGGGCGAGGTGGGGATCCTGCCCGGCCACGCGCCGCTGCTGCTCGAGCTCGGCATCGGGATCCTGCGGATCGAGGACGAGGGGACGGTGACGCGCGCCGCCGTGCACGGCGGGTTCCTGCACGTGGTGGGCGCCGAGGACTCCACGCGAGCCGACATCCTCGCGGAGTCGGCCGAGCTCGAGAACGAGGTCGATGCCGAACGCGCCGCGCGGGCCAAGGAGGCGGCCGAGCGGCGGATGGCCGAGTCGGACGACCCCGAGGCCAGGGGCGCGCTCGCGCGGGCGGAGACCCGGCTTCGAATCCGCACCTGAGCGCCACATGATCTTCGCCGCCCGAGCCCGGCGCGGCACCTAGAATCCCACCCATGGATCGCCTGGCCATCACCGGCAGCGGACCCCTGGCCGGTACGGTGCCGATCGGGGGAGCGAAGAACTCGGCGCTCAAGGTGATGGCGGCGTCGTTGCTCGCCGACGGCCCGTCGGTGATCGAGAACGTCCCCCGGATCGCGGACTGCTTCACGATGGCCGAGGTGCTCGAGCACCTGGGCGCCGGCGTCTCCTGGGACGGGACGACGCTCACGATCGACGCTCGGGACGCGGCCGGCGTCGAGACCCCCTACGAGCTCGTGCGGCAGATGCGGGCGTCCATCGTGGTGCTCGGTCCGCTGCTGGCACGCGGGGGACGTGCTCGCGTCGCGATGCCCGGCGGCTGCAACATCGGCTCCCGCAAGATCGACCTGCACCTCAAGGGCTTCGAACGGATGGGCGTCGAGTTCTCGTACGAGCACGGGTACCTGAACGCCAAGGCGCCGTCGCTGCACGGCGCCGTCGTCTCGCTCGACTTCCCGAGCGTCGGCGCCACCGAGAACATCCTGATGGCGGCCGTCGGCGCGGCCGGCACGACCGTGATCGAGAACGCCGCGCGCGAGCCGGAGATCCAGGACCTGGCCCGCATGTTGTCGGAGATGGGAGCCAAGATCGACGGCGCGGGCACGACGGCCATCGAAATCCAGGGCGGCACAGCGTTCCGCGGCGTCCGACATCGCGTCGTTCCCGACCGAATCGAAGCGGGAACGTATGCGATCGCGGTGTGCGCCACCGGCGGCGACATCGTGCTGCGCGACGCTCGCGCCGATCACCTGGACCTGGTGCTGGCGAAGCTGGCCGACGCGGGAGCGGAGATCGAGGTCGACCCCGCCGGCCTTCGCGTGAAGCTGTCTGGACGCGCCCGCGCCGTGGACTTCGTCACGCTGCCGTACCCGGGGTTCCCGACGGATCTGCAGCCGCAGATGATGGCGCTGCTCGCGACCGCGCGGGGCACCGGCATCGCGACCGAGAACGTGTTCGAGAGCCGGTTCATGTTCGTCGACGAGCTCAACCGGATGGGGGCGGACATCCGGACCGAGGGCCACCACGCGGTGATCCGGGGCGTCGATCGCCTGTCGGCCGCGCCCGTTCGCGCGCCGGACCTTCGGGCCGGGGCGGCGCTGGTGATCGCCGGCCTGACGGCGGACGGGGTCACCGAGATCTCCGGCGCGTACCACCTTGACCGGGGCTACCAGGACCTGGAGGGCAAGCTCGCCGCCCTCGGGGCACAGGTTCGACGCGAGCGGGAGCCCGTCTCCACCGCGTCGTGACCGGCCGCGTGCCGTGAGCGCGCCGCGCCGGGCCGCCCGGTTCGCCGGCGCCTCCCTTTGCGCTGCCGTGGCTCTCTGGCCGGGGGCTTCGGCCTCCGCCGCGACGCCGGGAGCGTTTCCGGTCGTTCCCTCGGGCCCGGCGACGGTCGTGCTGATCGTGGTGGGGCCGACGACGTTCGAGAGCTTCATGCGGGTGCCGGCGTTCCGGCAGCTTGCGCGCGCGGGGGGCGCGGGCCTGATGGCCACCGATGAGAACTACCGAAGCGACCCGCCATCCGTGTATGAAAGCCTGGGCTCCGGCGCGCCGCCCGGTGGCGCCCAGGTCGGGCTGCTCGTCGACACGTTGCGCCGGCACGGCATCCCCACGTGCGTGAGCGCCCCGAGGACCGGCTGGCAGCCGCCACCGCTGCTCGCGCACCTCATCGGGCCGCACTATGCACTTCCCGGCCGCTGTGCGGGGGTGCGAGCCGTGCCGCGGAGCTTGATCGTCCAACAGGCTGGGCCCGTTCCACTGACGAAGACCGCGGCCGTGTTGGGAGGCAGCGTCCTTTCGCCCTCGTTTCCCAAGGCGACCATGGTGATCGTGTTGGCACCCTACCCTTCCGGCACGATGAATCGCGCCGGGGACGAAGTGGTGCCAATAGCGGTTGCCGCGGGCCGCGAGGCCGCGAACGAGCTGTTACCGGCGAACGGGCCGTTCCATACCCTCACGTCCGAGACGACGCGCCAGGCCGGGCTGGTGGCCAACGTCGACGTGGCGCCGACCGTGCTGGCGTTCTTCGGCATCCCGGAGCCGTCGGCGATGGACGGATCGCCGATCACCGTGACCGGATCGGCTGCGCCGTTCGCCCTGCACCGCAGGCATCTCGATCAACGCCGCATCCGGGTGCCGATCCAGCTGCTCGAGCTCGCGATCGCGGTCGTGGCGGCCGTCGCCGTCTGGATCGCGCTCGCCCGGCGCCGTCGAAGCGCCCTGTCGTCCGGCGCCGCAGCCGGCGCCCGGTTCGCGATCCTGACGCTGGTCGCGATGCCCATCCCGATGGCGCTGGCGGGCTGGCTGCCGCGGCTGACGTACTGGGTCACGATCCCGTACCTGATCGGCGTCAGCGTGCTGCTCGCGTTGCTGTCGCTTCGCTTCGCGTCCGGCTCACCGCTGGGACCGCTGTCGTTCCTCGGCGCGGTCGGCGCCGGGGCGATCCTGCTGGACCTTGCCCTCGGCGGCCACGGCCTTCGCGTGCCGCTGCTGGGCGGCACCATGTTCGACGGCGTGCGCCTGTACGGGCTGCCGAACGCGTTCGAGGCGACGCTGCTCGCCGGGGTGCTGTTCGCCGCGTTCCGGTTCCCACCGTGGCAGGGCGGCGCCGTCCTGTTCGCGTCGGGCATCGTCGCGGGCTGGCCGTCGCTCGGGGCCGACCTGGGCGGCGCGCTGACGCTGTTCGTCGCGGCGGGGCTGTGGTGGCAGCTTCGATCCCGCGGCCGGCTGCGCGTGCGAGAGGTGGCCCTGGCCGCGGCGGTGGCGCTGGCCGGGCTGGCGATCGTGCTGCTGGCCAGCCGGTACCTCGCGGGGGGCGCGGCCACGCACGTCACGCACTTCGTCCGCCAGAGCGGGGGCCGGATCCCGGCGTTCCTGGCAGAGGTCCGCCACCGGCTCGGGGTCGGCCTGCGGCAGGTGGCCCATGCGCCGGCGGCGCTGATCCCGTTGCTCGGCCTGCCGGCCGCGCTGTGGCTGACACTGGCCGCCCCGAGGCCGATCGACGAGGGCCTCGCCGTCGAGCCGGGGTGGCGCGACGTGATCGTCGTGTTGCTGCTGTCGAGCATGGTGGGATTCTTCGTGAACGACACCGGCCTGGCCGCGGCCGCCCCCTGCTTCCTGTACGCGTTGGCGGCGCTGGCGTACCCGGCGCTGCTGATGCCGGAAAGCGCCGGGCGTCCGGCGTCCGCCGTTGCCGTAGGCTCGCCCGTGCCGTGAGCGAGCGCGTCGAGCTGATCTGGTACGGAGACGACGCTCCCGTCTACGACCTCGGCCCCGAGCACCCACTTCGCCCCGCGCGCGTGATCCTGACGCGTCAGCTGATCGTCGACTTCGGGCTGCTGCACGGCGACCGGGTGCGCGAGGCCCCCGCAGCCAGCGCCGGCGACGAAGAGCTCCTCCTGGTGCACACGCCCGCGTACCTCGACGCGGTGAAGGCGGCCGGGCACGGGCGAGACGGTGATTGGTGGCGGTTCGGCTTCGGCCCCGGCGACAACCCCGTGTTCCCGCAGATGCACGAGGCGTCCGCGCGCGTCGCCGGCGCGTCGCTCGAAGCGGCCCGGGCGGTATGGACGGGCCGGGCCCAGCATGCGTTCAACCCGGCGGGGGGACTGCACCACGCGATGCCGGAGCGAGCCAGCGGGTTCTGCGTCTACGACGATCCCGCGATCGCCATCGCGTGGCTGCTGCGCGAGGGTGCCCGGCGCATCGCGTACGTCGACGTCGACGTCCACCACGGCGACGGTCCGCAGGCGATCTTCTACGACGACCCGCGTGTGCTCACGATCTCGATCCACCAGAACGGCCGGACGTTGTTCCCGGGGACGGGGTTCGTCGAAGAGCGCGGTGCGGGCGAGGCTGTGGGCACGAAGGTCAACGTGCCCGTGCTGCCGTACACGGGCGACGACGCGTGGATCCGCGCGCTCGAGGAGGTCGTGCCGCCGCTGGTGGCCGCGTGGAAGCCGGACGTGCTCGTGACCCAGCTGGGGTGCGACACGCACGCGACCGATCCGCTGGCGATGGTCGACCTGACGACCGCCGCGTACATGCGCGCGGCAACCCTGCTGCACGCGATGGCGCACGAGTCGTCGGCGGGCGGGCGATGGCTGGCGACCGGCGGCGGCGGCTATCAATGGGCGCGCGTGGTGCCGCGGGCGTGGACGATCTTCTTCGCCGAGATGGCGGGTCAGGAGATCCCCGACTACCTCCCCGAAGCGTGGCTCGAGGTCGTGCGCCACGACTACCGGATGTCCGTCCCCGAGTTCCTGTCCGAGCCGCCTGTCCCCAACCGGGGGAAGGACGAGGCGGTCGCCGCCGTCGTGCGGGAGGTCAGGCGCGAGATCTTCCCCGCGCACGGCCTTCCCCCGTAATCGCACGGGCACGCAGGACGAACGGGGCGAAACGTTCGCCCACCCTTGCCAGAACCAGCCCGGATGGCGTCAACTACTCGGACTCCGGCTCCGGAGGCGCTGAGAGGAGGGGGTGGCGATGACGAACGACTTCGACGTGTACACGTTCCTGCCGAAGGCGTCCGACAAGGTCCTGCACAAGCTCGAGCACATCCACGGCGTTCGGTGCATCGCGACGCTGACGGGTGCGTACGAGGCGTTCGCCGTGGCGACGCTCGAGAGCTTCGATCGGCTGGAGGGATTCCTCGACCGGGTGCGGCGCCTCGGCGACCCCGTTACGGCCGTGGGCCTCAAGTACTCGCCGCAGCGAATCGTGTGGAGCCCGCGCCCGCCGATCCTGTCGTTCATCCAGCTCAACGTCGATCCGAAGCTCGTACACGCCGCCTTCGACAAGACCTTGGAGCTCGCGAACGACAACCTTCAGCACCTGGGGACCACGCTGGTCGCCGGCAACTTCGACCTCCTCATCGAGGTGGGAGGGGAGTCGTTCGACCTGGTCCGCGACTCACTGCTCGACGTGAACCAGGGCCTCAGCAAGATCGACGGGCTGCAGAGCTCCGTGACGTCCTTCGGCTTCATCCGGTACTACCGGCGGCCACACTACCCGGACGACCAGTCGGCCGGCGGCTCCGGCGACGGCTCCTAGATCGCGTCCACGAGCTCCTGCGCCCGCTGCAGCTCGGCGACGGATCCCAGTCGCTGGAACGTCCGGATCGAACGGTCCAGGAGCGCGCGCACGGCCGAGGCCTCGGAGCGCGCACGCAGGGCTTCGGCCAGCGCGAGGTCGGCTCGCGCCGCCTCCCACTCCGCGCCCAGGTCGTGCAGGCCCCTGGCCGCCGCTCCCAGCGCCTCGATCCCGGCCGCGTCGTCTCCATTCGCCAGCGCCACGATGGCGTTGAGCCGGCCGGAGAACAACGGCAGGGCGAGCAGGCCCGCCTCGGTCGCATGTGCCAACGCCGTGACGGCGAGCGCGGGTGCCCGGTCCCAGTTGCCCTCGAGCTCGACGACCGCACATCGGGCCTGCAGCAGCACACCCCTGCCGTAGTCGTGGCCCTCATCGCCGTGGGCCGCGTCAAGGGCTGCGTGGGCTTCGGCAAACTCCCCACGCCGTGCCAGCACCTGTGCGCGGAACGAAGCCCAGCCGGGTCCCGGTCGGTCCTCGACCTCCTCGAGCCACGACAGGGTTCGCAGCGCCTCGTCAGCCCCCGTCGGATCGCCGCGCGCCTCGCTGATGAACGCCGCCACCGCGAACGTGTCCGCCGCCAACGCGGGCGGCCGCTCCCGGAGGTCGCCGAGGCGCGCGCGCACCGCCTCGACGTCCTGCATGGCCTCGTCCCACGCCCCCCGGCACTGGCGCGCCCAGGCGCGCCAGTTGAGGCAGTACAGGGCCAGGGGCGGGGCGGCGGATCCCGCGGCGAGGATGCCTTGGTCGGCGAAGCCCTCAGCCTCTCGGAACCGCCCGATGAACAGCGCTGCCTGCGAGGCGCTCGCGAAGATGTCGGCGAGCTCCCACGCGTCCGACAGCGACTCGGTGAGCGCGAGGCGACGCCGGACGATGCGGTCGGCCTGCCCCCACTGGTCGCGTTCCATGAAGGGCATGGCCAGCCCGTCGAGCGCGGCCGAGGCCAGGTCCGGCCGGTGCAGGCGCAGCGCCATCTCCGCGGCGCGCTCACCGGCCTGCCGGGCCTGTCTCCATTCGTGCTCGGGGATGTAGGTCTCCTTGGCGGTGACCGGCAGGAACGAATGCGCGATGAGCAGCCGCGCAAGCTCCTCGCTGTCGTTCTCGCCGGCGTGCTCAAGCCCGATCTCCAGATACGGTTCGATCGCCGCCCGTGGCGGGCGAGTTCGCATCGTCCCCGGGGCGCGGGCGGGGATCTCGAGCGCACGCCCCGCCAGACGCGCGATGTCCCGGTGATCGTCCGGCTCGACCGACAATCGAAGGTCGAGCGCCTGGGTCAGGTTCTCCCAGCCCTCGTCGCCCTGTGAGTTCAGGTAGCGGATCGCGCCGAGCTCCTCCAGGGCGACCGAGAGCTCCAGCGGCCCGGAGGCCATCGAAAGCGCGGACTCCGCGAATCTCGCGGCCACGTCGAGCACGAGCTTCGCGCGCGCCTGCTCGGCCGCGAGCAGCGAGAATCGGAATGCGTTGCGGCGCAGCTCTTCCGCGGCCTCGGGATCGACGTGATCGCTGCGGGAGATCATGCGGTGCGCCTCGCCGTAATGGTGGGCCAGCAGCTCGCTGAACTCCGACGCGCGCTCCGAGACGCGCTCCTCGAGCCAGGCGGCCACCCGCGCGTGCGCGGGCCCGCGCTCCCGCCGCGGGAGCGACTCGTACGCGACGTCGCGCGTCAGGACATGGTTGAACACGTACTCGTCCTCGTCCCGCACGGATGACGCGAGCCGCACCTCGACCAGGCCGCGCTCCTGCAGGCGCCGCAGGGATTCGTCCAGGCGTTCGCCCTCCCCGTTGAGCAGTCGCAGCACCGGTCCGTTCCAGAACACGCGCCCGACGACCGCCGCCGACTGCAGGACGCGCTTGTCGGCCGGATCCAGGAGGTCCATGCGGGCGGCGAGCAGGCCCTGCACCGTGTCGGGGATCTCCGCCGCCTCGGCCACGTGGCGGGACGTCCTCGCGGGCGGCCGGTCCAGGACGAAGTAGCGGATGAGCTCTTCGAGGAACAGCGGGTTGCCGCCGGCCCGTTCTAGCACCAGGCCCCGCTGCTCGGGCGACAGGGCGTCGGCGGCGAGCAGGTCGAGCAGGCGCGCCGCGTCGGGCACCGGAAGCGGCTGCAGCAGGATGCTCGACCCATTGTGCCGGCCGCCGCCCCACTCGCGGCGGCGGGTCGCGAGGTCGGGCCGCGACGGACACAGGAAGAGCAGCGCTCCCTGGGCGGTGTCGACCAGGTCCCCGAGCAGCTGGAGCATGGCCGGGTCGGCCCAGTGCAGATCCTCGATGACAACGGTGGTCGGCCCCGACTCGGCCAGCGCGGAGAAGTACGAACGCCACGCCTCCACGATCTCGCGGTGCAGCTGGCGCGGCTCCATGCCGGCGAACGGCGATCCGGGGGGGTCGAGGCCCACCGTGACGCAGAGCGCCCACACCGCCCGCTCCGGGTTGGCCGACAGCCCCGTCGACAGCAGGGCCGCGGCCGACGCCGCGATCTTCGACAGCGCGACGTCGGAGGGGTCGCTGTCCACCACGCCGGCGCCGCCCTTCAGGATCTCGGCCAGCGGCCAGTACGTGACGCCCTCGCCGTAGGGCAGGCAGCGGCCGGCCACGGCAGCGGGGGCGGCGTCCAGCCCGGCGGCCCACGATTGGAATTCCTCCACCAGGCGGCTCTTGCCCACCCCCGGGTCACCGTAGATGGTCACGAGGTGCGGGCGCCGGTCCGTCGTGACGCGTTGGTAGAGCGAACGCAACAGCGTGAGCTCGGCCTCGCGTCCGACCATCGGCGCGCGGCGATCGAGCGTCCGGGACCCCCAGGCCTCGACGTCCATGACCTCGTACGCGCGAACCGTGCGCGACTTGCCCTTCAGCTCGAGCGGCCCCACGTCGCGCACGTTCGCGCCCGCGCTGGCATGCGCCGTGCGCTCCGACACCAGCACCTGTCCGGGAGCGGCCGCCTCCTCGAGCCGCTTGGCCACGTTCACCGCGTCGCCGGCCACCATCGCCTCGCCGGGGCGCGGCTCGGTGACCGCGATGACCTCGCCGGTGTTCACGCCGGTTCGCACCGACAGCTCGATCCCGTGCGTCGACGCGAGCCGCTCGTTGAGACCGCCCAGCGCCACCCGCATTCGCAGCGCCGCCCGCAGGGCGCGCGCGGGGTCGTCCTCATGGGCCGTCGGTACGCCGAACACGGCCATCACCGCGTCGCCGATGAACTTCTCCACCGTCCCGCCTTCGGCCTCCAGCTCGCGGCGAAGCACCCGGAAGTACTCGTCCATCAGCTCCTTGAACGCTTCGGGGTCCATCCCCTCGGCGAGGCTCGTCGAGCTGGTCAGGTCCGCGAACAGCACGGTGACGAGCTTGCGCTCGGAGGGGGGATCGGATCCCGGAGCGGGTGCGCCGCACGAGGGGCAGAACCGAACGCCCACCGGCAGGGAGGCGCCGCAACGCTCGCAGGTCTCCACGGCAGCAGTGTACGAAGCGGCCGGGCCCGGCGCGCGTCGGGGCGCCACGAGGGGCCGGGGCTACCGGGCCCGATCGGCAGGGCGTCTACGGCTCGGTGAGCGCCGACGTCGTCTGGCCGCCGTCGACCACCAGCACGGAGCCGGTGACGAACGACGCGGCGGGGGAGCACAGGAACAGCGCCGCGGCCGCGACCTCCTCGGCGCGGCCCCACCGACCGAGTGGGATCTGGTTCAGGATGCCGCGTTCGACCTCCGGGGAGGCGCGCAGCGCGTCGTTGAGCTCGGTCTGGATCCAGCCCGGCGCCACCGCGTTCACGCGCACGCCCGCGTGCGCCCACTCGCGCGCCGTCGTTCGCGTGAGGTTGATCAGCGCCGCCTTCGCGGCGGAGTAGTAGGAGAGCCCGGGGCTCGCGATCAGCCCGGCGACCGAGGCCACGTTGAGGACGCACCCGTCGCGCTTGTCCAGCAGGATGGGCCCGACGGCGCGCGTGCACAGCAAGGCGCCGGTGAAGTTCGCGCGGAAGTACTTGTCGAACCCGTCGGGACGGATCTGGTCGACGGTTGCGGTGAACGGCGCGCCGCCGGCGTTGTTCACCAGGATGTCCACGGTGCCGAAGGCCTCGAGGGTCCGGGACATCAGCGACTCCACCGCGTCAGCGTCGGTCACGTCGCACGGCACGCCGATCGCGCGCCGTGCGCCTTCCGCCTCGACGCGGCCCCGCGCCCCCTCGAGCTGCTCCGCGCTCCGCGCCGCGAGGGCGACGTCGGCGCCCGCCCGCGCAAGCGCCAGCGCGATGGCCAGGCCGATGCCGCGGCTGCCGCCCGTGACCACGGCGGCCCTGCCCTCCAGCTCATGCCCCGGCGGGTGGGCCGGCGCGCCCGGTTCGGATGCGGCCATCTCGCGGCGACCTCCTAGAATCGCTGTCCGGATGCGAAGCAAAGCACACGACGAGCCGGCGCGGAGCACGCCGGCTCCATCATTTTGGCAACGTGCCGCGTTCACCGACGAACAGCTGGCCGAGGGCCTGGTCGCCGGCGCGATCGCCGGGCCGGTCATCTCGCATGATCGCCGGAACGTCCTGTGGAAGATCGACCGCCTGGTCAGCGGCGATCCCGACCTGCAGTTCGGCCTGACCGGCGTCGACCGAATGGAGCCCGAGCGCGTGCTGGCGCTCATGGCCGACGCGGCGGGCTTCGATCCAAGCCCGGAGGTGCGCGACGGCCCCGTCGACGTCGACCCGTGGCGCGTGCTCCCGCGGCTGGTGGCGGCGGGCGACCGGCTGGCCCAGGCGGCCGAAAGAGGCGAACGGGTCCTGCTGGCGACCGGTCACCCGCACGGGCTCATCCGTCTGTACGCGGCCGTGGGGGAGCTGCTGACCACCCACGGCGGGCGCCTGCTGCGGCAGCGGGACGGGTACTCGTGGCGCGAACTCGGGGTGCGCCGGCGGATCCGCTACGTCGACGGCGTCGCGACGTTCGGGCTGCGAACCATGTCGATGCACACGCACTCGCCGGTCCCGATGCAGCACCTGCTGGAGGCGGAGACGCCCGACCTGGTCTTCGCGGACCACGGCTTCGCCGGCGCCGCGATCGAGGCGGGCATCGACGCCGTGTCGATCGCCGACGTGAACGACCCGGCGCCGGTCGTGGCCGCGGAGCAGGGGCGGACGCGCATCGTGATCGTGATGGACGACAACGTGCACCCGGACGACTACTGGCCCTGCTTCCAGGCCATCGCATCGCGGTTCCCCCCGTAGCTGGATCGCCCCCGAGGCGATTTCGACGCCCCAGGGGCGGCTAGTAGAATGCGCGCGACGTGTCATTGAGCGCATTTCGAGACGCACGTTTCCTGACCGTGAGGGAAGTCGCAGGCTTCATGCGAGTTCGACGATGACGGTGCATCGGGTTCGGGCGGGCACGCCGCCGTTCGCGCGAGCGGGCCGCGGAGGCCGACATCGCGCCGGCGAGGCCGCCGCGTGCCGTCATCCGGAGGGCGGGGATACGACGGCCGTCTGAGCTCGCGCGCACGGTCCGGCGGGTGATCCGAATGCGCCCCAACCGACGGAGGATGGGGTGGACCCGCATCGCGCGCTGGTCGAACGCATCTCGGAGACGGGCCGCGTGGTCATGCTCGTCGGGGGGCTCGACTCCGGCAAGACGAGCCTCGGGCGGGCGATCGTCGCGGGCGCGCTCGATGCTGGCCGCTCGGTGGGGTACCTCGACACGGATCTCGGCCAGAAGACCGTCGGCCCGCCGACCACCGTCGGCCTGCGGCTGATCGGCGAGCCGGCCGACCTCGAGCCCTCCGCCATGGTGGGCGCCGATGTGATCTCCTTCGTCGGCGCCACCTCGCCGCAGGGCCAGCTGCTTCCTCTGGTGGTCGGCGCCGGCCGGCTGCTCGCGACGGCCAGGGAGCGCGGCGCCGACCTGGTCGTAGTGGACACGAGCGGCGTCGTCTCGGGCGTGTACGGACAGATCCTGAAGTTCCACAAGGCGGAGCTTCTGCAGCCCGACGTCGTCGTGGGCCTGCAGCGCGGGGAGGAGCTCGATCCCGTGCTGGGGATCCTGCGGCGCTTCTTCCCGGCCGACGTGGTGGCGGTTCCGGTGCACCCGGACGTGCGCGCGACCTCCATCGACCAGCGCGCCCACAATCGCGAGGCCGCCATGCGCAGCTACTTCGCCCAGCCGTTGCAGCGCTGGCGCGTGAAGCCGACCGTGTTCATGCCGGCGCTGCCGGAGCTGTTCGAACACAGCCAGCTCGACCGCATCCTGGTGGGCACCGCCGACGGGTCGGGCCTGTACACGGGGCTCGGCTACCTCGAGCACTCGGCCGAGGACGACGTGCTCAGGCTGATCTCTCCCGTCCAGGAGGCGCCCAAGGCGCTGAAGCTCGGGTCCGTTCGGCTCGACCCGGGGTTCCGCGTGCGCCGGGTGGACCTGCGCAACCTGTTCGGTACCGACTGAAACCGGCTAGACTGCCTCGGTTCCGCGTTCCGGGAAAGGACGAAGCTTGCCCTCGGTCGTCAAGAAGCGTCGCAAGAAGATGCGAAAGAAGAAGCACAAGAAGCTTCTGAAGAAGACGCGCTGGGAGCGCCGGCAGAAGTAGCCGTCGCTTCGCAGGCGAGTCGCCGCAGGGGGGCGGGCGTGGCGCGTCCGATCGTGTTCCTCTCCGATTTCGGGCTCGACGACGAGTTCGTCGGCGTCTGCCACGGCGTGATCGCCACGGCCTCGCCGGACACACGCGTCATCGATCTCACCCACGGCATCCCGCCACAGTCGGTCCGCTCCGGTGCGCTCGCGCTCGGTCGATCCGTGTCGTACCTCCCCGAGGACGCCGTCGTGCTTGCCGTGGTGGATCCCGGCGTCGGCAGCCAGCGGCGCCCGCTGGCCGTCGCCACCGTCGCGGGCGCGTTGCTGGTGGGCCCGGACAACGGGCTGCTGTCGCTCGCGTGGGAGCAGCTGGGCGGGGCGAACGAGGCGGTGGCGATCGAAGCCGCCGGCGTCGTTCGAAGTCCGCGATCGAATACCTTCCACGGCCGCGATGTCTTCGCTCCCGCGGCCGCGGCCCTGTCGTCGGGCACGGCGTTGGCCTCGCTCGGCCCCGCGTTGGACCCGGCGTCGCTCGCGGTCGTTCGGCTGCCGGAGCCCGAGGTCGCCGACGGCGAGGTCCGGACGGAGATCCTGGACGTCGATCGGTACGGCAACCTCGAGCTTGCGGCAGATCCGGACGACCTGGCTGCGGCGGGGCTCGAGGCGGCGCGGTGGCTGCGCACGATCCGCGATGGGGCCGGCGACGACGTGCGCGCCGCCCGGGCCCGCACCTTCTCCGAGGTGCCCCCCGGAGGCTTCGGCGTGATCGTCGACTCCTGGGGCCGGCTGGCCCTGGTCGTCAACGGCGGCAGCGCGGCTGAGGCCCTGGGTGCGGCGGTCGGGGAGACCCTGCGGCTGGTGGCCGGCGGGGACTAGGCTGCCTTGCCCAGCTCCCGGGCCCGGCCCGGGTTCGGCCTCGAGGCGGCCTCGAGCCGGTGGGCGGCTCGGTGCAGGCCGCTGGCGATCGCGAACGCGAAGCGCTGCCCGCGGCCTGGCGCCGCGGCTCGGGCGGCGGCCTGGTGGGCACGCGCACCCCTCTCGAGGGCCGCGTGGATGTCCCGCTGCCGCGCCTGATTCAGTTCGGTCCCGATCAGAGGGAGCATCTTGACCTCCTTCCCCTCTCCATTTATCTTGACGTAAAGATACTTGAGCGATAGCTTCTTGTCAAGATATTTGAGCGAAAGGAAGATGAACGGACATGGAAGAGGACGTCATCGACCGCCACTGCAAGCTGGCGATCCACGAGCTGCCGTCGATCGACCCCCAGGTCGAGGGCGTCGTGTCGCGCATCGCCAAGCTCGATCGGTACCTGGACCGCAGCATGGCGGAGACGCTTTCGGCCTACGACCTGACCGACGGCGAGTACCGCGTGCTGCTCCAGCTGCGACTGGGCGCGGATCGCGAGCGCTCGCCCGGCGATCTCAGCCGGAGCCTGCTGGTGTCGACCGGCGCCATGACCAACCGTCTCGACCGGATGGAGGAGGCGGGGCTCGTCGTGCGCAAGCCCGATCCGCGCGATCGCCGGGGGATCCTGGTGGCGCTCACCGACACCGGCACCAAGCTGATCGAGGAGGCCGTCGGCGAACAGGCGGCCAAGGAGATCGAGCTGCTCACGCCGCTCACGCTCGCCGAGAAGAAGTCGCTGAACGGGTTGCTGCGCAAGCTGATGCTGTCGTTCGAGGCGAAGATGGGTCCGCCGCCGAAGCGCACTCCCGCGGACGCCGAAGCATCCTGACGTGCGTCGACGATCTACCCCGAACCGGCCGGCGTGCCCGGGACGGCGCCCGCCCCGGTGACGAGCGCCGTCGGCGTGCTCGTGAAGCCCGGCCCCGGGTAGCGACGCGGCCCCCGGCCGGCCAGGAGCTGGAAGACGGCGGCCACGATCAACAGGACCGCCAGCGCGATGATGGTGATGAGCGTGCCCCGGCGCACGGGGCGAGGCTAACAGGGCGCCGGGCTACGCCGGCGCCAGGTGGCGCTCGCAGAGCTCCCGATTTCGAACGAGCACCTCGCGCAGCGCGGCCTCGTCCTTCATCCACGGGCGAAGATCGAGCTCCAGCGACACCGCCCCCGCGAACCCGTCCCCCGCCAGGTCGCCGAGGAACGCCTCGATCGGGATGACGCCGTCCTGATCGACCGGCAGGTGCGAGTCCCATCCCTTGCCGGCGTTGTTCGACAGGTGGATGTGCCGGATCCGATCGCGCGCGGCCGCGAACGCCTCGCGCACGTCCAGCCCGGCGACCGCCGCGTGGCTCGTGTCCAGGACGAGATGCGGGACGTGGTCCATGTCCTCCAGCGGGCGGCCGGCGTGGAACCGGACCTCGCGGTCGGCCGGCAGCCGGATCGGGAACATGTTCTCGACCGCGACGGTGACGCCGGTGCGCGTGGAGAAATCCGCCAGGCTCTCCTCGATCCAGACCCGGTACCGCACCTGCCACCGATAGGGCGGGTGCACGATGACGAGCGGAGCGCCGACTTCCTCAGCCAGGTGCACCGCCTGGTAGATCTTGCCGACCGGCCCGGTGCCCCAGACGCGGCGAGTCACCAGCAGGAACGGCGCGTGGATCGCTTCCACCGCCAGCCCATGCTCCCTCGCGAGCTCGGTCAGCAGATGCGGCTCGCGCGTGGCCGGATCCTGGGTGACCATGACCTCGACGCCGCGATAGCCGGCCTCGGCAGCGTGGCGAAAGGCCTCACGAAGCGGTTGCCGGAAGAAGGGTGCCGTCGAGAAGAGCAGGTTCGGTTGCGCGTCCATTCGTTGTGTTCCGTTTCGAGGAAGTCAGGCGAGGCGGGCCAATTGTACGGGCCCGGCGCACGGGGGGCGGCGCCGGTATCCTCGGCCCCGTGACCGAGAAGGACAACCTCCCGCAGGCGGGCCGTCGCGGCGAGGACGTCTGGTACCTGACGCTCACCGATCCCGACTCGGGCACGGGATTCTGGGTCCGCCTCACACGCCCGGGCGCCGCGCGCGACGCTCACGCGTCGGTGGCCTTCTGCGCGTTCGATCCCACGGAGCCCGGCCGCACGTTCGGCCTGCGGGCGACGGGGTCCGCGGCAACGCCCGATGCCGCGGAGCGTGACCCGGAGGCGTTCGAGGCGAGAGGGCCCGGTGCGGTCTTTCGAAGCGGCCACTCGAGCGGCGCCCTGGCCTCCGGGGGACACATGGCCGAATGGGCGCTGGACTGGGCGACGGGCGAGCCGACCGTGCGGCCCGTGTCGCCGGCGCTGTCGCGGGCCGGCGGCGGCCGAACCACGCTGACGCTGCCGAACCCCAGTACGACGACGACCGGGCGCGTCGTCATCGACGGGCGCACGTTCGACATTCGCGATGCGGCCGCGCAGCAGGGCCATCTGTGCGGCACGGAGCCGGCGCAGCGGTGGGCGTGGGCCCACTGCGGCGATTTCCGCGGGGACCGGGGGGCGCTGCTCGCGCTGACGGCGCAGGTACGGCGCGGTCCGTTCCTGACCCCGTACATCACGTCGATCGCCGTCGCCCACCGCGGGCGCTGGATCCGTTTTCGCAAGATCAGCCCCATGCGGGACTTCGGGCTGGGCACATGGCGCATCGACGTCGCCAGCCGCACGCACCGGCTCACCGGACGCATCGAAGCGCCCACCCACGCGCTGATCCGGATGCCGCTGCGGGACCGGCGCGGCGGCGTGCGCCACTGCCACAACTCCGAGATCGCCTCGTCTCGCGTCGTGCTGTTCGAGCGCCGTCCGGGAGGCTTCCAGCAGGTCGCGCTGCTCGAATCCCGTGGCACGACGCACGCCGAGTGGGCGGGCCGCACGCCAGCCGGGGCCGTCCCTCGCGTGGTCGCCGACGCGGAGGCGATGCCCGCGTGATCGCCGCCGGGCACGGGTGGCTCCCCTCGGTGTTCCCCCTGATCGCTGCCGTCCTGGCCGCGGTGTTCGCCGTCATGCTCGCCCGGCAGTACGTGCGCAGGCGCCGTCCGTTCCAGGGACTCTGGACGCTGGCGCTGGCGATGTTCGCCGCCGCCTCGCTCGCCATGTTCCTTGGGGTGGCCCGCGGGTGGACGTCCGGGGAGTACCGCGTCTACTGGCTCCTCGGAGCCGTGCTGAACGTCCCCTACCTGGCCATGGGCGAGCTCTACCTGCTCCTGCGCCGCCGGGCGTTCGCCGATGCTTTGCTGGTGCTCACGCTCATCGGCACCGCGTTCGCCGCGTGGAAGGTCCTGGGGTCGCCCGTGAACCACGCGGCGCTTGCCAAGAGCCTGCCGCTCGGCAAGGACGTGTTCGGCGACGAGAGCGCCGCCTATCGGATCGCGCAGCTGTACGCCTATCCGGCGTACTTCCTGCTGCTCGGCGGGATCGTGTGGTCGGCTTGGCAGATGCGAGGCCATCCCGAGCTGCGGAACCGGACGTCCGGCACGATCGCGATCGCGCTGGGGGCCACGATCGTGGCCGTGGGGTCGGGCGTCGGCGCCGGCCTGAACGTGGTGCCCCTGTTCTCGATCTGCCTGGCGGCCGGCATCGCGGTCATGTTCGCCGGCTTCCTGCAGGCGGGCCGGCCGGTGGGCGCCCCCGCTCCGGGCGGGGTCCGCAAATAAAGAGGAGGCCGCAGGGGGTGCGGCCTCCTCGATGTTGCGTCGGGCTGAACCCGACGCTCGTCCGGCCTTGCAGAGAAGGGGGATGCTTCTCCGTATCTATTTCGACACCTCCGGTTCGAGGGTTCAGCGACTTTCCCCGACTTTCCCGCCAATTTTTTCGGGCGAAGCGCCCAAAGGGTCCCCCGGCCAGGGGCGGGGCGCCGCTACAGCGACGCCGTGGCGACCTGGCTCTGGCTCGGGGCCGAGCTGCCGTGGGCCGGCTCCTCGGTGACCAGGACGGTGTCGTAGGTGGAGGGGTCGATCGACAGCCGGACGAGCACCGTGCCGGCGTCCGCCGGCACGAAGGTGCCGGCGCTGGAGAACACTCCCGAGCGCCCCACCCATACCTGGTAGACGTGGCCGCGCGGCGGCGGGGGCAGGGAGCCGAACACGTACAGGAGGGCGCGGCCGGGCACGTACGTGGCCGCCACCTGCGCGCCGGGGCGGGTCCCATCCGCAGTCATCGGCACGACCCGCGACTCGGGATGGCTCACGGCGTTGATCAGCTCCACAGTGTCGGCCTGCGTGGCGGCCTGGCGTTGCTCAGCGCGGCTGACCCGGGAGGACAGGTGCGCGTTCCAGGCGCCGAGCCCGGCCACCACGGCGACGGCGACGGCGGCCGCGACCAGCGGCACCCGGAGCCGCCGCCCCTCGTGGCGGACCTCCCTGCGGAGCCGGGTTCCGAGCGTCCTGGGGGGCCGCCGAGGCGGCGCGGCCAGGGCGAGCTCTGCGACCAGCGACGAGAACTCGTCGCGGGCGCGGCTGCACTCGGCGCAGGTGGGGAGGTGCGCGGCCAGCAGGGCCCGGGCCTCGGCCATCTCGTCGGCGTCCAGGGCGTGCAGGGCCATCCCCGCCAGCGTCTCCTGTACCCGCTCGTGTTCGTCGCTCACGCGTCTCCTCCGCCGAGCATGGCCCGAAGCTTGCGAAGCGCCGCCAGGGTCCGGGTCTTGACGGTCCCGAGCGGGATCTGCATCGCCTCGGCGACCTGCGCCTGCGTGTAGCCTCGGAAGTACGCCAGCTCCAGGACCTCGCGCTGCTCCGGGGGCAATTTCCCGAGCGCGGTCAACACCTCTTCGCGGCGGTCGGCCAGCCACGCCTCCTGCACCACGCCCTCCGCTACATCTTCGTCCTCGAGCGGCTCCGGGTTCATTCGTTCGGCCCGCTGGCGCATGCGCTGCTCGCGCCGCACCACGTCGACCGCACGGTGGTGGACCAGCGACAGGAAGAACGAACGGAAGGCCCCCCGGGAGGGATCGAAGGCCTGGGGGGCCTTCCACAGCGCCATGAAGGCGTCGTGGACCACCTCCTGGGCCAGCAGCTCGTGGGCGGTCACCCGGTAGGCAAGGCCGAACGCGGCCGGCGCGTAGCGCCGGTACAGCTCCTCGAACGCATCCTGCTCGCCCATCGACAGTCGCCGGTGGAGCTCCGAGTCGAGCTCTCCCTCCGTTCGGTCGCGATCCACGTCGCACCATCCTTATCAGACGCGGGGCTAGGATTGGCGCCCGTGGCCACCGTTCGGCTGTATTCGCGGCGCCGGTGCGGCCTGTGCGACGAGGCCAGGGCCGTGATCGAGTCGTGCCGTGGGCGGATCGCGTTCGAGCTCGACGAGGTGTTCATCGACGGGGACGACGCCCTGGAGGCCGACTACGGGCTCCGCGTGCCGGTCGTGGTCGTCGACGGCGTGGAGGCCTTCGAGTATCACGTCGAACCGGACCGGCTCGAGGCGCTGCTCCGGGTCCGGCCGTAGGGCTTGTGCGATTGTGCGGTCGTTCACGATCGCGCTAGAATCCGCCGCGTGACGGCCACCCGTCCACACCCGTGAGGGGCCGCTCGATCCCCGAGGCAACGGTCGGACGCCTACCCGTCTACCTTCGCGCCCTCGTGGAGATGGCCGGCGACGGGCTGGTCACGATCTCGTCGGAGAACCTGGCCGACGCGGCGGGCGTGAACTCCGCGAAGGTCCGCAAGGACCTGTCCTACCTGGGGTCCTACGGGACCCGCGGCGTCGGCTACGACGTCGCGTACCTGATCCACCAGGTGCGCCGTGAGCTGGGGCTCACGCAGCACTGGCCGGTCCTGATCGCCGGCGCGGGCAACCTCGGGCACGCGCTGGCCAACTACCGCGGGTTCCTGGCGCGCGGCTTCCGCATCGCAGCGCTCGTCGATGTGGAGCCGTCCCGGGTGGGCGAGCGCCTGGGCGACGTCGTGGTCGAGCACATCGACCGCCTGCCGAACATCGTGGCCCGGGAGGGCATCGCGATCGGGGTCATCTGCACCCCGGCTTCGGCCGCGCAGGACGTGGCGGACCGGATGACGGCCGCCGGCATCCGCTCCGTCCTGAACTTCTCGCCGGCGGTGATCACCGTGCCCGAGGAGATCTCCGTGCGCAAGGTCGATCTGTCGCTGGAGCTGCAGATCCTGGCCTACCACGAGCAGCGCAAGGCGGCGCTGCGATCGGTCCGGCGCGAGCGCGTCGGGGACGGCCTCTCCCCGGCCGGCTGAGCGCGGACCCGCCGCCGTGACCACGCTGCGCATCGGGACGCGCCGGTCGCGGCTGGCCATGGCGCAGGCCGGGGAGGTGGCGCGGCGACTCGCGGCCTACGGAGTCGAATCCGAACTGGTGCCGCTGCAGACGGCCGGGGACCGCGGCGAGCGGGCCCCCGACCCGGCCTTCGCCGGGGTCAAAGGGCTGTTCGTCGCCGAGATCGTGCGTGCGCTCGAGGACGGGCAGGTCGACCTGGCCGTCCACTCGGCCAAGGACCTGCCGGCTGAGGATCCGTTCGGCGTCGTCGTGGCCGCCGTCCCGGAGCGCGCCGACCCCCGCGACGTCCTGGTCACGCGCGAGCAGCGCCTGCGACCGACGTCGACCGTCGGAACGTCCAGCCCGCGCCGCAGCGCGCAGCTCGCCGCGAGCAGGCCGCACCTGCGGGTGGTCGCGATGCGCGGCAACGTCGACACCCGGCTCGCGAAGGTCGAGGAGGGCGAGGTCGACGCCGTGGTGCTCGCCGCGGCTGGGCTGTCCCGCCTGTCGGCAGCCCCCGCCCACGTCGCCGCGCTGAGCCTCGATGAGATGCTGCCCGCGCCGGGACAGGGGGCGCTTGCCGTGCAGGCGCGCGCCGGCGACGCCGAGGTCGTGGAGCGGGTTCGACGGATCGAACACCGGCCGTCGCGGGCGGCGTTCGATGCCGAGCGCGCGCTGGTGCACTTGCTGGGCGGGGGTTGCGCGCTGCCGCTCGGCGCGCATGCCGAACCCCAGGGCGGCGGCGTCCTGCTGCGGGCCGTGGCGGTCAGCCCGGATGGGCGCACCCTTGCCCGTGGCGGCGCCGAGGACGAACCGAAAGGCGCCGCCGAAGCCGTGGCGCGACAGATGCTGGCCCGAGGAGCGGCCGAGATCCTTGCCGCCGTCCGGGACGCGTCGTGACGCGCCGGCTGGCCCGGACCGACGCCGGGACGCTGGCGGGGCGAACCATCGTGGTAACGCGGCCCCGCGCCCAGTCCGGCGATCTGGTCCGAGCGCTCGAGGCCCGAGGCGCGCGCGCCCTGGTGGCCCCCGCCATCCGGCTGGTGCCCGCGCCCGCGAAGGCGCTCGATCCGGCCGTGGATGCGGCGGCAGCCGGCCGGTTCGCCTGGGTCGTGTTCACCAGCGCCGCCGGCGTCGAGGCCGTGTTCGACCGGCTGCGGTCCGGCCGCGCGCGCCGGCGCTCCCTACGGGCGAAGGTGGCGGCGGTCGGGGAGGGGACGGCGGCGTCGCTTCGGGCCAGGGGCGTGCGCCCCGACCTGGTGCCGGCCACGTTCACGACCGAGGCGCTCGGCCGGGCGATGCCGCGCGGCAGGGGAGAGGTGCTGCTCGCGCGGGCGGACGTGGCGCCGGAGGGACTGGAGCGGGCGCTGTCCGCGAAGGGGTGGTCGCCGGTGCGCGTCGACGCCTACCGGACGCGGGACGTCCGCACGCTGCCGCGAACGGTGCAGCGGGCGCTGCTGCGCGGCGAGGTGGACGCCGTGACGTTCACGAGCGCGTCGACCGTGCGCGGGTTCGTTCGCGCGGCGGGGCCGATGCTTCGCCACCCCGTCGTGCAGCGGCGGCACGTTCCGGCGGTCGTGTGCATCGGGCCGGTGACCTCGCGCGAGGCGCGGCTCGCCGGGCTCCAGGTCCGCGCGGTCGGCAGGCCCCATACAATCGAAGGCCTGGTCGCCGCCCTCGAGCGAACCCTGGGCGCCGGCGCGAACGCGAAGGAGTGAGGACACCGATGAGCTACCCCGCCGACCGACCACGCCGGCTGCGCCGGACGCCGGCGCTCCGAGCGATGGTGCGAGAGACCGACCTGGCGCCCCGGCACCTGATCGCGCCGCTGTTCGTGAAGGAGGGTATCGACGAGCCCGTACCCATCTCGTCGATGCCGGGCCACAGCCAGCACACGCTGGAATCGCTGCGCAAGCAGGCGCGCGCGATCGCCTCGCGCGGGGTCACCGCGTTCGTCCTGTTCGGCGTGCCGGCCAGGAAGGACCCCGAGGGGTCCGAGGCGTGGAACCCCGACGGAGTCGCGCAGCTCGGGCTTCGGGCGCTGCGGGACGAGCTGGGAGACGACCACGTGCTGATCGCCGACCTGTGTCTGGACGAGTACACCGACCACGGGCATTGCGGGGTGCTGGCACCGGACGGCAGCGTCGACAACGACGCGACGCTCGAACGGTACCGCCGCATCGCGGTCGAGCAGGCCGCGGCCGGGGCCGACCTGGTAGCCCCGTCCGGGATGATGGACGGCCAGGTGGGCGCCATCCGGGAGCGGCTGGACGGGGCCGGCTTCTCGGGCACCGGCATCTTGGCCTACGCCGCGAAGTTCGCGTCCGCGTTCTACGGCCCGTTCCGCGACGCGGCGGAGTGCGCGCCGAGCTTCGGCGACCGCTCCGGGTACCAGCTGGATCCCGCGAACGCCGACGAGGCGCTGCGCGAGGCCCGGACGGACGTCGACGAGGGCGCCGACATCGTGATGATCAAGCCGGCCCTGCCGTACCTGGACGTCATCCGGCGCGTCGCCGATGGCGTGGACCGCCCGGTCGCCGCGTACAACGTCAGCGGCGAGTACGCGATGCTGAAGGCCGCCGCGGCGAATGGGTGGATCGACGAAGGCAAGGCCGCGCTGGAGGTGCTGACCTCGATCCGGCGCGCGGGCGCGCGGCTCATCCTCACGTACCACGCCGCGGAGGCGGCGGAGTGGCTCGGAGATCTCTAGGGAGGAGGCGCTCGGCCGAGCGGGATCGGTGGAACCGAGGGGCAGACAGCCCGGGGTGAGAGCTACTGGCGCCCCACGATGATGACCATCGCGATGAAGAACACCACCACCATGACGGTCAGCCAGATGAACGCCGTGGTCCCGTCGGTCACCAGTCCGAGCATCGTGATCCTTCCCTGATCGTCGTCACGCCGGTCCGTACCAGGGGGGAGCCGTCCCGCCTGTCAGGATGGCCTTGCGCGATCGCTCCGCCCGGTCGAGGAACGGCACGCTGATCGCGAAGCCCAGGGCCGACGCCAGCAGGAACCCCCACGAGTAGACCGGCACGTTGCCCTTGTCGTGGTACACGAACACCGTCACCGCCGGACCACCCGACGCGTCGAAGCCCCGGCCCACCGCCAGGAACGTGCTCCCCGATTCCGAGAACTGCACGTTGGTCACGGAGAAGGTCGTCGGGTCGATGGTGACGTTCTGCCCCTGGCTCGCCAGCTGCGCCTGCGCCTGTGCCGCCAGGTAGGTCTGGATCGCCGGCACGACGGCCTGCACCGACGACGCCGTGTTGTGGCACGCGCTCGGCTCGGTGGAGACGATCTCTCCCGTCGGCGGCGGACACGTCGTCGGGTTGCGCCAGTGGTCGGGATACTGGCCGGTCACCGGATACTGCGTCTTCTGCGCTCCCGCGCCCGCGGCGAAGACCTGCCAGTGCGCCTCCGTCCCCCGAGGGCCCAGGTTGCGCGGGTTGCTGCCGGGGACGCCGGCCACCCACAGCAGCGACAGGATGATCATCCAGGAGAAGAACGCGGTGGACAGCACCGCCAGCCCCATCCGGCGCCCGAAGATCGCGGATGTCAGTACGTAGACGCTGCCGATGAACAGCACGAAGGCGGCGATCGTGGCCAGGACGCCTTTGGTGAACGTGGGGGCCAGCGCCACGAGCCCGGTCATCCGCTCGATCCCCCCGCCGCCTTCGCGGCCGCCTGCGGGTTGATGCAGACGTTGTTCTTGAAGGGCACTTTCTGGATCGAAAGGATGTAGTTCACGATGTCGTTGATCTGTTGGTCGTCGAGGCTCCCGGAGAACTTCACCGACCACGACGGCATGTCGGTGCCGGGGCGGCCCTGCGCGATCGTGTTGACCACGTCGTCCAGGCTCTTGATCTGCGGATGTCCCGTGAAGGGCCCGCCGCACACGGTCTGCAGGTCCGGCGTGGTGACCACGCTGCCATTGAACACGTTGAACCAGCCCTGCAACTGACCGCCGTGGCAGCGCACACACCCGAACCCCTCGGGGTTCGTCGGGGAGTTCAGCTGCACGATCATGGAGCCGCGCTGGATCGATTCGGCGTTCATGGTGGCCTGATCGGTCTTGTTCTGGCCCGGCTCGATCAGCCACACGAGCGGGACCCAGATCGCGAGGAAGATCACGGTGGTCGTGCCCCATCCGAGCATGCGCTCGAATCGCGACTTCTCGAGCACCGCATCCGTCGGGCCCGGCTTCATCGCCGGCGGGATATCGGGCGTGCCCTCGCGCCGTGGGCGGCGGAAGCTGGAGTACGCGATCGCCAGCGCGAACAGGCTCAGGATGATGATCGCGCCGACGATCACGACGGCGCGCGTGCCGGAGATCTGTCCGAGCATCATCGGGACATCACCGCGTGCGGGCAGCCACCGGCGCGGGCGAGACGGCTCATCCGCCCGCCGATCCGCCGACGCAGAACGGCCCCTCCGGCGCCTGGTTGGTCGTGTTCGTGCCGCGCGGTGGCCCCAGCACCTGGTTGCTCGTGTCGACGCTCACGATGTCGTTGCTGATGGTGAGCGGGAACCGGTCCATGCCGTGGGGAGCGGGACCCAGCTGATACTCGCCGGCCTCGTTGTACTTCGAGCCGTGGCACGGGCACTCGAACCACTGGCTGGCCTGGCAGAACGGGACGCGGCAGCCGAGGTGCACGCAGCGCTGGTACAGCGCCATGAGGCCCTGGTCCACCAGGCCCGCGTAGATCGTGTCGGTCCCGTTCCCGTTGTAGGGGACGATGTAGAAGCGCCCCGCGCCCAGGTAGAAGGGCTGGCTGTTCTGCTCGATGTAGGACTTGATGTCGTCGAGCGACCCGGCGGTGACGACGGACCCGAACTGGCCCTTCAGGTTCGGCCACAGGAAGGCGAGGCTCGCGCCGCCAAACTCGGCCGCGAACACCGCCAGCGAGGCCAGCAGCCCGCGGCGCAGGAAGTCGCGCCGCGCGACCGGGACGCGCTTCGGCTTCGCTCCCGCGGCCGCCTCCTCGGCGGTCGGGGGCACGACCGCCGTGCGGCGGCGCGTCTGCAGCAGCGACCAGCCGAGGATGAACAGGAACAGCCCCACCATGACGATCGCGATCATCACGGCGACCGACCGCGGAGTGACGACGGAGGAGGCGAGGGATGCGGTCATAACTCGAAGAACAGTC
>DASXAQ010000022.1:0-4190 GCA_036406615.1 Actinomycetota bacterium | reverse complement strand
TCGGGCAGGTTCTGCGGCGACGTGAACCCCACCGCCCAGACGTTGGACGCCGACGTAGCCTTGACCCCCCACAACTCCAGTCCGCCGGGAGCCGTGGGGAGAGAGTCGACCGACCAGGCACCCGTGTAATGCTCGATCAGGCCAACCTCCGACGAGCCCAGGTTGGAGCCTTCATAACCCACGGCCCAGGCGTTGGACGCCGAGGTGGTGGTCACCGCGGTGAGCGCGTTGTAGTTGGCAGACGGATTCGGCGTGGTCTGCAGCTTCCAGCCCGCCGCCCACGCCTGCGAGGACGACGCGGAGACCAGGATGATGACGGCACAGACGAGATACGGCACTCGGCGCATGATTCCCTCCCCTCGCCCCCCGCGGAGCATGGATCATTCCCACCCCCGGCGCAAACCGCGTCCATAATGCCCGGTGATGCGCGTGTTCCTGACCGGAGGCACGGGATTCATCGGGCGGCGCGTTGCCGATCGGCTTCGGGCTCGCGGCGACCAGGTCGTGGGGATGGCGCGCGGCGTCGCGGGTGCGGCCTGGCTGCGCGAGCACGGGTGCGAGGTGTGGGACGGCGACCTGGGTTCGACGCAGGCCGTGGCTGCCGCGATGGCGGGGTGCGATGCCGCGTTCCACCTGGCCGGCGTCTACGCCGTCGGCATCCCCGCGCGCGAGCGGCCCGCCATGTACCAGGCGAACGTCCGCGGGACCGAGCGGGTGCTCGACGCCGCGATCTCGGCGGGCGTCGGCCGCATCGTGTACGTGTCGACCGTCAACGTGTTCGGCAACACCCGCGGGGTCGTCGTGGACGAGACGTACCGGCGCCCGCCGGGGGAGTTCTTCTCCTACTACGACGAAACGAAGTACCGTGCGCACGTCGCGGCCGAGGAGCGGATCGCGGCCGGCGCGCCGATCGTCGTGGCGATGCCGGGCGGCGTGTACGGGCCCGGCGACCACTCGCAGGTGGGAACGATCGTCGACCAGACGCGAACCGGGACGCTGCGCATGCGCGTCTTCCCGGACATGGGCATGAACCTCGGGTACGTGGACGACATCGCGGCCGGGATCGTGCTCGTCGGCGACCGGGGACGGCTTGGGGACTCCTACGTGGTGGGCGGCGAGATCTCGCGCCTGGGCCAGGTCGTCGACGTGGTGGCGCGCCTCGCCGGCCGCCGCGCGCCACGGTTCACCATGCCGACGCCGTTGATGCGCCTGGCGATTCCGTTCGGTTCGTTGATCGGGCGGGTCATGGGCTACCCGCCGAACCTGCGCGAATTGATCAGCGCCGCCGACGGCGTCACGTACTGGGCGACGGACGCGAAGGCCCGAAACGAGCTCGGGTACACGTCTCGCGCCCTCGAAGAAGGCCTGCGGGATACCGTGAGCGCGGCCACCCGGTAGCCGAGCGGGCGGTTATCGAGCGAGTCGGCCCAGGAGCGAGGACGCGGCCGCGATCGCGACGATCGCCGATCCGATCAGGGCGGCGAAGTCGACCAGCAGGTTGCTCGGCAGCCCGATCAGCAGGGTGCGCAGCGCGGCCACCTCGTACGAGAGCGGGTTCACGTACGCGAGCCACCGGATCGCCGCCGGCATGAGCGCCACCGGGTACAGCGCGTTGGACGCGAAGAACAGCGGCATCGTGATCGCCTGGCCGATCCCCATCAGCCGTTCGCGCGTCAGGACGAGCCCGGCGATGAACATCGAAAGCGAGGAGAAGAACGCCGAGGCGATCACCACCGCGGCCGCGGCGGCCAGCAGATGCAGCGGGTTCCAGTCGAAGCTCACGCCCATGATGGCGCTCAGGATGAGCACGACGACCATCTGGCTCGTCGCGCGCACGCCCGCGGCGAACGACTTGCCGGTCACGAGCGCCGCGCGGGGGGTCGGGGTCGCCAGCAGCTTCGTCAGGATCCCGAAGTCGCGCTCCCAGATGATCTGGATGCCGTAGAAGATCGCGATGAACAGCGCGGACTGCGCCATGATCCCCGGCGACAGGTAGTCCAGGTACGGGATGCCGTTCGGCGTCGGCACCGCGTGGATGCGCGAGAAGGTCACGCCGAAGATCAGCAGCCACAGCGCCGGCTGGATCGCGCGCACGTACAGCTCCGTGCGGTCGTGGCGGATCTTGCGCAGCTCGGCGAGCGACATCGTGGCCACGCGCGTCCACAGGCGGCGCGCGCGGACCGCGACGCTCGGGCGTTCAGCCCACGCGGCCGGCGGTGCGGCGGGCAACACGGACATCCCGCAGGCTCCCTTCGTCGATGTCGTGGTCGTCGGTGACGCTGGCGAACACGTCCTCCAGCGTGGCGCCGGGCCCCAGGGCGTCCTTCAGCGCGGCGGGAGCACCCATCGCGCGGATCCGGCCGCGGTGCATCAGCGCGACGCGGTCGCACAGCGCGTCGGCCTCCTCCATGTAGTGCGTCGTGAGCAGCACGGTCATGCCGGTCTCGCCCCGGAGCTGCTCGACGCGCTCCCAGACGCTTCGGCGCGCGACCGGGTCGAGCCCGATCGTGGGCTCGTCCAGGATCAGCAGCCGAGGGCGATTGACGAGCGCCTGCGCGAGCTCGAGGCGCCGGATCATCCCGCCGGAATACGTGGCGGCCAGCCGTCCCGCGGCGTCGGCCAGGCCCATGGATGCCAACGCGTCCTCCGCGCGGGTCCGCCGTTCGCGCCGCGGCACGTCGAACAGCCGCGTGAACATCCACACGTTCTCGTAGCCGGTCAGCTGCCCGTCGATGGACAGCTGCTGGGGGACGTACCCGAGCATCTGGCGCACCTGCATGCGGTGGTGGGTGGTGTCCAGGCCGAAGATCTCCGCCGTCCCCTCGGCGGGATCGATCAGCGTGGTCAGGATCCGGATCGTGGTGGTCTTGCCGGCGCCGTTGGGGCCCAGGAGGCCGAACACCTCGCCGGCCCGGACGTCGAAGCTGATCCCGTCCACCGCGCGCAGCGTGCCGAACGCATAGGCCAGCTCACGGCATTCGACGGCGGGGGTGTCGGTCATTCGGACTCCAGTCGTTCCAACAGGCGGGCCAGCGCGGGGGTGGCGGCGTGGATCGCCCGGCGGTCCTCGGCGTCCAGCGACGCGATCGCGCGGGCCATCAACGCCTGGCGGCGGTCGCGCCAAGCGGCAAACCGGCGCCGCGCCGACGCCGTCACGGCCAGCCGAACGGCGCGCGCGTCGTCATCGTCCACGCGGCGCTCCAGCAGCCCGGCCGCGGCCAGGCGGCCGACCAGGGTGCTCACGGTGTTCGCCGCGACGCCGAGCAGCGAGGCCGCGTCCTGCACCCGGAGGTCCGGGCGATCGTTCACCAGCCGCAGGAGCTCGAGCTCCGCGTCGGTGAGGGGGCGGTGCGGCCAGTCGCGGCGCAGGTTTCGGCGAACGCTCCGGTGGAGCCGGCCGAGGAGCCTCGCGAGATCCGCCTGCTCGCTCGCCGGCCGGTGCAGTCGGTGTGCAGTCTTCGTGCTCACGGTTCGAAGAATACCTCTGTAACAGAGGTATCACAACCGAAGCGATCCCTGGCTGCGCGCGATGTGAGGGCTCCTCGCGTGTCGGCGGAGGCGACGGGTAGGATGGCGGCCGGCCGGCGATCCGCGATGCCACTACGGGAGGGGGGTGCGGTGGCCGAACCGAACGGGGCGAACTTCGCCCCGCGAGTCGTCGCGATCTGCGTTCTACTGGGCACGACGTTGGTCGTCGCGGCGGCGTGCAACGGCGCGGGCAAGGAGAAGCTCCAGGGCGCGGCGTCCTCGCTTGCTTCGGCGGCTTCGGGACGACCGACGGCGAGCCAGTTGCCCGTGATCCCGAGCGAGTCGCCGCCAACGGAGCCGCCGACCGAAGAGCCCACGACGGAGCCGCCCAGCGAAGCGGTGTCGCCGACACCGACGGAGACCGAGAAGCCGACCCCGTCGCGGTCGCCCAAGCCGACCGAGTCGCCTTCGCCGTCTCCCAGCCCGACCGAATCCCCCGAGGCGTCGCCCTCCCCGAGCCCGTCGTCCCTCACGCCCGCGCCGACGGCGACGGCCGCCCCAAGCAGCGGCGGCGATCTGCTGTGGCTCTGGATTCTGCTGGGGGCGTTGGTCGTGGGTGGCATCGTCTTCCTGATCGTGCGCGCCCGCTCCGCCGGCCAGGCCGCTGCGCAGTGGCGTTCCCGCGCGCGGGAGCCCTATTCGCGCGGCGTCGTCCTGCACGA
>DASXAQ010000021.1:0-34440 GCA_036406615.1 Actinomycetota bacterium | reverse complement strand
GTCGCGGCGATCGCGCCGGATGACGCCTGGGCCGTGGGGGAGCACCACCTCGAGGGTCGCCTTCGCGACGTCCATCCCGACGTGGATCACTGGGACGGAACCAGCTGGACGAAGGTCGCGGTCCCCGGCGGGAAGGTCTCGACCGCGTATCGAGTCGCCGCCTCCGGCCCCGACGACGTTTCGGTCCTGTTGTTCGATCGCAACCACAAGCCCTTCGTGGAGCGGTGGGACGGGACGACGTGGACCCTCACCCGAACGGATCCCCGCGACCAGCCGTCGAATCCGGATCCGGGCTCGATCGAGGCGTTGTCGCCGACCGACGCATGGATGGCCGGAGCCCGGCTGGCCGGCACCCAGACCCGAGCATTGCCCGTCGCAGAGCACTGGGACGGCTCCGACTGGAGCCGTGTTCCGGTGCCGCATGCGGGGGACTTCGAGACCGTGTCGGGCCTGGCCGCGGCCGACTCGACGGACGTCTGGATGGTCGGCACCGAGGAACTGGGAGCCCCGGGGTCCACCGATGAGCTGCCGGAGTCGTGGAACTGGAACGGTGCCAGCTGGAGCTTCGTGCCGATCGCCAACTCGCACCAGTCGGCCTACCTCTCCGCGGCGGACGCGCTCCCGACGGGGCACGTCTGGGCCGTTGGGAGCTGGTCTGACGGCAGCGGCAGCAACGGGCTGATCTACGAGCGCTGCGACTCGTAGGCCCAGACGCCGGCGGCCAGGCCGCGCGCCGGTCGGCGAGCTTCGATCCCGTATCCTCGGGGCGCCATGCGCGCCACCCAGCTGTTCGCCCCGACTCTGCGGGACGCCCCGGCCGAGGCCGAGGTCCCGTCGCACCGGTTGCTGCTGCGGGCCGGCTACATCCGAAAGCTCATGTCGGGCGTGTACACGACGCTGCCGCTCGGACTTCGCGCGATGCGCAGGATCGAGGCGATCGTTCGCGAGGAGATGGACGCGGCCGGCGCGCAGGAGCTGCGGATGCCGATCGTCGTGCCGGCCGAGCCGTGGAAGGTGACGGGGCGGTGGCAGGCCTACGGCGACGAGATGTTCAAGCTGAAGGACCGCCACGACCGCGAGCTTGGGCTCACCCCCACCCACGAGGAGGTCATCACGCCGTTGGTGGCGGCCGAGTTGCCGAGCTACCGCGACCTGCCCGTCAACCTGTACCAGATCGGATGGAAGTACCGCGACGAGATCCGTCCGCGCTTCGGCCTGTTGCGCGTCCGCGAGCTGTTGATGAAGGACGCGTATTCGTTCGACCGCGACGAAGACGGGATGCGCGCGTCCTATGACGTGATGCTCGAGGCGTACCGGAGGATCTTCGATCGCCTCGGCGCGGACTATGTCGTGGTGGAGGCGGACGCCGGGCAGATCGGCGGGGATGTGAACCACGAGTTCCTGGCCTCCGCCGACGTGGGCGAAGACCTGTACGTGGCGTGCGAGCACGGCGACTACCTCGCCGACCTCGAGGCGGCGACTCCGCGCGCCCCCGAGCCGGCCGCCGCTCCGGCCGAGGACCTGACCGAGATCCACACGCCCGGCGCGGCGACGATCGATGCGGTCGCCGACGTTCTGGGGCGTCCGGCCTCGGAGATGCTCAAGTGCATGTTGTTCGACGCGAGCGGGCGCACGGTGGCCATCCTGGTTCCCGGCGACCGCGAGGTGAGCGAGAAGAAGCTGGCGAAGCTGTTCCACCCCGCGCTGGTTCGCCGCTTCGAGGACGGCGATTTCGCCACGCACGGCTACGCCAAAGGCTACGTCGGCCCCCAGGGCCTCGGCGAGGACGTGCAGATCCTGGCCGACCACATGGTCCGCGCCGGTTCGAACTGGGTCACTGGCGCGAACCGGCCGGACTTCCACGTCACCGGCGCCAATTCGCCGCGCGACTTCCGCGTCGACCGCTTCGAGGACTTGGTGCAGATCCGAGAGGGCGACGTCTGCCCGAACGACGGCGGGGCGCTTCGCATCGGGCGCGGGATCGTCATGGGGCACACGTACCAGCTGGGCAGCCGGTACTCGCAGCCGCTGAAGGCGACGTTCGTCGACGAGGACGGCACCGAGCAGCCGTATCAGATGGGCTGCTACGGCATCGGCATCTCGCGCACGCTGGCGGCGGTGGCCGAGCAGTTCCACGACGACGCGGGGTTGCGGTGGCCGAGGGCCGTCGCGCCCTTCGACGCCGTCGTGGTGCCGACGAACATGGACCAGCCGGAGGTCGTCGAAGCGGCCGAACGCGTGTACGCCGGCCTGCGCGCGGCGGGGCTCGACGCACTGCTGGACGACCGGCAGGCCACGGCCGGCGTGAAGTTCGCCGACGCCGATCTCATGGGGTTCCCCGTGCAGGTGGTCGTCGGCAAGCGAGGGCTGGAGGCGGGCACGATCGACCTGAAGCTGCGCGCCAGCGGCGAGCGCAGCCAGGCCGATTTCGACGAGGCCCCTGGGGCCGTCCGCGAGCTCTGGGAACAGGCTCCATGAGGGCCTCCCGGTGACGACGGGGATCCCTCGCGGACTTCGCGAGTTCGCCGCCGCGGGCCCGTGCGACGCGGTCGTGCAGCGCGTGGGCCTGGACACGGTGGAGCTGGTGCTGATCGACGCGGCCGGGGACTGGGTGCCGGCCGTGTTCGAGTCGACCGACCGGGCGCGCGCGGTGGGCGAAGCCCTCGGCGCGGCCGTGCACGACGGCTGGACCGAGGACCTGTCCAAGCGCGTCGGCACCCGCGACGCCTGGTCGGATCCGCAGGGGCGCCGCCGGGGGCTGTAGGCGCCGATCCGCCCTGGTCCGGGGGTGGAAACGACCGAGCTTGTTCCATCGTGAAACGGGCCGGTGTTATACTTCCACGGAACGAAACGCAGGGGCACTTCCCGGAAGTGGGCATGCGCCCACTTTCTTTTTCGATGGGCGGGACGCGGATGGACCTGGAAGGGCTGGTCGAACCGGTGGTGGCGTCGGCGGGCCTGGAACTGGTCGAGGTCTCGTTCGCCCGCGAGCAGGGACAGCGCATCCTGCGCGTCACGGTGGACCGCGACGGTGGTGTCGATCTCGACGCGATCGCCGAGGTCAGCGAAAAGGTCAGCCGTCGGCTGGACCTGGAGGGGTTCTCGCCGGGCCCGTACTCGCTGGAGGTCAGCTCGCCGGGAGTGGAGCGGCCGCTGCGGGCGCCCGACGAGTTCGCGAGCCGCGTCGGCGAGCGGATCCGGGTGAGGACCCAGGGCGAGGAACGGCGGACCCTCGAGGGGACCATCCTGGGGGCGGACGCGCGGCACGTGACCGTGGCGACCGAGGGTGGTGAGGTGCAGGTGGCGTTCGAGTCGATCGCGTCGGCGCGGACGGTGTTCGAGTGGGGCCAACCGCACAAGGGTGGCGGATCATGAATCAGGAACTGATACAGGCGCTTCGGGAGCTGGAGCGCGAGAAGGGGATCTCGTTCGAAACGATCCTCGCGGGCCTCGAGGAGGCCCTCGCGTCGGCATACAAGGCGTACAAGCGCCAGCACGACCCGGAGCTCGACGAGCTGACGACCGGCGTGCGCGTGAAGCTGGACCCTGAGTCCGGCGAGATGCAGGCGTGGATGCAGGTGCTGGACGAGGAGACCCAGGAGGTCCTGTCGGAGACGCCCGAGGAGGTGCCGGCCGACTTCATGGGACGCATCGCCGCGCAGACCGCCAAGCAGGTCATCTACCAGAAGCTGCGCGACGCCGAGCGCGAGATGACGTACGAGGAGTTCGCCGGCCGCGAGGGCGACATCGTCACGGGCATCATCCAGCAGGACTCGCACCGCTACACGCTGCTGGACCTCGGCAAGGTCGAGGCGTTGCTCCCGCAGGCCGAACAGGTGCCGTCCGAGCCCTACCGCCACGGGGAGCGGCTGAAGGCCTACATCGTCGAGGTCCGCAAGACCACGAAGGGCCCGCAGATCGTCGTGTCACGAACGCACCCAGGGCTGCTTCGCCGGCTGTTCGAGATGGAGGTGCCCGAGATCGCCGAGGGCATCGTCGAGATCAAGGCCGTCGCGCGCGAGCCGGGGCACCGTTCGAAGATCGCGGTGGTGTCGCACGAGCCGGGCGTCGACCCGGTGGGCGCCTGCGTCGGCGCGAAGGGCTCGCGGGTGCGGATGGTCGTCAACGAGTTGCGCGGGGAGAAGATCGACGTCGTGCAGTGGACCGAGGACCTTCCGCGGTTCGTGGCCAACGCGCTGGCTCCGGCGAAGGTCAAGGAGGTGCACGTCGACCCGGAGACGATGGTTGCCGAGGTCATCGTGCCCGACTACCAGCTGTCCCTGGCGATCGGCAAGGAGGGTCAGAACGCGCGGCTGGCCGCCAAGCTGACCGGCTGCAAGGTGGACATCCGAAGCGAGAGCCAGGCGGCGGAGGAGGAGCGAACCGGACGCCCGGTCCCTCGCCCGACCAAGCAGGAGACCGACCGGGCGGCAGCAGCGCCGACGTCGAGCCAGGCGCCGGCGGCGCCAAGGGCACCCGCCGGGGCGGAGGCGCCCGCTGAGGCGCCCAAGGACGCGCCCGCCGAGGCCGCTCCCGCCGACGCCGAGCAGACCGTTTCGGTCGAGGAGGCCGAGCCGGTCTCCCCGGGGGAGCCGGCCAAGGCCTGAGTCGCGTGAAAGGGCGAAGCGAGCCCGAGCGGACCTGCGTGGGATGCCGGGCACGCGCGCCGAAGGCGTCGCTGGTCCGGATCCGGCGCTCGCCAGACGGCGACGTCTCGGTCGACCCGACCGGGAGCGCGCCCGGGCGGGGCGCGTACGTGCACGCCGCGACCCCGTGCGCGGCGATGGCCCTTCGACGGGGCGCGCTGGCACGGGCCCTGCGGGTCACGCTGGGGGAGTCAGGGACCGCTAGTCTTATGCGGGACCTGGACGAAACGATCTCGAACAGGACTGGAGCGCGGTGAGGGTTCACGAACTGGCGAAGGAACTGGGCGTCGAGAGCAAGGACGTCCTGGTGTCGCTCGAGGGCATGGGGTTCGACGCCCGCACGGCGTCCTCCACCGTCCCCGAGGAGGCCGTGCCGCGGCTTCGCGCCGCGGGCGGGAAGGTGAAGCCGGGGAGCAAGCCGAAGACGGCCGAGGAGAAGCCGGTCCGCCCGGCGCGGTCCTCGACGAGAACCGCGGCCAAAGCTCCCGCCCCCGCCGCCGCGCCGCCGCCGACGCCCGCGGCCGAGGAGGGCAACGGCCAGGTCGCGGCCGCCGCGCCGGCCGAGGCCGAGCCCGAGGCGGCTCCCGCCGCGGCAGCGGCCCCCGAGCCGGCTCCCGCCGAAGAGTCGCCGGCCATCCGCGTGGCGCACGGTGCCACCCCGCAGGAGCTGGCCGACCGGCTGTCCTCGAGCGCCTCGGAGATCGTGAAGACGCTGTTCGCCGCCGGCGAGATGGTCAGCGTCACGCAGTCGCTGTCGGACGAAGCCATCGAGCTCGTTGCCGAGCAGCTCGGGCGCGCCGTGGAGATCGTGGCCCCCGAGCAGGACACCGTCGAGGAGGAGGAGTCCGAGGTCGTCGACGAGTCGCGCCTTCGGCCGAGGCCGCCCGTCGTCACGGTCATGGGCCACGTCGACCACGGCAAGACGCTGCTGCTCGACGCGATCCGCAAGACCGACGTGGCCGGCGGGGAGTTCGGCGGCATCACGCAGCACATCGGCGCCTACCAGGTGCACCGCGACGGCCGCGAGATCACGTTCATCGACACCCCGGGCCACGAGGCCTTCACCGCGATGCGCGCGCGCGGCGCGCAGGTGACCGACATCGTCGTCCTGGTGGTGGCCGCCGACGACGGCGTCATGCCCCAGACCGTTGAGGCCCTGAATCACGCGAAGGCCGCCGATGTCCCGATCGTCGTGGCCGTCAACAAGATCGACAAGGAGGAGGCGAACCCGCAGCGGGTCCGCCAGCAGCTGATCGAGTACGCGATCATGCCGCCCGAGCTCGGCGGCGAGAACGAGTTCGTCGACGTGTCGGCCAAGTCACGAACGAACCTCGACGACCTGCTCGAGACGATCCTGCTCGTCGCCGACGTCCAGGAGTTGAAGGCCGACCCGACGTCGCACGCGCGAGGCGTCGTGATCGAGGCGCACCTGGACAAGGGCCGCGGGCCCGTGGCCACGGTCCTCGTGCAGCGCGGAACCCTGCGCGCCGGCGACGCGATCGTGTGCGGCACCGCGTTCGCCCGCGTGCGGGCCATGTTCGACGAGAACCTCGAGCCGATGTCCGAAGCGGGCCCCTCGAAGCCCGCCCAGGTGCTCGGCTGGTCGCACGTGCCGGAGGCCGGGGACGAGTTCCGCGTCGTCGCCGACGAGCGCGAGGCCAAGCGCATCGCGCAGGAGCGCGAATCGCGGCACCGCGCGGCGGAGTTCGCCTCCGCGAAGCCGGCCGCGTCGTCGCTCACCGAGCTGCTGATGCGGGCGCGCGAGGGCGAGCTTCCCGTGCTGAACCTCATCATCAAGGCCGACGTCCAGGGCACCCTGCAGGCGATCGTGGAGTCGCTGGACAAGCTGCCGCAGAACGAGGTCCGCGTGCAGGTCCTGCACCAGGGCGTCGGCGGCATCAACGAGAACGACATCTCGCTCGGCGCTGCGTCGGGCGCGATCGTGATCGGCTTCAACGTGCGTCCCGAGCCGGCGGCGCGCGAGCTCGCCGAGAAGGAAGGCGTCGACCTTCGCCTGTACCGGGTGATCTACCAGGCGCTGGACGACATCCGCGCCGCGCTGTCCGGGTTGCTCCAGCCGGACCAGGAGGAGGTCGAGCTCGGCCGCGCCGAGGTGCGCGCACTGTTCCGCACGCCGCGCGGCGTGATCGCGGGCTGCTACGTGACCCACGGCAACATCGCGCGAAACTCGCTGGCGCGCCTGGTCCGCGACGGCGCGATCGTGTACACGGGCCGCGTGGGGTCGCTGCGCCGCTTCAAGGAGGACGTGCGCGAGGTCGCCGAGGGATTCGAATGCGGCATCGGGCTCGAGAACTTCCAGGATGTGCACGAGGGCGACGTGGTGGAGACGTACGAGGTCCGGGAGGTGGCCCGCACGCTCGGCTGAGCGGGCGGAGGCGGCGTCGATGCTCGTGGCCCTGTGCCGGCTGGACGTTCGGGTGCCCGGGTGCACGTCGCTCAAGGAGAAGCGGCACGTGGTCAAGACCCTCACGTCGTCCCTGCGCGCGAAGTTCAATGTCGCGGTCGCGGAGGTCGATCATCAGGATCTGTGGCAGCGCGCCACCTTCGGCGTCTCCGCGGTCGCGGGCGAGGGCCATCACCTGCGCCGCGTGATGCACGAGGTGCAGCGCCACGTGGAGCGGTTTCCCGGCGTGGAGGTCATCGACGCCACGGTGTCGATGCACTCACCGGACGATTGACGCGCGAGGAGCGGCACATGGGGGAGGGAACCAGGCCCGGACGGGTCGCCGAGGAGTTCCGGGAGGTGCTCGCCGAGGAGATCCCGCGGCTCAAGGATCCCCGGGTGGGGTTCGTCACGGTGACGCACGTGGACGTGAGCCCGGATCTGCGACGCGCGACCGTGTTCTACACGGTGATGGGCGAGGATCGCGATCACCGGCGGACGCGGGCGGGCCTCGAGTCGGCCCGTGCGCACCTGCGCGCTGCGCTCGGGCATCAAGTGCGGCTGAAGTTCACGCCGGAGCTCGAGTTCCAGGAGGACGAAGGGATCTCGCACGTCGAACGCGTCTCCGAGCTGCTCAAGCAGATCGAAGCCGAAAGGGCGGACGGGTGAGCGAGGCGATGCCCGTGAGGCCGGTGAGCTCGGCGCTCGACGACGCGTTCGACCGGGCGGCCGCGATCCTGTCGGGGGCGTCCTCCGTCGCGCTGTCCGGCCACGTGAATCCCGACCCCGACGCCATCGGGTCGATGCTCGGCGTGGCCGGGTTCCTGCGGACCCGGGGCGCGGATGTGGTGTGTTCCTGGCCGAACGTCCCCATGGAGCTGCCGCGGTGGCTCGACGTGGTGCCGGAACGACCACCGATCGTCGACCCGCGCGAGTTCCCGTCGGAGCCGGCGGTGATGGTCGCGCTCGATACGGCGTCGAAGGACCGCCTGGCCTCGCTGGCCGCCGCGGCCGACCGCGCTCGCGAGCTCATCGTGCTGGATCATCACGTGACGAATCCCGGGTTCGGCACGGTCGCGGTCATCGACCCGCACGCGTCGTCCACGGCGGAGGTGGCGTACCGGCTGATCGAGCGGATGGGCGGCGCGCGCGAGCTGACCCAGGAGGACGCCGCGTGCCTGTACGCCGGCATCCTCACGGATACCGGCCGGTTCCAGTACGGGGCGGCCACGCCCGAGACCCTGCGCGTCGCGGCCGCGCTGCGCGACACCGGCTTCGATCACGTGGCCCTCGGCCAGCGGCTGTTCGAGGACGGGTCGTACGGCTACCTCCGGCTGCTCGGGGTCGTGTTGTCGCGCGTGCGGTTGGAGCCGGAGGCGGGGGTCGTGTGGGCCTACGCGCTGCAGTCCGACTTCCAGGAGGCCGGCGTGCCCGTGCACGAAGCGGACGACCTCATCGACGTGGTGCGCGTCGCGCGGGAGGCTGACGTGGCCTGCGTGGTCCGGCAACAGCGCGACGGCCGCTTCAAGGTGAGCCTGCGCTCGCGCGGCGCCTCCGACGTCGGCTCGATCGCGGCCGCGTATGGTGGCGGCGGCCACCGCCTGGCGGCCGGGTACACGGCCCGCGGCGGGCTCGCGGAGACGGTGGCCGACGTGGTCCGGGCCGTCCGCGAACAGCGCGGCTGATGTCCGCCCGCGGCGACCGTCCCGGCGCCGCATCGTCCGCCGAGATGGCCGGGCTCCTGCTGATCGACAAACCCGGGGGGATGACCTCGCACGACGCGGTGGACCGGGTGCGGCGCTCGCTGGGGATCCGCAAGGTCGGCCACGCCGGGACGCTCGACCCGATGGCCACCGGGCTGCTCCTCATGGGGGTGGGCCGCGCGACGCGCCTGCTGCGGTTCCTCGGGGACCTGCACAAGGTGTACCGGGGCACGGGCCTGCTCGGCGAGGAGACCGACACGCTCGACGCGGAGGGCACGGTGGTGCGCCGGGCTCCGACGACCGGCGTGGACGAGGCGTCGCTGCGTGGCGCGATCGCCGAGTTCGTGGGCGACGTCGAACAGGTCCCGCCCGCGTACTCCGCGGTGAAGGTCGGGGGCGAGCGACTCTACCGCGCGGCGCGGAAGGGACGGGCGGTCGAGGCGCCGACCCGCACCGTGCGCGTGGACCGCTTCGACCTGACGGCGATGCGCGCGCCCGAGTTCGACTTCGTGGTCGAGTGCTCGGGCGGCACGTACGTGCGGGCCCTGGTGGCCGACGTGGGGGGCCGCCTCGGCTGCGGCGCCCATCTGACCCGGCTGCGCCGCACCGCGATCGGGCCGTTCGACGTGACAACGGCGCGCGCGCCCGACGCGCCGGGGGACCCACTGCCGATGGAGGCCGCGGTCGGGCACCTACCCGCGGTCGAGGTCATCGCGGATGAGGCCGAGGCGGCGAGCCACGGCCGGCCGCTCGGGCCGGCCGGGCTGGCCGGGCCGTACCGCGTCACGGCCCCCGACGGTTCGCTGATCGGGATCTACCGCGACGACATCGCCAAGGCGATCCCCGAGGTCATCCTGGTCCAGGCCTAGGCGGGCGACCCTGTACCCTCGGGGGCGATGGACGTCGTGCGCGGGCTCGAGCAGCTGCCGATCGACGCGGAGGCGACCGCCGTCACGATCGGGTTCTTCGACGGCGTGCACCTGGGGCACCAGGCGGTGTTCGCGCGAACCGTCCAGACCGCCCGTGACGGCGGGCTCGTGCCGGTGGCCGTCACGTTCGACCGGCATCCGCGCGAGATCCTCACGCCCGGCCGCGAGCCGCGCCAGCTGACGACGCTGTCTCGCAAGGCCGAGCTGATCGCCGCCCTCGGCATCCAGGCGCTCGTCGTGCTCGTCTTCGACGAAGAGCTGTCGCGTGTGCCGGCCGACGAGTTCGTGAAGCAGGTGCTGGTCGAAGGGCTCCGCGCGCGCCGGATCGTGGTGGGGGCGAACTTCACGTTCGGCCACCGCGCGCTCGGCACGGTGCGGACTCTTGAGGAAATGGGTGGGGCCCTGGGGTTTTCGACCGAAGCGGTACCGCTTCGCGAGCTGGACGGCCGCCCGCTGTCCTCGACGACCATTCGCCAGGCGCTGTCCGAAGGGGATCTTGAGTGGCCGCGCCAAGCGCTGGGCCGCCGGTACGCGGTGGACGGGCGCGTCGGCTCGGGCGCCGGCCGTGGGGCGACGCTCGGGTATCCCACGGCGAACCTCGACACGGCGCCGAAGATCCTGTTGCCGGACCAGGGCGTCTACGCCGGCCGCGCCTTCGTGGCCGGCGGCGACCGCGCCGCGGCGATCAACATCGGCACGAACCCGACGTTCGGCGTGGAGCCGCTGCACCTGGAGGCGTTCCTCCTTGACTTCCAGGAGGACATCCGCGGGGAGGCGATGACCATCGAGTTCTGGCAGCGCCTGCGCGAGGAGGTCCGGTTCCCCTCGGCCGAGGCGCTGACGGCGCAGATCGCCCTGGACGTACAGCGCACGCGCGCGGTCGTCGGCCGCGCGGGGCCGGCCGAGCGGTAGCTGGCCCACGAGCGCTGGGCCGCAACGCGATCCCGGGACGCGGGCATGGACGCCGAATACCGAGCACGGCACCGGGCTCCGCACGCGCCGCGACGCCGGCTCGGACCCGCCGTCGCGCTCGCGGTCACGGTGGCGGCGGTGGTGGGCGCGGGTGCGTTCGCCGGCCGCGGGCTCCTGGCGGGCGATCGCGGGCTGACGGTCTCGGCGCCGCCCGCGACACGTCCGCCGGCGACCGGCGCGGCGTCCCCCACGCCGTCGCCATCGGCCGCCGGGGCCGTCACGATCGCCGCCGTCGGGGACACCATGCTCGGCAACACGCCCCAGCTCCCGCCGTTCCCGCAGACGTACTTCTCGGCCGTTCGTTCCGCGCTGCGCGCGCCGATCGTGTTCGGCAACCTGGAGGGGACGCTGACCGACGACGGGACATCGAAGTGCGCGCGCCCGACGCCGAGCCCGACATCGACGGGGGCGGGACCCTCGAAGACTTCACCACCTCCGCCGCCCACGTGCTTCGCGTTTCGCGTGCCGCCGTCCTACGCGGGCGACCTCGCGCGCGGTGGGTTCACGATCATGAACAACGCGAACAACCATTCGTTCGACTTCGGGACGCCGGGCCTGCTCGACACGCTGGCGGCGCTGCACGGCGCCGGCATCGCGCACACCGGGCTGCCCGAACAGATCACGATCCAGCGGGCCGGCAAGATCCGGGTGGCGTTCGTCGGGTTCGCGCCGTACGCGAACACCGCCTCGCTGCTCGACCTCTCCTCGGCGCGGACCCTGATCCGGCAGGCCCGGGCGGAGGCCGACATCGTGGTCGTGTACATGCACGCGGGCGCGGAGGGCTCGGACGCGCAGCACATCACGGGCGCCGAGGAGTTCTACGTGGGAGAGGACCGCGGCAATCCACGGGCGTTCGCGCACATGGCCATCGCGGCGGGAGCCGACCTGGTGATCGCCAGCGGCCCGCACGTGCTGCGCGGCATGGAGTTCTATCGCGGGCACCTGGTCGCGTACAGCCTGGGCGACTTCGCCGGGTACCACAACTTCTCGACGTCCGGCGCCCTGGCCGTCAGCGCGGTGCTTCGCGTCCGGCTGAGCGGCGACGGCGCCTTCGTCGCCGGGAAGATCGTGCCGGTCCGGCTCACCGACGTGGGCCAGCCCGTGCGCGACGCGCTCGGCGCGGCGATCCCGATGGTGCGGTCGCTGTCGCGCGCGGACTTCGGGTCGGCGGCCGCCCGCATCACGCGCTCCGGCGAGATCCTGCCGCCGGCTTGACGGCGCGCCTCAGTCCGCGGTGCTGCCCGAGACCGGCGGGGCAACCCGAAGCGCCACGTGCCGGCCGCCGACGGTCCCGGACACGGTTGCCATCTCGTCTGCGGGCCAGGCGTTCCAGCGAATCGTCAGCGTCGAAGGCGGCACGCCGCCGCCGGACAGCGACACGCGGCACGACGCGGCGCCCGTGCGACGGTTCCAGTGGATCCACCCCGAGACCGGGACGTCCTTCACCCAGCGGATCGCGTGCAGGCGCCAGCCGACCTGCACGAGGCCGGTGGTCGTGAACGTGCCGCCCCGCAGCCCGACGCCGGCGCCGCCGTAGTTGTTCCACCACCGGGCCATGACGTCGCCCACCGTCCCGGCGGCGATCGCCGCGGCCCGGCCCGCGGTGCCCGACCCGCTCGCGCCGTCCACGTCGGCCGCCCGCACCGGGAAGGCCGCGGGCGACCGGACCGGGGGATAGGCCGATGCGCACGAGGTGTCGCCCGCGGAGAGCGTCTGGACGAAGCGAACCACGATCACCGACGCGCAGTGTCCGTAGTCGGACAACGCCGTCACGTGCGTCATGTTCGCCACCTCGACGAACGTCGAGTCGGGGAACCGCTTCGCCACCGTGCGTCCGCCCTCGGACGAGGTGAGGGAGTCGAGGGCTCCCGCCATGACCAGCGTGGGGACCTTCGGGTACGAGTGGCCGGGTGGCATCGGTGGGTCGGCGTGCGGCGCGTTCGGCCAGTTGAGGCAGTAGTCGAACTCCTCCAGCGGTGCGGTCGTCCACTCCTGCACGGTGAACGGCCCGAACGCGCTCGGGTCGTCCTTCGCGAGCATCGCCACCGAGTTCTGGTACTGAACGGCGCGCTGCGAGAACGACGCGCCCATGTCGAACGGGTGCGGATAGTCGTGGCACGTCACCGCCGCGTACAGGCCCTCCGTGAAGTCGCGCGGGGAGCCCGCGCCGCCGGCGAAGTCGTTCTCCGCGGCCAGGCGAAGGATCGGTGCGTCGTCCGGCCTGCCGGCCAGCGCCGACTGCATGGCCGGCAGCGCCTCGCGGTACACGTCGGGGTTCGTGGCGCCCTCGTTGAGGATCCAGACGAGGAAGCCGGTGTCCAGACGGATGTGGTGGCGCACCCCGTCCGCGTCGTAGGCGGTGCCCACGATCGGGCCCTGGCGAAGCCGCGCGGCCATGTCGCCGATCACCGTCATGGGGTCGACGCCACCTTGCGGACACGAGGGTTGCTGCGCGCAGGTGTCCTCGAAGGCGCTGCGGAGCGCGCGCATGCCGTCGCGGTACCAGGGATCCAGTCCCTCGACGGGGTACGAGGAATCCAGGACCAGGGAGCGCAGGAGCGACGGGTGTCGGACGGCAAAGGTCTGCGCGAAGAACGTGCCGTACGAGTCGCCGTACAGGTCCACCTTCGTCATGCCCAGCGTCGCCAGCACGTCGGCAAGGTCGTCGGCCGTCTGTGCGGTATCGAAGAACGGCGCCCGGTCCCCGAGCTGCTGCGCGCACAGGCCGGCGTTCGTCGCGAACGTCCCCACGTAGGACTGGAGGCGACGACACACGATCAGGTCCGAGTGCCCCGTGCCGCGGTCGTCCATCAGCAGGAGGTCGTGCCGCGGGCGGAGCGGACGGAACAGGTCGAGGTAGGAGGATGCGCTGCCGGTCGTGGGATATCCGGGGCCGCCCTCGGCGGCCACGATCGGCTCCAGAGCGGGCTGGGACGCATCGGTGTGCGGGAACAGCTCGAAGAAGACCTGCACGGTGCCGGGAACCGCGTTGGAGCGGTCGAGCGGCACGGTCACGAACCCGCACTTCGCGCTCGGGTAGTCGCGGCACGGGACCCGGCGAAGCGGCGACGCGGCGCCGGCGGGCACGCTGGACGAGGCGACCGGACTGGCGGCGGCCTTCGGCGGGGGGCCGGCCGAGGTGCACGATGCCGCCACGACCGCCACCAGCAGCGCCGGGACGATGGGACCGCGAGCGATGCCGCGAACCGCCCGCGGAATGGATCGATTCAGGCTCTCACCTCTGGGGTCGGGACGGGTCCGGAGATCGCCGTATGGTAGGCTACCTGCGACTTTCATGGCATTGACCACCCAGCAGAAATCCGCGCTCATCACCGAGCACCGCCGAGGGGAGACCGATACCGGCTCGCCCGAGGTTCAGGTCGCGATCCTGACGACGCGCATCCAGTCCCTGACGGAGCACTTGAAGGACCACGCCAAGGACCACGCGTCGCGGCGGGGATTGCTGCAGATGGTCGGCCGGCGCCGCCGGCTACTGGAGTACCTTCGGCGCGAGGACGTCGAACGATACCGGGCGCTGATCGCGCGCCTGGGACTCAGGCGCTGACGCGCGGACCATTCCAACGGGGCGGCGATGGCCGCCCCTTCACATAAGAGGAGGGATGTCCCGAGGGCGGGATGCCACCACCAACAAGAGGAGCGGAGGAACCGGGAGTCGGTTGTCAGTTGCGGGCTCCGGGTCGACGAAAAGCTGGGCACGCGCCGAGCCGAGGTCCACCACTGAGAACTGGCCCCCCGCCGCCCCTCGAACGACACGAAGGCGTTTCCGGCCGCGACAACGCGGCCGCGTTCGAGGAGGATTTCACATGATCAAGTCCGCACGGACCATCGGCGGAACGGAGCTTTCCGTCGAGGTCGGCAAGCTCGCGCCCCAGGCCCACGGGGCCTGCGTCGTGACCCTGGGCGAGACCCAGGTGCTGGCCACCTGCACCACGTCGTCGCCCCGCGAGGGCATCGACTTCTTCCCCCTGACGGTGGACGTCGAGGAGCGTATGTACGCCGCCGGCAAGATCCCCGGCGGGTTCTTCCGCCGTGAGGGTCGCCCGTCCGAGACCGCCATCCTGACGGCGCGCCTGATCGACCGCCCGTTGCGACCCACGTTCAAGGATGGGTACCGCGACGAGGTCCAGGTCGTCATCACGGTCCTGTCGGCCGACCTGGCCAACCCCTACGACGTTCCGGGCATCAACGCGGCCGGCCTGGCCGTGACGCTGGCCGGGCTGCCGTTCGACGGACCCGTGGCCGGCGCGCGCGTCGGCCTGATCGGGGGGCAGTGGAAGGTCAACCCCACATACCAGGACCTGGACCTGGCCACGTTCGACGTCGTGGTGGCGGGGCGAATGAACGACGCCGGCCAGATCGACATCCTGATGGTCGAGGGCGAGGCGCCCGAGGGCACCTGGGTTCGCCTGGGAGAGGGCGATGGGACGGCCCCGACCGAGGAGGTCGTCGCCGAGGGCCTCGAGGTCGCCAAGCGCGCGATCGCCGAGACCATCGAGTTCCAGCGAAGCATCGTCGCCGAGGCGGGCGTGACCCCCGCAGCCTGGGAGCCGCGGCCGTCGTTCTCGGACGAGACGTGGTCGGCGGTCGACGCGTTCGCCGGCCCCCGCATCGCGTCGGCGCTGGTGCCGGACAAGGCGACGCGCGACGCGAACCTGGATGGGCTGAAGGACGAGCTCAAGGCCGAGCTGAAGTCGTCCTGGGGCGAGGAGACGTTCGCGGAACGTGAGCGCGAGATCTCGCCCGCGTTCAAGGAGCTGCAGAAGCGAGTCATGCGCCGCCGCGTGATCGGCGAGGGCGTGCGCCTGGACGGCCGCCGCGTCGACGAGATCCGCCAGCTGTCGAGCGAGGTGGGACTGATCCCGCGCGCGCACGGCTCCGGGCTGTTCAACCGCGGCGAGACCCAGGTCCTGAACGTGGCCACGCTCGGGATGCTGCGCATGACCCAGATGATCGACACGCTCGACCCCGAGGAGTCGAAGCGGTACATCCACCACTACAACTTCCCGCCGTTCTCCACCGGCGAGACCGGCCGCATCGGCTCGCCGAGACGACGCGAGATCGGGCACGGGGCGCTGGCCGAGCGAGCGCTCCTGCCGGTGATCCCCGACGAGGAGGAGTTCCCGTACACGCTTCGACTGGTATCGGACGTGCTGTCGTCCAACGGCTCCACGTCGATGGCCAGCGTGTGCGCCTCGACGCTGTCGTTGATGGATGCCGGCGTGCCGATCAAGGCGCCGGTGGCCGGCATCGCGATGGGTCTGATCGCCGACCAGGGCGAGTTCGTCACGCTGACGGACATCCTTGGAGCCGAGGACGCGCTCGGCGACATGGACTTCAAGGTCGCGGGGACGCGCGAGTTCGTGACCGCGATCCAGCTCGACATGAAGGTGACCGGGCTGCCGCAGGAGGTGCTGGCCGGGGCGCTCAAGCAGGCGAAGGAGGCCCGGCTGTACATCCTGGACTCGATCGCCGGCACGATCGCCGAACCGCGTTCCGTGCTGTCCGCCAAGGCTCCCCGCGTCGTGATGATCCAGATCCCGGTCGACCGGATCGGCGAGGTGATCGGGCCGAAGGGCAAGCGGATCAACGAGATCGTGGCGCTGACCGGCGCCGACATCAATATCGAGGACGATGGCCGCGTGTTCGTCGGCTCGCGCGAGGGCGAGGGCGCGGAGAAGGCCATCGAGATGATCGACCAGATCGTCAACCCGCACATGCCGGAGGTCGGCGAGCGCTACGACGGGACCGTGGTGAAGACGACGACGTTCGGCGCGTTCGTGAACATCCTGCCCGCCCGCGATGGGATGGTGCACATCTCCAAGCTCGGGCGCGGCAAGCGGCTGAACTCGGTCGAGGAGGCCGTCAACGTCGGCGACAAGCTCTCCGTCGAGGTCGACAAGATCGAAGAGGACGGCATGGGCCGGCTGAAGGTCAGCCTGAAGCCGGTCGGGGAGGGCTGGGACCCGCCCGAGGGCGGCTGGCCGCGCGTGGAGGGCGACGGCGGCGGCGACCGTCCGGACCGCCCTCGCCGTGACGGCGATCGCGACCGTCGCCCCCGTCGTGAGGGCGATCGCTTCCGCCGGCCGCGTCGCGAGGGCGACGGGAACCGGGAGCGTCGCGACCCGTGAGCCCGCGGCGTCGCGCTGGCGGGGCGGGCGAGGTCCGGCGAACCGAATACCAGACCGGCCTTCGGGTCATCACGGAGTCGATGCCGGGCGTGCGATCGGTCGCGCTCGGGGTCTGGGTCGGCGTGGGCTCGCGCGACGAGCGGCCGGAGATCGCCGGGTCCTCGCACTTCCTCGAGCACCTGCTGTTCAAGGGCACCCGGACGCGCTCCGCCCGTGACATCGCCGAGGCGTTCGACGCGGTCGGCGGCGACCTGAACGCGTTCAGCGCGAAGGAGAACACGTGCTACTACTGCCGCGTGCTCGACCGAGACCTGCCGCTCGCGGTCGAGTACATGGGCGACATGATCCAGCACTCGCTGATCGCCGCGGCCGACGTGGAGGCTGAGCGCCACGTGATCCTGGAGGAGATCAGCATGCGGGACGACGATCCCGGCGATCTCATCCACGACCTGTTCGCCGAGACCCTGTGGCGGGGACATCCGCTCGGGCGACCCGTCCTCGGGACCCGTGAGACCGTGGGCGGCGTCTCGCGCGACCAGGTGCGCCGCTTCTACAAGCGCCGGTACACTCCCGCGCGGTTCGTCGTGGCGGCCGCGGGAAACCTGGACCACGACGAGGTGTGCCGCCTGGTCGAGGACGCCATGGACACCGGCCGCCCCGTGTCCGGGGCGGACCGGCCGAAGGTCCGCGACGGTGGCGACGTGCCGGCGCCGTCCGGCGCGACGCTGGTGCACACGCGCAAGACGGAGCAGGCTCACGTCTGCCTCGGGACGAACGGCTTCTCCCGCAAGGACGATGACCGGTTCGCGTTCGGCGTCGTGAACACGGCGCTCGGCGGCGGCATGTCGTCGCGCCTGTTTCAGGAGATCCGCGAGAAGCGGGCGCTCGCGTACGCGGTCGGCAGCTACCATTCGTCGTTCGCCGAGACGGGCATGTTCTGCGCGTACGCGGGCACGACGCCGGCACGGGCGAAGGAGGTGCTGGCGATCATGCGCAAGGAGATGCACGACGTCGCGGAGCATGGGCTCCCCGCCGAGGAGCTCGAGCGGGCCAAGGGGCACATGAAGGGGTCGCTGGTGCTCTCCCTGGAGGACACGTCGGGTCGGATGTCGCGCATCGGCAAGTCCGAGATCGGCCACGGCGAGATCCTGTCGGTGGACGAGCTGCTCGAACGGATCGACGCGGTGACCACCGACGACGCGTGCCGCGTGGCGGCCGAGGTGTTCGACCGGCCGATCGCGCTCACCGTGGTGGGGCCGTTCAAGAAGGGCGCGTTCGGGGAAGCTGCGGCCTAGCGCCGCCGAGAGGGGGACCGTGATTCGCGTCGGCGTCATCGGCTGTGCGGGGCGAATGGGGCGACTCGTGTGCCGCGCCGTCGCCGACGACCCCGACCTGGTGCTGGTCGCCGCGATCAGCCCGTCCCTGGCGGGCGAGCCGCTCGGCAAGTTCATCGGACGGGGCGAGGTCGACGTCCGCATCTCCGACGAGCTCGACACCCTGCTGCAGGCGGAGACCGAGGTCGCCGTGGACTTCACGACCCCGACGGCCGTCATGGAGACGGTCCGGTGGGCGATCGACCATGCGGTGCACCTGGTGGTCGGCACGACCGGGATCGGCCAGGCCGAGCTGCTGGAGATCGAAGAGCTGCTGGACGGCGAGGGCAACGAGTCGAACGTGATCGTCGCGCCGAACTTCGCGATCGGCGCGGTCCTCATGCAGCGGTTCGCGGCCGTGGCGGCGAAGTTCTTCCCGGCTGCCGAGATCATCGAGCTCCACCACGAGGGCAAGCTCGACGCCCCTTCGGGCACCGCGATGGCGACGGCGCGGGCGATGGCCGCGGCCCGGCTCGAGGCCTGGCAGGGCCCCGAGGGCGAAACCATCCCCGGCGTCCGCGGGGGCGAGTCCGAGGGCATCCGCATCCATTCGGTGCGGCTCCCCGGGCTGGTCGCGCACCAGGAGGTCGTGCTCGGCGGCCGGGGGCAGACGCTCACGATTCGGCACGACTCGATGCAGCGCGAGTCGTTCATGCCCGGGGTGCTCCTGGCCATCAAGGCTGCCCCCGGCAAGTCCGGGCTGACCGTGGGGCTCGAGCCCCTGATGGACCTCCCGGAGGTGCCGCTCTGACGGGCGGCCGTCCGTCGGATCAACGCTCCGGCGGGGCATTCCGCCTGGCGGGCGTGTTCGCCCATCCCGACGACGACACGTTCGCGCTCGGTGGGACCCTGCTCGCCGAGGCGGATCGCATCGCCCACTACACGGTCGTCGTCGCCACCAGCGGGGAGGCGGGGCCGATCGCGGACCCGGGGCTGGCCACGCGCGAAAACCTGGCGGAAGTGCGCGAAGCCGAAGAGCGCGCCGCGCTCGCGGCGGCGGGCCGGGCCGACGCGACCGTGCACTTCCTCCGACTGCCGGACGGCGGGCTCCCCGACGTCGCGCAGGACGACCTGGTCGATCGCGTCGCCGGGCTGCTCGACGAAGCCAGGCCGGACGTCGTCGTGACGTTCGGGCCGGAGGGCGTGACGCTGCACGCCGACCACGTCGCGATCCACGAGGCCGCCACGCTCGCGTTCGACCGGCTGCGATCAGCCGGCGAAGGCGACGCCGGGGACGGCGCGTTCCGCCGGTTGTTCTACAGCCAGCTTCCCCAGTCGCGACTGGACGCCGTGTGGCGGCAACTTCGGTCGCTGGGCCAGGACGTGGACCCCGACGCGCCGTTCATGCCGCGGGGCGTTCCCGACGAACGGATCACCGTGGCCGAAGACTGCTCGGGCGTCTGGGAGCGCAAGGTCGAGGTGCTGCGCGCGCACCGGACGCAGGTCGAGGAGATCGACGCCTTCCCGCGCCACCTGCGCAAGCAGGTGTTCGGCACGGAGTGGTTCGTGCAGGCGTGGCCGCCGGTACAGCCCGGCGGCGAGCCGGCCTCGAGCCTGTTCGACGGCCTGGCCTGAGGCCGGCTGAGGCTCAGCCGAGCGCCGCGCCGGCCAGGAACACCGCGCCGATCGCGATCAGCAGCACTCCCAGGCCGCGGAACAGGCGAACGCGCCATCGCACGGGCAGCCGTCGCCCACGGCTGCCGACCAGCACGGCCATGAAGTCGACCGCCGCCACTCCGGCCACCATCGCGATCAGCGTGGCGATCGCCAGCGGCGTGCCGCCGTCGGCCGACGCCGACGCCAGCAGGGCCGAGCCCGTGGTCGCCAGGAACAGCAGGGCGCCCGGGTTCAGCAGCACGGCGGCGACGCCGCGAACGGCGGGCGGGGGCCCGGACGCCCGCCCCGGTGCGGGGCCGAAGGCTCCGTCGTCGATCTCGCGGCCGGCCGCCCGGATCGTGTCGAACCCCGCGTAGGCCAGGAAGAGCCCGCCGGCCACCCGGACGACACGCAGCAGCGTGGGGGAGATCTCGATCCCGGACAGCCACAGCGCCAGCACGGCTCCGAGCGCCGCCAGCGTCAGGTTCGCCCCGGCCATGGCCTGGACGCCGCGGCGGACGCCTCCCCGCGACGCCTCGGTGAGCAGCAGGACCTGCACGGGGCCGGGCGCGGCGCCGAGCGCGAACCCGACGCCGAAGGCCGCCGCCGCGTGCGATGCGGGGCTCACGCGACGGTCACGCGGGCGTCGAGGCCAGGCGACGGACGATTTCGTCGTGCAGCGCCGCGTTCGTCGTCAGCGTGCTGCCACCGTCGGCCAGGGGCGCGCCGTCGACCTGCGTGATCCGGCCGCCGGCCTCCTCGACGACGACCTGCAACGCCGACCAGTCCCAGGTGCGAAGCGACGTCTCCATCATGACCTCGGCCGCCCCGCGCGCGACCAGCACATGGCCCCAGAAGTCGCCGAACCCCCGCACGCGGTCCGCCTCGGCGGCCAGCGCCAGGAAGGCATCGCGGTGCGGGCCGCGGACCCATGCGCCGACTCCGGCGGTCAGCACCAGCGACTCGCGGACCGCCGACACCGAGGAGACCCCGATGGGGCGGCCGTTCATGGTCGCGCCGGCGCCCCGCACGGCCTGGTAGCGCTCCCCGAGGGCGGGGGCGCCCACGACGCCGAGGACCGTTCGATCGTCGACGGCCAGCGCGATGAGCGTGGCCCAGATCGGGATCCGGCCCGCGAAATTCTTCGTCCCGTCGATCGGGTCGACGATCCACAGGCGGTCGCCATCGCCCACGCGACCGCCCTCCTCGCCGAGGACCGCGTCGCCCGGAAAGCGCTCCGCGATGCGGTCGCGGATCATCGACTCGATCCTCAGGTCCGCCTCGGTGACGGGCGTGAGGTCGGGTTTCGTGTGGACCTCGAACCCCGTCCGGAAGTAGGTCAGGGCGATGTCCGCGGCCTCGTCGGCCAGGTCGTTCGCGAACGCGAGCTCGTCGGCGAAGAGGGCGGCGTCGTCGCCCACGGCGGCTCAGGCCACCACGATCTCGTCGACGAACAGCACCCCGAACGCGCTGGTGAAGTTCGGCAGGTCCTCGGTTCCCTTGCGCCCGGCCTCGCTCTTCATGTCAGCGGAGAACCCGTCCCGGTCCTCCCACGTGAGCTCCGCGATCCCGTCGTACGGGCGCTCCTGCCCCTCGGGCGCCCGTGTGACCGCGTGGATCACGTAGCCGGCCAGGTGCTCGTATCCGTCCCGGGCGATCGGGGCGTGCGTGGATACCCAGTACTCCCGAAACTGCTCGTCGGTCATTTCGTCCTTCTTGCGCAGCCAGACGTGCATGCGAACCATCGGCCCCTCCTGCCTCGGATGCCAAGGATGCTACCGGTCGGGTGGTGGTGCCGGTCGACGGTGGCCGCTACGATCGCGCTCGGGGGTGGTGCGCATGTCCTGGAGGGACATGCCCGACTCGGAGCTGAGGATCGAGGCCCAGCACGAGCATGAAGAACAACTCGCCGAGGAGGCCCGCGATGCCCACCTGGGGGCCCACCGCGACGAGACCGGACGGCCGGACCCCTGGTGGCGGCGGCTGTTCCGCCGCCGCCGCTTCCGCAGCGCTTAGCCGGCCCGGCTCGGCTCCTCCGGCCCGCCCGCCTGCCACCGGGCCAGCACGAACAGCAGGTCCGAGCACCGGTTGAGGTAGCGAAGCGCGGCCTCGTTGACCTGGCCGCCCCCGTCGCGCAGCTCGACCGCGCGGCGCTCCGCCCGGCGAACCGCCGTGCGCGCCACGTCCAGGCTTGCCGACGCCGGGTTCGCGCCCGGCACGACGAACGCCTGCGGCAGAGGATGTTCAGCCACCGTGTCGTCGATGAGCCGCTCCAGCCCTTCGACCATGTCGTCGGTGGCGAGCGAGACCGACGGGGTGAGCTTTCGCCGCTCCCGCGGGTTGGTGGCCAGGTCGGCCGCCACGACGAACAGGCCCCGCTGGATGCCCAGGATCAACGCCGCGACGGCCGGCGACGCGGATGCCCGGGCGACGCCGAGCGCCGCCACCGCCTCGTCCACGGCTCCGTACGCCTCGGCCGCAGGGTCGGCCTTCGAGATGCGCCCGCCGTACAGCCGGCCGGTCGTGCCGTCGTCCCCCGTGCGGGTGTAGATGCGCACGTCCGTAGGATACCGGCGGGGTTGGAACCGGAAGGTTCCCAGGTGGGGGCCGCGGGCGCGGCCCTTCCCGGGTCGAGCCGCCGATCGATGGTAGATTCCCCCTCGTCCGGTGCTCCGCAGCGGTGAGGAGGTGCGCCCGCTCCGATGCCGCCGGACGAAAGGAGGCCCCACATGACCGGCAGGTTCGGCTCCGTGATCACCGCCATGGTCACCCCGTTCCGCAGCGACTTCTCGCTCGACCTGGATCGCGCCCAGGAGTTGGCGGCGCATCTGTTGGACCACGGGTCGGACGCGCTCGTGGTGTTCGGTTCCACGGGCGAGGCGGCCACACTGAACGACGACGAGAAGCGCGACCTGCTGCGCGCGGTCGTCGAGGCGGCCGCCGGGCGCGGCAAGGTCATCGCCGGGACCGGCACGTACGACACGGCGCACAGCGTGCACCTGACGCGGATGGCGCAGGAGAACGGAGCCGACGCCGTGCTGCTGGTGACGCCCTACTACAACCGCCCGCCGCAACGCGGCCTGGTCGCCCACTTCACGACGGTCGCCGGCGCGACGTCGCTGCCGGTGCTCCTGTACAACATCCCGGGTCGGACGGCCTGCACCATCGAGCCGCAGACGCTGCTCGGCCTGGCCGCCGACGTACCCAACGTGGTCGGCGTCAAGGACGCCACCGGCGACCTGCAGGCCGCGTCACGCATCGTGCGCGACGCGCCGCCCGGCTTCGAGGTGGTGTCCGGCGACGACTGGGCCACGTACGCCATGGTGTCGCTGGGCGCGACCGGGGTGATCTCCGTCGCGGCCCACCTCGCCGGCGAGCGCATGCGCGACATGGTTCAGCTCGTCGAAGCCGGCGACGCGGCGGCGGGCCGCAAGATCCACCAGGAGCTTTCCCCGCTGTTCGCGGGGCTGTTCATCGTGTCCAATCCGATCGCGGTCAAGGCGGCCCTGGAGATGGCCGGCCAGTCGGTGGGCCCGCCCCGCCTCCCGCTGGTGCCGGCCACGGAAGAGGAGCGCGATCGCATCCGCCAGTCGATGATCGAGTCCGGCGTGCTCTGACGAACCTTCCCCGAATCCGAACATGACTCCTTCCCCGACCGCCTCCACTGATCCGCGCCTGGTCTTCCTGGGCGGCGTCGGTGAGATCGGCCGCAACATGGCGGCGCTGGAGATGCAGGGCCGGATCCTGCTGATCGACGCCGGCCTGTCGTTCCCGGAGGCGGAGATGCCTGGGATCGACCTCGTCCTGCCGGACTTCCAGTACCTGCGCGAGCGACGCGACCAGCTGGAGGCGGTCGTGCTGACCCACGGGCACGAGGATCACGTGGGCTCGCTGCCGTACCTGCTGCGGGAATTCGAGCTTCCCGTCTACGCCACCAGGCTCACCCTGGCGTTGCTCGAGGGCAAGCTCGAAGAGCACGGAGTGCGCGAGCACGCGACGTTCCACCCGACGGAGCCCGGACAGGAGGTCCGGGCGGGCCCGTTCGCCGTTCGCCTGTACCGGGTGTCGCACTCGATCCCCGACGGCGTCGCGCTGGCCGTCGACCTGCCCGCCGGGACGCTGCTGCACACCGGCGACTTCAAGCTCGACCCCTCGCCGATCGACGGCCGGGTCACCGACCTGCAGGGCATCGCTGCCGAAGCGCGACGCGGGATCCACGTGCTGCTGTCGGATTCGACCAACGCCGAGGATCCCGGAACGACCGGCAGCGAGCGCACCGTGGGGCCGGTGCTGTACGACATCATCCGCGACGCACCTCGGCTGGTGGTCGTGGCGTGCTTCGCCAGCCACATCCACCGCGTGCAGCAGGTCTGCGACGCGGCGCGCAGGGCCGGACGGAAGGTGGCGTTCCTGGGGCGCAGCATGCACCAGAGCACCGCCGCCGCGCGCGAGCTCGGCTACCTGGACGTCCCCGACTCGGCCGTCGTGTTGATCGAGGAGGTCGACCGCATGGACCCGGCGGAGGTCGTCGTGTGCTCCACGGGGTCGCAGGGCGAGCCCCTGTCGGCGCTGTCGCTCATGGCGGCGCGCGAGCACAAGTGGGTCAAGCTGCAGCCCGGCGACACGGTCGTGCTGTCCTCCTCGGTCATCCCCGGCAACGAGACCGCGATCCACCGGACGCTCGACGGCCTGTATCGAACGGGCGCCAACGTGTTCCACGTGCCCGTCTCGCCCGTGCACGTGTCGGGCCACGCGGCGGCCGAGGAGCTGAAGACCATGCTGAACGTCGTCCGGCCGCGCTGGTTCATCCCGGTGCACGGCGAGCTGCGCCACCTGGCGCACCACGCGACGCTCGCCGCGCAGGTCGGCGTGCCCGAGGATCACATCCTCATCTGCGAGGACGGCGACACGGTGGAGCTCGGCGAGCAGCTGCGCCGCGGCGAGCGCGTCGATGCCGGGATGACGTTCGTCGACGGACTCGGGATCGGCGACGTCGGCGAGGTGGTCCTGCGCGACCGCCGCAAGCTCTCGGAGGACGGCGTCGTGGTGGTCGTCGTCACCGTCGATGCGCACACGGGCGAGGTGCTGGCGGGGCCCGACGTGATCAACCGCGGGTTCGTGCTGGACGAGAGTGCCGGGCCGATCGTCGAGGAGGCCGCGCAGCGGACGGTGTCCGCGCTGAAGGAGTACGCGGCCGAGGAAGTGACCGATCCGGCGGTGCTGAAACAGCACATCCGCAAATCGCTTGGGAAATACTTCTTCGAGCAGACGAAGCGCAAGCCGGTGATCGTGCCGGTGATCATGGAGGTCTGAGGTGGCCAGGAGCGCAACGAAGAGCCGGCGCGGCCGCGCCGCGTCCCGTCGCCCGGCGAAACGAACGCCGCCGCGAACGCCCGGCCGGCTGCGAACCGCGGGATCGCGTGCCGCGGGCCACGTGGCCACGCGCGGGGCCGACGTGCTCGGCATCGTGCTGGTGGTCCTGGCGGTCCTCACGATCCTCGGCCTGTGGGTGGGCGCCGGGGGCCCGTTCGGCTCGGCGCTGCGGGGCTCGCTCGGCTGGCTGTTCGGGCTGGCCGCGTTCGTGTTCCCCGTGGTGGCAGCCGGCTGGGCCTTCGTGCTGCTGCGAGGGACGCCCCCGGAGGATCGCGGCCGGATGCTGGTGGGCGCGTGTTTCATCGTGGCCGGCGCGCTCGGGATCCTGTCGGTGGCCCGGGACAACCCGAGCCCCACGGCCGGGTATGACGCCGTCCGCCGCGCGGGGGGCGTCGTGGGAGCGAGCTTCGGATGGCCGCTGTCGCGCGTGCTGTCCGTCTACGGGGCCGTGGCCGTGCTGCTCGGCCTCGTGGCCATCGGCCTGTTGATCTTCACCGCGACGCCGCTGGCCGCGGTCGGGCGCGCCGTGCGCGAGTTCTTCGCCGAGGACCCGGCCGTCGAGCCCGCCGGGGCCGCCGGGAAGACCGCTCCGGCGGATCGCGCGGCGGATGACGACGACCGGATCGTGGACCTCACCGGGGCGATGGCCGGCCCCGAGCCCGACGCGGTCGAGGTGGCCGAGCCGAAGCAGGTGCGCCTGCCGCTGCGCGCCGCACCGGGCGGGCAGTACCGCCTGCCGCCGCTGGACCTGCTGCGTCGCGCGCCGGGAACGGCGGCCGACGCACGGGACGCGGAGCACACGGTCGCGGCGCTCGAGCGCACCTTCAACACGTTCGGCGTCGGCGCCCGCGTCGTCGCGAGCCACCGCGGCCCCACGGTCACCATGTTCGAGGTCGAGGTCGAGGCCGGCACCAAGGTGAACCGCGTGTTGTCGCTGGCCGAGGACATCGCGTACGCGCTGGCCACGCCGGACGTGCGCATCATCGCGCCGATCCCCGGCAAGTCCGCGATCGGCGTCGAGGTGCCGAACAAGGTTCGCGACTTCGTGATGCTCGGCGACGTCCTGTCGTCGAAGGTCGCGCGCGAGTCGTCGAAGCCGCTGCACGTGGCGCTCGGCAAAGACGTGCACGGTCGCGCGGTGCTGGTGAACCTGGCCGAGATGCCGCACGTGCTGATCGCCGGGGCGACCGGCGCCGGCAAGTCGAGCCTGATCAACACGTTCATCACGTCGGTGCTGATGCGCGAGACGCCCGACGAGGTCAAGCTCGTGCTCATCGACCCGAAGCGGGTCGAGCTGTCGCACTTCGCCGACCTGCCGCATCTGATCGCGCCCGTCATCGTGCACCCGAAGAAGGCGGCCGAGGCGCTCGGGTGGGTCGTGCGCGAGATGGAGATGCGCTACGAGGCCCTGGCCACCGTCGGCATGCGCGACATCGAGAGCTTCAACCGAGGCTTCGACGAGGGGACGCTGCGGATCCCGCCGGGACAGGAGGCGAACTTCGAACGCCTGCCGTACGTGCTGGTCGTGATCGACGAGCTCGCCGACCTGATGATGGTCGCCCCGCGCGACGTCGAGGACGCGATCTGCCGGATCGCGCAGATGGCCCGCGCGGTTGGCATCCACCTCGTGGTGGCGACGCAGCGGCCGTCCGTCGACGTGGTCACCGGCTTGATCAAGGCGAACATCCCCTCGCGGATCGCGTTCATGACGGCGTCGCAGGCCGACAGCCGCGTGATCCTGGACACCGGCGGCGCGGAGAAGCTCGTCGGCCACGGCGACATGCTGTTCCAGCCCGCCAACGTGTCGAAGGCCGTGCGGATCCAGGGCGCATGGGTGACGCAGGGCGAGATCGAGGGCGTGTCCGAGTGGTGTCGCGGGCAGCGGCGGCCGCAGTTCGAGGCGCAGATCGACGGCCTGGGGCGCCCGCCCACGCCGGAGGAGGAGGCCCTTGAGGGCCAGGACGAGCTGCTCGAGCAGGCAGCGGAGCTGGTCATCCGCTCCCAGCTCGGCTCCACCTCCATGCTGCAGCGCCGGCTGAAGGTCGGGTTCGCGCGGGCCGGCCGGCTGATGGACCTGATGGAGGAGCGCGGGATCGTGGGCCCGAGCCAGGGCTCCAAGGCGCGCGACGTCCTGATCACGTGGGACGAATGGGAGGCCTCCCGGGGCCGGAGCGCCGGCTGAGCCGACCACCGGCGAGGGCGACGGAGGTGGAACTTCCCCGGAAAAGCAAGGGAGCGAACCCGAAGGCCCGCTCCCTCGGCCGCTCCGGTCTCCGGGCTTGCGCCCGTACCTCCGATGCGACTCGCGCACGATAAACGGTCGAGGCCGTCCTTGTAAAGCCCGAATCCCCTCTTCCGCCGAGAAAGAGTGACAAGTTTGGGGGAAGGGGCCGCACGATAGAATCGGCCTTCCCGGGCGTCGGCGGAGGCTCCACGTTGCAAGGAACCGGCATCGGTCCTGCCCTGCGCAAGGCGCGTCTCGGGCAGGGCAAATCCATCGAGGAGGCGAGTCGAGAGACCCGCATCCGCATCGAGTACCTCCAAGCCCTGGAGCGCGAGAGCTTCGACACCTTCCTCGGCGACGTCTACGTCCGCGGGTTCCTGCGTTCGTACTCCAGCTACCTGGGCCTGGACGCCGACAAGGTCCTGCGGGTGTACACGGGCCACTTCGGCGAGCCGAAGCCCACCCTGCCGAACCCGCCGCCCGGGCCGGTGCGAAGCGAGAAGGTTGCCGACCCGCACTGGTTCCCGATGCGCCGGCACCACTCGACGTGGGCGTTCGCCGCCGGCGTCGCGGTCCTGGTGATCGCGGTGCTGGCGGTCGCCGGCCTGTTCCGCTCCCGCGTCGCGCCCCCCGCAGAGCCCCCGCCCTCGATCCCCGCCTCGGCCGTCGTCCCGCCCACGGTGACGGTGGGGCTCGTCGCACTGCGCGACGTCCACGTCGTGGTGACGACGGACGGTACGGTTTGGCGCGGCACCCTGCTCAAGGGTGAGCAGCGCTCGTTCCAGGGCGAGAGCCAGGTGCAGGTCCAGTTGGCGCAGGGAGGTTCGGCCCACGTGACCGTCAACGGGCACTCGCTCGGCAACCCGGGGCTCCGTGGAGCGCCGTGGGTCGCCGTGTTCAAGCCACAGGACTTCAGGAGGACGCCATCCCCATCGACGACCGCGACGCCCACGGCAAGCGCCAGCGCCCACTGAGCCCGTTCGGCCTCGGCTGGCCGAACGTCATCTCGGCGTGCCGGATCGCACTTGTGCCGGTGCTCGTCGGGCTCATCCTGGCCGGGGGCGACGCCGGGTCGATCGCGGCCGCCGCCGTGTTCGTCGCCGGCGCCGCCTCCGACGGACTCGACGGGTACCTGGCGCGCCGCCAGGGCGCGACCACCAGGACCGGCCAGTGGCTGGATCCGCTCGCGGACAAGGCGCTGGTCGCCGCGCCGCTGATCACGCTGTCGGCGCTCGGGCGCCTGCCGTGGTGGGCGACCGTGGTGATCGTCGTCCGCGAGGTCGGGGTGGCGGTGCTGCGCGTGCTGCTCGGCGCGCGCGGGCGCAGCATGCCGGCCACGTTCCCCGCGAAGGTCAAGACCGTCGCGCAGATCCTGGCGATCACCCTGTACCTGCTGCCGCTCGGGCCGTGGGCCGACGACCTGAAGCTCGCGGCGCTGATCGTGGCCGTGGTCCTGACCGTCTGGACGGGAGCGCAGTACGTCGCCCGGGCCATGGGATGGCCGCGGTCCGGGCAGTCCGTCGCCAGGCCCGGTCCGCCCTCGCCCGCCACCCCGCCGCCGCCCGGGGCCGCCGGGTGAGGGCCGAGATCGTCGGGGTCGGCACCGAGCTGCTGCTCGGGCAGATCGCCAACTCGAACGCCCAGTGGATGTCCCAGCGCCTCGCCGAGATCGGCGTCGACGTCACCCATCACCAGGTCGTCGGCGACAACGTCGAGCGCATCGCCGATTCGCTTCGGCTCGCGATGTCGCGCGCCGACGTGGTGCTGATCACCGGCGGCCTCGGCCCCACGCAGGACGACGTCACCCGCGAGGGGCTGTCGGCCGCGCTCGGCCTGCTCCTGGAGCGCCGTCCCGAGATCGAATCGTTCCTGCGCGCGCGCTTCGAAGCGTTCGGCCGCGAGATGCCGCTGATCAACCTCCAGCAGGCCGACGTTCCCGCCGGGGGGCGGTTCGTCCTGCCGCAACGGGGCACGGCGCCGGCCCTGGCGGTGCAGACGCCCGGCGGCCGGCGCGTGTACGCGATGGCCGGGGTGCCGGCCGAGATGCGGGAGATGATGGAGTCGTTGGTGATCCCGGAGCTGGTGGCGCTGTCCGGCCCGAGCGCGATCGTCTCCCGCGTCATGAAGACCACGGGCCTGTCGGAGTCGAAGATCGCGGAGCTGCTCGACGACCTGTTCCAGAGCTCAGCCAATCCGACCGTGGCGTACCTGGCCGGTGGCGGAGAGGTCCGCGTCCGGCTGACCGCGAAGGCGACGACGGCCGTCGAAGCCGAGGCGCTGATCGACCCCGTCGCGGACGAGGTCGCGCGCCGGCTGGGGACCTACGTGTTCGCCGAGTCCGACGCGCCGATCGAGGTCGTCGTATCGAAGCTGCTTCGGTCGGCCGGCATGACGGTGGCATGCGCGGAGTCTCTGACCGGCGGCGGGCTTGCCGCGCGGCTCTCCCGCGAGCCGGGCTCGTCCGACGTCTTCGTCGGGTCGGCCGTCTGCTACACGGAGCAGGCCAAGCGCGAGGTCCTCGGCGTGTCCGAGCGGACCCTGGCCGAGGAGGGGGTCGTGAGCGAAGCGTGCGCGCTCGAGATGGCGCGTGGCGCACGGCGGATCTTCGACTCGGACGTGGCGGTCGCCCTCACCGGCGTCGCCGGCCCGGATCCCCACGGCGGGCGCGACCCCGGGACCGTGTGCGCCGGGCTCGCCGCCGACGGCGTCGATCGGGCGCGCACGTTCCGCGCGCCGGGCGACCGCGATGCGGTCCGGCGCTGGGCGGAACAGGCCGCGCTGGACATGCTGCGCCGCCACCTCGAGGGCCTGCCGCAGCCCTCGACCCTCGGTCCCTCGACGCGGGTCGAGGGATAGCGGTCGCGCGCGTGGGCACCGATCGATCGTCCGGTCCACCGCCGAAGCCGCTGCGATTGTTCATCGCCGTCGACGTTCCGGCCGACGTGAAGGCGGCGATCGAGGCGGCCTCGGCTCCGTCGAGGGGCCTGATCCCCGGCGCGCGGTGGACGCAGCCCAGCGGATGGCACGTCACGCTGAAGTTCCTCGGCTGGACGGCGGTTCGCCTGGTCGACGAGATCGGCAGCGCGGTGCGCGAGGTGGCGTCGGCGGCCGCGCCGTTCGACTCTGCCTCCGCCGCCCTCGGCGCGTTCCCCAACGCGCGCCACGCGCGGGTGCTCTGGGCGGGCCTGGCCGACCCCGACGGCCGGTTCGCCGCCCTCGCCGGGGCATTGGACGAGCGGCTGAGCGAGCTCGTGGCGCCGGAGGGCCGCCCGTACATGCCACACCTCACGCTGGCCAGGCTGACCCCGCCGCGCAACCTGGCCGAGTTCGCACCCAGTCTGCTCGAGACCCCGGTCGATCAGCGGCCCTTCCGGGTCCGCGAGCTGGTGCTCTACCGCAGCCACTTGGCTCGCGCGGGTGCGACGTACGAGCCGCTGGAGGTCGCCGCGCTGGGCGATTGACGCCTCGTCCGCGGGTGGCCGCCGACGCGGGGACGAACCTCGCATCGGCGTCGGCGACCCCGAAAGGGTCGCTCCAGCCTCACGTTGCGATTTGCGCAACACGGCCGACCCGGGTGAATCTATGTGTTTCGCGGGTTGTGGGGCCCGCGGGCGAAGGAGGGGAAGATGAAGAGGGTTGTGGCAATCCTCGCGGTCGGCGCGCTCATCGCCGGATTCGCGACGATCTCTGCCGCGGCGACGGGCGCGACGACGGCGACGAAAGCCGCCGCGTCGAAGCTCCCGGCGCCCACGGCATCGGCGGCGCACTGGTGCAACACCAACGGCGTCACCTGCACCGAGCCGTACCAGAACTGGGAAGACTTCCCCTGGTTCGACAAGGTGCGCAAGGAGGGCGTGAAGATCAACGAGTACATCGGGCACGACGAGCCGTCCGTGCTCTTCTACTCGAACACCCCGGGGTCCGGCAACAGCCCGACGTACTCCGTGACGCTGCCGACGGATCCGCCGCTCACGCCGAAGCAGGACGGCAGCGGGGGAACGTTCAACTTCCAGCTGCGGCCGGCGTACTGGTTCGGCATGGCGATGTGCGACGACCAGTCCGCGCCGAACCCGCCGTACTCGGGCGCTGCGTACCCGAACGTCCCGTGCACGGCGGACAGCGACACGAACGCGTTCACGTCCGACAATTCGAGCGACCCGGACTACATCGGCAAGCACCCGGGGACCGCGTTCATGGAGATGCAGTTCTACCCGCCGGGTTGGACGCTGTGGCCGACGGGCAACAGCTGTGACGCCACCCGTTGGTGCGCGGCGCTGAACATCGACAGCCTTTCCGAGGACATGAACACCGGCGCCGTGAACAACGCGGACTGCCTGGCATCGGCGGGCCTCGAGCCGGTCAACTTCGCGTACCTGACGAAGAACGGCGCGGCGACCTCGCCCGCGAACCCCTTGAACCCGGACCGGTTCAACCTGGATCCGAACAAGGACTTCTTCATGAACTCGGGCGACACGCTGACCCTGTCGATGCACGACACGGCGGCCGGGTTCCAGGTGACCATCAACGACGCCACGACGGGAACGAGCGGCTCGATGACGGCCAGCACGGCCAACGGGTTCGGGTCCGTCGTGTTCGATCCGAGCGCCGCGACCTGCTCGGTGCAGAGCAACGCGTTCCACCCCGAGTACGCCACGTCCAGCCCGTCCACGCGGGTCCCGTGGGCCGCGCACTCGTACAACGTTGCCGCGTCCGACGAGATCGGGCACTTCCAGTTCTGCGACAAGGTGAACCTCGACTCGGTTCTGTCCTGCGCGAAGGGCAACGGGTTCGACACGAACAACATCAACCCGGAGGACGACAACTACTGCCTGCCGGTCCCGGGCGACCCGTCGACCAACGGGTTCATCAGGGTCAAGGGGTGCCTTGGCATCTTCGGCGACAGCGACCTCGACTTCGACGGCACCTCGTACGACGACCACGTGTGGCCGGGGACCACGCAGAACCACACCGTCGATTCGATCCTCGCTCCGACGCCGCTGCGGTTCACCAGCCCGACGTTCGGCGACGGCTCGGCCTACGGGCAGATCGCGTTCGAGGCGGACCTTCCTCGCATCGAGGACTTCCGTCCCGACGCGCCGTTCGGCGGGGTTCTTCAGAACTGCCAGCGGTTCATCGCGAACCCGTCCGACCCGAACCCGGGCCAGGGGTGCGTGAACCCGCCGCCGCAGTCGCGGTTCTACCCCCTGTACACGACCACGACGATCGGCGGCAAGTGCTGGTTCCAGCAGGGTGGCCCGTACATCCCGGGCACCACGAACACGTTCGGCGGATCGTCTGCCACCGAGTACGGAACGAAGAGCAACCTGCTCGTTGGCGACTACCCGGCGGCTCCTGCAGGGACCGTCACCACCCGATACAACAACTTCCGCAACATCCTCAGCGACAACCCCTGCTCCTAGCGGAGGGAAGAGAAAGGCGCTGTGGGTGCCCCCGCGATCGCGGGGGCACCCACCCGCGCGCCGCGGCACCGCCCCGCACGGATGTCCGGTTTGCGGATTCGGAACCCTGGTGCGACGATTCCGAAGACGGGACTGCGGACTATGCCCGGAATGAGGTGTCCGGTTACCGGGCCAGGAAGGGGGTACCGCTTTGAAGCCATCCATCCGCGGCGTGGCGGCAGCGGCGCTGTCGCTCGTCGTGCTCGCCTCACTCGCCTCCTCGCAGGCGATCGCAACCACGCACAAGGGTGCGCCGTTCAACGCGCGCACCTACCTGAAGACGCACGGCTACCTGCCCCTTCGGGGAGTGGCCACGCTCAAGGCGATGAAGGCGTACGCGGCCGCGCAGGCGGCCAAGCTGCATCCGGCCGCAAACACGCCATCGAGCGCGGCGGCGCCGACGATCGGCTCCTCGTGGAAGGGCGTCGTGAACCAGGGCTTCACCCCGCCCGACCCCAACGGCGCGATCGGCCCCAACAGCTACGTGGAGATCGTGAACACCAACATCGCGATCTACCAGCGGAATGGATCGCTGGTCGCGACAAGCCTCATGTCCGCGCTGACCGGCCACTCGAACGGCTCCGATCCGATGGTGCTGTACGACCCGGGCACCCAGCGCTTCTACTACAACATCTGGGACACGACCCAGGCGACGATGCAGTGGGGCTTCAGCAAGAACGCCAACCCCACGTCGCTCCCGGGTAGCTTCTGCAACTACTCGGCGTCCTTCGGCTACCAGACCACGAACTTCCCGGACTACCCGAAGCTCGGTCAGTCGGGCAAGTTCCTGATGATCGGGGTCAACTTCTACCCGACGATCACCAGTCAGGTGGCGACGCGCTCGGACCTGTTGTGGATCACGAAGCCGCAGGGCCGTGACCCGATCACCACGTGCCCCGCGGCCTCGACGTTCAAGAACGGCAAGTTCACGGACCTGCGCAACCAGGACGGGTCCCAGGCGTTCACCCCGGTGCCGGCGATCCAGACGGACCCGAACAAGAACGGGTTCGTGGTGGCCTCGTCCGACACCGAGTGCCCGCCGATGCCGTGCCCGAATGGCAACCTGATCACGGTCTACGGGCTGAGGCCGTCGAGCTCCGATCCGACGGTCCCGCAGCTGAGCCCGCCGCACTCGATCACGCGAGGCACGTACACGGGGCCGCCCGACGCGCCGCAGAAGGGCAGCTCGTTCGACATCGACACGCTCGATGGCCGTCTGAGCCACGCGGTCTCGGCCGTCGACCCCGTGAACAACGGCGGCAAGGTCGCGATCTGGACCGCCCAGGCGATCCTGGGTGGCGCCGGATCCGAGGATGTCTGGTACGAGATCAATCCGCTGCCGCTCTCCTCCCCGAGCATCGTGCAGCAGGGGACGATCAGCAGCAATTCGCTGTACGTGTGGAACGCAGCCGTCTCGCCCGACCGGACGTTCAACACGAGCGGCCAGGCGGCTCACGGCGGGACGATGGTGGCGGGGTTCACGACGTCGTCGGCGAACGCCTTCCCCGCCATCCAGATGGTGTCCAAGGTCGGCGCGGGCGCCCAGTCCGCGTTCGTGCTGGTGAAGCAGTCCGCGACGGCGGACCTGGACTTCGGCTGCGCGCAGCTGGGG